>JANQJA010000002.1 GCA_028281885.1 Pseudomonadales bacterium | reverse complement strand
GCCGCCTGCATTCAGCGTCAGGGCCCCCGTCGTCGTTACCTTGGTCGACGTGTCCGCAGTGCCTTCATCAATCGTCGAGGTACTGTCCAGTGTGATGGCGTTTGAACCTGCCGCCAGGCCATCCACGGTCATGGCGCCGCCACGAATCGTAATCTGGCGCGCGAACGTGTGCGCGTTGATATCAACCACGCCCGTACCGCTGTCATGGCCAATTTCAAGCGTTGCACCGCCAGCAAGGTTACCCAGTTCAGTACTGTCCAGCTGGAAATCGGCGTTGGTCGCACCGGTACCAAGATTGATCGGTGTCGAGGCCGTCACCGGTGCCAGCTTCAGCGTCGTATTGGCATTGATATCACCCGTGTTCGATAGATCCATCGAATCGGCGTTGATCGTCACCGCCCCGGTCGTCGCCTGAACCGATGTCGCATTCCCATTGTTCGTGAAGGTTCCTGCTGACACGGTGATCTCGATATCACCCGCCGTCGATGTGATATTGCCCGCACCCACCGTCAGACCACTGGTCTCGGTCAGATAGACCGAACCCGTCGCCGTGACGCCAATGTTGGTGACATCAATATCGAGCGTATCGGTACTTGTGCCAACGGAACTGGATGTAATGCTGAGATCAGTCGCCGTCACGTCAGCGCCGCTCACGTTGCCGTCAATGAGGGCGGCACCTGACCAGCTGATCGTTACCGAGCCATTACCCGCCGCATGATCAACCGCCGTGACTGTTCCGTTGATTGTCAGATCGCCAATGGAATCAACGCCGCCGCCATCCTGTATGACAATGGCATTCGCGGAAAGATCGCCGCTGGTCCAGTTGATCGTTGCCGACTCACTGTGCGTCGTCGGACCTGACAGATCCACTTCCAGCGTAAGCGTGCTGATGTCTTCGGTACCGGTTCCGGTATCGCCGGCGCCTGTATTGTCTGCATCATTGGTTTTCAACGAGATATTGGCGTTGAGGGTAATATCGTCGCCCGCCTGCAGCGTCAGATCCCCCGCGTCGGTGTTTGCTGTCGCCACAATGTCGTTCGACACCGTGATGTCATCGTTGGCCTGTATCGTGACGTCAGCGCCATCAAGTGCACTGACAATCACTGAAGGATCAATCGTCGAAGTTCCCGGATTCTCGGAATACAGATCGACCGTGGTGAGATCGGTAACGCCGGTCGCCGTCGTCGCGATGTTGACATTCGTGGGGTCAAGCAGCAGCTGACCTCTCGCACCCTTCGGTGCCCTTAAATCCGTTTGTCCCCGATAGTCGAGATAGTCTTTACCAGATACCTCCGCAAATCCTCCATCGCCACCGACATCGCCGCCTCGAGCGGAGAGATCACCAAAGAACCGAGTAGACTCATCGGCCCAGACAACAATGCGACCACCATCACCCGATTCAACCGCGTCGGCGTTGATCGAAACATCTTCGCCAACGTAGGTACGAAGCGCATTCTGCTCCGGACCCTGACCCTGGAAATTGCCACCAACCAGTACTTCACCACCGCCGAGCGCGCCAGACGCATCGATTGTCGCCGAGTCAGTCACCGCCACCCGATCCGCTAACAACTTCACTGTGCCGCCGATGCCTTCAAGAGACGAAACATTGGCCTCACCAGCGAACCAGATCGTACCCGCCTCATTATCGTCGAACCCGTTTGCCGTCAGCAGCACCAGACCTTCTTCATCGCCACCAGCCCGCAGCTTTGCCGACGCACGAACACGAATTCGGCCATTATTCGCCGTGAGCGCAACAGTATTGGCAGGGCTCAGCGGATCATTGGGAAGCGGTTTCGGAAACGGTTTCGACTCAATCGTTCCGGCAACATCGATCAGGGCGTTCGCGTTCACGCCCGAGTCGGTCACAGAGACTGTGACCTGACCGTCCGTGCGGACAACATCGTTGGCGCCCGCCATGATGAAGCCAACAGCCTGGGAATCATCCGCCCCAACGGCGAGACCATTCACATACACGCCAAGATTGCTGGCGCCCAGGTCCAGCAGGTTTCCCGACAGGTCTTCGATGACAACACGATCGGTCGCCGAAATGGTGATGTGCGCTACCGATTGCTCCAACGCCTCGACCATCACACCAGTGTCATCGGCCACAGCGACTCGGGGTGCGAGAATCGTCAGCGTGCCGATCTTGCCCCGGGGCGCGCTGGTATCTACCTGTCCGGTCAGGGAGACCTCGTCTGCGGCGACCAGTTCCACGGCACCACCATCACCTGAAGACGCACCACCCCGGGCGGAGATGTTCCCGGCTGTTTCGACCTGCGCCGCCTGGACAACGACCGATCCGCCGTCACCCTGATATATTGCGTCCGCAGATATCCGCACATCGACGGCCAGCGCGGCGATGCCTCCGGCAACGAGCTCAACGGCACCACCGCCCGCACCACCGGACGCAGTCACCGTCGCCTCATCCCTCAGGGCAAGGTTATCGCCGGCGATCGAGACTGAACCGCCACGCCCCTTAGTAGAATCGGCAGAAACTCTACCGGAATCGGCAATCACCACGTCGGCATCCGACACAACATGGATACGCCCGCCGGGCGCGTCCGTGTCAGACGATACATCGATCTGCCCCGTATTGATGACGCCGGAGCCGGAACCAAACAGGCGAATCACACCATCGCGGTATTCCGCAGATTTCGCCCGCACGATGCCTTCATTATTAATCGCATGATCAAACAGGCTCTTGCTGACAGAACTGGTCAACATGACAGTACCGCCCGGCGCATCCAGTGTACCTGTATTGCGGATGGCAGAATCGAGACCCTCGGTGTTTTCCAGCACCTCATCAGTCACCTCGATGCCAATTAGCTGCTCGGGGCCAAAGTTGACCACTGCCCGACTACCGGAAGCGAGATTGATCTGGCCCAGCGAAGCGACAATCAGCCCCGAGTTAGTCACAGTCTCACCTAACAGGTTGACTGAGCCGCCCATGGAAGCCGCAATCACCCCCTGGTTGATGACATAGCCTCCGGGCCCGGATCGCGCCCGGAACGCGGCACCACCGTCGGAAAAGATATCGTCGGTTTCGAGCGCCAGGCCCGAGGCGAAGATGCCTGCGGCACTAATGGACGCCGTTTCGCCAAAGATGACGCCATGGGGGTTAACCAGTGCGATCTGGCCATTCGCCGTAATCGAACCAAAAATAGAGGTTGGGTTTCCGCTCTCGACCGAGCCCACAAACCAGGCAGAAACATTCGGCTGGGTAATAAGAACCGTTTCGTCCGCGTCAACGTCGAAACTGTCGAACGTCATCAGCAGATTCTGGGACTGCTGATCGATGTGCGTATCGGTGGCGGTGACGCGATTGACGGACCCATCACCGGAAACGACGACGCCTCCTTCGGGGCCCGCTCTCGCCAGCGGCGCGAACAGCAACTGGCTCGCCATGACACTGCTGGCAAGCAGTCCCTGCCCGAACATGTAACCCGCGAGCGGTTTGAGACGTGGGGGATTCACCGCATCAGACAACGAATCGTTGCGCTGAACGCGTGATTTTTCCCCCGATCGTCGATTCACAAGCCAATAGCCCTATCGGAGATTGTATTGAATATCGATGAACACCCGGCTTTCTCCAATGGCGTCCGAGAAGTCGTCGTCAAATTTGGCAGAATGAGGTTCGGCATACATGATGTTCGCCGAGCCCCAGCCGGGCCAGTTAAGCCGGACCCCCAGGCCCCAGCCCTTGATTTCAGCATCACGATTAATATTGCCCAGCGCGGTACGTGCGACGCCATAAGCATAGTCCGCAAAAACGAACGGCCGGGGTTCATCGAAAGGAAGGCGCAGCAGTTCAGAAAAATTGACCGGAGAATCAAAAAACAACTCAAAGCCAGCATAGGCGCCGCTATCCACAGAAACGTCACTGACCCCAAAAGCCCTGACGGCGTTTGGACCACCCAGCGAGAACTGCTCGACGCTGGAAAGAAACTGTTCGCTATACTGCGCATTCAACCTCACCACAAAGTTAAAAAAGCTCTCATCCTTTGTGAGCCAGTTGTTGATGCTGAATCGCTTCAGCAAGTTCGCCGACAACAGCACCTTGGTAAAGTTGGTCGACTGATCCCTTGCGGCACCATCGAGTATGTCGCCGACATCGATGCCAAGTCGCCCGGACAACAACAACTGCTGGTTATCCCAGAGCTGGTTGTAGTTAACCGCCACGGTGCCAACCTGGATCTGCTCATCCCGTGACAGCAAGGGTGCTCCGGCAACATCAAACAACACGTCCTTGTAGGTAAAACCAGCCTGGGCACCAATGTTCAGCGTTCGGCCCCGGATAAACTGGTAGGTGCCGGTCACACCAAAGTTGTCGGTCTCACCGACAATGTCCAGTTCCGAAACACCGAGACTCGACACCGCGAACTGGTTTGTGCTGATCGAACCTCGCACCCTGCCGCGCCCATCCCTGGTCACCGGAACCTCGTACTCCGCCAGACCGTATAGCGAGCTGTCCGGCCCTTCCGATCGAAGCAGCCCAACCAGCGCCCGATGGCCGCGATCAAACAGATTCAGCCACTCGGTGGTCGCGAAAAGTCGGGTTTCACCGGTTGTATCAGCGCCATGGTTGTCCAGCAGCACCGTTGACTGCCAGGGCTGTTCCTCCAGAACACCCAGATTCAGGGCCGTCTCGCCGACATTTTCTCCTGGTGAAAATGATCCCCTAACCCGCACACCCGGTAAATCATTGATCCGACGAAGGGCACTTTCTATCCGCTGTTCGGTGACGGGCTGACCCAGTTCTTCGGCGAATGCCGCACTGATCACTTCAGGCTCGAAAATCTGGTTATTGGACACGGTAACCTCGCCCAGCCTGCCCTCCAGCACGCCAAGGCGAACAATACCGTCGGTCACTTCCTGCTCAGGGACGAAGGCGGTGGCCAGGATGAAACCCCGTTCCCGGTAGTACTCAGTGACCGACAGCGCGATGGCATCCAGCTGCTCAACGGTCAACCAGCCACGACGAAACTCCAGTCGCTGCAGCAGTATCAGGAGATTGTCGAGGTCCTCCCGGTCTGCCCCACCCCGGTCCACCAGTTCGCGCAGGAATCGACCGATGTCATCCATGTCCCGGTCAGTGAATCCGTAATCATTCAGCTCAATCGCCCTTTCTTCCTGGAACCGGCGGTCAATCAGGGCCTGGATGTTTTCCAACGTGATATCTCGCCCGGGATAGGGCACCACGCCCTCGATGACGATGCCTTCAATCGGATAGCGATCGTCCAGGTCCTGCGTTCCGTATTCACGCACGGTCACCCTGGGAACATCGATCTGATCCGGCACCGTATCTTCGAACACGTTTTGTCGCTGCAGCGCCTCGTCGAACTCCTCCATGCGAAATGGATCGAAGGCGGCGCCGGGAAATTCGGCAGCCCCCAGCGTCATCCAGACACACGCGAGAACAAGGAGCCGGCCAGGCGATCGATACGTCATGAGTAGTCTCCGGAATACCCGCGGTACCATCCCCTTTGCCAAGGCGCCCTACGAGTCCGCCAAAGACTGAAAAATCTCAATATTTCAAAGGCTTCGAGGAGGAACCAGTGATTAATTCTTAAACATTTCGGGAGTTTCAGACGTTATCCCAAAACGTTCGGATAGTCCATGGAAGTCTCGGTCAGCAAAGACCATCAGAGCGCCCCGGAACGGGGCCTCCGGGCAAAGGGTGTGATCAGCTTTCGACGACGCGAACGATCCTGAATCCGGTCACCGGATCCGCCTGGCCCGTGTGGGCAACCTGCTTGTCCAGCGTACATTCGCTCTTGGGGTCGGTGTGCGCGCCGCCCATGGCCATTACGGCATCGCCCGAAACTGCCCACTCCCGCGCGTTGCCCACGTAGTTGTAAAGTCCCCAGCGATTGGGCCTGCCCGACAGGGTAGATAACAAGGTATCGCCCAGCCGAACGCCGCGCGCATCGACGGTACAGTTGATGTTGTCATCGATCGGCTCCTCCAGATTGGTCCTGGCGGCGTAGAGCCATTCTTCGGCGGTGGGTAGTCGGTACTGCCGGCCCGTCTGATCCGATAACCAGACGGTGTAGGCTCGCGCCTGATCTAACGAGATGTTAGTGACCGGTAACGAGCCAGGCCCCTCCAGCTGGGCGCAGCCCACATCCTGACAGTATCGGTTGTAGTCGCTGCGTTTGATTTCGATGCGGCTGATCGCCAGCCGCTCGGTATTCCCCGGCGGCGGCGGAACGACAACCAGTTCCGGCCCTTCATCGCCGACCGACAGTTTATCGGCACACCAGCTGCCATTCCGGTTGCCGCGCCCTTCCAGGTTCCGCTGCGCGCAGGGGTCCAGATCCTCAATGAGAATATTCGCGATTTCGGCGGATTCCGGCAGATAACCCATGACCCGGGATTTGACGGTCCGGGCTCGTTCCGGTGCACGCACGGCAATCCGGTTGGTGATACATCCCTGCAGCGCCTGCACAATACCTGGCTTGTCCACCTCAAACTGCACCGGGAACGTGCCTCGCAAACCCGTGTGGTTCAATACGCCGTGAGATGAGGTCTCGATCTGGCCCGGTCCGTTCAGCACCACGCCCAGCAAGGCAAGCTTGTCTTCCCCGGATTCCCCGGGCGGCGGCGTCGGAATGTCGCCCTTACAGCGCAGAATGTCTCGAAACTCATCCAGCAGGGCCAGGTAGGTCTCGTTACGCTGGCTCTCCGCCAGCAGACGAGCTTCTTCCGCCAGACGCGCCTCTTCAACGGCCACCAGCCGCGCTTCCTCAGTCTCTATATCGTCGCCGATATCCTGCAGATCATCAGTGGCAAGGGCCAGGTCGACACCCAGCTGGGATTCCGCATTGGCGATGGCAGTCGCGTCAAAATTGAGGAACTGCCGTACCTCGCTCAGCAGCGCCTGCGCCCGGTCCAGCTCTGCCACCACCATCTCGGCCCTCGACCGCTCAAGCCGCATCTCTTCCAGTTCATCAATGTCGGCGGGGATATCGACGGCATCCTCCGCTTTGACGTCCGCACCGGCGCGAACATCCCGGATTGCTTCAAGATAGACCTGCAGTGCCCGTTCCCGCCAACGCTGGATCTCCGGGTCTGTCTCTTCACCGTAATAGTCAGCAAACTGCTCCCGTAGTTCCAGATCCACTGCACGTGCCCGGTTCAGATTCGTACGAATCCCTTCGCGCCATTCTTGTGACTGAAAATTCCAGTTGCCACGGGACGAGGTAATCGGCTGCCCCAGGTTGCCCAATCTGTTACTCAAATCATTCTTATCTGCCTGCAGCCTTCCTTGCAGCGCCGTGTACTCCGGCGGGATTTCCTCACCCCCAAACATCATGGTGTAGACCCCGAAGCCAATGGATGCCACCAGCACCGCAGCAACCGCGGCATAGCGGAAATAAGGCGGGTCCTCGCTGAAGATATCCGTATAAAACTCATCGATGGACTGGTATCGGTCCTCGCCCTTGAGCGCGAGTCCCTTTTTGAGGGCACGCCAGTGGCGGCGCTTGAGAAACGGTACCGGCTCCGGTTCAAGCCCCCGTTCCAGTGCCTTGTCCGCCGGCGTCCGGTTATAGGGATGGCGCCCGGTAAAAAGCTCGTACGCGACAAGGGCCACCGCATAGACGTCGTCAGATTTGGTCGGCTCCTCGCCGACCAGCATTTCATAGCTCGCGTAGGTTGGGGTCAGCGCGCCAAGGGAACCCGCATCAAATACCGTCTTCTCGCCATCAGCCTTGATATCACCCGGACTGGTAACCGCCCGGGCAATACCGAAATCAAACACCTTGGCCAGCTTGTCTTCGGTGTAGTAGATGTTGCCGGGTTTGAAGTCCGAGTGAACGATCCCGGCGCCGTGCGCCCGGGACAGACCCTGACAGATACCGTCGATGATGTTCCAGGCGTCCTCGACCGACACGCCTTCCGGATGATCCCGCAGGTAGTCATCCAGCGGCTTGCCGTCCAGCAACTCCATCGACATGAAGACAGTCTCGCCTTCACGGTCAAAGTCATAGACCGCCATGATATTGGGGTGAGGAATACCCCGTGTGCGTGTGGCCTCACGCTGGAGCGATATAAAAGCATCCTTGTGGCGGGCGAAATCGTCATTCAGGATCTTGATGGCAATGTAGGGGTTTCTTTCCTGGGCTTCCTGCTGCCGCAGGTCAAGAGCCTTGTAGACGTCCCCCATGCCACCGCTGCCGACTTTTTCTTCCAGCACAAAGCGGTTCTTGAGCAGGCGACCCGCCTCGGAATTACCCTTGGATTTTTCCGCCTTGCCTGCCGACGCGACGTAGGTCGTATCAACGCCGCGACCGCTCGCACCGATCACGGTGGAGTCGTCACCACCATCATCGTTGATGAGAGTACGATCATCCTCGTCGCCGCCGCGCATAACGGTCGAGTCGCCATCGCCAGCAACGCCGCCATCTTTCAGGACCGTGGAATCTTCGCTGTCGGCACTGCCACCCCGCAGAATCGTTGCGTGCTCATTGGAGCGGCCATCCCGAAGAATCGTGGCATTGTCGCTGGTGGCAGCGCCACCGGCGCCCCGTAATATAGTCGCGTTGCCACTGGCAGGATTGCCGGTCTCGCTGCCGGATCCCCTCAGTATGGTGGCATTGCCACCCGGATCGGGCTCGGCGTCGCCCGGGGGCTGTTGTGCGGGCTCCTTGATGATGGTCGCGTCATCAGACGCCGCGGGCGCAGAGGATTCTTTGGGCTCCCGGATAATGGTTTCATCGGCGGGTTCTGCTTCGTCGCGTTCCGGGGCAGCGCGCTCGGCTGGTACTTCTTCCGTTTTCCCACGAGCGACCGTTTCATCGTCATTGGGTTGCTGACGAATGGCGGTTTTATCGTCAAATTCCGTGTCGTTCGGTTTACGATCGGACATTAACTTATCCTCATTTCAGCCCGGGAAACGGATAAGCGGCTGGAATAAACGGGAATTTTACCGAGGACGCGCGAAAGAGCGCAAATCTGCTATTCGCAGACGTAATGGATCAGGTCTGCCGGGTCTTCTTTGGAGACTTCTTCGCCGAGCCCGATATACCCCGACCCCCAGAGCATCAGCTCCTGGCGCCTGAGGAAGATATTTTCACCATCGTCCGTCTTGATGAAGGTGCCATTGGAACTCTGGTCAGTCAGCAGGAACTTGCCGCGCCGGAATTCGATAATCGCGTGCGTTCGCGACGCCAGCCGGGTCTGGCACAGCAAATCACTTTGCACCCCGCGCCCAATGACGAATGTCCTCTTGTCGTTGGATGAGATGCGGTTCTGCTCGCCACGAAAATCCAGGGTCAGGTACCTGATCTCTTCTTCGTCTTCACTGGTGACAATTTCGATTCGCGTGACATCGTCGCTCGTTTCCCAGACAACCTGGTAGACGACAATCTCTTCTTCCTTGCCCTTCACGTTGGTCTTGTCGAACTGCCGGCTCATATCCTGCAGGTCAGCGTCGAGCAAACGGATCGTGTCCTCCGTGGTGATGATCTGGTCACCCTTGGCGATACTCGCCATCCGTGCCGCGACATTCACCGCATCGCCGAAGACATCCCCATCCTCCATCAGGATCGCGGGACCAAAGTGCAATCCAACCTTGATCGATATGGAAATCGTTTCGCCCTGGATACCGGCTGAGATTTCTTCCTGGATGTCCTTGGCCGCCCTGACGCAATCGTTGGCCGAGCTGAACCGACACATGATTTCGTCGCCGATGGTCTTGATGACGAAGCCCTGATACATCTCCGTCACCTTCGACATCACATCAAGGACCTTGCCGATGATGCGGTTCGCATCCTCGTCACCGAGAGTTTCATAAAGCTTGGTGCTGCCCGTTACGTCTGCGAACATCACTGCTACTTCTACATTCTCTCGCGCCATCTACGCCAAAGGCCTCATGAAATGGATATCTGCCGCCGCAGCGGACAGCGAGCCAAGAATATAGCGAGTTGCCCTGATTTTCCAGACCGGGTCCCGGCCGGCTGATTTCCGATATTTCCGCTCAATGTTCGATAACTGAGCAACCTGGCGAGCCTCTAACAAGACCACGTCTTCGGCAATGGCAATCTGTTAACAGATGGTAAATAATCGCGACGATGCTCACCCTCTCCAGAACACGTCTCGCCCAATAAGGAGCAATCATTGCAGCGATTCGGCGCCGGTACGCACGTTGGTAACGTGAGGGACAATAATGAGGACAGCTTCGTCTGTGACGAAGAAAATCACCTCTGGATTGTCGCTGACGGTATGGGCGGACTCGGCTTCGGAGAAGTTGCGAGCGCTATCACCACCTTTACAGTGGCGCGCCATGTCAGAGACGGACACGGTGTGAATCAGGCGATCGAACTCGCTCACCGTCGTATTAAGGAATATGCGGACAGCGAAGGGATGGGGACCAATATGGGCACTACCATCGTACTGCTGCTGTCCCAGGGAAGTCTCTACAATATATTCTGGGTTGGCGATTCCCGGGCCTATTCATATCGTCAGGGTGAACTCAGTCAGATCACGGTCGATCACTCGCTGGTACAGTCGCTAATCGACCAGGGCGAGCTGACTCGCGAGGAAGCAGAGTCCGACCCGAGAAAAAACGCCGTCACCCGGGCACTGGGGGTACAGGAACTCGACACCGTTCGCGCTGACAGCATCAGTGAAAAGTGGCAGGCTGGACAACGGATCCTGCTCTGTAGCGACGGACTCACGGACTGCGTGCCTCACGATCAGATTGAGGAGATACTCGCCAATGGCAGAACCAATCAGGAGCAGGTAGACGAACTTGTCAACCGCGCGCTCGAACATGGCGGCAAAGACAATGTCACCATCGTCCTCGTTTCTGCTCCCGAGGCTGCCGGGCAACACGACAGCGACACCCATGTACCCGAGGGGGTCGGAAACAGCGACACGAAACGACAGCACAGATAACGGATTTCAAACAACCCGCCCGCATCATCTATAATGTCCTGCCCCCTTGGCGAATAGGACCATGGAAACTTCCGATTTAGACAGGATCAAGACGCTCGTCCCCTTCCGCGACCTGGATGATGAGACCATGCGCGAGGTGCTCGGCAAAGCCAAGATCGTCAAATTCGGCGAAGGCAAGATGCTGTTTAAACGAAACGACGACGACAGCAACGTCTACTGGCTGCTGTCGGGCGCCCTGGACCTTGTAGACGACAAGTTTGAGGCCAAAAACCGGCAGGCCAGCGACGAAGCATCCCGTTTTCCCATCGACAACAACAACCCGCACAAGCTGACCGCGGTGACAACCGTGGAAACCCGCCTGCTGATTATCGACCGGGCTGATTCAGGCCTTTTTGGTGAAACCGCTGCAGCCTCCACATCCGAGCCGGATGAGATGGAAAGCGTGGACTGGATGGAAGCACTGCTTTCGTCACCGTTGTTTGAATTCATACCGCCCGCCAACATCCAGACACTGTTCAGCAAGTTCGAGGAAGTTGAATTTGAAGCCGGCGAGGCAGTGATCCGCCAGGGCGAACCCGGTGATTTCTTCTACGTCATTCAATCGGGCAAGACCAAGGTGGAACGACGCTCGGGAGACAAGATGGCTGTACTGGCTGAACTCGGCGCCGGTGACAACTTTGGCCAGGACGCTCTCGTTAGCGATATACCGCGCAACGCGACGGTGACAATGACTCGCAAGGGCAAGCTCATGCGGTTGTCTGCGGAAGATTTCGAGAGCCTGCTGATGAGACCGCTGATCGAGATCGTCTCCATGGAAGAAGTCCAGGAGATGATTGAACAGGGCGAACCGAAAACCTACATACTCGACGTCAGAAACCAGAGCGAAGTCGAAAACGACAGTATTCAGGGCGCGATCAATGTCCCACTGCTCTCACTGCGCAAAAATCTACCCAAACTAAAACCAGAAGCCATCTATGTCTGCGCCAGTGACGGCGGACGCCGCTCTGAACTCGCCGCCTACATCCTGAACGAGAACGGCCTCACCGGCTATGTCCTGAAACAGGAAAAACAGGAGCAGCCGGAAACCGAAGAGCCGGCGTCATGAACGAAGACTGCCTGTTCTGCAAAATCGTCAATGGCGGCATTCCTGCTGACATCGTCTACGAGGACGATCTCGTTGTCTCGTTTCGAGACATCAGTCCGCAGGCACCTGTTCATTTGCTGATTGTGCCGCGGCGTCACATCAGCGTGCTGAACGAACTCAACGAAGAAGACAAGATGCTGATCGGACACCTTGCGCTCACCGCTCAAAAGCTCGCGGTCGAACAAGGCATCGATGAATCCGGCTATCGCATCATCATGAATTGCAACGCCGAAGGCGGTCAGACCGTCTATCACATTCATATGCATCTGCTTGGCGGGAAGCAGCTCGCCCACCTGTGCTGACCTGTGTTTAACAGACAGACATCCCCGCTCGACAATCTGATCACCCGGTTCGACCAGGCTGCTCGAATCGTCACCGGCAACGTTGGTCCAACCGATCGCCCATCTCCGGCAGCAGAGGTTGAATCCGAGCAGCTATCTCCCGAAGACCGGCTGGAATCAGCAAGACTGATGCGAGTCAACCATTGCGGAGAAGTCTGCGCGCAGGCTCTCTACAACGGGCAGGCCCTGACTGCCCGGGACGAGCGAACCAGTAACGCGTTGAAACAGGCAGCCAGCGAGGAAACCGACCATCTGGCATGGTGCGAAAAGCGGCTGGAGGAACTGGACTCGCATGTCAGTCACCTGAACCCGTTCTGGTACGCCGCATCATTCTCCATGGGCGCCGTTACCGGCCTGCTGGGAGACAAGATTAACCTGGGCTTCGTCGCCGCGACCGAAGATCAGGTAAGCAAACACCTGGCCGATCACCTGAAGCGGCTACCGCCCGGCGACGAGAAGTCACGCCTGATTCTTGAACAGATGAAGTCCGACGAAGAATCTCACAAGCAAACTGCCCTTGACCTGGGCGGCGCGCATTTTCCGCAACCTGTCCGGAAAGTGATGCGCGCAATATCGAAGCTGATGACGCGATCTACTTACTGGGTCTGATTTCGTAGTCGTGGGTCATCTCGACACCAGCTTTTTCAAGCATGATCGAGGCCGAGCAATACTTCTCTGCTGACAACGATACCGCCCGCTTCACCTGCGCCTCTTTCAGATCGTCACCGTAGACAATAAAGTGAACATGAATCCGGGTGAAAACACTCGGTACCTCATCCGAACGGTCCGCCTTCAGTTCAGTTACGCAGTCCGTTACCTGCTGCCTGGATTTTCGAAGAATACTCATTACATCAAAACTGGTGCAGCCACCCAGCCCCAGCAGCACAAGCTCCATTGGTCGTATCCCGACATTACGACCACCTTCGGAGGGCGGCCCGTCAATCACGACCGAATGACCGCTACCCGATTCGGCAACGAACGTGACGTCGTTCAGCCATCTGACAGTACCTTTCATCACACCTACCCTGCCGACAAAAAACCGCATGGTAGCGACTCGTAAGGCAGTCGGCCAGCGACAATCGGTTGCCGTTCGGCGACATACGGTTGGCAATCGCTGGACAGCGGTTGTTTTACCCTGATTCTGGACGTAACCTTTACTGACAGCCCAGCGACTCATTTCACATGGTCAGTGTCAGTCTAAGAACCCCAGATTTTGAGAACATGGATGAGTTCCTCTCTGCAGCCCACAAGAGACGTTATCCAAAGGGCAGCACCATCATCTATGCAGGTGAAGAGAGCGATTCGATCTTTTACATTATCAAGGGCTCGGTCACCGTCATCATCGAGGATGACTCCGGCCGCGAGATTATCGTCGCCTATCTCAATGCCGGTGATTTCTTTGGTGAGATGGCGATGTTCGGCGAAGGCACCCGAACGGCCTGGGTGAAGGCAAAGACCGAGTGCGAAGTCGCGGAACTGGGCTACGCCAAGTTCTCGGAATTAAGCAAACGCGACGCCGGAATGTTATTTGAGCTAACCAGTCAGCTCGTCGAGCGGCTCAACAAGACAACTCAGAAAGTGGGCGACCTGGCCTTTCTGGACGTCACCGGTCGCGTCGCCAGAACCCTGCTCGAACTTTGCAATGAACCTGATGCCATGACCCATCCTGACGGTATGCAAATCAAGATTACCCGGCAGGAAATCGGTCGGATTGTTGGCTGTTCCCGCGAGATGGTGGGACGAGTCCTCAAGACGCTTGAAGATCAGGGCCTGGTATCAGTCAAAGGCAAGACAATGGTGGTATTCGGTACCCGCTAACCGAACAGTTCCGCCAGCGCCCTGCCCGGGTCATCAGCGCGCATAAAAGCTTCACCCACCAGAAACCCGTAGATTCCTGCTGACAGCATTCGGCTGACGTCCTGGCGTGTATGGATACCGCTTTCAGTGACGATCTGACTGGAATCGGGAACTGATGCCATCAGTTCGATGGTTGTCTCAAGGGACGTTTCAAAAGTCCGCAGATTTCGATTGTTGATCCCGATCAGCCCGGGATCGATGGCAAGCGCCCGCTCCAGTTCCTGCCGATCATGGACCTCAACCAGAACATCCATCCCAAGGTTCACAGCCAGATCATGAAGTTCCCGCAGGAGACGGTCATCAAGGATAGAGACGATCAGCAGGATGCAGTCAGCACCCAACGCCCGGGCCTCGAACACCTGATAGGCATCAATCGTAAAATCTTTTCGCAACACCGGCAGACCTGTCCCCGATCTGGCCTCAGCCAGATAACGGTCATGACCCTGAAAGAATGGCTCATCAGTCAGTACCGACAGGCAGGTCGCACCGTGAACCTCATAACCGATCGCGATGGACCGGGGATCGAAGTTCTCGCGGATCACTCCACGGGAAGGAGACGCCTTCTTGATCTCAGCGATGACAGCCGGTTGTTTCGCCACCATCCGTTGCAACAGCGACCTGGCAAATCCGCGCGGCGCCTCGACACCGGCGAGTTGCCGCCGCAGATCCTGCACGGGCATTGAAGACTGCCGCCGCGCAAGTTCGCTGCGCTTTTCGGCAACAATCTTCTCAAGAACGTCTGCGGCCATCAGTCCGGGGCAGTGCCAAGCTGACGGGTAAAATCTACAAACTCACCCATCTTGATCGTAGCCAGTCCACTGCCAACGGCGTCTTCAGCCATGCGAATCCCCATCTCAAGCGTACTCGCCTGACCAGAGACATAAATCGTTGCGCCGGCGTTCAACACCACAAAATCACTCGCACTTTCATGCTCACCCGACAGGGCACCCTTAACGAGGGCGAGACTTTCATCGCTGCCGGCAACTACCAGGGGCGCCAGCGGCGCGATGGATTTGCCAAAATCACTCGGCGCAATCGTATACTCAACAATGTCACCGTCTTTCAGTTCAGCGACATACGTTGGCGCACTGATGCTGATTTCATCCAGGCCATCCTCTGAATGCACCACCATCACGTGCTCGCTGCCAAGCGAGCGAAGCACTTCAGCCAGGGGACGCACCCACGCCCGATCGTAAACGCCGAGCAACTGACGCCGCGCCCCCGCCGGGTTCGTCAACGGACCCAGCACATTGAAGATCGTTCGCACGATCATCTCCCGGCGCGGGCCAATGGCGTGCTTCATGGCGCTATGATGATTGAGCGCGAACAGAAAGCCGACGCCAATGTCGTCGATACACCGGGCCACCTGTTCGGGCGACAACATGATATTGGCCCCGGCGGCTTCCAGCAGGTCTGCACTGCCGCTCTTGCTGGAGGCGCCCCGATTACCGTGCTTGGCGACTCGCGCGCCGGCAGCAGCAGCCAAAAACGCGCTTGCCGTGGACACGTTGAACTTGTTGCTGCCACTGCCACCGGTTCCGCAGGTATCCACCAGGCCCGACACATCAACTTCAACCCGTGTTGAGAGCGCGCGCATGACGCCGGCGGCTGCCGCCACTTCCTCCACCGTTTCGCCTTTCATTCTGAGCCCAACCAGAAAACCGCCGATCTGCGCCGGCGTGGCCTCCCCCGTCATGATGAGCTGCATCGCCGCGGTCATCTCCTCCCCGGACAGCGCCTGACGGTCAATAACCCGGGCAATCGCTTCTGGCAAGTTCATGTCTGGACTCCTGTCGTTGCGAGAAAACTACCAAGCAATGTATGACCATGCTCGGTCAGTATCGATTCCGGGTGAAACTGCACCCCTTCCACCGGGAGTTCACGGTGCCGAACGCCCATGATCTCCCGAACACCATCGTCGGTTTCCGTCCAGGCAGTCACCGCCAGGCAATCCGGCATGGAATCAGGGTCAATCACCAGGGAATGGTAGCGCGTTGCGGTGAACCCGTCTGGCAACTGACGGAATACACCTTCACCTTCATGGCTGATCGGCGAGATCTTGCCGTGCATCACCCGTGGCGCTCGCACGATTCGGGCGCCGTACACCTGGGCAATGCTCTGGTGGCCGAGACAGATTCCAAGAATCGGAATCTCCCCCGCAAAAGCGCGAACCACATCCATCGAGATACCGGCTTCATTGGGGGTGCAGGGTCCGGGAGAAATGACAATGCGGTCCGGTGCCAGCGTACGAATGTCTTCCACCCCGATTTCATCGTTCCGAAAGACCTGCACGTCCTCGCCCAGCTCACCGAGATACTGCACCACGTTGTAGGTGAAGGAATCGTAATTGTCGATCATACAGATCACGATCTTCCCTCCCCGACCACAGGCCTGGACTCATCCCGGTTGGGTGGCCTCCTGTTCTCCAGCGCCTGGGCATCAAGGAGCCCATTCTCCGCCATGGTCGCCGCCCGGAATATGCTGCGCGCCTTGTTCATGGTTTCCATCCACTCGAGGTCGGGAACCGAATCCGCGACAATGCCGGCGCCGGCCTGGATAAACAGGCGGTTGCCCTGAACAACAGCCGTCCGAATCGCAATCGCGGTATCCATGTTCCCGTTCCACGACAGGTAGCCCACAGCGCCACCAAAGATCCCCCGTTTCTCCGGTTCAAGCTCATCAATAATCTCAAGGGCCCGCACCTTGGGGGCTCCGCTCAAGGTACCGACAGGCAGTGTCGCCCGCAGTACATCCATCGCACTCACGTCCGGCCGGACCATGCCGCGAACATTCGATGCAATATGCATCACATGCGCATACCGCTCCACGATCATCATTTCGCTGACTTCGACTGAGCCAGTCCGGCATACCCGTCCGATATCATTTCGGCCAAGATCGATCAGCATCAAATGTTCCGCAATTTCCTTGGGGTCCCCCAGCAGCTCCTCTTCCATGGCCCGGTCGTCAGCCTCGTCCCGCCCACGCCGGCGGGTCCCCGCCAGCGGTCGAACCGTGACTTCCCCATGATCCAGCCGCGCAAGAATCTCCGGCGAGGAACTGACAATGTGGAAGTCGCCAAGATTCATGTAGTACATATAGGGTGACGGATTCAGGGACCTGAGCGCGCGATACAGATTCAGCGGATCACTTTCAAATGTCACCGACATCCGCTGGGAAAGGACCACCTGCATGACGTCACCGGCAACGATGTACTCTTTGATCCGCTCAACGTCTTGCTTGAATTGCTGTTCGCCATAGCTCGAACTGAAGTCATCTTCACTGATGTGCGGTCCGGTCGGTGGCTCCCGCACCGAATCCGCGACATCGCCGCTGAGTCTGCTGACCATCTCATCAAGGCGCGCCTCCGCCAGGGATAGTGCATCTGGCTGGTCCGGCTCCGCATGCGTAATCAGACAAATCTTTCCCTTCACATTGTCAAAGACAATCACATCATTGGAGATCATCAGCAGAATATCGGGGGAACCAATGTTGTCGGGCGGGCATGTATCGTGGAGCCTGGCTTCAACAAAACGAACCGTATCGTATCCAAAGTACCCGACCAGCCCGCCTGTGTAGATAGGCAGGTCCTCCAGCGGCGGATAACGGTAGCCTGACTGAAGCTCCTCGATATAGCCAAGCGGGTCTTCGCAACGTTCACGACCCACTTCAACACCCTGCTGCTCAACCACGACATCGTGCCCGTACACCTTCACCACCCTCGACGATGGCAGTCCCACCATCGAATACCGGGACCATTTTTCTCCCCCCTGACCTGCCGACTCCAACAGATAGGAATAGGGGCCGCTGGCGACCTTGATGTAGGTGGATAATGGCGTGTCCAGGTCCGCCAGAATCTCGCGGGTGACCGGGATGTGGTTGTAGCCTTGTGCCGCCAGAGCGGCAAATTGTTCAGGTGTCATGACAAATCCGTTGGTTCGGGATGATATTCACTAGGGCGCGGCCGCCCGATAACGCGGTCAGATCACCAACGCCAGTCGTGAAACGATCGAAAATCCCAAACAACACAAAAAGACGGACTCATCTGCAGGTTCTTCCAGGAACACTGACAAAAAGGTTGCAGCAGCTTAAAGCAGCCTCTGAACCGATTCAAGCAGCAGCGATTTCCCGTCGCATCGCCGCGATGGTCTCGCCGTAGTCATCAGCGCCAAAGATGGCGGACCCGGCCACAAAAGTATCGGCGCCGGCTGCCGCAATCTGCCGGATATTGTCGACTTTGACCCCCCCATCGATCTCAAGCCGAATCTCCCGGCCCGCCGTATCGATACGAGTTCTCGCCTCACGGAGCTTGGGGAGAGTCGAAGGGATAAAGCTCTGCCCGCCGAAGCCGGGATTCACGGACATCAGCAGCACCATATCTACCTTGTCCAGGACGTGGTCAAGATAGCTGAGCGACGTGGTCGGGTTGAATACCAGCCCGGCACCGCAGCCGCCGTCCTTGATCAGCTGCAGCGAACGATCGATGTGTTCGCTGGCTTCCGGGTGAAACGTAATCATCGATGCACCGGCAGCGATAAAATCGCCAATGATCCGGTCCACGGGCTTCACCATCAGATGCACGTCGATGGGTGCTTTGATGCCGTAATCGCGCAGGGACTTCAGCACCATGGGACCGATAGTCAGGCTCGGCACGTAGTGATTGTCCATGACGTCAAAGTGAACCATGTCGGCACCAGCGGCCAGCACGGCATCGACTTCTTCACCGAGTCTTGCGAAGTCTGCGGACAGAATCGAAGGGGCGATAAAAGGTTTCATGGAGAGCCCGGCGCGACAAAGCGCCTATGTTACCACTGCTCACCAGCGTTAATCTCGATCAGCCGCTCCGGTGTGCCGATGTCAGCCCATCGCCCCGCATATCGTCTCGCCGTGACCTGTCCGTCCGCCACGGCCTGTTTCAGCAACGGCCTCAGCGGCAACGGCTCGTTGTCCGGCAACCGATCAAACAACGCAGGGCTGAACACCCCGATGCCACTATAGGTAGAAGTTTCACCGGGTGCCGCCACCAGCTTTCCATCTCCAGCAATGACAAAATCCCCTGCGGGATGATGCGCCGGATTCGGCACCATCACGAGATGAGCGAGCGCCTCACCCGGCTCGGCAAGTAACTCCGCCATCGGAAAGTCGGTCACAATATCCGCGCTTACCACCAAAAAGGGCTGCCTCCCCAGATGATGCAGGGCACGGCGAATTCCGCCAGCGGTTTCCAGCAGCGATTCTTCCCTCGAGTAGGTCACGCTCAGGCCAAATCGTGAGCCGTCACCCAGGTGACTGACGATCTGGTCACCCAGGTGATGCACATTGACCACCACATCACGGATTCCGGCAGCCGCCAGCGCCCGGCAGTGACGGTCAATCAGGGTTTCGCCCCAGACCCTCAACAGTGGTTTGGGTGTCGTCTCGGTCAGAGGTCGCATCCGATTGCCCAGTCCCGCCGCGAGCAGCATCGCTTTCATGCCAGTTCCGGCATCCTGGGCACAATGCGTTGGTCCAGAAATTCGACAAACGCCGACAGGTCTTCATAGCTGCGTGCAGCTTCCAGCAGATAGTCAACGACCCGGGGAATATCTTTCAGGTATCGAGGTTTATGGTCGCGAAGATTGAGACGAGAGAAGATTCCGGCGACCTTGATATGACGCTGGATGCCCATCAGGTCGAACCAGCGACGAAATGTCTGTGCATCCACCTCAACGCCAGACAGGCACCGAAACTCCTCTACCCTTCGACTGACCTCTTCCGGTTCAAACCGGAAGTAACAGTCGCGTAGCAGCGAAACGAGGTCGTAGGTCACAGGTCCAATCACGGCGTCCTGAAAATCGATGATGCCTGGATTCCCGGCCTCGACAATCATCAGGTTTCGGCAATGGTAGTCGCGGTGAACAAACACCTGGGGTTGTTCAACCGCGTTCGCCACCATCAGGTCCATGACCCCTGCCAGCATGGTTGTCTCTGTCGCCGACAACTGCATCTCCAGCTGCCGCGGCAGGAACCATTCGGTAAACAGCGCCATCTCGCGACGAAGTGTCGATTCATCATACAGCGGCAGATCCGTGCGGATTCGTTGTATCTGGTGCAATGCGCCGATGGCGTCGTCGTACAGTTCCGAAACTCGATCAGGCGCTGTCCCGACAGCATCGAAATAGGACTGGTCGCCAAAGTCGGTCAGCATCATGAACCCCAACCCAGGGTCCGATGCCATTACCCGTGGGGCATTGAGACCTGCTGCCCGCAACAGCTCCGCCACGCGGACAAACGGCGCTGAATCCTCAAGTTCAGGCGGGGCGTCAACAAAGATGAAACTGCTGTCACCTGCCTGCGCCCGGTAATAACGACGAAAGCTGGCGTCATCTGACACGGCCGCCAACAGCGGCGAAGTGTCGCAGGCAAATCCGCGGGACACGAGCGCGGTCTTCGCCCATCGGCTCAGGATGCCTTCCCGCTCATTCTTGTCCTGGTTCACGATCACCGACAGCTGCCTTGAGACCTGCAGTCTAACAACGTTTGCTTTATCATCCCTACCTCCTCGCACTGAGACATTCGGAACTCCATCACCTTCATGCCAGGAGCGCTCACTTTTGCCAGCCATCTGCTGGCCGTCACCGTCCTAAGCGGCACACCCACCGCCGCGGAAATCGACTGGGTGCCAAGAGAAGCGCTGGATGAGCATCAGCAACGGCAACTGCTCTGGTTTAAAGATGGCGCCTACGTCGGCCCCCCGATTTCCGGCACCGAAGGACCGATCGATGTCTACGCCGACGAAACGACACAGGTTCTGGATGAGTCGATCGAGTTCATCGGCAATGTGGTCATCGAAAATGGCGGCAGTCGACTGCTGTCACCGAGACTGCGCTACGTTGAAGCGACCGGCGAGGCGGAGATTGATGGACCGTTACAGCTTCGCGACGCCCTGGGCCTGGTGACGGGCAGTCACGCGACGCTCAATCTGACCAGTGACAGTGGCGAAATTTTCAACGGCAGTTTTCTCCTCCACGAGGCGGGCCTGCGAGGCTCCGCTGACCGGATCGAGCGACGTGCGGACACCTCCCTTGTACTGGACAACACATCACTGACGCGCTGCGAACCCGACGACAACTCGTGGCTGCTGAGCAGTGCCACTATTGAACTGGATCCGGTGTCGGGGAGAGGCGTCGCCAGAAACGTCCGGGTCAAGGTTGGCCCGGTACCGATCGCCTATTCACCCTACCTGAGCTTCCCGCTGGATGAGCGTCGCAAATCCGGACTGCTAACCCCCAGTGCAGGGTATGACGACGAGTCCGGTGCCGAAGTGGTGGTGCCTTACTACTTCAATATTGCCCCGACCGTTGACGCAACCTACACCCTTCACCAGCTGTCCCGACGCGGCCTCTTTCACGACGGGCAGCTGCGTTTCCTGCTGGGACAGACCAGTAATGAGATCAATCTGGGCTTTCTGGCCGATGACAAACTCTATGATCCGAACAATGTGATCGACGAGACGCCCGCCAGCACCACCGGAACCGAACCCGACCGGTGGTATCTCAATGTACGGCATACCAGCACTCATGCCGGCAGGCTGCAGTCCAAAATCGACTTTAATTCCGTTTCCGACAATGAATACCTCTCCGATTTGGATTCACGCCTGGGCGGAAACTCCCTCGAGGATCATGTTCCGTCTCTCAGCACCACCGTCACCGACTACCGGATACCGGCGCTGGACCGGTCCGGCAGCCTGACCTGGCATGGTCGGCACTGGCGGCACGCCGTGCGGCTGCAGGGTTTCCAGTTACTCGATCCGGCACGGCTGCCCCAGTATGAAAGACTGCCGGAACTCAGTTCCCGTTACCGCAACCGGCAAGGCCCTGTCTCCGCGTCCATGGAACTGCAGTACGCCCACTTTGATCGGGATAACAACGACCTGACCGGCCTGCGCCGAATGACCGGTTCGCGCCTCTATGGCGACCTGGCGGTGTCCACGACCGCACGAGCCGAGTGGGGGTTCATCAAACCCACCGTCGGACTTTCCTTGCGCCGCTATGACCTGGACGATGTACCGGTCGGCATCGACCCCGCCCCACAATCGGTGATTCCCCGTTTTTCTCTGGATACAGGCCTGATCTTCGATCGGTTCTTTAACTGGGCGCAGGCAGACTGGCAGCAGACACTCGAACCCCGCGCCTTCTACCTGTACGTCGACGAAGAGCACCAGGCAGAGTTTCCGGAGTTCGACGCCGCGGCTGAACGGACCGGCTATTCCTCGCTGTTTCGAAACAATCGATTCTCCGGCCTGGATCGAATCGGCGATGAGAATCGCGTCGGCATCGGGGTGACCTCGCGGTTGTTCAGCCGGGCCGATGGTATCGAACGGGTGGCGCTCGATCTTGGCCAGAGCTTTCATTTTCGCGACCGCACCGTCACCTACCGTGCCCAGTCCGGGGACGACCCAACCCGGCGACGATCACCCCTGTTCGCCCAGTTGCGGATGAATCCGTTCGACGGTCTGTTCCTGGCTGGTACTTATGAATGGGAGCCCGATGTGAGTCGCAGCAACCGCGGTACGCTCTCATTGGACTATCGTTCTGCTGACCTGAGTCGGCTCATCAACTTCAGGTATGTCTATGCCAGTCCGGAAATTCAGCAAAGTAACCGGTTCACCAACGAAGAAGAAACAGACCTGAGCTTCATCTGGCCCGTGGCACAGAAGGTTTCGATGATCGGACGGTGGAACTTTGGCTGGGACCGGAATCAAACCATCGAGTCACTGCTTGGCGTGGAGTTCAACAACTGTTGCCTGAAGGCCCGGCTGGTACTGCGTCGATTCCTGCAGCCACCCAGGGACGTGACGATCATTCGACCGGATGAACAGGGCGGCTCAACCACAGAGCTGCGCACCATTACGCCAGCCGATCGCGGCATTTTTCTTGAATTGCAGCTGAAAGGGCTTGCCAGCCTGGGGCGCCGGCTTGATATCCTGCTTGATCAGGGAATTCCCGGATATCGTTATCGAGAGGACACGATAAGTCAGTGAACATACAGATATTGAAAGCAACCTGCCTTGGGCTGACCGCGTTGATCACCCTGCACGCTGGCGCCGATCTTCAGGTACTGGACCGGATCGTTGCGGTCGTGGATGAAGATGTCGTCCTGGAGTCTGAACTCGACCAGCGACTGCGCGCTGTCAAGTCACAACTCGGCGGCACGCAGCCGAACCAGGTTCCGCCGGATAATGTGCTGCGAGAACAGATCGTCGATCGCCTCGTCGTTGAACAACTGCAGCTGCAGATGGCTGAGCGGGCCGGCGTGCGCATCGGCGACGAGGAACTCAACGACGCGCTAAGCAGCATCGCTGCCCAGAATCAGCTTTCACTGCCTGAGTTCCAGCGTGCGATCGAGGCAGACGGCATCTCCTACAATGAAATGCGCGATCAGGTTCGGCGCGAGATGGCGATGACTCGAGTCCAGCAGGGCGTGATGCGCAACCGAATCAAGATCAGCGAACAGGAAATCAAAGACTTCCTCGCATCGGATGTCGGCAAGGTACTGACTGCCGATGAGTACAGACTCGCCCATATCCTGTTACCGCTGCCAGATGAGCCCGGCGCCGGTGACGTCCGGCGTGTTCGCCGGCAGGCGGACGAAATCCTTGAACAGTTGAATGAAGGCGCAAACTTCCGGAGCCTCGCGGTGCAGAAGTCTGCAGGTCAAAATGCACTTCAGGGAGGTGACCTGGGCTGGCGCAAAACGGTTCAGCTGCCCACCATGTTCTCGGACATCGCGCCGACCATGGCCATCGGTGAAGTCAGGGGTCCAATCAGAAGCGGCAGTGGCTTTCACCTGATCAAGCTGCTGGAGAAACGAGGCGCCCAGGCCGAGGGCCAGGTCGACCAGGCGCAGGTGCGCCATGTCCTGGTGAAACCGTCCGAGATAAGAACCGACCAGGAAGCCTACGAACTGGCGGAGACGCTGCGACGAGAAATCGTCGAAGGTCGCGACTTCGGCGAAATCGCCAAGCTGCACTCCGAAGATCCGGGCTCGGCACTTGCCGGCGGGGACCTCGGCTGGAACCGGGCAGGCACCTTTGTGCCCGAGTTTGAACGACATATCGACGCCGGTCAGGAAGGCGAAATCAGCGAGGTCTTTCGTACCGTGCACGGTTATCACTTTCTCGAGGTAACGGGTCGCCGGGTCGAAGACTTTAGCGAGCAATACAAGATGAACCAGGCAGAAAACTTCCTGAGAAACCAAAAGTTCGACGAAGAGTTGGAAACCTGGGTTCGGGAAATCAGAGAAGATGCCTTTGTCGAAATCCGCATCTGAACCTGTTCTCGCAATCACACCGGGAGAGCCGGCAGGCATCGGTCCTGACATCACCCTTGCCGTAGCCGGCAAACACGGAACTGACGGTACCCGGTCAGTTATCGTCGCCGACCCGGACCTGCTGGCG
This sequence comes from Pseudomonadales bacterium, assembly GCA_028281885.1. Taxonomy (GTDB): domain Bacteria; phylum Pseudomonadota; class Gammaproteobacteria; order Pseudomonadales; family Azotimanducaceae; genus JANQJA01. The sequence continues at coordinate 95,607 of JANQJA010000002.1, read as the reverse complement.
CGGCGAGCTGAGTTACTGGGCCTCGACATCGCAATACACGACTGGTCAGCGGACCACGACCTCAGGACAGGCGCACTCAATGTTCTTCCGGTTTCGCTCGCCATTCCGGAACAGCCGGGGGTGCTCGATACCCGAAACGCACCCTATGTCATCGACACCCTGACCGCCGCCGTGGACCTTTGCCAAAGTGGAAGTTGCGACGCCATTGTCACCGGACCGGTCAACAAGGCCGTGATCAACGATGCCGGGATTCCCTTCTCCGGCCACACTGAATGGCTGCAGGAACGAACCGGCGCAAGCCAGGTGGTGATGGTACTGGCCACATCAGGACTGATGGTAGCGCTGGCGACAACACATGTACCACTCAAACACGTGTCCGACTGCATCACGCGTGAATCGCTGACGGCGACGATCGAGGTGCTGCATGCCGGCATGGCCGACCGGTTTGCGACCCCTGCGCCTGCCATCCTGGTGCTGGGTCTGAATCCCCATGCCGGTGAATCCGGTCATATCGGTACCGAGGAGCTTGAAACTATTGAACCGGTCCTCGATGCACTCAGGGAAAAGGGATTCCGGTTGACGGGTCCGGTCCCCGCCGACACCGCATTTTCTCCTTCGCTGCTACAACAACATGACGTGGTGCTGGCGATGTACCATGACCAGGGACTGCCAGTGCTCAAATACAAGGGTTTCGGCGCCGCTGCCAATATCACACTGGGACTGCCGATTGTGAGAACGTCAGTGGATCATGGTACTGCCCTGGATATTGCAGGTACCGGCCAGGCAGAAATCGGCAGTCTTGAAACCGCCATTGACTATGCCGTCAGGATGACGGCGTCCAGCTGATGCGCGCACGCAAGCGATTCGGTCAGAACTTTCTGACCGATCGCACAGTCATCGACCGCCTGGTAACGGCGATCAACCCAAAAAAAGCCGATGAGATTCTGGAAATCGGGCCAGGACGCGGCGCCCTGACCACGCCGCTGGTGGCTTCCGGCTGCAACCTGACCCTGGTGGAAATCGATCGCGATCTGGCAGCAATGCTGACCGGGCAGTTCCCGTCAGTTCGCCTTGTCGAAGGGGATATTCTGAAGGTTGATCTTGAGTCTCTCTTGCCCCGGGAAACGCGGGTGGTGGGCAATCTGCCGTACAACATATCGACCCCGCTGATGTTTCGACTGTTTCTGCATCTGCCCCGAATCAAGGACATGCATTTCATGCTGCAACGGGAAGTGGTCGACCGAATCACAGCGACACCAGGGAACAAATCCTATGGCCGGCTGTCCGTCATGAGTCAATACTATTGCGACTCAATAAAACTGTTTGACGTGGCCGCCGGGGCCTTCACGCCGGCCCCAAAGGTTACGTCGGCCATCGTAAGACTGACACCGGCAAATCGCACTGTCACGGCAACACATGTTGACCTGTTGGAAAAACTCGTCACCCAGGCATTCAACAAGCGCAGAAAAACCCTTCGTAACGCCATGAGCGGTCTGCTCGCCGAAGCAGAGATTAAGTCTCTCGGCATCGATCCGTCACGACGACCAGAAACTCTTTCGGTCAATGAGTTTGTCAGCTGCGCGAACGCCGCTGTTGAAGGGAGTCTCTGATGGCGACCTACGTTCTGGGCGACATACAGGGATGTTACCGGGAGTTCCGATCGCTTCTCGATGCTGTCGGCTTTAATCGCGAACAAGACAAACTCTGGTTTGTCGGCGACCTGATCAATCGCGGCCCCAACAACATCGACACGCTGAGGTTTGTCATGGACCTGCCAGACTCGGTGGTCGTCCTCGGCAATCACGACCTGCATTTTCTCGCGATCGCGCGTGGTCACGCTCGCCCAAAAGGAAAAGACTCGATCACGGATCTGCTGGCGGCGCCCGATCTGGCAGATCTTTGCAACTGGCTTCGTCAGCAGCCGCTGATGCACATCGATCACTCACGCAAGACAGTCATGGTTCACGCCGGATTACCGCCCTGCTGGGACACGCCAACCTGCCGGGCCCGAGCCCGGGAGGTTGAAGCAATCCTGCAGGGGAACGACCCGGACACATTTTTCGCCGAGATGTATGGCAATGAACCAGCAACCTGGTCGGATTCACTGACGGGCAATGACCGGCTGCGCCTGATTACCAACTACTTCACCCGACTACGATTCTGCAAGCCGGATGGCACGCTGGAACTTGACTCCAAGGAAACCGAAGCACCGGCTGGTGGCTATCTGCCCTGGTACGATCTGCCACGCCCCGACGACTACACCATTGTGTTTGGTCATTGGGCAGCCATCCAGGGCATCACCGGTAACCCACGCGCCATCTCCGTCGACACAGGTTGTGTCTGGGGCCGACAGCTCACAGCTCTGCGCCTCGACGATGGCAGGAAGTTCTCTGTGGACAGCGAAACCGTCGTGCAGGGATGATATTCCGCGCCAAGTCACTCAGAATTCAGCCCCATGGAAACTTACCTTGTCGGCGGAGCAGTTCGAGATGAACTGTTGCAGCTTGAAGTTCGGGAACACGACTGGGTCGTAGTCGGAAGCACTTCGGCAGAACTGATTGCCGGTGGATTCAAGCCCGTGGGAAAGGACTTTCCGGTCTTTCTTCACCCCGAAACACGCGAAGAATATGCATTGGCCAGAACTGAGCGCCGCACGGGACCCGGTCATCGCGGATTTGAGTGCGACACCGAAAACGTGACCCTGGAGCAGGACCTGAAGCGACGGGACCTGACCATCAATGCGATTGCCAAATCGGCAGATGGCCAGCTCATCGATCCACATGACGGGATCAGGGATCTTCATGAACGGGTATTGCGCCACATTTCTCCCGCATTCCGGGAAGATCCCCTTCGCGTACTGCGGGTCGCGCGGCTTGCCGCCCAGTTGTCCGGTTTCGGTTTCGAAATTGCGTCCGAGACCCTGACCCTGATGCGGGAGATGGTCAAAAAGGGGGAACTGGAAACCCTGACCCCGGAACGGGTTCGCCTGGAAACCGAGAAAGCCATGACCACCGCCGCGCCCGAGGTCTTCTTCCAGACCCTGGAGGCCGTTGGCGCAGCGCTGATACTCTGGCCCGACCTGACCATTCTGGATGCAAACCGGCTACAGACCATTGCCAACCGCACCGACGACGTGATCTATCGGTGGACAGCACTGCTGTGCGAACTGGACCAGGACACCTTGTCCGAATTCTCTGCTCGTTACCGACTGTCATCGCGGCTAAGTGAGTTCATCAGCGCCGCCTTGCTGTTGCTGCCGGTCTGGCCCAGACATTCGACGAACTCGAATGAAGACATCGTAGAACTGATGTACCAGGTTGACGCCTTCCGGCAACCGGAACGCTTCGAACAACTCAACGCCTTCGCCAGCCTCGTCCATCCGGATTTAGCAACGACAAGCGACTGGTGGCGCAGCGTTCATGTCGCACTGGCAGACATCGGTCGTACCGATGTCGATCCATCCCTGCAGGGCGCCGCCATTGGTGACGCCATCAGGGCGGCTCGCGTTCAGCGACTGGAACAGTTCAGCTAGCGCACATAACATCCTGCGCGATTTTTTCAGGTACTTGGTGCAATATCCACGCTTGCTTCGCGCGCTACCGCACGATAGCCGATGTCCCGGCGGCATTCAGCATCGGCGAAGGACACCTGATCGACAATCTGGTAGGCCTTGTCCTGGGCTTCCCTCACTGATTCTCCCAACGCCGTCACACCAAGTACCCGACCACCGTTGGTCACAACCGTGTCACCGTCAAGCCGGGTGCCGGCATGAAAAATCTTGCCGTCAGCGGCGATATCAAGCCCCGAGATGGGATCGCCCTTGCGATAGCTGCCCGGGTATCCTCCCGCCGCCATCACCACCGTCAGCGCAACACGAGAATCAAACTGGATCTCTCTCCCCGCCAGTTCGCCACGCATAGCGGCAAGGCACAGCTCCGGCAGGTCAGACTGTAACCGCATCATAATCGGCTGGGTTTCAGGATCACCGAAACGGCAATTGAATTCGATCACCTTCGGTTCTCCCGCCGGTGAAATCATGAGCCCGGCATATAGGAAACCGGTATAAGGGGTGCCATCCGCCGCCATTCCCCGGATGGTCGGCGCTATGACCTGCGATTCGATCAGGTCATGAATCTGCTGCGTCACCACTGGTGCCGGGGAATAGGCGCCCATACCGCCGGTATTCGGGCCGCGATCACCATCGTAGGCAGCCTTGTGATCCTGAGAGGAAGCAAAGGCAAGATAACGACTGCCATCGGCGATCACGATAAAGCTGGCTTCCTCACCCTGCAGAAACTCTTCGATGACAATGCGTGAACCGGCATCGCCAAAGGCCTCGCCTCCCAGCATGTCAGCAATAGTCTGCTCCACTGTTTCCCAGGTCTCGGCAATCACCACCCCCTTGCCGGCCGCCAGGCCGTCGGCCTTGATCACCACCGGCAGGCCCATTTCGCGAGCAAAAGAGAACGCTTCCGGCGCCTTGTCGAAGGTACCGTAGGCTGCAGTGGGAATGTTGTGGCGTGCGAGGAACGCCTTGGTAAAACTCTTTGAACCTTCAAGCTGAGCAGCCGCCTGACTGGGGCCAAAGCAGCTCAGCCCGGCCGCCTGGAACGCGTCGACCGCGCCAGCAACCAGTGGCGCCTCAGGACCAACGATAGCCAGGTCGACGCCTTCTTTTCGACAGAACTCGATCTGTCCTGCAAAGTCGAGCACATCCAGATCAAGATTACTGATACCAGGTTCACCCGCCGTCCCGGCATTCCCCGGCGCGACAAAGACTGCCTCTACCTGCGGCGACTGGCTGACCTTCCATGCCAGCGCATGCTCACGGCCACCGCTTCCCGTAATGAGTACTTTCATCAGCAATCCACTCCCGCCAGATAATCGCGAATCGCCACATCGTAGTCAGCGACATGGGCAAAGGCCTTGCGCGCCAGCCGATGTCGGGTGCGCTCCGAAATCCCGCCGTCATTCGCATCGAGTTCCACACCCAGGGATTCATAGTCTGCCGGATCGACCACGACACTGACCCGCGCCATGTTCTTCGCGGCTGAACGCAGCATCGCGGGTCCGCCGATATCGATATTTTCGATCGCCTCGTCGAAGGTGACGTCAGGTCTGGCAACGGTTTGCTGGAATGGATAGAGGTTAACGACCACGAGGTCAATCGGCCTGATGTCGTTAGCCGTCATGACCTCACGATCAATCCCCTCACCATCGTCCTGCAACCGGCCCAGCAGGCCGCCGTGAATCTTCGGATGCAGCGTCTTGACGCGCCCCGCCATCATTTCGGGATAACCGGTGTATTCAGCGACCTCCGTAACATCCACCTCAAGCCCGGCAAGCGCACGATAGGTACCGCCGGTGGACAATACGTCGATACCGTGTCGATTCAGTATCTTTGCCAGCGTTTCCAACCCGGTCTTGTCAGACACGCTGACCAGTGCAGTTTTGATTCGAACACGATTCATGAAGATTCCCCCGGACCCAACAAGCGTGCCATTGTTACAGACGGGAGAAAAAAGAAAAGGGACCCCTTGGGGTCCCTTCCTTAATCAGGCAGACGGGATCACAACATGCCGTACTTTTTCAGCTTCTTCCTCAGGGTGCCCCGGTTCAAACCAAGGATCTTGGCAGTCCGGCTCTGATTGTTGCTGGTATGCTCAAGCAGATACTCAAGCAATGGCGCTTCAATCTCGGCAAGTACCATCTCGTACAATTCTGTCACCGGTTCGTCAGCCATCGTATCCATGTACTTCTGGACTGATTCCCGAACTGCGTCCCCCAGAGTCGGAGTTTTCGATTCCATCACCACCGACTCGGTCTTGAAGGGCTGGGTCAACATGTTTTTCTCCCTTTGTTTAGGCCACCAATGCCTCCTCATGGAGTGCCCTGTCCACCGCCGCAACCTGTTGAGCGGCCCCCTCGAGCGTATTAAAGGACCGGAGAAAACCCTCCCGGCCTGTGCCGCTGAGGTACCAGCCAACATGCTTTCGGGCGATGCGGACACCGTTCACTTCACCATAAAACGCGTGAAGCTGGGATATATGTGCAATTAGCAAGGACTTTATCTCACCCAGCGGTGGATTTTTTTGCAGTCGGCCAGAACGCAGAAATTCATCGACCTGAGCGGGAAGCCAGGGCCGCCCCTGCGCAGCCCGTCCGATCATCACGGCGTCACAACCGGTTGTAGTCAATACTTCCCGGGCGCGGGCAGGGGTATCGATGTCACCGTTGGCAACGATTGGGATTGAAACTGCCTGTTTCACAGCCGCAATGGCGGCGTAGTCCACACTACCCTCGAAACGGCAGGCCCGGGTCCGTCCGTGAACGGTCACCAGGGAAACCCCGGCCGCTTCTGCCATGCCAGCGATCTTGGGCGCATTGATGGAATCTCTCGACCATCCGAGTCGCATCTTCAACGTGACCGGCACTCCCACCGCACCGACCACCGCAGCAAGAATGTTTTTGACCAAGGCCTCGTCTCGCAGCAGCGCCGAGCCAGCCGCGCGTTTGCAGACTTTTTTCGCCGGGCAACCCATATTGATGTCGATGATCTGGGCCCCGCGCCGCTCATTTTCCCGGGCGGCCGCGGCCATCATTTCCGGGTCTGCACCCGCGATCTGGATCCAGCGCGGCGCGGCTTCATCGTGAAACGCCAGCCGGCGATCCGATTTCTTCGAACCCCACAATCGCTGGTCGCTGGTTATCATCTCAGACACCAGCCAGTAGGCACCCAGCGATCGACACAATTCCCGATAGGGGCGATCCGTCACACCGGCCATAGGGGCAACAATGACCCGACTGGGGTGGGCAAAAGGACCTATCTGCAGGGGTACGTCAAACATGGCCAGCAGGATACCAGCCTGCCTCGCGACTACAAGGTTTCGAGGGAGTAGTTCACGGCGTCCGGGCCCGGATCAAGAATATCGATCGAGATACGGACCTCGGTTTGTGCCGGAATGTACTTGAGCCCTGCCATTTCGCCACCGAGGTATTCATCGGCGTCGAAGATCCTTGCCGCAACCGGCTCATTGGCCAGACTGGAGAATCTCAACCGAAGATCAGGAAACGGCTGTCTAAACGGCGCATCGTTGTACAGCAGAGCATCCACCGTCAGTGCGTCATCGCGGGAATCGTGACTGCGAATAATCAGACTCGAGATGCCCAGCGCATCCGTCGCCTCGGGTTCAGACAACTGGCAGGGTAGCCACACGCAGACCGCGAGATAGGCGTCTCGATGCGCCGGGTCACGGGCGAGCTCATGGCGCTCATGCCACAGGTACTGGAGTACGCCAACGACGATGAGCGCCGCTGAAGCCAGCCACCAGCGCCAGACCGGTGCCATGCTGCCGGTATCAACATCGTCAAGGTCGTGCAGTGTAGAAAAAGCTGTCAGATCTTCCGGCAGTTCACCATCGAAGTCTTCCGCGTCCCGCCGGGGTACGGTTGCTGTATCCGCGTCAACCCCACTTTCATGGTCACGGTCACTTTCACCATCAGTCAGGTCGTCAGCGGGGTCAGCGTCCTCCTCTCCGATATCCGATTCTGTATCGTCGATCGCATCCTCTGCCTCATCCTTCGGCGACCAGTGCCCGACCACCGGTTCCGTAGCTGGCTGGTCTGCTTCTTCGCCGACGTCTTCCGGGACGAATTCTTCATGAGTGGCATCCAGTGAAGGCACTTGATCGGCCGTTTCCATCCGCGCTGACGCCATTTCGTCCGGACTCGAATCAGACTCGTCATCGACGGATGACGGGTCCAACGGGGGCTCGGGCGCCGACTCATGCTCGGGTTCAGGGAGCGGCTCTGGCAACAAATAGTCACGCGCTGCAAACACCTGCAGACAGGCGCCGCAACGCACCGACCCCGCCGCTGCCTCAAGCTGAGCATCAGTGACGCGAAAGGACGTGTCGCAATGCGGGCAGCGGGTAACGTGGCTGACTTCAGTCATCACTTCGATCCAGTCAGGCAGACCCAGTCATCAAGCATCCTCGGTTCACCCATTTCGAGGTCCTCATAGGCGTTCATCACCCAATCCAACTGGCTCTTCATGATGCCCGAAAGAACGAGACTGCCGCCAGGCTTCAACATCTGCTTCAGTGTGCCTGACAGATCAATCAGGGGCTGGGCAAGAATGTTGGCGCACACAACATCGAATTCTCCGCCTTCAAACTGTTCCGGCAAGTACAATGACAGGACATCTTCGACGCCATTGCGCCGCGCGTTTTCGAACGATGCCCGAATCGCCTGCGGATCATTGTCGACCCCGACAACCTCACCTGCCCCAAGCAGCAGGCTGGCAATGCCCAGAATGCCAGAACCGCAACCGTAGTCCATGATGCGCTGACGAGGCCGAACATTCGCATCCAGCCACTGCAGGCAGAGCCGGGTCGTAGGGTGAGTCCCCGTACCAAAAGCCAGACCAGGGTCCAGATGCATCACCACTGCTTCGGGCTCGTTGACCTCAAAACCGGTCGGGCAGACCCAGAGCCGGTCCCCGAACCGCATGGGTTCAAACCGGTCAAGCCACTCTCTTTCCCAGGCCCGGTCCTGGACCTCATCGATGAAGGCGACCTCGAAGTCGTGCACCAGCAGCAGCTCTCGAACCTGCTGGATGTCTATGTCCTCTTCAAATAGTCCGGTCACAACCACACGGTCCCAAAGCAATACCTCACCGGGACCTGGCTCAAACAGTGGATTGTCACCGCCGTCTTCCACCGTGACCGACACTGCCCCGGCATCCCACAGCATCGCCTCAAGGTCGTCGAGCGCCTCCCTGGTGGCAGTGGCGGCAATGCTGCGCCAACTCACAACGTCGCACTCACCTGTCGGACAATATCCGGGCCAATCATTCCGCCAACGAATGCTTCGTGGCGCATGATATTCCTCAACAACGGCAGATTGGTGTCAATTCCCCGAATCTCGCACTCATCAAGCGCGCCCCGCATTCGCCTGAGGGCGATCCGTCGGTCCGGACCTGCGGCAATGACTTTCATCAATAGCGAATCGTACTGGTGCGGCACGGTATATCCGGCATAGATATGGGAATCGATGCGAATGCCCGGGCCTCCCGGAAGGATCATCTCACTGATCTGACCAGGGCTCGGCATTGAACCACCCTCCTTGTCGACTGCCTCGGCGTTGATACGGCACTCAATCGCATGACCCGACGCTGCGATAGAACACTGTGTTGGCAGCGAGCCGTTCCCCTCCGCCAACTCGATCTGGGCACGGACCAGATCAATGCCAGTAACAGACTCGGTCACCGGGTGTTCTACCTGCAGCCGCGTGTTCATCTCAATGAAATGGAACCGGCGGTCCTGATACAGGAACTCGAACGTTCCTGCACCCAGGTATTCGAGCTTCGATGCTACCGCAGCAGCATCTTCGACCAGCGTCGCCAACAGCGCCTCGTCAATCTCCGGTGGCGGCGACTCCTCAACCAGCTTCTGGTGACTGCGCTGCAGCGTACAGTCGCGAGCTCCGAGATGAACCACACCACCGCGACCATCGCCCAGTATCTGCACTTCGATATGCCGAGCGCCGGCAAGGAACTTCTCAAGATAGAGCGCGCCATTGCCGAAACCGACCTCCGCCTCGGCAGTGGCAGCTTCCACCGCACTCGCCAACTCACTCGGCGATGACACCAAACGCAGTCCGCGACCACCACCACCGAACGCAGCCTTCAACATGAGGGGATAGCCAAGTGCAGTAGCCACTACACTTGCATCTTCAGCACTCACGGCTTCACCAGGAATCACCGATAGCCCCAACGAGGCAACCAGGTCGCGGGCAAGCCACTTGTCGCCCATCTTGGCCATGGTATCGGCCGATGGACCAATGAAAGTCAGACCGGCGTCGCTCACCGCCCGCGCAAACTCGGCGTTCTCCGACAACAAGCCGTATCCCGGATGGATGGCATCGCACTGGCGAGATTGCGCTGCGGCAATCAACGCAGTCTGGTCGAGGTAGCTCGACTGGCCGATACAAACAGCATCATCGGCAAGGTCCAGGTGGCGCAGACCGCGATCTGCCTGGGTGTAGGCAGCGACCGCTTCAATCCCAAGTTCGTGGCAGGCTCGAAGAACTCGTAGTGCGATCTCGCCTCGGTTAGCGATAAGAATCCGGGACAGTGCCATCAATCAGCTAATGGTTATGATCGGTTGATCGAACTCCACCGGCTGCCCGTTCTCAACAAGAATGGCCTCGATACGCCCGGCCCGGTCAGCCTTGATCTCATTCATCATTTTCATGGATTCGATGATGCAAAGTGTGTCGCCCACCCTGACCCGATCCCCGACGTCAACATAGGGCGGTGATTCCGGCGACGGAGCCCGGTAAAACGTCCCTACCATGGCTGCCCGAACCAGATGGCCACCACTTGCCGACGGTTTCGGCGCAGAGGGCCCGGACGGAGCGGACCCGGCGGAAGCGGCAACCGGCGTTGCCACCACACCCGAACCATATCGGTTGATGCGCACGGCATCCTCACCTTCCTTGACCTCGATCTCCGCGATGTCCGACTCTTCCATGAGTTCAATCAGCTTTTTGACTTTCCTGATATCCATCAGTTTTTGAGCCTCTCAACGATCGCATCCAGTGCCAGCCGATAACCCTTGGCGCCCAGACCCGTGATCATGCCCACCGCAACGTCGGAAAGATAAGAATACTGGCGAAAATCTTCCCGCCGGTAGACATTCGACAAATGCACTTCAACAAACGGGATCTCCACACCCAGCAACGCATCTCGAAGCGCGATACTGGTATGACCGAACGCGCCGGGATTGATAATGATGAAGTCAACCTTGCCACGCGCACCATGGATCGCGCCGATCAGTTCGTGCTCCGCATTGGATTGAAACGTGCTCAGGTTATGTCCGGCAGACTCGGCCGATTGCACCAGACTGGCGTCAATATCGGATAGCGTCTCGCGGCCATAGAGTTCCGGTTCGCGAGAACCCAGCAGGTTCAGGTTGGGACCATGTATTACGAGGATGGTTGCCATTGCTTTCTTCGGCTGATTTTTCCGACGATCTTAGCACTTTCGCGGAAGATGCCGGCACCTCTGCCGGCGAAAAGGCCATCTTTAGTAAAGACTTTCCTCCGCCGACAGGCGCCGCTGTTGTGGCGGATAACAATAGCCAGCGTCCGCGCAGCCCTGATATCGAATCAGTACGCCATCGACATCGGCGACCCCGGCTTCAAGGGTCAGATCATCAAAATAGATCTCCACGTCGCCAAAGTGTTCGTCCCGGGCAGGCTGTCCCGCGGGCAGCCGGAATACCAGTTCGTCACCGTCGGTGCTCGACAGCGCGAAGGCGTGACGGTACAGGTAGTATCCAGGCGGCATCTGCCATCGCACCAGCACACGGTCGTTCTGCCAGTAGCTGGTGAGCCGAAATGCCTGGTCAACCGGCAGAATCCTGACCTGACCGGGCAGCTCCAGTGCGGACGCCGGTACGGCCAGCAGACTGAGCAGGATAAGATAACAGCAGTTTTTCATCGTCTGGCCTCGAATGTCGCGAATCTACCATAAGCGATTGGCGCTCATCTCCCTAGCCGTCCTGGTCACTGGTTGCGACCTTCGGTCAGGTGGGACACTCCCGCCACTGTTGCCGCCAACGAACGAGAACGTTGCGGCAGACACGTCAGGATCAGCCGATCATCCGGAAATCCCCGTCCTGCTATCCGAGGCGGAACTCGCCCTCGACGAGCACCGTCTGACAACACCAGTGGAAGATAGTGCCTACTACCGATACCTACGCGTGCTGACGCTGGACCCCGGCAACCCGGCGGCTGAAGCAGGCATCGCAGCCATCGTCGAGCAATACCTGATCTGGGCACTGGCCAAGGCCGAAGCGGGATACATCCGCCAGGCCCGCCACTATCTGGCCAGTGCCAGTTCCGTCGACGATCGCCATCCCGGCATTCTGTCCGTTGGCGCACGCATCGACGAGCTGGCGGCATCGATCAATGATCGTTTCGCCCTGCCAACGGATGCGCTCAACCGGCGCAACGATGACATCTCCGCGCGCCTGGGACAGCTGGCACAGCAGGCCGCCGCCAAGAGTGCCCTGGTGATTATTCGGGCCCGCACTGACGCAGAAGGGAGATGGATCTATCAGCAAATGAACAACGCCACCGAACTGAGGGTCCGGGCCAGGCTGGAACTGTCGCCTCGACCCATGGTGCTACTGGTCTATGAGGACGACCCTGGCACCTAATTCCGTTACCATGAGTTTTCACTTCTCGAACCGACTGGCGCCGCTGACATGACCACCTGGAAAGAGCGAATCTCTGATGCATTGGATCAGGAAGGCCTGGTCAGCAGTCTGGGCCGCAGTACTATTGCCATCGTAACAGGCCTGTTACTGATCATCGGCATCGTTGGGTTTATCTGGGATCATGAACCTTCGCTGTTCAGCGTCACGGAAACCACGACACAGAAAACCCAGGCCCTCGGTGTCAGGCAGGTCACCGGAACCACCACCGTTGCCACCATGATGCGACTATCGGAGACACTGCTCGACAAGCGCGGCGGCTACCTGTCCAATGACCTGATGCCGCCGGGCGCCTGGATGGACAACGTGCCGAACTGGGAATTCGGCGTTCTGGTCCAGGTACGGGACATGGCCCGCACCCTCAGAAACAACCTGTCACGCTCGCAGTCGCAATCGACGGAAGATGTCGACCTGGTGGCGGCAGAAAACCAGTTTTATTTTGACAGCGAGAGCTGGATACTGCCGGATACTGAAGGCGAGTATCGACGCGGGATCGTTGCGCTGGAAGCCTACCTGAAACGGCTCGGCGACGAAGACCAGCAATCAGCCCAGTTTTACGCCCGCGCCGATAACCTGCGTATCTGGCTGGCGGAGGTGGAAACGAGGCTGGGCAGCCTGTCCCAGCGGCTTTCCGCAAGCATCGGCAAGCGCCAGCTCGACACCTCGCTTGCCGGCGAGGCGGCGGCAAGACAATCAACACCAACCCGAGCCGACAACATCGTCAAGACCCCCTGGCATGAGCGCGATGACGTGTTCTACGAAGCTCGCGGCACCACCTGGGCATTGATTCACCTGCTCCGCGCCATAGAAATCGACTTTCGTGACGTGCTCGAAAACAAGAATGCGCTGATCAGCCTGCAGCAGGTGATCCGTGAGCTTGAACCGACCCAGGAAACACTATGGAGCCCCATTATCCTGAATGGCAGCGGGCTCGGCATGCTGGCCAACCATTCGCTGGTCATGGGTTCACACATCTCACGGGCAAACGCGGCCATCATCGATCTTAGAAGATTACTCAGCGAGGGCTGACCCAGCGAGGGCTGACCCGTCGCCATAGCCGCTGTTCCATTCAACGGACAGTCCGGTAATATAGCCCGCTTTCTACACAACAAGACCAACCAACCGGAAAGGACCCTATGAGTAACATGTCGATGATACCGCCCGCGATGGGCGTTCTTGGCCTCGTCTGTGCCTTCATTATCTATGTACTGATGACCCGGTACTCGGAAGGCGGAGACAAGATCAAAGCCATCGCGGATCTGATCCATGAGGGAGCCATGGTGTTCATGCATCGGGAGTACCTGATGCTGGCGATGTTCGCCGGACCGCTCTTCCTGATCATTCTGATTTCCCCACTGGGCTTCAATACTGCCCTCGCCTTTGCCGTCGGCGCCGTGTCCTCGGCGGCTGCCGGCTACCTCGGCATGTTCTCTGCCACCAAAGCGAATGTCCGCACCACGGCCGCGGCACAGACCACCGGTCCGGCCGGCGCCCTCACCGTTGCTTTTTACGGCGGCTCCATCATGGGCCTCTGTGTTGCCTCCCTGGGTCTGCTGGGCCTGGGTTCCCTGTACTGGTTTTTCGGTGGCGACCCGGAAAAAGCCGAGGCAATCCATGGCTTCGGTATGGGCGCATCGAGCGTGGCACTGTTTTCACGTGTCGGCGGCGGTATCTACACCAAGAGCGCCGACGTCGGTGCCGACCTGGTAGGTAAGGTCGAGGCTGGAATCCCCGAAGACGATCCCCGCAACCCCGGCGTGATTGCTGACAATGTCGGTGACAATGTCGGCGACGTTGCCGGCATGGGTTCAGATATTTTCGAATCCTATTGCGGTTCGATGATCGCCACCATAGCCATTGCGGCAACACTGGCAGTCGTCGGCCCATACAGCATTACGGAACTGGCGCCAGACAGCGGTCAGGCCGCACTCATGTTCCTGCCACTGGGCCTCGCTTCCGTCGGTCTGATCTGCTCGATCATCGGCATCATCATTGTCCGCGCCATGTCGGGCAGCGCGCCCGAAACAGCGCTTCGCGTTGGTCACCAGGTGTCAGCGGCGGTTCTCATTATTGCGGCTTTTGGCCTCACATCAATGACAGGCATTTCGATTGAAGTGTTCTTCGCAATCATCGCCGGTACGGCTGGCGGTGTGCTCATCGGTGTCGTCACCGAGTACTACACTGCCAAGGCACCGGTCGTTCGCATTGCCGAGTCAGGTCGCACTGGTACAGCGACCGTCATGATCACCGGACTTGCCGTTGGCATGCAGTCAGTTGTCATCCCCATTCTCGCGATCAGCGCGATCATCTATATATCGACACATCTCGCGGGTCTCTACGGTGTTGGCATCGCCGCCGTCGGCATGCTCGCCACGGTTGGCATGACCATGGCGCTAGACGCCTATGGTCCTGTCGCCGACAACGCCGGCGGCATCGCCGAAATGGGGGAACTCGGCCCCGATATCCGGGAGATTACCGACAGTCTGGACGAGGTCGGCAACACCACCGCGGCGATCGGCAAAGGCTTCGCCATCGGCGCAGCCGCGCTGGCCGCGCTGGCCATCATTGCCGCTTTTGTCGAGACCATGCACCACACCAACGATAGCTTCAATCTTGAGCTATCCGACCCCAGTGTGCTGACCGGTGTGTTTATCGGTGGCATCCTGCCGTTCCTGATCGCCTCGATTACCATGACTGCGGTGGGTGACGCGGCGATGGAGATGATCGAAGAGATCCGCCGACAGTTCCGTGAAATTCCGGGGCTCATGGAAGGTAACGCCCAGCCTGACAGTGCTCGCTGCGTCGATATCGCCACCCGGGCAGCACTCAAGAAGATGGTCCTGCCCGGTGTGATCGCGGTTGCGATGCCTCCGCTGGTAGGCTTTACGCTGGGTGCGGAAACCCTGGGCGGCATGCTTGCTGGCGCCCTTCTGGGTTGTGTCCTGCTGGCGCTGATGATGGCCAATGCGGGCGGTGCCTGGGATAACGCCAAGAAGTATGTTGAGAAAGGCAACCTTGGCGGCAAAGGTTCAGAGGTTCACGCGGCAGCGGTTGTCGGTGACACCGTTGGCGACCCCTTCAAGGACACGTCAGGCCCGTCGATGAATATTCTCATCAACGTCATGGCGATTGTTTCGCTGGTGATTGCGCCGCTGCTGTAGTCGCAAAGCACTAATCGCAAAAGCGCCATAAAAAAAGGCGGCCTCAGGGTCGCCTTTTTTGTTTCTTGTTCTTTCTATTTTCTTGGCTCAGCCCTCGATATCAAAAGCCGGCAACTTTTTTCTGACCAGCCGGTTCTTCAAGCGCGAGTAGACGGGTACGCCGTTCTTGAACGTCGGATAGTCTTCACCGCGGATCAAGGGCGCCAGATATTCCCTTGCCTTCCCCGTAATGCCAAAGCCATCCGCGCTGATATAGGAGCGCGGCATCTTGCGTTCAACGTTGGCCACTCTGGACAGAGGCGCCTCATCGATACTCCAGCGATAGTGCTTGCCTTTCCCCCTGCGGATAATCGGCATGACCGCATTTCTGCCTTCGGCCGCAAACTCAACCGCCGCCTTGCCGACGGCATAGGCCTGCTCAACGTCGGTCGCTGATGCGATATGGCGCGCGGCCCGTTGCAGGTAATCAGCCACCGACCAGTGACACTTGTAGCCATGCGCCGTCCTGATCATGTCGACCAGTGTCGGGGCCACCCCGCCCAGTTGAGTATGGCCAAAGGCATCCATACTTCCCGCATCGGCAAGAAATCGGCCATCGGCATACTGGGCACCTTCAGACGCCACGATGACGCAGCTACCGTACCGGTCCACACAGGTCTTCACGCGCGCCAGGAACCGCTCCTGATCGAACGCGATCTCCGGAAACAGGATCACATGAGGCGGCTCCCCTCGCTTGTCACCGGCCAGACCCGCCGCCGCCGCAATCCAGCCGGCATGCCGCCCCATCACTTCGAGCACAAATACCTTGGTGGAAGACTCTGCCATCGACGCGACATCAAGCCCCGCCTCCAGAGTCGAAACTGCGACATACTTGGCAACGGAGCCGAAGCCCGGGCAACAGTCAGTGAGGGGCAGGTCATTGTCGACCGTCTTGGGAATTCCAATACAGGTGATCGGATAATCTGCCGCACGACTGAATTCAGCCACCTTGTTCGCCGTGTCCTGACTGTCGCCGCCGCCATTGTAAAAAAAATAGCCAATCTCATGGGCCCGAAACACTTCGATCAGTCGCTCATACTCACGCCGGTTATTCTCCACGGCAGAGAGCTTGTAGCGGCAGGAGCCAAAGGCACCGGAAGGTGTATAGCGCAAACCCTTTATCGCCTGCACCGACTCTTTCGAGGTGTCGATCAACTCTTCTCTCAGAGCACCGATAATGCCGTTACGGCCAGCCAGGACCTTGCCGAACTTTCGGTTGCGGCGCGCCGTCTCGATGACCCCGCAGGCCGAGGCATTGATCACCGCGGTCACGCCCCCGCTCTGGGCGTAGAAGATATTCTTTCCTGACATGCTAACTCCTGTTACTACATCTTCAACTCACAGAGACCGGGCAGTCTCCTGGGCAAGCCAGTCCACCACGCGGGTCAATGCCTCGTCTGCCGACAAACCCTCGGCAAGTGCCTGGCCATATATCTGAAGCTGCCGATGGGCACTGGTGCCGTCCACCAGAATGTCGTGCAAGGCTTCAATCTCATCCACGCAACCGAGCACTTCGGCGTCTTCCCGAATAAACCCGATCAGTTCATCCAGCAACTCATCAAAGGGCACCACTTCACTCTTGGCGAGGTCAATCATGCCTTCATCGAACGAATAACGCATGGCACGCCAGCGATTCTCATTGATCAGCATGTCCGCATAGACCCTCCAGCGTTGATTGTCTCGTCTGAGCCGGTAGAGCATCCGCATCAGACAGACCGTTAGCGCCACAAGACTTACCGCATGGTCGAGATTGGTACAGACATCCATCACCCGTGTTTCGAGAGTGGGGAAGCGGGCGCTGGGACGAACATCCCACCAGATGCGCGTCGCATCCTCAATGAGTCCCGCTTCCACCAGGACACTCACATGCCGTTCATATTCGCCATAGCTGGCGAACTGCTCCGGCAGGCCGGTGCGCGGCAGACTGTCAAACACCGTCAGGCGATACGACTTGAGCCCGGTGTTCTCACCTTCCCAGAACGGCGACGAGCAGGACAGAGCGAGCAGATGGGGCAGAAAATAGGAAAGCTGATTCAGCAGATCAATGCGCAGTTCCCGGTTTTCGATGCCAACATGGACATGCATGCCGCAGATGAGCAGTCGGCGGGCTGCCGCCTGCATCTCACGAGTCAGGTCACTGTATCGGTCTTTTTCAGTCTGTTTTTGTTCCAGCCAGCGGGCAAACGGATGGGTGGATACGGCGAGGGGCGCATAGCCGTGCCGGCGGCACTCCTCGACAATGATAGCCCTGAGCCTGACCAGTTCCCCCCTGGCTTCGGCGACTGAAGTACAGACCCGTGTCCCTATTTCAATCTGGGATCGCATCAATTCCGGGCTGACCTGCTCACCACAACGATTGATACACGCCAGCATCAATTCAGGCGCAGGATCACTGACCAGATCGCGTGTCTCAAGATCGACCAGCAGGTACTCTTCTTCAACCCCGAGCGTGAAATCAGGTTCTTCGAGCTTCATTCCAGACCGCCATCAGATCAGGGCATCTATAATAACGTCATGCGCCACCTTCAGCACCGCGAAGCTCCCGGACCGGACCAACTGGGTTCCAGTCATATCGACTTCCTGCACTCGCTCGAAGGACCGACGTGGTTCACCCTCCCCGGACGCGATACCCATCGAAACCGGGCGATCGTCACGCTGCTGCACGGCAACGAGCCCTCCGGGTTGAAGGCGATATTCGAACTGTTGCAACGTGGTGACATCCCTGCCACCAATCTTGGCATTCTGATCGCCTCGGTCAGCGCCGCCCAGACCAGGCCGATTTTTTCCCATCGCTACCTGCCCGGGTCGCTGGATTTAAACCGGTGTTTCAGCAAAGACGATCCGCCCGGTCATTCATCCGACCACCAGCTGGCCCGGGAGATCATGACAACCCTGCACGGGTTCGAACCGGAGGCAGTGATTGATGTCCACAATACGTCGGCACACAGCGTACCCTTTGCGATTGCAACCCGCGATGCACAGGAAACGATGAATCTGGCCGGACATCTCAGCAACCGGCTGGTCATACTTGATCTACAGCTGGGCACCCTGATCGAACAGGCAAGCGACAACATGCCCGTGGTGACCATCGAAGTGGGGGGGTTCTCGGATCCCCGGGCTGACCAGCTCGCGGCCGCCGGCATCAACGCCTTCACGATAAGTGACGATCTGCTGAACCGGGAACATCGAACGCTGGAGATTCTGCGGCATCCTCACCGCCTCATCGTCGGCGAGCAGACCCGACTACAGTACTCTGCATCGGTCGATGAGTCTGCCCACATCACCCTGTTTAACACCATTGACCAGCTCAACTTTAGAACCCTGCCGAAAGGACACGCGATAGGATGGGCAGAACCCACCGCTATCAACGAACTACAGCTTGCCAGCGCCAGCGGTGGCGATTCTATCGACGATTACTTTGCGAGCGACGATGGATTACTGGTCACGCGAAGACCAGTGACGATATTTCTGGCAACGACCGATGCAGTTATCGCCAAACGCGACTGCCTGCTATATCTGGTCCCTGCCTGACCGGTCAATCGTCCCCGATTCGGACCGTCAGCACGTCACAGGTCACACCGTGCAGGACACTGGTCGCCGTTGAACCCAGCAATAGCTGAAGCCCGGACTGGCCATGAGTTCCCATGACAATCAGGTCTATACCAAGCTCATCGACTGCCTTGTGGATCTCGGTCGATGGTCGTCCTTCCCGAATCAGACAGTTGTCCTCATCAACATCGAGGCGTCTGGCGACATCCGCCATCTTGGTCTGGGCTTCTTTCCTCAGGCTGGCTTCCAGCGAAACCACCTGATCACTCCAGGTCATTCCGTCCGCAGCATAGGCGATGGCCAGGGGTTCGTTAACGTGAATCAGGTAGGTTGTCGCCCCGTTTGACGCAGCAATCTCCGATCCTTTTTCAATGATCTCCGCGTTGTCGCCATGAAAGTCCAGTGCCAAGAGCACCTTCGCGTATTTCGCCATCACGATCTCCCGTATTTGACTGTTGCAGAGTATATCAATGGGGACGATCCCGGCGTTGATCAAGGTCATAATTATTTCTTTCTCAAGCTCTTGAAAAATCCGCCGCCAGATCTATGTAGGACCAGAGCCATTCAATCGATTAAGGAGTAGTCACCATGAGTCAGCTAATCTATTCGCCACTCGGCGCCTTGAACCAGCTTCACCGTGACCTCGCCCGGGTCTTTGACGGCGACGCTTCAGGCGAGCCCAGTACCTACGACACCAGTTCGTGGATTCCCAGCATTGATATTCGTGAAGAAGAATCAGGCTTTCTGGTTCTCGCTGACGTACCCGGGGTCGATCCCAGGGACGTCGACATCACCCTGGACCGCAACGTCCTGACAATTCGGGGCGAACGCAGTACCGAGCGGGAGGAAGAAGAGGGTGGTTTCAAGCGTCGCGAACGAATCAGCGGATCGTTTGTCCGTCAGTTCACATTGCCTGATTCTGCCGACGCTGAGGGCATCACCGCGAAGGTCAACAACGGCGTGCTCGAACTCAGGATTCCGAAAGGTGAACGAAACCAGCCCCGTTCAATTACGGTCAGCTAACGCGCATATCGCTTCAAGTCATCTGGACTGGTCGTCTGAGTCAAGCAATGCGGGGAGATACATGAATTCAGGCATTTGATGCAATACCCGCGCTAGGACCACTTTTCGACAATCGGAATACGACGGCCGATGCCGAACGCGACCCCGGTGACCTTGGTCCCTGGGCAGGTCTGGCGGCGCTTGTATTCCATCTTGCCCATCAGGCTGATAATGCGATCGAAGTCAGCCGCGGCGGATTCTGTGCGAGTCCAACGGGCCAGTGCGTCGGGGTCTATCGAGCAGTGTCTGCCGGTTTCCGCCTGCGTTTCAAGCCAGGCAAGAAACGGTTCGAATCTTGAGACGTAGTCTTCGACATAGGCGCGGACAATCGGGTCGAGAATGGCATAGGAGAGCAGACTCGCTTCATCCGTCTGATCGGGCGCCAATTCAGCACTTGGCGGTTTTCTCCAGATGTTCTCCGGGATGGCAGCACAGTTTTGTGCGATCTCCATGACCTCAAACTTGTACAGATCCTTGATCGGCGCGTAACTGAAATTCATGTCGAAGTGGGTGTAATAGCCACACGCAGATTCCGTCTTGTTCCCCGTCGACAGCGGCATGGCACCGAACGCGTTACTGAAATGCATCAGATAAACGTCCCGCAATCTCGCCTGAATATTTTCATCGGCCGTATGGTTGTAGCGTCCGGAAGTTTCAACCGATGCAACCAGATTGTCTGCCTGATGACCATGGATTCGGTACAGCTCATTGAGCCGCTCAACCATGTCCTTATGATCGATGCCGACTTCGTAATCCCAGCAACCCAGCGCGTCATGCAACGCAATGGCATCGTCCCGGGAATGATCGCTGCTAAAAATCGACGGCATCCGAATCGCGTGGACATTCTTCGCACCGATGGCGTCGCAGGCGAGTTGGCAGACCACTGCACTGTCCACCCCGCCGCTCGATGCCAGTACGATTTGGGAGAACCCTGACTTTCGTGCATAGTCCCGCAGACCAACGACGAGCAAACGATAAAGATCGGCGCTGATGTTGCGCACCGCCTCTCGAAACTCGGGCAAATAAACATCTGCAATCAACGAAGGCTGATCCAGATCCACGACATCGAAGCTGTTTTCCTCGACGGATCTGGAAAGGTGCAGCAAGTCACCATTTCGCACCACAAAACTCTGACCATCAAATACCAGCTCGTCCTGACCGCCCCATTGATTGACGTAGATAACGCTCATGTCCGTCAGCGTACCTGGCGCAATCATGTGCATGCGCTGCCAGGTTTTGTCCTGAACAAAGGGAGATGCGTTGAGCGACAACACCACATTCACACCGGCGTCCCGGTAGCGCTGATAGGGGTTGTTCTCGGCACTGTAGTCATCGGATGCCTTATCGTTCCAGAGATCCTCGCAGATGGTGATCCCCACCACCCGGCCAGCGATCGTCACGGTCAGCAGTTCTGATCCGGGCTCGTAGTAACGAAGCTCATCAAACACATCGTAAAAAGGTAATAGCTGCTTGGTGTAAACGCCGACAATTTCCCCAGCAGAGATCACTGCAGCACGATTAAAGAAGGGCTTGCCGGCTCCTTCGTTGCGATCGATGAAACCAACCACGACATGTAACGTCGGCGGAAGCTTTAACGTGTACGCCCGCACCTGATCGAGTACAGCGAGGTTTCGATCAACGTAGGCGGTGTGATAGATCAGGTCCTGATGGAGATAACCTGGAATACAGAGTTCGGGAAAGACAATAACATCGCAATCATTGGCAGCAGCCACATCAATGCCATCAATAATGGCGGCCAGGTTGCCATCAAAGTCTCCTGGCGTCGTATTGATTTGTCCAAGACAGACCTTCATTCAGGTTCGGGGCAAAGGTCGGGCGGCATAGGCCAAATACACAAGGGCAAGCAAAACGACACAGGCCCACCCCTGATGTAATACACCCAAAGACAAGGGCACCACGTGCACCAGGGTGAGTACGCCAATACCAAACTGACAAAATAATGCCGCGACAAACAGCGCCGCCGCCCAGCGAATCTGGACACCCTGATTCCTGACCGCGATCCACACAGCGACCGCGACCACCACGACAACGACAGCGAGCCAGCGATGAATGAACTGAATCGTCGCCGTACTTTCAAACAGATTGATCCACCAGGGTTTCATAAAGAAAACGGCGGGCGCCATAAACTCGCCATTCATCAGCGGCCAGGTATTGTAGCCATATCCTGCCCTGATGCCGGCGGTGAATGCACCGTACACAATCTGCGCGACCAGCAACCCCGCCAACACCCAGATCATCAAGGCAACGCTTCTGCCCACGGGCGCGGTGGGCACTCTCGCCATGCTGAGCATAAGCCAGAACAGATACGCGAGAATCGCCAAGGCAAGTGACAGATGCGCCGCCAGTCGATAGTGGCTAACCCTTGGAATATCAACCAGACCGCTCTGTACCATGTACCAGCCCAGCAATCCCTGGGAGCCCCCTAGCACCAGAGCAATTACCAGCGGCACCTTGAACCGGTGCTCGATCTGCCCTCGCAACCAAAAAATCACCAGAGGAACAAAAAAGATCAATCCGATCGCCCGACCGAGGAGGCGGTGGAAGTACTCCCAGAAAAATATCCCCTTAAAAGCCTCCAGATCCATTCCGGCGTTTTCCGCCTCATATTGAGGATATTGTTTATAGGCCTCGAACACTGCCTGCCACTCGGATTCATTGAGGGGTGGCAGCGCGCCTGTAATGGGCCGCCAATCCACCATCGACAGACCGCTGCCGGTCAGTCTGGTGACACCGCCGACCACCACCATTGCCACCAGGATGGCGCAAAGCACTCCCAGCCAGGCAATCACCATTCTGTCCGCAACGTACCTATCCATAATCGATTCCACCCGGGCGATGACGAATTCTAGCGTGCTCGACACCTGATGTGCGCTTCATTGATCCCCGTCAAAGAATTTCTTCCTGTCAGATCGCAATATTGACGTCACCAGTTCGATCGGGAGACATGGTGGATGACTATCCTCAGCGTCGGATTACCCTGTGAATGGACCGATCAGATCAACAGTTCCGGCGTGAATACCGTGCAAGCCGCAGCCTCGCTGGGAGAACTGCATGATGTACTGGAGCAGGTCGAGGCAGAAGCCGTCCTGGTCAATGCCGACCAGACCCATCTGGGTCCAAAACAACTTCTCGCACTCATGGCACAGGCGCCGCTGACGACACGGTTCATTGTTGTTGCATCGCAACCTCCTTCTTGCAAATCCCTCACTGATGTCGGCGTCATGTTCTTCCCTCCCACGGGCGATATCCATGAGCTCCTTGAGTTGTTACCTCGCTGACAATGCGATTACCATGCGGCAACGCAGCCGTTGTCCGCACGGCGACCACAGAGGATGAGCCATGACAGATCTCGATACCTTTCGCGAGGAAACCAGAGCCTGGTTGGAAGAAACTTGCCCACAGAGCATGCGAGGTCGGGCATTTCACTGGGAAGACGCACACAAGGTGTTCGGCACTGAAGAAGGCCAGCAATGGTGTGAGGCAATGGGCGAGCGTGGCTGGATTACCCCCACCTGGCCCGCAGAGTATGGCGGTGGTGGACTGAGCGGTGACGAGGCTCGCATCCTCCAGGAGGAAATGCTGCGTATCAAGGCAGTACCTCCGTATGGCGGCATGGGGGTTTCCATGATCGGCCCTACGCTGCTGGAGTTTGGTACCGAGGAACAGAAACAGCGGCATATTCCAAAAATCTGTCGAGGCGAAGTCCAATGGTGCCAGGGTTATTCCGAACCCGGTGCCGGATCAGACCTCGCGTCGCTGAAAACCCGCGCAGTCCTGGAAGGCGATCATTTCGTCATCAATGGCCAGAAAATCTGGACCTCAGGCGCCCAGTATGCCGACTGGATGTTTGCCCTCGTGAGAACAGACCCGGATGCACCCAAGCACGACGGCATCAGCTTCGTGCTGCTCGATATGAAACAACCAGGTGTCACGATCAAGCCTATCTCGCTCATCAGCGGTTCTTCCCCCTTCTGCGAGACATTCTTCGATAACGCGATCGCCAAGCGCGACGACCTCATCGGCGAACTCAACAAGGGCTGGACCGTCGGCAAGCGACTGTTGCAATTCGAGCGTTCCGGCATCGGCGGCCTGCGCAACGGCGGAGACAACAAGCGCAAGAAGGGCCAGAAACGGCGTAACGAGCTGGTGGAACTGGCCAGGCAATACGTGGGCGATGACAACACCCTGGGGGGCTATCGCGACGATGTCCTCAGCCACAGCATGAAAGAACGCGCGTTCCAGCTCACGGCGCGGCGCGCCATGGCGGAGAACAGCTCGGGCCGAACACCCGCCGAACTGACCTCCATCTTTAAACTGGTCGGATCCACCCTCGCTCGCGACGGCTCAGAGCTCAAAGCCAGGCTCATGGGCAGCCAGGGCATCGGCTGGCAGGGCGATACCTTCACCCCGGCCGAACTCGAGCACACCAAGAACTGGCTCAGCAACCGCGCGGTGACGATTTATGGCGGAACCAACGAAATCCAGATGAATATCATCAGCAAGCGAGTGCTGGGACTCCCGGACGGCTAATCTTTCGTTTACCAAGCTGTGACGTACGTCACAGCTTTGATGACCCACTTGGCCTTATTCTCCCCTCAAGACTGGTCAATTCTTGTACTAGTCTGATGGAGGATGACGGTTATGGCGGGTTCAATGGTAATGGGAACAGATACGAGTCCGGCGGTTGCGGAGGCATCGAAACTCGTGCTGATTACCCAGGGCAGGTACTCCGGCCGGCCCGAGGCGACGCTGCTCAGCTACCGGCGGTTTGGTGACGACTACGTGGTCATCGCAACGAATGCACGGCGCAAATCCAAGCCCGACTGGTACCTCAATCTGAAAGAAGAACCCGTGGTCCAGCTGGAGATTGGCGAAATGACCTTCTACGCCAAGGCGACCACGCCCTCCGGCCGCCAGCGGGTTCAGATGCTGCCGATTGTCGCGGAGATCATGGACGGATTCGATACCACCATCCCCAGGGAAACTGCCGCCGTCGTATTGTCACCCATGTGTTGACAGAATAGCGTTGACGGCACCATGTAGAGGACGCCGTTGAGAGCACCGTATTGCAGGGGCTAAGACAGGAATCCCCTACTCCGTAAAGACGGGCATCGCGCCCATTTCCCAAAGTATGACCGTCGCGCCAAGCAACGCCGCCGTCAGCACAAGACCGACCCCAACCATGGCGCTGGCAAACAGGAAGCCACGGTCCGGCGGAATCCTCATGACGATCGGCACCCCTATATAGAGCAGATAGACTGTATATCCCGCCGCCGCACAACCCACCAGAATGTCGAGCCAGAGCAACGGATAAAAGCCGATGCTGCCCACCAGCAACAAGGGGGTCAGCGTATAGGCCGAGATCGCAATACCCTTCGAGAGAGTGGATGCCTCTGCCTCATAGGTCTCTGACATCCAGTGCACCATATAGCCCAGAACGCCTATACCCGACAGGATCGCCAGATAGAACAGAATCGAAATCTGCACCGCGCTGTCCTGAGTAATACGGATATTGCGATCGCCAAGATTCCAGCCCACTTCAGTCGCGCCAAAGTACCAGGCGACTGGCGGCAACAAACTGACGATCATGATGTAGCCGAGAAACTGTTTGACGATACCCACGTCCTCATCCCGAATTCGTTCCCATTCCTGCCTGGGACCAAACAGAATACCGATTATGTGATTCACGACTCCGTCCTCCTCTCGTTCGGGTCTTCATCGAATAGAATTCGCTGGCCTTCCTTCTCAAGGTCCTCGTACTGGTTATTGCGAACAGACCAAACGAACGCGTATAGCGCCCCGGCGACGATCACCAGACTGACCGGCACCAAAACAAACACTATTTCCATTGCAGATCTCCGGCGAGCGCACCTGGCCCATGCAACCAGCCCAGCCTGTTGGCATTGATGACCACCAGCATGGAACTCGCGGACATTCCCAGTGCCGCCATCCAGGGACTGAGCACACCGGTTACAGCGAGCGGGATCACGCTCAGGTTATAGCCGATCGCCCAGAACACATTCTGGCAGATCGTCCGCCGAACCCGGGCGGCAAACTCTAGCAACACCGGGATGGCCTTGAGATCAGCACGCAACAAGGTCGCATCTGCCGCCTGCTGCACCATGATGTCCACGGGGCTGACAGCCAGTGAAGCGTCCGCCTGGGACATCGCACCGGCATCGTTAATGCCGTCGCCCACCATCAGCACGACATCACCAGCCGCCTGATACCCACGTACCATTTCAAGTTTTTCGATCGGCGTGAGCCCCTTGCTGAGATCTTCGATACCCACCCGGGCAGCGACCCGTTCTGCTTCGGCAGACCCGTCACCCGTGAGCAGTGACAGCCGGCGATCTGCCTTGAGCAGCGACACAACGGTACCCGCCTCATCGCGAACCTCATCATCCAGACGAAACCACGCCAGCGGCAGCTCAGAACTTCCAAGCAACACCCACATACCCGTCGTTTGCGGCGCCTGATACGGGCGACCGAGCACAAATTCTGGCTGGCCCAGGCGATAGAATCGGCCGCCAACGACGCCCTCCACACCTTCTCCGGGGACAACCTTCAACTCATCGGCGACCGGCGCACCCTCGCACTCAAACGCCCTGGCAATAGGATGGCTGCTATCCCGCTCAAGCGACGCCGCCAGACGGCGCGCCTCAATATCCGTGATATCCGGTGATAACAGCTCAATGGATTCGATCCTCAGGGCACCCCGCGTCAATGTGCCGGTCTTGTCGAAGACAATTCTGCTTGTCGCCACCAGGCGTTCCAGAAAACGTCCGTCCGCGACAACAACACCAAACCGGCGCAACGAACTCAGCGCGACCGAATAGGCAACCGGTGTCGCCAGCGACAGCGCACAGGGACAGGACACGACCAATACCGTCAGCGCGACCACAAACCAGGGGCCTCCCGCCAGATACCAGTAGATCCCACTGCCGACAGCCAGCGACAAGATGCCCGCCACAAAGTAGCGCGCCGCTCGGTCCGCCAGCGATGCGAATCTGGGTTTATAAGTGGATGCCTCACGATACATCGCCGAGATGCGATTAATCACGAACTCATCAAACGGGACAGTGCACGACACCACGAGTTCACCATCGAGATTCCTCGAACCGGCGAGCACACGCATACCGGATCGCTTGGGTACGGGCACACTCTCGCCGGTGAACGCAGACTCATCGACGACGGACTGGCCGGTCACGACGAAGCCATCAACGGCAACATTCTCACCCGCATGAACCTTGATCTCCGTGCCAGGGGTTACCTCACGAACATCCACCAGGGTTCCGTCAAGGAGACGCGCCGCCACCGGCAACAGGGTGTCCGCCAAAAGGCGGCTGTCTTCATAGCCGTGCCGGCTTCTCATTTCAATGAACCGGCCCAGCAGCAACAGGAAGGTAAACATCGCCACTGAGTCATAATAGACATCGCCGCTACCCATCAGCGTATTCGCGAGACTGAGCGTGAAGGCTGCGCTGATCGCCAGAGAAACCGGGACATCCATACCCAGGGCGCCCTGGCGCAAATCCCGAATCGCGCCAAGGTGGAACGGCATGGCGCTGAACAGGGCTATAGGAGTCGTGATCGCAAGGCTCGCCCAGTTCATGAGCGCACGGTATGCCGGCGCAATGCCCTCTTCGCCACCAAGATAGGTGGCGAGCGCGAACATCATCACCTGCATCATGCCGATACCAGCCACACCGAGTCGCATCAGCATTTGACGTCGTTCCGCTCGGTGGGCCTCGCGAACCTGCGCGCCACGGTCCGGCACCGCCGTGAAACCCAGCGACTCGATAGCCTGCACAATTGCTGTCGGCTCCGAACCAAGGTATTCCACGGTCACCAGTCGTTCGGCCAGGTTGGTGCGACAGGTATTCACATCTTCGCGCGGCAGCAACGCCTGTTCGATCCGCAGTGTGCAGGCAGCACAACGAATGTCAGGCACGAATAAAGAGAGCAGGCGTTTGCCTGCCTCCTGCGGCTGATCAGATTCGCGGAACGCGATGCTACGGTCAGCCCTGGGCTCGCTCGCGGCAGGAGCTATCGCTTCCTGAACCTCACCAGCATGACAAGCCTTGAATTCGGTCATCCTGTTCATGGTTGAAGCTCTACCTCAGTGATCGGCATGACCAGTCGACGACGCAGCCGCCATTTTGTTTCCGCGCCGATCAGCTCCGCGTACCAGACACCCGGACGAGCAAAGTCAATTTCGAGCCCGTCCGCTGTGGTGTAATAGCTACCCTGCCCCTCCGCCACAAGTATGTACTCTTGATCCCGTTCACGATCAGTGACATGAAACAACCGGAATACCACGGCGCTGTCATCGACACCCGATATATTGAAACGAATGCCGTCGGCAGAGAATTCTCCTCGCGCAAGCACTTCCAGTTCGGCTGCTTTCGAGTCCATTTCAAGACTTCGGTTGATCGCCATGCCGGCCTTATAGTAGTCGTCAACGACCACGTCATCAGGATGGATCGAAGTCACCACAAGCATCACGATACCGAACAACACTGCAGAAAACGGGATCAGGAATACCGCCCAGACGCCAGGATACTGAAACCAACGAGTTTCTGCAGTTTCGGTCATGGTATTAACCCCACCGGCCCAGGGCCTATAAAACGGCTTTCGCTGCTCGCCTTTACCGAACCGTCAGTCGACTCAACGATAAACTGGATCGTGGTGTTCATGGCCGTGAGCAAATCGGGGTTCGCCACTACGTTAACAGCAAATTCGCCGATCGAACCACCATCAACCGCCACCGAATCCGATGGCAGCAACCGCGCCTCCTGAACGCCAGTGACCGAAACGACGAACTCGCGATCAATGTCCGCCATGTTGATGATCTTCAAGGTATAGCCATTTTGGATCAGGCCACCTGGAATTTCCTGGTAGAGCTGCCCCCGTCCTCGCTCGACATCCAGTTCCAACGGCACCCGAAGCAGCACGGTGGATGCGAACAGCGTCGTCATGACGATCAGCGCCGCCCCATACCCCACGACCTTGATTCGTTTCCAGGTCCATCCGAGCCCACCAAGCACATTTTCAGTAGTGTAAGAAATCAGCCCAGGCGCATAACCCATTTTTTTCATCACCGAATTGCAGGCATCAACACATAACGCGCAGTTAATACATTCGTACTGGAGCCCATCCCGAATGTCGATGCCGGTTGGACAGACGTGAAAACAATAGCGGCAGTCGATGCAGTCGCCCAGATCCAGGCCGCCTGGATCCGCCCCTTTTTTTCTTGCCCCCCTGGGCTCTCCACGCGCCGCATCATAGGAAACAATCAGCGTGTCGTGGTCAAACATTGCCGACTGAAAACGGGCATAGGGACACATGTATTTGCAGACCTGCTCTCGCATCCAGCCCGCATTAACATAGGTCGCTGCGGTAAAGAAAAAAGTCCAGAAGGCCGCCACCAGCGGCAGATTAAAATGGACCGCATCCAGGACCAGGTCACGAATGCTGTAAAAGTAGCCGACAAATGTGATCCCGGTCAGCAGTGCAAACCCCAGCCACATCCCGTGCTTCAGGCTTCGTCGCCAAAGCTTGCTCAGCGACCATGGCGACCGGTCCAGCCGGATACGGGCATGCCGCTCGCCTTCCACCATCTGTTCCACCCACATGAACACGGCAGTCCACACCGTCTGCGGGCAGGTATAGCCGCACCAGACGCGGCCGAACAGCGTTGTCACTAAAAACAGCAGGAACGCCGCGATGATCAGCGCCCAACCAAGCAACATGAAATCCTGGGGCCACAGCGTCAGCCAGAAAACGTGAAACTTGCGCGCGGGAAGGTCGAACAGAATACTTGGTCGGCCATCGATCAGAATCCACGGGCACAGAAAATATCCCAGCAACAGAGGCCAGCCGGTAAACAGCCGCACACGCTGGTAGAAGCCCTCAACGGAACGAGTGAAGATCTTTTCGCGCTTCTCATAAAGGTTGAGAACGCGCGAGTCTGTTTCCGGCGCTAGCTCTTCGGCTGGGATTTGCTCCAGCATAACGCCACCCTATTCGGACTGCTCCGGGTTACTTCGGGACAGACTCTTCACATAGGCGGCGAGAATGTGCACCTTGTCATCACCGAGTTGCTTGCCGAAGGCGGGCATCACACCGCTGCGACCCTGTTTGATGGTGTGTTCGATATGCAGCCTGGAGTTTCCGTAGAGCCAAATCTCGTTGGTCAGATCCGGTGCGCCCAGAAAAACATTACCTTTACCATCCTGCCCATGGCAGGCCACGCAATAGGTCATGAAAGTCTGCTGGCCGCGGGCAACTTCCGCCTCGTCCATATCCCTGCCGGCCATCGACATGACATGGCTGGCGACATCATGCACCTCTTGCTCACCCAGGACACCGAGCCACGGCGTCATCATCGCCATCCTGCCCTGCAGGATGCTGGTCTTGATCTGTTCGCCCGAGCCACCCCAGAGCCATTCTTCATCGGTCAGATTAGGGAAGCCATAACTCCCCTGGCCGGTTGCGCCATGGCAAACAGAACAGTTGGTCGCGTACAGTCGCCGGCCAATCTTGAGTGCATCGGCGTCGGTGACAAGTTCTTCCACCGCAGTTTCGCGGTATTGGGCGAAGATCGGCGAATACCTCGCCTCAGCCTCAGCCATGGTCTGCTCCAGCTCACCCACCTTGGTCCATCCGGCAAGACCGGCAAAGTTGCCCAACCCCGGATACCACAGCAGGTAACCGACGCTGAAAATGATGCTGAGCAAAAACGCCCAGTACCACCAGGATGGCAGCGGGTTGTCATATTCCTCAATGCCGTCATAGACATGCCCCGTGGTCTCCCCGGGCCTCGCAATATGCCGGTTCAGGTGAAGAATCAGAAAAAAAACCAGCAGCGAACCGAGCGTGCCGATAATCACAATGGCGCTGACCAGACTACTCACTGTCTTGCTCCCCGCTTCTATCTTCTTTGAACGGAATGTCGGCAGCATCCTCGAAGTAGGACTTCCGTGACGGGCCGTAGGCCCACCAGACGACACTCAAGAACCCGACCATGCACAGCAAGGTAGCGAGCCCACGCATATCATTGATATCCATGATCTACCTCCGTTCCTGGATCAGCGTGCCAAGCTGCTGCAGGTAGGCGATCAGCGCCTCGGCTTCACTCTTGCCTGCGACGGACTCAGCAGCCGACGCGATCTGCTCATCGGTATAGGGGACACCGAGTGTTCGTAATACTTCCAGTTTGCGAGCCGTCGTGCTGCCATCCAGCTCGCGCTCAAATATCCACGGGAATGCCGGCATGTTGGATTCGGGTACCACGGACCTGGGATCGAAAAGGTGTGCGCGGTGCCAGCTGTCACTGTAGCGCCCACCGACCCGGGCGAGATCGGGCCCGGTTCGTTTTGAGCCCCACAGAAACGGATGGTTGTAGACCAGCTCTCCCGCGACGGTGTAGTGACCGTATCGCTCCACCTCTGCCCGCAATGGCCGAATCATCTGCGAATGACAGTTGTTGCAACCCTCACGAATGTAGATGTCACGGCCTTCGAGTTCGAGTGGAGACAGCGGCTCAAGTCCCTCGATAGGCTCTGTCACAACATCCTGGGTCATAAGGGGCAGAATCTCGATGGCACCGCCGAAGCTCACGGCGATCAGAATCAGAGCAAGCAGTGCCGGCAGGTTTTTCTCGATAAATGCGTTCATGCGCCTGCTGCCCCCACCACCGTCGGCTCCGCCGTTTCTTCAGGGTTTGACCGAGCCGTCATCCAGACGTTGTAAGCCATCACCAGCATGCCAACGAAGAATATGGTGCCGCCGACAAAACGAACCACATAGCCGGGGAAGCTCGCTTCGACGGACTCAACAAAACTGTATGTCAGCGTGCCATCGCTGTTCACGGCCCGCCACATCAATCCCTGCATCAGCCCGTTGACCCACATGGAAGCGATATAAAGCACGGTACCGATGGTGGACAACCAGAAGTGGATATCGATCAGCTTCTCGCTGTACATGTCACCCGCCTTCTTGCCATACATGATCGGTATCAGGTGATACATCGAGCCGATCGAGATCATCGCCACCCACCCGAGCGCACCGGAATGAACATGTCCGACTGTCCAGTCAGTGAAGTGGGACAATGAGTTCACCGACTTGATCGACATCATTGGACCTTCAAACGTGGACATGCCGTAAAAGGACAGGGACACGATCAGGAATTTCAGGATGGGATCCGTACGTAGTTTGTCCCAGGCGCCTGACAGGGTCATGATGCCGTTGATCATGCCACCCCAGGACGGCGCCAGCAGGACCAGCGACATCACCATTCCCAGACTCTGGGCCCAGTCGGGCAGCGCCGAGTAATGCAGGTGGTGCGGACCGGCCCAGACGTAGACGGCAATGAGTGCCCAGAAATGAACCACCGAGAGCCGATAGGAATAAACCGGCCGGTCGGCCTGCTTCGGGACGAAGTAATACATCATGCCCAGGAACCCGGCAGTCAGGAAAAAGCCCACCGCATTGTGGCCGTACCACCACTGCACCATCGCATCGATGGCGCCGGCGTAGACGGAATAGGACTTGGTCAGTGTGACCGGCAGCGCGAGGCTGTTAAAAATATGGAGAATAGCCACCGCCACGATAAAGGCGGAAAAGAACCAGTTGGCAACATAGATGTGCTGGGTTTTTCGTTTCGCCAGCGTACCGAAGAACAATATCGCATAGGCGACCCACACCAGCGTGATCAGAATGTCGATGGGCCATTCCAGCTCGGCGTATTCCTTCGAAGTGGTAAGACCGAGCGGCAGGGTCACCGCCGCGGAGACAATGACCAGCTGCCAGCCCCAGAATACAAACGCGGCCAGACCATCGGAAATCAACCGGACCTGGCAGGTTCGTTGCACCACAAACAGGCTCGTGGCGAAGAGCGCAGAGCCGCCAAAGGCAAAAATCACCGCGTTGGTATGCAGCGGTCTCAGCCTGCCAAAATGAAACCAGGGAAGTTCGGTATTGAACACAGGCCAGGTGAGCTGCGCGGCAAGCAATACGCCCACCAGCATCCCGACAATACCCCACACCACCGTCATCAGGGCGAACTGCTTGACAACCCTGTAGTTATAACCCGTCTGTTCCGACATCACGCAACCAATAATCCCAGAAACCGGCGCAGTATATCTCAAGGCAAACGCAGGCTTCATTGATACAAGTCATGTAAAATCTCCCGCTGCTTCTTGAGCCACGGACAGCATGCGGGAAATCATCCTCTTCTACTGGCAGATGTGCCTGCTGCGGGACGGGCCTGAACGGTTACCACGCACCACCTTTGTCCTGGCAACAACCTTCGTGCTGTATGTGGTGACCGCGCTGACAATCAACCTCATCAGCCGCAACGACATCGGCATCGCCAAAGCTACCGCCTTTGTCATGATCGGCCTGGCCGTGGAGATCGGTATCGTCGGTGCACTGTTATTGTTCAAATCCGTGCCGGACCGGCTGCAGCAGACACTGACGGCCCTGTTCGGTGCCAATACACTCATCCTGCTACTGACACTGCCGATCCTGCTGCTGATGGCCCAGCTAGAATCCGCGACCCTGACGCTGGTGCTGGAAAGTGTATTTCTTGGCATCTTCGTATGGTGGCTGACCATTGCTGGGCACATCCTCCATCGCGCCGCCGATATCAGCCTGGCCCTTGGTATCGCCACCGCTTTCGGTATCGAACTGCTCGCCATCGCAACGACCTACGCGATCTTTCCCTTACAAACGACGCCAGGCTGACCATGAATATCCACATCCTCGGCATCTGCGGCACATTGATGGGAAGCATTGCGCTGTTGGCAAAACAGCTGGGTCATACTGTCACCGGCAGCGATGAGAACGTCTACCCACCGATGAGCACGCAGTTGGAAAGCGCTGGCATCGCTCTGTCGACGGGCTACCAGCCAGACCACTTTCCTGCCGACACTGACCTGGTCATCGTCGGCAATGCCAATCTGCCGAGGGGAAACCCGGCGCTGGAACATGTGCTCAGAACCGGGGTCGATTACACCTCTGGCGCCGAATGGCTGGGCCGCCACCTGTTGGCCGACCGCTGGGTCATCGCCGTCGCAGGAACTCACGGCAAGACCACCACCACCAGCATGACGGCCTGGATTCTCGAATCGGCAGGCCTTGCACCAGGGTTTCTGGTGGGGGGCGTACCGGCAAATTTCACCGAATCAGCCCGGCTCGGCGAGACAGATTTTTTTGTGATCGAGGCAGACGAATACGACACCTCTTATTTTGATCGGCGCTCCAAGTTCCTGCACTACCGTCCGCAAACAACAATCATTGGCAATCTCGAATACGACCACGCCGACATATTCGATAGTCTGGAAGACATCAAACAACAGTTTCACCTGCTGATCAGAACGGTCCCCGACAACGGTCAGATCATTGCCCCTGCCCAGGATGACAATGTCGACGATGTCCTCGATCGAGGCTGTTGGTCCGATGTGGTCCGGTTCGGTTTGCAGGACGGAGAAGTACAGGCACGCAACATCAGCGCTGACGACAGCGAGTTCGAAGTGACAGTCAATGGTCAGACGGTGGGCCAGGTCCGCTGGGCAATGGCTGGCCGACACAACATCCTCAATGCACTTGCTGCCATTGCTGCCAGCCGCCACGTCGGCGTGGCACCTGGTGCTGCCTGCAAGGCACTGTGTGAATTTAGCGGCGTGAAGCGGCGCATGGAAGTGATCTATCAGAACGCACACACGACCGTCTACGACGACTTCGCCCACCATCCGACGGCGATCAGATCGACGCTTGAAGGATTAAGACGCAAGGCTCGCCAGCAGCGGATTCTTGCCATCATCGAACCCAGATCGCATACCATGCGCGGCGGCTTCCACCACCAGGAAACGCTCAACGATGCTACCCAGGCTGCTGACGACGTCATCTGGTCTCAGCCCACGGACATCCAATGGGACATGACCAGGCTATCGGGTCGAGTGGTAAGCGATACCCAACAGATCATCACGGCGGCACTCGACGCAATTGAACATGGCACCACTCACGTCGTTATCATGAGCAATGGCGGTTTCGACAATCTTCATCGCCGTCTCGTCGAAAAATTGCAGAGCCGAAATTGACCTCAATCTGATACCATACTTGCATGAATAATGAGCAGGACCCTGTGTCATCCCGGTACGTGCGATGGCTATTTGATGTTTGTCGCCGACGGCGCATCCCAGAGAAACACCTGCTCAACCATTGCCCCCTGGATCAGGCAACGCTACTCGAAAAAGATCGCATGATCAGTTGGGATGTCGTCGCACTGATTCACGCAAATCTGGGCGCCTGGCTCGGTGACGACGAGATGATCGAAGTGGGCGCAGAAGCCTGGAAACATGCGGACTTCAAACCCTGGCTGGTCAATGCAGCCGCTTCACCAACACCGTGCTCACAGATCCGGTCACTGCTTGACCCCGCGACCAGTCTGATCGGCACGTTGCCGATCAAAATCCATGTCGATGACTCCAGCGATACTCATCTCGACATCTCGATGAGCATGGCCGAACAGGCGCTGTCAATGGCATCACTCAGACTACTGGCCGGGCAGATTCTCAGCCTGCCGCCAAAGCTCGGCAGTGATTCACCGGAATTCAGCTTCACCATCACGGAATCCGGCGCCAGGCTTGAAATGGCGCTTCCCACCGTTAACCGGCGGGCAACGATTCGACGTACGCTGCTGGGTTTTGGCATGTCGCCAACTGCAAGACGCCAGTTCAACCTTCTGGTCGCCCGGGAAAAGCATCTGGCTGGGCTGGAAAATCGTCATCAACAGCTCGCGGGAGAACTTGCCGATACAAAAGCGTTGCTCGAAGATGCCACACAACAATTGGCTTCTCGTCAGCACGAGGCTAGCAACTTCAGGTCCATGGCCGACGATCTCAAAGCCGACTTTGAGACCCTGATCGCGGGGCTGCCCGAGGCGGTCATCTGCACCGACGAGCAAAACAGGGTCACGGATTACAACACGGCGACGCTTTACGTTTTCGGTCACCCGGACGAGTTGCTTCGGGGCGCATCACTTGAAACGCTCATACCTGACGCCGCCAGTGTCCCAATGCATGAGCCCACTACCATGCCGGGATCAAGAAAGCCCGACGAAGAACTGCAGCTGCTCATCACCCGCCTGCCCGCCCGGGGTGGCTCCCTCTGGATCGTTCAGGACCAGACGCTGATGGAACAGGCCGACCGAGAACGCAGCGCTCTCCAGCACCAGTTACAGTCAGCCCAGAAAGTCGATTCCCTCGGTGAGCTCACCGGCGGGATCGCCCACGACTTCAACAACCTGCTGGTCGCCATCAACGGCTACGCGGAACTGGGCCTTGAGACACCGGGCATTGACGAAGAAATTGAGGATTATCTGGTACAGATTCGGGACGCGGGCGAACGTGCGACCGGCATGACCCGAAAACTACTGACATTCGCCCGGCGCCAGGAAATGCAGACCACCGAGGTTGACCTGAACCAGCTGATCAAGGGCATCGAGCGCATCATCGAACGATTGCTCCCGGCCAGCATCCAGGTCCGGTTTCTGCAATCACTACAGGCCCCCTGGGTTCTCGCAGACCCCGGGCAGCTGGAACAGGTGATCATCAACCTGTGCGTGAATGCCCGCGATGCCATGCCTGATGGCGGCGCCCTGACGATTTCCGTGGGGCAGCGTGAAGTGACGAAACCGGATGACCTGCACGCCGAGGTAGCCATCATTACCATCGAAGACACCGGAACCGGCATACCGCCGGAAGTTGCCCAGCGCATCTTCGAGCCCTTCTTTACCACCAAACCGAAAGACGAAGGTACCGGGCTCGGCCTTTCGGTCGTATTCGGTATCGTCAAACGGCACGATGGGAACATTGAAGTCGACAGCGAACCTGGTCGAGGGACTCGCTTTCAGATCACCCTGCCTCTTATCACCCCAACGTCATCCCGGAAAACAGGCAAACAGGCACGTTCGAGCGCGCGACCAATCGCAGCGACAGAAACCATCCTGCTAATCGAAGACAATGAACAGGTGTTGCGACTATGCCAGCGCGTACTCACTCATGCCGGGTACACGGTACTGACGGCTGAAACAGGACCCAAAGGCCTGTCTCAGTTTAAGGAACATGTTTCTACCATCGATCTCGTGATTTGCGACGTCGTGCTGCCAGGCATCGAGGCACCGAAACTATTTGATGCCATTCGGGATATACGACCATCGATGAAAGTGTTGTTTTCAACCGGCTATTCGAGAGACAGCGAACAAACCCGCTTCATCCTCGAAAACGACCTGGATATGATCGAGAAGCCCTACACACCGGACACGCTCTGCGAGCGAGTCCGAGGTTTACTGGACGACAACCGCGGCGCTACAGATTAACATTTCCTGAAGTCAGTTCAGGACCGCCCAGATCATGCTCACCTATCGCGACTTTTTCGACCTGTCAGCATTTCCCCATGCCGACCTGTTCCCGGACAACGAATGGGTGTGGCATGCA
The DNA here is from genome assembly GCA_028281885.1 of Pseudomonadales bacterium. Lineage (GTDB taxonomy): Bacteria > Pseudomonadota > Gammaproteobacteria > Pseudomonadales > Azotimanducaceae > JANQJA01. The sequence continues at coordinate 57,987 of JANQJA010000002.1, read as the reverse complement.
CTGACCACCCTACCGGATTACATGCAGCGGTTTTTCGCCACCAATGTACCGCAACGGGCGGGACAAATTGCGCCCACCGCAACCCTCCACGGGACGAACATCTTTGTTGCCGAAGGTGCGGTCATCGAAGATCACGTCAGCATTCACGGCCCTGCCATCATTGGCGCTGACTGCGAGGTGCGCCAGGGGGCGTATTTGCGCGGCAACTGTATCCTTGCGCCCGGCGCGGTGCTGGGTCACGCCGGCGAAATGAAAAACTCGATTCTTCTGAATGGTGCCAAGGCGCCCCATTTTGCCTATGTGGGCGACAGCATTCTCGGTAATGACACCAATCTGGGAGCGGGGACCAAATTATCCAATCTCACGGTTTCAAGCACCAAGGATGCGTCAGGGAAGCGACCTACCATCGAACTGGTCATCAATGGTGAACGGATTGACACCGGGCTCGCCAAGTTCGGGGCCATCATCGGTGATCGCAGTCAGACCGGCTGCAATGCCGTGACCAATCCCGGCACCCTGATCGGACAGGACACACTGATCTATGCGAACGCATCGCTGGCCAAAGGTCACTATCCGGACAACAGCATCATCAAGTTAAGGCAGGCCACCGAAATCGTCGCCCGGCACTGAAATCTGCTACCATACGCGGCCTTTCGGCCATCCCCCGTGACATGAAAATCTCGACCATCCTCGATCAGGCGATCAGTACCGCCATGGCAAAAGCCGGCGCGAAAGAAGCACCCGCCGTCGTCAGGCAGGCGTCGCGACCAGAGTTTGGTCACTACCAGGCCAACGGCATCATGGGCGCGGCAAAACGATCAGGTTCAAATCCGCGCGAACTTGCAACCGGGGTCGTGGCAGCGCTCGATCTGCCGATTGCCTCGAGCGTAGAAATCGCCGGACCGGGATTTCTCAATATTCACCTGTCCCCAGCCTACGTGGCCGAACAGTTGCAGCGACTGACAACAGATCAGCGACTGGGGATTGAACTGCGACAGGCGAAGAAAATTCTGGTGGATTATTCATCGCCGAACCTCGCCAAGGAAATGCACATCGGCCACCTTCGAACCACGGCGATCGGCGACGCGATCGTGCGAATGCTCGAGTTCCTGGGTCACGATGTCGTTCGAACCAGCCATGTCGGTGACTGGGGCGCCCAGTTTGGCAGTCTGCTGGCCTATCTCGATACCCTCAACGACCAGGACATCGGCACCGAACTCAGTGACCTTGAAGCCTTCTATCGCCTGGCCAGCGAAAAATTCCGCAATGATGAGACATTTGCTGCCCGCGCCCGCGAAGCTGTCGTCAAACTGCAAAACGGTGACAAAAAATATCTGTCGCTGTGGGAAAGATTCATCGATGAGTCAATTCGTCACTGCGAGACCGTATACGATGCACTGGACATCTCACTGGCAGCCAGGCACGTGCGCGGCGAAAGCAGTTACAATAACGATCTTGCCGACACGCTGGCAGAGCTGGAGGAAAACGGGCTGATCGAAGAGTCGGACGGCGCCCTCTGCGTCTTCCTCGACGAGTTTCGCGGCAAGGATGGCAAGCCCCTGCCCGCAATCGTCAGAAAATCTGACGGCGGCTATCCTTATATGGCAACCGACCTCGCCGCCGTGCGCTATCGCGTCCGCGAGCTTCATGTTGACAGCGCCCTCTACGTGGTCGGCGCACCGCAGACGCTACACTTTCAACAGGTGTTCGCCGTGGCTCGCAAAGCCGGCTTCATCGCAGACCAGGATTTCAGACATCTCCCTTTCGGCAGCATCCTGAAGAGCGATGGCAAGATGTTCAAAACCCGGGACGGAGCCGATGTCAAACTGATCGATGTTGCAGACGAAGCAAACACGCGGGCCTTTGAGGTCGTCAGCGAAAAAAATCCGTCGTTATCGGAAAACGAACGTCGACAGGTAGCCCGGGTGATCGGGCCCGGCGCAATGAAGTATGCCGAGCTTTCCAAGAACAGAACCACTGACTATATCTTCGACTGGGACACCATGCTGTCTTTTGACGGCAACACGGCTCCGTATCTGCAATATGCCTACACTCGCGCACGGGGCGTATTTCGTCGGGCTGACCTTAATGCCGGAACAATCCAGGGCACCATCATCCTCTATGAGCCTGCCGAGATGGCACTGGGAGTCAAGCTGCTGCAATTCGAAGAAGCGCTCGATGCAACACTGGAGGACTATCAACCCAACCTGCTGTGCAACTACCTGTTCGAGCTCGCGGGCACATTCAGCACATTTTACGAAACATGTCCCGTGCTCAAGGCCGAGGGTGAACTGCGTCAGTCAAGGCTGTTACTTTGCGACCTGACCGCACGCACGCTGCAGACCGGTCTGTCGCTCCTCGGTATCAAGACTGTTGAGCAGATGTGATGACCTCGATTGTCGTCGCTCGCTCGCTGAACAATGTGATCGGTCACGGTCAGGAGATTCCCTGGCGAGTCAAGGGGGAGCAGGCGCTGTTCAGGGAGATCACGCTGGGCGGCACGCTGGTCATGGGGCGCAAGACCTTCGAATCGATCGGGCGGCCGCTACCGGGGCGGGAGACGATCATCGTGACGCGCAACACCGAATACGCTTTCGAAGGCTGTCATACAGCACCGAGCCTGGAATCAGCCCTGGCGAAGGCAGAGCAACTGGGCAGACCGGTACACATCGTTGGCGGCGGTGAAATCTACGCCCAGGCATTGCCCATCGTGGATACCGTCCATCTGTCGACGATCCAGGCAGAATTCGACGGGGACGTATTCTTCCCGACTTTCCCTACCGCAGACTTCGTTGAAGTCGAGCAGAAGTTGTTCACCAGCAACATTGACTACCTGTATCAGCGATTCGAGCGCCGCTAATCACACCATCGCGCCGATGCTAAGATAACCCCTGTTGAAAGCGGAATCGGTGTCATGCTGAGATACCTGACAGTCCTGCTGACGCTCGCCCTGTCGTCCCTCGTCTGGGCGGATTTTGATGCCGCCGCCGATGCCTATCGGCGCAAGGATTACGTCACTGCGTTCGAAGAATTCATAGCCCTCGCCCGGGCGGGTGACGCGCGCGCACAGACGGTCATCGCCATGATGTACAAGTACGGCGAATCCACAGCAGCCGATCCTGCCGAGGCCTTTTACTGGTACCAACAGGCCGCCAATGCCGGCTATGCACCGGCCATGTTCAACGTCGGTGACATGTATCGGCAGGGGCTGGGCATCGAACAGGACACTGCCCAGGCTATTGACTGGCTGACCCGCGCAGCGGAGGCAGGCTTCGAGCGCGCCAATGACAGCCTGGCCCGACTCAATGCGGAACCCGTTTCCAGCGACCATCGACGAGACCCTGCCATACCCTGGTCCCAGTCGTGGAACTTTCGTTTGCCCAACGATATCCGCTTCGCAGCACCGGACACTGCGACCGAACGCCAGGCCAGGTACCGTGTACAACTGGGCGCCATGGGCACACGAGCAGCGGCCGACCGACTCTGGCAGTGGCTGAGCCAGAACCAGCCTCGCCTGTTCGCCGACCTGGAACCTATCGTATTGCTGACCCAGCGCGGTGAGCGGTCAATTTACCGGGTGCAGGCAGGGCCGTTTACGGGTTTCGAATCGGCCCAGCGCTTCTGTGAAAACCTCAGCACCGTCGAACCTCGGGCGGACTGCCTGCCTTTACCTGCCAGGTAATAGCGTAAACAACCTTACAGTGTTAAAACCGCACCATGTCGTTTTTAGCATTGCTCGTGGCTTATCCACCCATGAACGCGTTTGAGGAAAGAATTGATGCAGTGCTGGCCAGCCTTGGTATCAGCAAGGCCAGCATCCTTTGCCCACTCCAAACTGAAACAGCAGATCTTGAAAGGCTGGGTGAAGATATCTATGGCCGCGAACAGTACGCGACGCCGGCGACCGTGCGCGCCTGGCATGCGCTCCGGAATGCCGCCGCCGGTGACAATATCGAGCTGCAAATCGTCAGCGCATTTCGCTCGGTAGACTACCAATGCGGGCTCATCCAGCGGAAACTGGACCGCGGCGAGCCGATCGATGACATTCTGGCTGTCAACGCACCACCAGGTTACAGCGAACACCACAGTGGTCGCGCTCTCGACCTGCACACACCGGGTTGCGAGGTACTGGAAGAAAGTTTTGAGCAAACCGATGCCTTCCGCTGGCTGACCCGCCATGGGGCAGACTTCGGTTTCAGCCTGAGCTATCCGAGGGACAATGATTACGGCTTCTCTTATGAGCCCTGGCACTGGGCACTGGCCGAGCCCAGGTGAACACTGTCCAGATACCCAAAGCAATGATCCAATCCCGCCATGAACAACCCTGTATCTGCGCCAATCGGCGGCACGGTTAGCCCCGGCTACGAACCGGTCGCTGAACAGTTCTCAAAGTTATGGCAGACCGATGAGATCGGCGCCAGCCTCTGCGCGTTTGTCGATGGTGAGAAGGTTGTTGACCTCTGGGGCGGCTTCGCCGGTCCCGACGAAGAGGCCCACTGGCAACAAGACACTATCGTCAATGCCTATTCCTGTACCAAGGGGGTTACCAGTCTGGCCCTCGCACTACTGCATCAGAGCGGTGAGCTGGATTACGGCGCAAGGGTCAGCCGCTACTGGCCGGACTTTCGTCAGCAGGATAAACAGGATGTCACCGTCGCCCAACTGCTGTCCCACCAGGCAGGGCTGTGCGGCATTGAGGAAACACTGACCATCGACGATTTGTATGACTGGGACAAGATGACTACCCTGCTGGCACGGCAGCGGCCGCTGTGGCCACCGGGAACTGCCTGTGGATATCATTCCATCACCTGGGGATTTCTCGCGGGCGAACTTATCCGGCGACTGAGTTCTTTAATGCCGGGCCGATTTATCGACGAAGCGATCTGTACGCCGCTCAACCTGGACTTTCACATCGGTCTGCCTGAAGCAGAATTTGCAAGGGTCGCGATGCTCAATGGCCCCAACCGGGCCCGTTCACCGCGGCCACCTGCCGCCGGATCGAAGCCCGCGCCCATGAGCGCCCTCGCCACCCAAAATCCGGTCATTCGTCCCTTTAAGGATGTCCCAACAGCAAGGTGGCGCCGCGCTGATATCCCATCCGCCAACGGCCATGGCAACGCCCGCAGTCTCGCGACGCTCTATGCGGCACTGGCAGTGACAGCGCCGGATCTGATTTCCAGGGAGTCGCTTGAGGCGGCGATAAAGCCGGAAGTCATCCGGCAACAAGACCTGGTACTGGGCCGGGAGATGAGTTTTGCGCGGGGATTCATGCTCAACGCAGGCGAATTTTTCGGGCCCAACCCGGACGCCTTTGGACACGATGGTGCGGGCGGCTCCATTGCTTTTGTCGATCGCGACAACCAACTTGCCGTCAGCTACGTCATGAACCAGATGTTGTCCCGCGATCACGGGCCCGGTTCACGCTCGCACACCTTGACCAAGGTCATCTATGAATGCGCCAACATCATCTTATGACGGTCGATGCCTGCGGCAGATTACCAACGACCTGCCTCAGTGGGTTGAGGGACCCACGTCCTGGCCTTCCTGGTAGACGTGAATGTCTCGCTGGGGATAGGGGATTGTGATGCCCGCATCGTCAAACGACAGCTTTGCATTTTCGATCAGCGCCCAGTAGACCGGCCAATAGTCAGACGCGTCAACCCAGGATCTCGTTGTAATATCCACTGAGCTGTCGCCCAGATTCGATACCGCAACAACAGGTTCAGGCTCCGTATGAATTCGTTCATCCGCCGCAATCAGATCCACAAGAATCTGCTTCGCCAGCCTCAGATCGTCGTCGTATGAAATACCAAACACGAGGTCCACCCGCCGGGTCTCCTGGGTGGAAAAATTGGTCAACGCGTTGTTGGACACCATGCCATTGGGAATAACGATGGTCTTGTTATCAACGGTCGTCATGATGGTATTGAATATGCCAATCTCCTGGACCGTCCCCATGTACCCGCTCGTTTCGACAAAGTCGCCTACCTTGTATGGCTTGAAAAACAGTATCAGCACACCACCGGCGAAGTTGGCGAGACTGCCCTGCAGTGCCAGACCGACCGCAAGACCGGCGGCGCCAAGCACGGCGATGAAGGACGTCGTCTCGATACCGATCATGCCGGCCACCGAAATAAACAGCAGCGCTTTCAGGCCGATGCCAATCAGGCTGTTGACGAACTTACGCAACGTCACTTCCATGCCACTACGTTCGAACGCCAGCGATACCGCAGCGGCAAAACGATTGATCACCCACAGACCGACGATGAGCGTAACGATCGCAAGCACAAGCGTCGGCGCGTAATTCATCGTCATCTCGACCGCCTGGTCGGTATATCGCTGAATGTCGATCTGTTGCAGCTGCTCGATCTGCTCCACGTTGATTCCTCGTTGACCCAGGGGAGCGGTCATTGTACCGGAAGACTCCCACCCCGGCCGTTCCCCGAACCTGCCGAATATGGCAATATCAACCACCTGATTCCTAACAATGCTTGCGGGAACAGGGACCCGACGCCACCCCGTCGCGTTCTTCCCATATCGATCAAGAATCGGTACCCACGCTTACATGCGCGACTACTTTATCCGGCGACTGTTACTCATACCCCCAACGTTGTTGGGGGTGACCATCATCGTGTTCGTCATCACCCGACTGGTCCCGGGCGGACCACTGGAACGCGCCCTGATGGAATCCCAGCAACTGGACGCCCAGGGCGGCATGGCGGTCGAGCAGCAGGCTGGACAGGATATGGCGCTATCGGCAGATCAGCTCGAACGGCTCAAGGAATACTATGGCTTCGACAAACCCCCACTACAGAGTTACGTCGAATGGGTGTGGAAGGTTATGCAGGGCGATCTTGGCAATTCCTACCGCTACAACGAACCGGTCTGGGATGTGATATCCGAACGCTTTCCGATCTCCCTGTACTACGGCATCGTCACCCTGGTGATCACTTACGCAGTCTGCATCCCGCTTGGCGTACTCAAAGCCATCAGGCACAGAACGTTGGTCGACAACGTGACCTCCATCTTTATTTTCGTCGGCTACGCCATTCCAGGTTATGCGCTCGGCTCGCTGTTGCTACTTTATTTCTCCGTCAGACTGGAGTGGTTTCCCATGGGCGGATTTGTCTCCATGCAATTTGCGGAGAAGAATCTTTGGGGGCAGATCGCAGACCTGGTCAATCATTCCGTCCTGCCACTGATCTGCTACCTGATTGGCAGTTTCGCCCTGGTCACCCTGCTACTGAAAAATCATCTGATGGACAATCTCGCAGCGGACTATATCCGTACAGCCATTGCCAAGGGCGTCTCATTCAGGAGATCGGTCACCCGCCATGCCATGCGCAACTCACTGATTCCCATCGCAACCACCTTTGGCCAGAACATCACCCTGCTGGTATCCGGCTCGTTTCTGATCGAATCCATATTCGACATCGACGGCTTCGGCCTGCTGGGGCTGAACGCCATCCTGGACCGCGACTATCCCATCGTGATGGGGGTGGTACTGCTGGCCAGCCTGCTGCTGCTGATTGGCAATATCATCTCCGACATTCTGGTGGCCCTGGTCGACCCCCGGATCAGGTTCCAGTAAATGCTGTCGCTGAATCCACAGACGAAAAAGAAGCTAAAGCGCTTTCGGGCAATCAAGCGTGGTTACTACAGCTTCGTGATCCTTTGCGGGCTGCTGATTGTCGGTCTGTTTGGCGAACTCCTGGTGAACAACCGGGCGCTGTTGGTCCGCTACCAGGGAGAACTCTACTTTCCCACCTACACCGAGTTTCATCCCGGTACCGACTTCGGACTGAACTACAGTTACGAAACCAACTACCGGGAACTTCAGGCCCGCTTCGAACAGGAAGGCGGCAGCGATTGGGTGTTGATGCCACTGGTACCCTACGGTCCCTACGAGAATCACACGACCGGACAGGTGTTCAGACCAGAGCCACCCAGTTTCGAACATGCTCACTATCTTGGGACCGATACCACCAGCCGAGACATCCTGGCGCGACTCTTCTATGGCACCCGCATCGCACTGTTCTTTTCGATCGCGTTCATGGTGGCGGTCTATTGCATTGGCATTGTGATTGGCTGCGCCATGGGTTACTTCGGCGGCATCTTCGACCTGCTGTTCCAACGCCTGATCGAGATCTGGTCCAACATTCCGTTCCTGTACATGGTCATCATCGTTTTCTCCGTCATTCCATCGACCTTTTCCATTCCCACGCGAATTGCCATCCTGCTAACAGTGCTGGTGTTGTTCAGCTGGACCGGCATGACCTACTACATGCGTACCGAAACTTACAAGGAGAAGGCACGGGACTACATCGCCTCCGCACGGGTGGTCGGCGCCTCCAACTCGCGCATCATCTTTCATCACGTTCTGCCGAACGTATTGTCGACGCTCGTCACCTTCATGCCGTTTACCATGGTATCCGCCATTACTTCGATCACCGCGCTCGATTTTCTGGGCTTCGGTCTGCCACCACCCACCCCGAGTCTGGGTGAACTGCTGAAGCAAGGCACCGCGACGCTGCGTACCGCGCCCTGGATCGTGACCGCGGCCTTCGGAACCCTCGTGATACTGTTAACGCTCGTTACATTTATCGGTGAAGCCATCCGGGAATCTTTCGATCCCAGGAAATTCACCGTGTACCGATAGGCTGAGGATGTCTGTATGAAAACCCCGAACCAAATTCTGACTCTGTTGCTGTGTTTCGGTCTGCTGACCGGCTGCGGCGGGAGCAGTGAGGATGCAAGCAGCCAGGAACCCGCTCCTGACAACACTGCGGAAGTGCAGGCCTACTATGCGGCACATCCGGACTTCTTTAGTTTCAAGACCCTGGCTGATCTACCAACGGACCTGGTCTGGCAGGATGGTTCAGAGTTGCCGGATATCGGTTCCCCGGACGCGAAGAAAGGCGGCACCCAGTACGGCTCGCTTCAGGATTTCCCAAGAACACTGCGCACCGTCGGGCCCGACTCGAATGGCTCTTTTCGACCAATGATCCTCGATTACACGACGCTGCAACTGGCGCATCGACATCCCGACGATTTCAAGTTCCACCCAGGTACAGCCAAAGCCTGGGCGGTTGACGAAGCAAACAAGACCATCTACGTCAAACTGAATCCTGAAGCACGCTGGTCCGATGACGTTCCGGTCACGACGGACGATTTCATGTTCATGTTCTTCTTCTACCAGTCCGACTACATCGTCGCACCGTGGTACAACAATTGGTATGGCACCCAATACACCAACATTACGAAGTTTGACGAACACACCTTCTCAATCACCATTCCCGAGGCAAAGCCCGATATGGACTCCCGGGTCCTTGGTTTACGTGGCTTGCCGCAGCACTTCTTCAAGGAACTGGGAGACGACTACGTCGAACGCTACCAGTGGCGATTTGCTCCTACCACGGGCCCCTACGTCGTTCGCGACGAGGACATCAGAAAAGGTCGTTCAATTGCACTCACCCGGCTGAAGGACTGGTGGGCCAGGGACAACAAATTCTGGCGCAATCGTTACAACGCAGACCGGATTCAGATGACAGTGATTCGGGAAACACCCAAGGTGTTCGAGGCGTTTCGGCGCGGAGATATCGACCAGTTTGGACTGAATCTGGCCGAATACTGGTATGAGAAGCTGCCAGACGACGATCCTGATGTTCAAAACGGCTATATCCACAAGTCGGTGTTTTACAATCAGCGTCCCCGTCCGACTTACGGACTCTGGATCAACACGTCAAAACCACACCTGGACAACCTCGATGTACGCGTCGGTATTCACCATGCAACCAACTGGGAACTGGTCATCGACAGGTTTTTCCGCGGCGATTTTGCGCGCCTGCAGACATCTTCTGACGGCTATGGCGAATTTAGCCACCCAATACTCAAGGCACGCACATTCGATATTGATGAGGCACTCGCCGCCTTCGCCCGAGCGGGGTTCCAGGAACGCGGTCCGGACGGGATTCTGACCAACGACCAGGGCCAGCGGCTGTCGTTTACCCTGACAACGGGATACGAATCACTCAAGGATGTGCTGACGATCCTCAAGGAAGAAGCGGCCAAGGCCGGTCTCGAGCTACGACTGGAAGTGCTCGACGGCACGGCCGCCTGGAAAAAGGTTCAGGAAAAGAAACATGATATGCAGTTTTCGGCGCTCTCCGTGTCACTGGAGATGTATCCGCGGTTCTGGGAAACCTATCACTCCGATAACGCCTACGACGATGCTTTCCTGGACGATGGCAGCGTCAATCCGGAGCGGCAGGTCAAGACGCAGACCAACAATATGGAGATGCTCGCGATTTACGAGATGGACCAGATGATCGATGCTTATCGAGCGTCCTCGAACAAACGGGAGATGATCGATCTTGCCCACCGAATGACCCAGCTGCATCACGACCACGCCTCCTGGGTACCCGGATTCTTCCAACCCTTCTACCGGCTGGGACACTGGCGCTGGGTACGATATCCCGAGTTCTTTAACCACAGGCATTCGTCAAGCGCTGGACAGTATTTCGTGCACTGGATCGATACAGACCTCAAACAGCAAACCAGAGACGCCATGTCATCCGACCAGGTCTTCGAGCCGCAGCTCCAAGTATTCGACCAGTTCAAATCCGATCCGTGAAAGAAGCGCTGCTTGAGGTCGACAGCCTTGTCACCGAGTTTGATACCGACGAAGGGCGCGTACGCGCTGTCGACGGCGTCAGTTTCTCGGTCAGACCGGGCGAAACCCTCGGCATCGTTGGCGAATCAGGCTGCGGCAAGAGTGTTACGGCACTTTCGATCATGCGTCTATTGCCCCAGCCCGCCGGGCAGATTGCTGGCGGCAGCCTGCTGTTCGAGGGCAGGGATCTTGCCCGGCTGACGATTCCGGAAATGGAAAGTATTCGCGGCAACCAGATCGGCATGGTGTTCCAGGAACCGATGACCGCACTCAATCCGGTGCACACCATCGGCCGACAGCTGACCGAGGTGCTGCTGCTTCACAAGCCACTTTCTACCGCCGAGGCGATGGCGGAGGCGATCACGATTCTGAATCAGGTCGGCATCCCATCGCCCGAAGTCAGGATGGGGGAATACCCTCATCAGCTTTCGGGGGGAATGCGTCAGCGAGTGGTCATTGCGATGGCGCTGGCCTGCAAGCCTTCACTGTTGATCGCCGACGAGCCGACAACGGCGCTCGACGTGACGATTCAGGCGCAGATTCTTGAACTGATCCGGCAGCTGCAACATGAGCTGGCCATGGCCGTGATGCTCATCACTCATGATCTTGGCGTCATCGCCGAAACCTGCGATCGGGTCGTGGTCATGTACGCGGGCAAGGTTGTCGAAGCGGGCACCGTGAAACAGCTGTTCGACGAACCGAAGCATCCTTATACAAAAGGTTTGCTGGCATCGATTCCGACACTGGATACTCCGCCCAAATCAAGGCTCAGTGTGATTGAAGGCATGGTACCCGGTCTGATGGACCTGCCGACAGGCTGCCGATTTGCGAATCGCTGCCCTCACGTGAAGTCCTACTGCGAGGAAGACTCGCCGACAACCGAACGGATTGACGAGGAACACCGCGTCGCTTGCTACCGCTGGGAAGAGATATGAGCGCAACGCCGCTGCTGCGAGTCAGGGACCTGTCGATGCACTTTCCAGTACGGGAAGGAGTTTTGCTGCGAGCGAGTCGTTTCAACCGCGCGGTGGACAATGTTTCGTTCGACATACAACCCGGCGAGACACTGGGTCTGGTGGGAGAATCAGGCTGCGGCAAGTCGACGCTCGGGCGTTGTATCACCCGCCTGTACCGACCGACCAGCGGCAGCATCGAATTCGAAGGCAACGAGATTTCGAAACTGGGACAACGGGACCTGCTTCCCTACCGGCGCGATATCCAGATGATCTTTCAGGACCCGATGGAATCACTGAACAGCCGCCATACGGTCGGCGACATCCTCGAAGAGCCACTCATCATTCACAACATCGGTGATCGCGCGGCTCGGAAGAAAAGGGTACTCGAATTGCTCGATATCGTCGGGCTGCCATCGCGTTCGATGTCCCGATACCCGTTCGAATTTTCCGGCGGTCAACGACAGCGAATTGGTATCGCCAGGTCAATCGCTCTCAATCCGAAGCTGGTGATCTGCGACGAACCCGTGTCAGCGCTGGATGTATCGATTCAGAGTCAGATATTGAACCTGCTCGTGAGTCTGCAACGGGAATTCAATCTTTCCTACCTGTTCATTGCACATGACCTCGCCGTCGTAAAACATGTCTCCGACCGGATCGCAATCATGTACCTGGGCAAGATAGTCGAATCGGGGGATGGACATGACATCTATCGTCACCCGAAACATCCATACACCACATCGCTAATCTCTTCGATACCCATCCCCGACCCCCATCGCCGAGTTGATCATCAGATTATCAGGGGTGACGTACCGTCACCGATCAATCCGCCTGCGGGGTGCTCCTTTCATCCAAGATGCCCCAGGGTGATGGATCAATGCAGGCACAAACCGCCTTCGCTTCGCGAAGTGTCGGAAACGCACGACGTTTCCTGTCATCTGGAATTCGAGTCGTAAAAACTCAGGCAGGGTTAAAGCCGAGAAACGGGTTTAACACGCGGGTCAGCATGCCGGTCAGCCGGATCGGTGCTTCACAGGCACTGAGACAAACGCATTCTTCATTTTGGGTGGCGATGGGCATGTGCACGTCACCGGGTTCGCGTACGATGAAGTCGCCCTCCTGATAGACACCGTCGCCATCAGAGAAACTGCCACGCAGAACAACAGTAATTTCGAGTCCCTTGTGATCATGTTGGAACGATCTGCCACCTGCCTTGATTCGGTGAAGTGACAGCTCAAACCGGGTTTCCCCGCAGGGTATCTGTGCTACTTCAAGCGAAGAGATCAAGGGACGCCAATCTGCCCGGCCACCGGGCACCAGCTTCTGCACTGACCGGGGTAGCATGGCGAGATCCGGAGCCACCGGTTCTGTTTCCGTGGGACATGCCGCCGACGCATCAATTCTCGCCAAAACCGCATCCAGCAGATTGTCTGACACCGGTTCCTTTTCCGAGTGCTCAACCATCCAGCCGCCGATCTCTTCCAGGGAGCGAACATGGTCACGACACCTGGCACAATAGTGAAGGTGCGCTGAGATCGTCGCATTCTGCGCCGGCGTCAGACCACCCGTCGCATATTCGCTCAACAAGTCAATGTTGGGATGTTTGCTGACCATTGACCTTTAACCTTCCGCCTCTTTTGCCAGCGTCACATTCATTTTCTTCAAAGCCAGTCTGATCCTGGACTTCACCGTACCAAGCGGCAAACCGAGTTCGCTGGAGACTTCGCTGTGGGATTTACCCTCGTAATACACCTTGGTCACCACATCGAGTTGCTCCTGAGGCAGGTCACCAATATGAGCTCGAATATTTTCAGTGTCCCGTACCTTTATGAGCGATGAGTAGGATGGATTATCCTCGCCGGTATCGTAGAGGTCGTCCGCCTCGATATCGACACGCGAGCGGGCCTCGCGACGCAGCCAGTCGATCCGGGTATTACGGGCAATGGTATAGATCCAGGTACTGGCGGAAGACTTCTGGCGGTTAAAACTGCCCGCCTTGTTCCATACTTTGATCATGGTTTCCTGAACGAGTTCTTCCGCCTGTTCAGGTATCAGGTTGGATCCTCTCAACAGGAATCCCTTAACCAGCGGGGCAAAATGGGAAAAAAGCCTGGCAAATGCTGCCCGGTCCTGATGCTCACCCACCTTAACCAGCAAGTCGCTCCAATCGTCCGGGCTGCCCTCCGCTAGCATGACCACCCTGCTGTCGTTGACGCTGTTTGGCTTGGCTGTGATCATACAGCAATCCCGGCTTGCTCATCTGAACACGAAAGGTACGCCGTCCCGTGCCATCCGGATCACTCGGAGTTATCAACACAAATAACGAGGAATAAGGTTTTGAACGCATCGCAGCCGCAACCACTGATCGCCCCGGCGCAGGAAGCCATCGGCAAACTGCGGCGGAATATTGAGGCAGTCATGCGATGCAACAATGACAGTATTCGCTGGCTACTCACAGCCTTCTTTGCGGGCGGGCACGTGCTACTGGAAGATGTACCGGGTACTGGCAAGACCACGCTCGCCAAGTCACTTGCCGCCTCAATCAGCGCTACCTTCAAGCGGGTGCAGTTCACCCCTGATCTGCTGCCCACAGACATCCTGGGCGTTTCGATCTTCGATCAACAGCAACAACAGTTCAGATTCAGGCCTGGCCCGATTTTTACCCAGATATTGCTCGCCGACGAAATCAACCGTGCATCGCCACGCACTCAATCCGCACTGCTGGAAGCAATGGCGGAAAACCAGGTGAGTATCGAAGGCGAAGGCCACCCGATGGATGAACTGTTTTTTGTCATCGCAACCCAGAACCCGATCGAGTTTCACGGTACCTACCCGCTGCCAGAAGCACAGATGGACCGCTTCGCGATGCGCTTTGAACTCGGCTACGTATCACGCGAAGACGAACTGGAAATCCTCGACTCGCAACGCGAATCGCATCCGCTGTTGGCGATCGAAGCCTGCATTTCACTCGATGAAGTCAGGACAGTCAGGCGGGCCGCCAGTCAGGTTGCAATGTCCCAGGAAACCAAGGGCTACATCGTCGATCTCGTCGCAGCAACCCGACATCACCCGGGTATCCAGATGGGCGCGAGCCCACGCGCCGGCATCACCTTGATGAAATGCGCGCAGGCGCTGTCCCTGATCGAGGGTAACAATTTTGTGACACCCGCCGTCATTCAGGAACTCGCGGTGCCAACCATCGCTCATCGACTGTCACTGGATCCGGATGCCCGCTATGCCGGATCAGATGCACGCAAGATTGTCAGAGATATCGTGACCGAAGTCGACGTGCCGGTTTAACAGGTCGACCAGTGTTCAAAGCGTTCATCTTTCCTGTCTATGCCAGAATGGCAGGCATCCGCCGACGCCCGAGGCGGCGCCAGGTCACCGACCGCGGCCGCCTGTTACAAACCGGTACCATCGTCTGCCTGGCGCTTGGCATCGATACTGACCTGAACCTGGTCTATCAGCTGTTTGCGCTGCTGGTGGTGCTAATACTCGGTTCGCGGCTGTTTCTTTACTTTACGCGCCCCAGGGTAGCCGTTAGGAGACAGCTACCCCAATTTGCGACCGCCGGAGAGCCATTCACCTATCATGTCGAAGTCATCAATCTTGGCGATCGCGTGGAACAGGACCTGCGCCTCGTTGACCAACCAGCAACTCGAGTTCCTTCACTGGCTGAATACATCAGCCACCAGGAACCGGGTGAAGAGACCCGAAACGCCTACGATCGATCCATCGGCTTTCACCGTTTCATGTGGTTGCTGCGACTGAAAACGGGCATCAGAACAGAGCCCTGCGATCTGCCGGACATCGGCATCCACGCCCGAGTGATGGCGGCGGTAGAAGCGACACCCCTGCGCCGAGGCATTGTCACCTTTCGTGCCACCCAGGTCCTGCACCCCGACCCGATGGGTCTGACTCATGGCATCGTAAGTTTCGACAACAGTGAACAACTGATCGCACTGCCCCGGCGATATCAACTGTCGGCAAGGTTCAGACTCCCCGGCAGCCGTCACTTCCAGCCAGGCGGAGTGGACTCGACCTGGTCGATCGGCGAGTCCGACGAATTCGTGTCGCTGCGCGACTATCGGGAAGGCGACTCTCTGCGCAAGATTCACTGGGCCAGTTCCGCCAAACGCAACAAACCAGTGGTCAAGGAATACCGGGAGGAATACCTGATTCGTCAGGCGTTGTTGCTGGAAACGGAAACCGAGCAGCCACCGGTCCTTGAAGCCGCCATTTCATTGGCGGCAAGCCTCATCCTGAACGAAACCCAGAGCGATGCCATGCTCGATCTGATTTACTTCTCAGAGTCTGCCGAGGTACTCAGCTCAGGACATGGCGCAATGAGTGTCAATCGCCAGCTTGAAGCGCTGGCCTGCCTGGAGGCATCGGCAAATTCGATTGAAGCGCTGACCGCCGCCACCCTCCGTCACGGCAGCGAACTGAGCGGCTGCATTATTCTGCTGACAGACATGGATGCCAGCCGCGAGGCAATGATTGCCAGCATCAGGAATAGTGGCGTCGCGCTCGAAGTGATTGTCGTTACCGATCGCCCCGACGAGATCAGCGTACCGCCCGCCATTCACGTGCTAGATGCCAGGGACATGGAACGGGAGGTCGCCAAGCTATGAAGCTTCGATATCTTCAGTTTGCATCCATCCTGTTCTGGGGATACAAGGCCGACCTGCTGATCTTTGCCCTTCCCATCGCGCTCATTCTGGAAGCGCGATTCTTCACAGACCGCAGATGGGCCCTGACCCGCCAGGATTTTTATCGCGTCGCCGACCTGACCGGCGTCGGCCTGGTCGGCCTGTTGTTGTTTCTGTTCATGAACCGCACCGAGTACCATTTCATTACCACGCTGATTCAGTGGCTGCCAATCCTGTTCTTTCCGCTGGTCACCGTGCTGGCCTACAGCACCACCGAGCGCATGCCGCTCGATGTGATTTTCTACTCGCTCCGTCGCCAGCAGGACGCCGTGACCCAGAGCTGGGACATGGCCTACGTCTACTTCGGGCTCTGTATTGTTGCCGCAGGCACCACGAGACAGGGAGAGACCTGGTATTTGCCTGTCGCTGCCCTGCTGATTTTCAGCGCCCTCTTTCAGCTTCGTCCTGCGCGTTATCGAGGCAGTATCTGGCTACTGGCTGTGCTGACAATGTTTCTCGGCGGCACGATGTTTCATCAAACCCTGCGAAGTGCGCACCTGGAGTTGCAGGAACAGTCCAGACGGTGGCTAGCCAACTTCATTGAGGCGCGCACAAATCCGCTCAAGACCAAATCTGCCATTGGCACGATTGGCCGGCTGAAGACGTCAGACGAGATTGAGTTTCGTGTCAAGCCAATGCAGGGTTCTCCATCACCGGGACTGCTGCAGGAGGCCACCTATGACAGCCCTTCCGGCACCGACTGGCTGGTATTGAATCCTCAGTTCTCGGTGGTCACCCCCGTCAACGACTTCACCTGGCGCTTTCAGCCAAGGGCGCGCGGCGAACATCGTGCCACCGTCTATCTGGAATTCGACCGCGAAACGGCGCTGGTCCCGATACCGGCCAACACCAGCGAAATTTTCGATCTGCCCGCGCTCGACATCAAACAGTCCCGTTTCGGCTCAATCCAGGCGCTGGGCCTGATCCCCAGCCCCGGCTTTGAAATCGCCTGGCAAGGTCAGCAGGTGCTCAACAGCCCGCCGGACCGATCTGATCTGTTCATCCCTCCGGAGTACGGTCCCACCCTGGCGCAACTCCTTCCTGAACACACGACCGATCCTGTGGCCCGGGTCCATGAACTGTTTCAGGGATTCAGCTACTCGCTCTATCAGGATATCCCGGCGCACCAGGATCCGCTGATTCATTTCCTGACCGAAGGCCACAAGGGTCACTGCGAATATTTCGCCAGCGGCGCGGTTCTCGCGCTCAGGCAACTGGGAGTCCCGGCAAGATATGCGGTCGGTTATTCGGTGCAGGAATACAACGACGCCATTGATATGTACATTGTCAGGAAACGCCACGCCCATGCCTGGGCGATTGCCTGGATCAACGACGAGTGGCGCATCGTTGATACCACGCCACAGGTATGGGCGGATGAAGAGGCTTCGCAGGCCAACCCACTGCGACCCGTCGCCGACGCCTTCGCAAACGGACTGTTTGTTGTTCAGCTATGGTGGAGCGAACAGCAGCTGGAAGATTATGAGACAGAGCTTTATGTGATCGGGGCCATTCTCGTGGTCATCCTGATCTGGCGAATTGCAACCAGTGAACAGGTACGACTCAATCGAGGGACACCGGAACATGAGAAGAACGAAGATTTCCCGGGCCGGGACTCGCCCTTCTTTCTGATCGAGCAGTATCTTTCCGATGCGGGCTTCTCTCGCCAGACCAGCGAACCCTTCGAAAACTGGATTCAGCGCATCCGCCGAACCGAACTGGCTCCGCTACTTGCCATCCACAACCGCCTGCGGTTTGACCCACGAGGTGTTGATGCGAGCACCAGGCGCAAACTGGACGATAATGTCCGCCAATGGCTGTCGCACCAGCCAATCGACGATGCCAGTCGATCATGAAGCCGGAGCGAGCATCCGCGTCAGCTTCTCGATCGCATCCTGATGAGATAGGATCGCGAAAAAAAGAGAATCCCGTTTTATGTCATTGCCACGCCGACTTTGCTGCGTAAGTGCAGTCCTCTGGGCCCTGTCCGGTTGCGGCGGCGGTACCGATGGAGAAATTGCTGATACCCAGAGTCCACTGCCAGCCCCGAGCGTCGCCGTCAGCGGTGTCGCAACCAAGGGGGCGATCAGCGCCGCCACTGTGACAATTACCGACGCCGCAGGCGGAGAGATCGAGATACTTGCCGGCACAGTCACTCAGAACGGCGGCACATACCGGGCTGTTTTTTCGGAAGCCGCAGTCGCGCAAGGCATCTCCACACCACTGACGGTCAACATTACGGGAGGCAGCAGCCGCTGCGATATCGATCTGCCCGATACCACCGATGACTGCCAGATCGACGATGAAACCTTCATCGCATTCGGCAGTGATTTTGCCCTGCCTGAAGAATTCAGGATGCGAGCGACCATATCGCGGCTGGAAACCGGATCCTCAGCACCCGATGCGACCTACACGATCAACGTATCCCCCGCCTCGGAACTGGCAACCAGCCTGGCGGAAGCGACCGCCGCATCCAGTGCATTGACGCAGGAGGATATTGAAACAGCAGAACGAAGAATCAAGGGTCTGATTGGCGAAATAACGGGTATCAGCCTGGGCAGCCAGCAACTGGCGCAGATAGAACTGTTCGACATCACCGCTCTAGATGCGAATACCGATAACGCTTCGGACGCTTCCTATGCATTGCTCGCGTTTGCCGCTGCCACGCTGGCAGAGCTCGAACCTGACAACACCAGCGTGGACACCCTGGCGGAGGTCTTTGCGCGACTGCACGCCGAGCTGAACGTCGGAGACTCTGGCGATCTTGAAATATCAGGCACATCTCTCAGTAGACTGGCAGGTTCCGTGGAGACCGGGCTGGGAACGGTTATTCGAAGCCTTGCCGCCCGCGGCATCACCCGGCCGGGCCTGACCAGCGCCGAGTCGCTGGCCCGTGACCGCATCACCGAGTGGGGTAACCAGGGGGATGACCTCATCCAGATTCCGGCATCCGATCTGTCACAGGCAGCGGCCATTGAGCTGACCCGCCAGTTCGCCAGATCACTGACGAGGGCCATGACCGAGACCCAGTCCAGCCCGACAAAGCTCAGCAATGGCACGACCCGACTGGTACTGGAGCAGACCGATGCGGCAACGACCGGTACCTTTGTCGTTGGCGTTGGCGAAAACGCCATCGGTACCGCCACTCTCGATAAAAATGGCGTCATCACCTATGCCGACGGCTCCTTCGAGACCCTGCCGGCACCCCTTTGAGTCGTCAGTTCCAGCTATAATGGCGGCTTACCTGCGCCGGAGCGAAACACTTGAACATCATCGAAAACATGCGTCGGATCATCCAGCAGGAAGCCGACGCAGTCAGGGCAATCAACGTAACCGAGGAGTTTGAAGCCGCCGTCAATCTTCTTTACGGTTGCCAGGGCAAGGTTGTTACCACCGGCATCGGTAAAGCTGGTTTTATCGCTCACAAATTTGCCGCCACTCTGTCATCGACCGGCACCCCGGCCGTGTACGTCCATCCGGCAGAAGCGGGCCACGGCGACCTGGGTATGGTCGCACCGAGTGATGTCATCGTTGCATTTTCTACCAGCGGCAAATCACGAGAAGTGTTGCAGATGCTGGAGATTGCCCGCCATCTGGATGTGACTGAAGTCGTTGGCATTACCGCGCACAGCGACTCCCTGTTGCGGGACCTGTCCAAAATTATCGTCGACATGGGCCCCGACATTGAAGAACCCTGCCCCCTGAAACTCACACCGAGCGCATCCATTGCCGTCATGCACGCGATCAGCGATGCCATTGCTTTAACGCTGCTCGAAATGAAGGGCTTCAGCCGCAAAGACTATGGCATGCGTCACCATAGCGGCTACCTGGGCACCATCACCCGGATGGAAGAGCAGGAACGACAGTGATCGATATCGATCCTGCCAGCGTCGCGCACGACTATATTGAAGCAGTGCGGCAAGAGGTCGCAGCCATGTCGGACCCAATCCGAGTGGTAGGAATGATCGCCTCCGACGATGCGCCTTCTCTGGCGTATGCACGCGCGACTCGACAACGATTCGCCGATGTTGGCATTGAATACGATCTGCAGGAAGTCGAACGCCTGACGCTGGAAGAATCCATCATGGCTGCCAATGCCGACCCGGACATACACGGTATATTTATTTACTTCCCCGTATTCAACAACCAGCAGGACAGCTATCTCCGTAACCTGGTGGACTATCGCAAGGACATCGAAGCAGGCAGCATGTACTGGGTCCAGAAGCTCTACGCGAATGATCGTTTTGCAATCGCAGGCGACAGCAGCAGGAAGGCACTGCTACCCTGCACGCCCCTCGCCATTATCAAGATGCTGACGGCACTGGGTGTTTATGCCGAGGATGTCGAGCGACCGGTCGCCGGAAAAACGGTAACGATCTTTAATCGCAGTGAAGTCAATGGTCGTCCACTCGCCGTGATGATGTCCAACGATGGCGCCAATGTGTACTCATTTGATATCAACGGTCCGCTCAGGTTTGAGAATGCCAAACCTTTCGAGACACGTATCACTCGGCAAGAGGCCCTGGCGGAATCCGACATCGTCATCACAGGCGTTCCCAGCAAATCCTTCGAGCGAATTCGGTGCGACGAGATCAAACCCAACACGGTCTGCGTGAACTTCTCTTCGCACCCCAATTTCGAAGATGACATCACGGCACACACTGACATCTACGTCCCCAAGGTGGGCCCCATGACCGTCGCCATGTGTATGCGAAACACACTTCGTCTCTACCGGAACTTCCATAGCCATCATGCCAGCCAGTGAATCCATCGACGACTACCTGAATTCCCTCGCGGCACGCACATCGACGCCGGGCGGTGGTGCGGTCGCAGCCCTGAGTGGCGCCCAGGGATGCGCCCTCATGGTGATGGTATGTCAGTTCTCAAAGACAGGCCCTGATATTGAAGCCATCAAATCAAGAGCAGACGAAACAAGCAGGCGGTTTGTTCAACTTGGGCAGGACGACGTTCGCAGTTTCGATGCCGTGATGGCAGCCTACAAGCTGCCGGCTTCGGATCGACAGGCCACATTGCAGCCGGCACTCAAGGCCGCTGCCGAGGTCCCGCTGGACATGATTTTCGCCGCCTGTTCTCTGGTCGACGACATCGAATCCCTGGTGACGCTGGGCAACAAAAACCTGATTACCGATACAGCCATCGCCGCCCAGCAGCTTGCCGCAGCGATTGCCGCCGCACGCATCAACGTGCTCGTCAATCTGCGCGATATTCAAGACACATCCTTTAATGCCCTCGTCAGCGAACGACTGGATACGGCAAACGCAATCGCCGCTCGACTGAATCAGGTTGCCGCGCAGATCGACGCATCCCTGCAACCCGAATGAAAGCCCTTGCGGGATTCGTCGCACTGTTGCTACTGGTCAGCGGTTGTGCGAGCCGCAACGAGAAGGTCCCCGCCGCACCGTCGGATCATTCGCTCATCACACGGATGGAAACCAGTCTCGCCCGGGAATTGCTGGACAGCAGCTATTCGAGACTGCGTGCCGCCTCTCCTGCCCTCAACATCCAGCTCGGCGGAACCGGCTCGCGTCAAGATTCGCATGAAGACCACCGGCAATTCACCGCACTGATCGTTGAGCTTGCCGAACGCATCAGCGCAGCTGTTGATGAACGAAGAATTCCCGATCGCCTGCGCCGGGACCTGGAACATCTGCAATACCATGCCTCGCTCATGCAGCACCAACAGCAGTTGGATTCTATCGTCAGACTTTCCGCGACGGAAATGCCGCCGCTTGATCAGCTCCGGTTACTGGTGAACTTTCTCCCCATCGACTCCGACTCGGCTATCGCCCGGCTGATACAGGAAATAGAATCCATACCGTCGCAAACGGCACAGTGGACCGAATGGGCAGACCAGGCCTCGTTACGCATGACTGGCCCTGCTGCCATCCTGGCGCGCTGCCAGTCTTCGAGCGACGAGGCCGAAGACCTGGTGATGAGAGCAACAGGACGCATGGCCCAGTCCAGGCGCACTCACAACACCATCAGCCAGCTTCGCGCCGCGATTCGTTCGGCGATCACGCGAAGCTGTAGCCATGTAATCGAACTGGTGCAAAACCGACAGCCTGCGGCCGACCAGGAAACATCAGATCGATACGCACACGCTCTTATTACTTACACGTCCCTGCCCCTGACCGCCGATGTGATCCACGAGCGGGCGACGACATTTCTGTCATCGCTTGCCGCTACGACAGCCGATGACCGACAACCACCAGATATTCAGGCACTCCTCGATGAAGCGAGCACGGCAATCCTGCAAATCGAACCTGCATTGTCGGAACTGACATCCATCGCACCGTCGATGAACCTTGATGTCACTGCAACAGAGGCAAACAACTCCCCCTCGCCGGGGAGCTATGAGAGAGGTTCGAATGTCGGGACCTGTTCGCTCTCACCGCTGTGGACTCATCAGTTTGGTGTCCAGGAAACCACATTTCGATATTGTCTGCCTGGCGCGCACCTGGTGGTCGCGACCCGCTATTCCCTGTTGTCGCCTGTACCCGCCTTCGCCGAAGGCTGGGCCCTCTACGCTCTGACAATACTGGATCGGCACTGGACGGATCAGGTCAAGGTGGACAGACATCTCGCCCTGGCCACCGTGCGTGCCGCCGTCGATACCGGCATACACGGGCGAAGCTGGCATCGTCGGCAAGCCAAAGCGTTTATCCAGCAGCACCTAAGCCTCACCTCCCCGAAAGCAGACGCCATCATTCAGCAGACGATCGATCATCCGGGCCGGGGCGCCGCCGCCTTTGCCGGACTAGAGGCATTTCAGCAGCTTGAAAAAACCGCCAGGACGACGCTCGGTGAGTCTTTTGACTGGAGCGCTTTTATTGATCTAATGCTCGACGAAGGGGAGCGACCATTTCCTGTTGTGGAACGCCGACTGGCTGAATATCTGGACTCGTTTACAGCCGGGCCGTCTGATTGACCTCTGATTCTATTCCGCTGACCAGCGTTTGCGATCCGGTCGGCCACCCCGGTAAGAAGTCGCAACCGCCCCGGTTAACTGCAGCTCAAACAGTAAAGCGCGCGCCGAAGGCCGAAAACTGCAGATCGACTGTGCCCGTTCCCTCATCACAGGGTCGCTGACTTCGACTGCCACCCCGGAAATCTTGAACTCACCGCTACTGCCGGAACTGTCCGTCATGCCACAATGCAATGCATAGCGGCCGTTGTCGCGCAGGTCCTTCACCTTCGAGGAACCCGGTTCAACGAAAATAAAACAGAAACCTTCCCCGACCAGCGGAGTGACCGGATGAATCCTGGGCCAGCCATTGGACCAGGTCGCGAGGTATGAGACCTTGCCATCGATACGCGTCTTACCGAAGGCAGCAATGTCCAGCGCTTCGTCTTCAATACATTTCCAGGAAACAGCCAACTAGGTTTCCTCCCGCCAGAGAAGTCCAAAGCCTAACATCGACTCACACTGCATTCACCGCCCCGAGAGGCTCGGGCCGGACATCGTAATCGTCACCGGTGGTGTGACTTCCATGCCCAGGATACCGGCGAGTTCCTGAAGCTGCGTCACATAGTTGCGCCAACGCCCACGCGATGTCTGGTAAAGCGGTTTGCGGACCTGCAGGAAGCTTGCAGTTTTTACTACCCGTTGTGTCTTGTGAAATTCCAGGCACTGGGGCTCGAACTCAAGATCACAATAATCGAGTATTCTGCGGGTCTGCGGTTCCTGATCATCGGTGACCGATTCATATTCCACCTGCAGAATCCTGCCGGGGAACACCAGGTCCCAGTGTTCCATCAGGCGACGATAATCATTGTAGAAATGTCCCAGCTTGACCATGTCGAAACTGTAATGCTGCCCCTTGGTAAAGTTTTGGAAGAAGCAGGACAGGCAGGTATCGAGCGGATGACGAACAGTGTGAATGATCTTCGCGTTGGGGAACATCAGCAGAATAAGCCCGACGAACTGGAAGTTGAGCGGATGCTTGTCAATCACACGAGCCGCCTCCGGGGAACTCAGTGCCGCAATACGCGCCAGGTAATCCTCTGCCAGCCGAGTCATCTGGCTGCGCCCCAGCCCCGGGACGCTGTTAGGGTATGGCAACCGCAGTCGAGACAACTGCGAGGCGAGCCGTGCCACAAACTTCATATCGTTCAGCTCGCCCGCCCCGAACACGCCGGAGTGACTGGCCAGAATCTGCTCCACCAGGGAAGTACCCGAGCGAGGCATGCCGACAATAAAAATGGGCCGGTGGGAATCATTACCGCCGCCCGAATGGGACTCAATAAATGTACGACTAAATACGTAGATCGTATCCTTGACCTGCTGCCGGAACTCGGCGCTGTCGAACGGCTTGTTCGCGGCCAGGTTTCCCAGCCGGTAATGCTCGAAGGCATTCGCGTAATCGCCAACGTCATCAAAGTACTTTCCGGCCGCGAAATGGAAGTAGGATCGCATGGGATCCGAGAGCGCACCGGAATTCAGTTGCTGGGCAACCGCCCGGATGAATGGATCGCCCTCATCGAACGTCACCATCTCGGCAAGCCCCTGGTAGGCTTCACCGTAATCCGCCTTGAGAGAAATAGCAGTTCTGAACCCCTGCTCCGCGTCGTCAAGTCGACCGATGCGGCGGTAAATACCGGCAATGTTGTGGTGAAACGGTGCCGCACCCGGACGAAGCTGAATTGCCTTTTCAATCAGCGCCACGGCACCTTCGTTGTCGTCGCGCTCTCCCAGCACCAGGCCAAGCAAATGAATCGCATCGGGATTGTCCGGCTCGGTGATCAGAATATCGCGATAGATCGCTTCGGCCTCATCCAACTGGCCATTAATCTGAAGATCCATCGCCCGATTCAGACGTGCGAGGGTCGTTTCAGTCATGATGGCCCGAATGCGAATGGGCGTGAGGATCATGGGACGGCGCCGACATCTGGGCCACATTGCCAACAATCACTTCTGTTTCGATGGTCGACGAATGAGATAACAGTATCGTCAGTGGGAAACGATCACCGGAACGAAGCTCACGTTCCAGCCCCATCAGCATGATATGCAATCCGCCAGGCGCCATCGCAAGGCGGTGACCAGGTTGAACCGTCAGCTCTGCTTGCTGTGACATACGAGACATACCATCTGTTACCACCGTCGCGTGCAGATGCGCATGTTTGGCCACCGGCGTCTTCACCCCCGTCACGACAACCGGCTGCTCACCATGATTGGCGAGCGTTGCGTAAACCGCCGCCGTAGAGACGCCGGGCGGGGTCGCTCGCGCCCAGAGATCGATGACCTCCAGCTCAGCCCAGGCCGTGGCGGTCCAGATCGATGTCAGAATTACAGCGAGTGTCTTCATGTAACGGTCTTCATCTAACAACAGTCATTCAGTGGGGCCAGGAATTGTACCACCCGGACCTTCGAGAACCCCGAGGTACTCTTCCCAGACCGTCGCCAGGTGGCGGATCTGACGATCGTCGCTCTCGGCGGCGAGGCTCTGAAGCACCCGGATGACCCGTTCAACCACAGCGCTATCGAAATCAAGTGCGAAACAATCCGTAGACGCATCGCCCTTGTGACCCGACGGCTTGTCAATCGGCGCTGACGCCATCAACTCCCTCGTCTGTTGCGCCAACTGTCCATCGTCGACCAACGCAAGCGTTCGCTGCAAAGACCAGCGCGTCATCACGTCAGGCTGATCGCAAATCCGCTTATAGGTTGACCAGTCCATCTCGATTCAGCTCGGGTTAGAATACTCCGCTTTCAACTGTCCCCCCGGCAACGGCAATTCCGCAAGTGACACTTAACTGTAACGTCTATCAGGACTTCAGCGCAGCCTTTGATCTGGACAAAGATTTTGCTCGTATCCCGGGCGGGCCAACCTACAGCTATCGGGATCTCGACAGTCAAAGCGCGGCCATCGCCGGTCACTTCAGTGAGTTGGGCGTCAAGCCTGGTGATCGGGTCATCGTCCAGGTCGAAAAGTCAGTGACGAATCTGTTTGTCTACTTTGCCTGCCTCAGGGCAGGTTTTGTCTGCGTTCCGCTCAACACGGCGTACGTCGACGAAGAAGTGGCTTTTTTCTGCGCCGACGCATCTCCCGCGCTCGTTGTCTGCGATCCATCGCGGGAGGACACATTTAATCGCCTGGCTGACTGTCCGGTCAGGACGCTCGACGCCCAGGGCCGGGGCAGCGCCATACCGAACCAACCACGGGACTTTGGCACTGCGATGCGGGCGCGGGATGACACCGCGGTCATCCTGTATACCTCGGGCACCACCGGGCGCCCGAAGGGAGCCATGATCAGTCATCACAATCTGCTCGCCAATGCCAGAACCCTCTATTCAGCCTGGCAGTGGCAGCCCAGCGATGTGCTGATCCACGCCCTGCCCGTTTTTCATATTCACGGACTATTCGTCGCAACCCATCTGGCAGTATTGGGAAATTGCCCGATGATCTTTTTGCACCGATTCGATGCCGGCGCTGTCGTCGAGGCGCTGCCCGAGGCCACCGTTTACATGGGCGTACCCACCAATTACGTCAGACTGCTGGACGAGCCCCGTCTCAACGCCGAGGCCTGTCGTCACATGCGACTATTCACATCCGGTTCGGCCCCACTGCTCACCCAGACGTTCAACGACTTCCACCACCGCACCGGCCATCGAATCGTTGAGCGCTACGGCATGACCGAAACGGGAATGAATACCAGCAATCCGCTGGACGGTGAACGCCGCCCGGGCACGGTCGGCCCGCCCCTGCCAGGCGTCGAAGTACGCATCGACGCACCGCCACGGCAGCCAGGCATGCTCTATGTTCGCGGTGAGAACGTCTTTAAGGGTTACTGGCAGCTACCGGATAAGACGGCCGAGGAATTCGATGGCGACGGATACTTTCGAACGGGAGATGTCGCCACGATGGATGACGACGGATATATCGCCATCGTCGGCCGGGACAAGGACATGATTATCTCCGGCGGGCTGAATGTTTACCCCAAGGAAATCGAAACAGTCATCGACGACTCTGACGACGTCACAGAGTCCGCCGTCATCGGCGTCCCGCATCCGGATTTCGGCGAGGCCGTCGTCGCTGTTATCGTCGCCCGGAAAGATTCAGACCTGTCGGAGAACGAGATCATCAATCTGCTCAAGTCACGCCTCGCCAACTTCAAGGTAGCCAAACGCGCCATCTTCGTCGATCGGCTGCCGAGAAACGCCATGGGCAAGGTGCAGAAAGCCCGCCTTCGTGACCAATACGCCAAGCTGTTCACTTCATGATAAGTATCGGCGTCCTCGCATCCGGCAACGGCAGCAATCTCCAGGCTATCATCGACGCCTGCCGGGACGGCACACTCTCCGCGTCCGTTGATGTGGTCATCAGCAACAACAGCCGTTCCGGCGCACTCGATCGTGCCCGCAAAGAAGGTATCGAGGCCTGCCACCTGTCAACAGCCACACACCCGAACCCGGAAGCGCTGGATCTCGCTATGGTGGATACATTCCGGCGATGCAAAATTGACCTTATCGTCACCGCCGGCTATCTGAAAAAGCTGGGTCCCTTGCTGCTCGCCAGTTGGAAGAGCCGGATCGTCAACATCCATCCCTCACTATTGCCACGCCATGGCGGCCTCGGCATGTATGGCATCAACGTACACCGCGCCGTTATTGATAGCGGCGATCAGGTCACCGGCATCACCATCCATCGGGTCAGTGGCGATTACGACACCGGCGACGTACTGGCCCAGAAGACGATCCCCGTAGATCCTGACGATACCGCTGAGAGTCTTTCCGCGCGGGTACTGAAGGAAGAACACGGCTTTCTCATTGCAACGCTGCGCGATCTCATCGAACGAATCTCGCCAGCGGAAACTTGACAACACCCGGCACATCGCTAATCCTTGCCCAATGCACTTTAACGCCGCCAACATCACCATCATCATTATCGACATTATTCGGCAACGAATGGTGGGTTGACGCATGCAACAGCTGCTTTAGAAACCCGCCACCCGGCGGGTTTTTTCGTTGCGGCAACAGAAATCGGGCAGGTTGAAACGTGAGCGACACAGACAATGTAACCAACACGGCGGAATTTTCTTTCGCCGACGCCGAGCACCGTGTTCTTGAGCTGTGGCGCCGGGAGGATATTTTTCGTCGCTCGCTTGAGCAGACCCGCGACTGCGAGCCCTATATCTTCTACGACGGCCCGCCATTTGCGACCGGCCTGCCGCACCATGGTCATCTGGTTGGCTCAATCCTGAAAGACGTCGTGCCCCGCTACTTCACCATGAAAGGCAGGTACGTTCAGCGTCGCTTTGGCTGGGACTGTCACGGTCTGCCGATCGAGCACGAGATCGACAAGAGCCTCGGCATGTCCTCCCAGGAAGCCGTCGAGAAACTCGGCGTCAAGGGATACAACGACGAGTGCCGCAAGATTGTCCAGCGATACACCGGTGAATGGGAGAAGACCATCACGCGGATCGGTCGATGGGTGGACTTCGAAAACGACTACAAGACCATGGACCCGTGGTTCATGGAATCTGTGTGGTGGGTGCTCAAACAACTCTGGGACAAGGGGCTGGTCTACCGCGGAGAGAAGGTTGTTCCATTCTCCACAGCGCTCGGCACCGTCCTTTCCAACTTCGAGGCAGGATCCAACTACCAGGATGTACAGGATCCGGCGGTGACTGTTCTGTTCAGGCTGAACGAGCAGGATGCCTGCATGGCGGCCTGGACCACCACCCCCTGGACCCTGCCGTCAAACCTTGCTCTCTGTGTCGGCCCGGACATCATCTATAGCCTGGTCCATGACAAGGCACTCGATCTGGACATCTACGTCGCCAAGGAACGCCTGGACGACTTTGGCAAAGGGCGAGAACTGGAAGTTCGTACGGAGGTCACCGGATCAGAACTAGAAGGACTCACCTATCGCCCGCTATTCGACTATTTCTCAGACCTGGAGGCGACCGGCGCGTTTCAGGTACTGACGGATGACTATGTCACCACCGAAAGCGGTACCGGCATCGTCCACCAGGCCCCCGCCTTTGGCGAAGACGACTTCCGCATACTGAAGACGGCCGGCATCGATGCCATCGTCTGTCCGGTGGATATGAACGGACGGTTTACCGAGGAAGTCAGTGACTTCGCCGGCCAGCACGTCAAGGATGCCGACCGCGACATCATTCGCTACCTGAAGGAATCCGGCGCTCTGTTTCGCCAGGGTGTCATCAATCACAGCTACCCATTTTGTCCGCGCTCCGACACCCCGATCATTTACCGGACCATTGATTCCTGGTATGTCCGGGTCGAGCAGATTCGTGATCAGCTGATCGAATCCAACCGCGACATCAACTGGGTGCCCGGTCACATCAGGGACGGCCGCATGGGTCGCTGGCTGGAGGGCGCCATTGACTGGGCTATTTCAAGAAACCGGTACTGGGGCACCCCGTTGCCAATCTGGATCAACGATGAGACCGGCAACACGGTGTGCATGGGTTCACGGGACGAACTGGAAACGTTTACCGGCGTTCGGGTTGAAGACCTCCATCGCGAGAATGTGGATGACCTGACCTTTCGGCTCGAAGGCGAGCAGGGCACCTATCGCCGTATCGAGGAAGTCCTGGACTGCTGGTTCGAGTCCGGTTCCATGCCCTATGCCCAGTTGCATTATCCGTTCGAGAACGAAGCCCTGTTTGAAAAAGGATTCCCCGCCGAGTTCATCGCTGAAGGGCTCGACCAGACAAGAGGCTGGTTCTATACCCTGATCGTACTCGGAACAGCGCTGTTCGGAACCCACCCGTTCAAGAACGTCATCGTCAACGGGATCGTAATGGCGCAGGACGGTAAGAAGATGTCCAAGCGGCTGCGAAACTACACGCCGCCGGATGAACTGATGGAGTCCTATGGCGCCGATGCACTTCGGCTCTACCTGATCAACTCCGGTCTGGTTCGGGCAGAAGAACAGCGATTTTCCGACGACGGTGTTCGCGACATGGTTCGTCGCGCCCTGCTGCCATGGCTCAACGCATACAAGTTCTTCGAAACCTATGCAGTCATCGACAACTGGCGTCCGGCTGCCGACGCTGCGCCTTCCGACAACATCATGGACCGCTGGATTCTGTCACGACTGCAGTCACTCAAGGAGAACATCTCTCGGGAGATGGAGTTGTACCGGCTCTACAATGTCGTGCCCGCACTGTTCGACTTTATCGAGGACCTGACCAACTGGTACATCCGTCTGAATCGCAGCAGATTCTGGGCGGAAGGCATGACCACGGACAAACAGGCGGCTTTCAGCACACTGTACACCACGATCACCGAACTCAACCTGACGATGGCGCCGTTCGCGCCATTCCTGGCGGAAACACTGTTCCAGCAAATGAAGACCTATTCCGACGATGGCACTGCCTCTATTCATCTGCGTCGGTATCCCGAATCCCAACACAGCCTGATTGATCCCATGCTGGAACAGGCCGTGACGCGCCTGCAGCACATCATCCTGCTTGGCAGGCAAAAGCGTAATCAGGAGAAAATCAAAACTCGATTTCCCCTGTCGAGATTGACCGTATTACACAAAGACGAAGCGTTGCTGGCGGAGATCAGCAAACTGGAGAACTACCTGCAGTCAGAACTCAACGTCAAGCAGGTCGCGTATTCAACCGATGAAGGAGAATACATCGATCTTTTTGCCAAACCGAATTCTCCCGTCCTCGGCAAGCGTCTCGGCAAATCTTTTCGACACTTCAAGGACAGGATCGAGTCGCTTTCCACGGACGAGATTAATTCGCTGCAGCAAAACGGCAGCCTCGAACTGGACGGAGAGACATTCAGCATCGACGACATTCTCGTCTTTCGGGAAGCGCGCGAAGGCACCAATGCGATCTCGGATCGATTCGTCTCGATCGACATAGACTGCGCGCTGACCGACGAACTCGTACAGGAAGGCCTCGCCCGGGAAGTCGTCAACCGCGTGCAGCGCTCACGTCGGGACCTCGGTTTTAACGTGGTTGACCGGATCAGCATTCGTTACCAGGCAACAGAGAAACTGGATGCCGCAATGAAAGCTCACGCTGGTTACATTCAGGGCGAAACGCTTGCCGAAGCAATTCAAAGCGCCAGCGAGGGAGAGTTCGATCTCAGGTTCGAGATCGAAGGCGAACATCTTGCCATGACCATTACCAGGCTCTAGGCCACAGCCTTCCCTGTAACCCGCCTAATCTCGGCCAGGAAATCGTCGACCGTAAACGGCTTTTTGATAAAGCTGCCATTCGGGTCTTGTTCAATATTCTTCGCCACCTGATCCTGCTGATACCCGCTCACCAGCACAATCGGCGTTTTCACCCCCTCCGAACGCAGCTGGTGATAGAGCTCTGTGCCCGTCATCTTGGGCATGGTGCAGTCGAGCACCAACAGGTCAAAATCTCCGTTGTGGCTACGGTAGGCTGCAAGTGCCTCCCTGCCATCTTCAGTCGAGACAGGTTTGAGATGATCGCTTTCGAGAATTGACGCCATCAGGCTGCGGATACGAGCATCATCGTCGGCAAGCAGTACCCGACCCTCGGCCCGGGGATCGGGCTCTCGCACTTCAGATCGCCCCGGATCCTGATCGATCACCGACAACACGGGGAAATAGATCGTAAACTCCGTGCCCTCTCCAGGCGCCGACCACACCCGAATGAACCCCTTGTGTTTTCGAACAATACCAGAGAGCGAGGATAACCCGAGTCCCTTGCCGGACTGCTTCTCCGAATAAAAAGGATCGAAGATTCGCTCTACCTGTTCTGCGTTCATGCCGATACCAGAGTCTCTGACCGACAGGTAGAGGTACGCGCCAGGTTCACGGTCCTCTGCAAACAGCGCTTCGAGCAGCATCACCTCATCAACCTGTGTCAGCCCGGTTGACAACTCAATGCTCCCTTCCTGTTCGCCGATCGCGTCCACCGCATTGGCAATCAGGTTCATGACGACCTGACCCAGCTGGGCTTTGTCGCCCTTCAGCGATGGCAGGTCTTCCTTCAGTTGTTGTTCGAACGACACGTGAGCGGGAATGATCGATGTCATCAGGCTTGAGTGATTGGCAACAAGTTCGGAGAGGCTGACGGATTCAAATCTCGTCGCGCCCTTCCCCGCGTAGGTCAGCATCTGAGAGGTCAGGTCCACTGCCTGGCGAGCACCCGACATGATCATGTAAAGGTCTTCTCTTAACTCGCTGTCTGTTGATAATTTCTGCATCGCCATGCTGGCAAAGCCCAGGATGCTGGTCAGCATGTTGTTGAAATCGTGTGCGATACCGCCCGCCAGCACGCCCAGACTTTCCAGCTTCTGGGCCTGGGAAAACTGCAGTTCCATCCGCCGTCGGTCCTGCAAATAACCCTCGATTCGTCGTTCCCGCTCGTCCAGGTCGATTATCGCTCGCTCAGACATCATCATCAGGAGCGACACTGCAGTGACCAGGCCAACAAGGTGGCAAACCTCGTGTGTTCCCGACAGGAAAATCGGGCCCATCATGCAGACTGCAGTCAATACCAGCAGACCGGAAAACCAGAGCAAACCAAAACTTCGGTCGGCGGCCTTCAGCAGTAGCAACATCGCTGCGATACCCGTGATGAGCGTCGGCACCGCCATCAGCAAGACCTGCTGCCAGACCGGAGAAGGCCCGAGCAGCCAGACCGCAGAGACTGCAAGAAAGAAACCTGCGCCGGCCATCGCCGCGACACGAGCCTGCCATTCGTACCTGACAATCAGATCCAGCACGCAATAACTTAACAACACGGCAAAGATGGTACTCAGCATCGCGCCCAGCATGATGCCGAACGACGTGTGCGCGGTGATCACGCTGAAGTGCGTTAATAAATTCGCAACAAGACTGACCGAGAACGCAATTGCACCGTACTTGAGATAGGCATACCCAAGCTTGAAGTAATAGTGCACCAACGCTGCGATCAGGATGGCATCAAACAGATGTAGGTAAGCAAGACCTGGATCGTGGTCCATGGTTTTCCATGGAGAAGCAACACAGACGAAGTTTCACTCCGGGTTCAGGTCCTGTCAAACCGAAGTCGACGACTGTGACCCGGCTGTGGTTGGTAGTAGGATGCGGCTTTACGTCTGGATTTCTTCATGGACCAGATCTTGGATGGATCCGTGGCCGTTATAGCCGCGGCGATCAGAGAAAAACAGATTCGTTCCGTCGATCTGGTTCAAGCGTTTCTGGACCGGATCGAGAAGGTAAACCCTCTACTCAACGCGGTGATCTGCTCGACTGGCGACCTCGCCATGAAGTACGCCGCCAAGTACGACGACGATCTTGCACAAGGCAAGCTCCATGGCCCGCTTCATGGTGTACCAATGACCATCAAGGATAGTCTCGACACATCCGATGCAGTGACCACCTGGGGCACCGAAGGTCGTCGGGATTTTCGGCCAGGCACGGACGCCACGTGCGTCGCTCGACTGAAGTCCGCGGGCGCAATCATGTTGGGCAAAACCAACACGCCCGAGTTCACGCTATGGTTTCAGACCGACAATAATCTGTTCGGACCGACCAGCAATCCATTCGACCCGGAACGCACCCCGGGTGGCAGCAGTGGTGGCGCATCGGCGATCATTGCCGCCGGTGGTTCACCCTTCGATATCGGCACAGACACCGGCGGTAGTATCCGCCTGCCCGCCCACTTCAGCGGCGTCTGCGGCATCAAACCAACCTCGGGACGCGTTCCCTGCACCGGCAACGCGCTACCCACCTCGGGCGTGATTGCACGACTGACCCAACCCGGCCCCCTGGCAAGACAGGTCGAGGACCTCGATTTTCTGCTGCAACTGATCGAAGGTCCGGACTATCTGGACCCGAACTGCGTCGAAGTGGCTAAACATGACTACCGGGCAGTGGAAGTGCAACAGCTGCGCATCGCCTATCACACCAGCAATGACATCAAGACACCGGACCCGGCAATCAGGGCCGCGGTCAGTTCTGCCTGTGACCTGATGCGAGCTGATGGCATCAATGTCACCGAGGCGAAGCCGTCCGGCGTTGAGATGACAAACTTCATCATGTCGCGGGTATTCAGTGCCGATGGGGGCGAACTGGTGGAATCACTCCTGGACATCTGCGGCACAACCAATCCGTCACCGCGGATCGCTGCCAGCATCGAACGTCGCGGGCCCGAAATCAGTCAACGAGAATTCGCCCGCACGGTCGAACTATGGGATGGTTACCGCAGTTCCATGCTCAGTTTCTTCCAGGATTTCGATGTTCTGATCTGTCCGGTCAATGCCCATACCGCCATCCGCCACGGCAAAGAGGAAGACCTGGCTGCCTACAGTTATACAACCGCCTATAATCTGACCGGCTGGCCCGGTGTCGTGATCAGGGCCGGCACCGATGAACAAGGCCTGCCGGTCGGCATCCAGATCCTGGCGCGCCCCTTTCGGGAAGACCACTGCCTCGCCGTCGCGAGTTGGCTGGAAGCGCGCCTGGGCGAGTTTCCCGAGCCGGCTATCTCGGCACGAAAGTCATAGCGATCCAATGACGAGAACCAGGGAATTGACCTCAAATATTGTGCGTACTATCGCCACCGACTGGCATCGGGCTGTTGCTATGCGTATGCTAGCGAGCCGCGCCAGCGGAGTTGGAACCAAGGACTACCCATGAGATTGAGCCAGCACCTCACACTAGCCACCCTGCTTATTTCCGCACTCTTTTCCGCCCAGGCTGTTCTTGCCGCGAGCCTCGCTGAGGTCTATGAACTGGCCATCGAAAATGATCCACAACTGGCCGCTGCAAGGGCCGGATACAAAGCACAGCGAGAAGTGATTTCCCAGGCACGGGCACGACTTCTGCCCAGTGTTTCGGCATCCGTCACCACAACACAGACGAAACGGACCAGTCCGGAAATCGTAGAAGACGGCACGTCGCCCGGCGGTTTTACCGTCGAGAACCAGACCCAGAACTTCAACGACCATCGCTGGAGCGCCCAACTCAATCAACCGGTCTTCGACCTGAGCCGCTGGTTCGCGTTTCAGCAGTCAAAGGAAATCGAAGCGCAGGCCTCTGCCAATCTTGCAGCCGAACAACAGGAACTGATTTTCCGCGTCGCCGACAACTACTTCAGCATTCTTGAAGCGCAGGACCGTCTGAGCGCGGCTATCGCCGAAAGGGATGCAGTCAAACGTCAGCTGGAACAGGTTCAGCAACGATTTGATGTCGGCCTGGTCGCCATAACCGACGTTCTGGAATCCACTGCCGCCTTCGACACATCAACCGTCGGTGTGATCGAAGCAGAAGGCGCCCAGGTCATCACTTTTGAGACGCTGGTCCGCCTGACAGGACAAATCATCGACGAGATTGATGGACTGGCTGAGGCTTTCCCGGTCGAATACCCCGAACCCAGGGACGAGGAGGCGTGGGTCGATGGCGCACTGGCGAACAACTATGAACTTGTCGCAGCACGACATTCGCTCGAATCGGCACGTCGGGATGTGCAAATTGCAAAAAGCGGGCACCTGCCAACAGTCAACGCGAATGTTACCTACTCCGAAAGCGAGTCAGGCGCGTCCAGCATTTTTTCCGGCCAGACTGAAACGCACTCGGCAGCACTTACGTTGAATGTACCTGTCTTTACGGGACTCGCAACAAGATCCCAGACACGAGAAGCCAGCTTCCGTCTCGACCAGGCCCAGCGCAACTTTGACCTGACCCGTCGAACGATTGTGGAAAATACCCGCAACCTTTACAGCGCCATCAATACTGACGTCGCTCGCGTCAGGGCACGGCTGCGAGGTATCGAATCCAGTCAGAGTGCGCTTGACGCAACTCAGACAGGCTATGAGGTCGGCACGCGAAATATTGTCGATGTGCTGCTGGCCCAGCAACGTCTTTTTGCAGCGCAGTTCCAGTTTGCCAGCGCACGATATCAGTACATCCGGGATACGCTGAGGCTCAAGCAGATTGTTGGCACACTGAGTCCTGAAGATATCTACGACCTGAACCAGTTCATCATCGCCAGCGAGAGTGTCGAGAAGATCACTCCGACGACTCGATAACTCACCCGATGAAAAAAGTTGCCGCCGTTATCGCCTTTGGAGCCCTCGCCGCGGTGATATACGGCGCCAGCCAGCAATCGGAGGAGACGCCCGCAGAATCTCCCGTAGCCGTTCAGCAGCTACCCACAGGGCTCACCGACGACGAAAGTAACAACATCGCCATCTACCGCGACATCAGTCCTTCCGTGGTATTCGTCACCAATACACAGCTACGTCGCAATATATTCTCGCTCAATGCCACCGAGGTGCCTCAGGGCAGCGGAACTGGTTTCGTCTGGGATGAGTCAGGCCTGATTGTGACCAACTTTCATGTTGTTTACCGGGCGAATCGCGTCACCATCACCACCTCGTCGGGCAACGACTACGATGCCAAGCTCGTCGGTGCGGCACCAGAGAAGGACATTGCCCTGCTGCAGATTGAAGCCCCCGATGAAGAACTCCAGCCAATCCCCCTGGGAGATTCCGATCTGCTATCGGTCGGCCGTAAAGTGCTGGCCATCGGCAATCCCTTCGCGCTGGATACAACCCTGACTGTTGGCGTCGTCAGTGCGCTGGGCCGCGAGATCCGGTCATTCAGAAATCGAAATATCCGCAATGTCATCCAGACAGATGCCGCCATCAATCCGGGAAACTCGGGCGGTCCGTTACTCAACAGCATGGGTGAACTGGTGGGCGTCAATACGGCGATCTACAGTCCAAGTGGCGCCAATGCCGGTATCGGTTTTGCGATCCCGGTAAACACCGTGAAACGGATCATCCCCCAACTGATCGAGCACGGCCAGCTCTACCGGCCCCGTCTTGGCGTGGAGACACTGAACGATTCCTGGGCCAGGCGGTTCGGCGTGAAAGGCGTACCCATCCTTTCCGTCATCCCCGGCGACCCGGCCGACAAGGCCGGCATGATCGGCGTCAGGACCGACTCGCGCAACAACATTCACCTGGGCGATGTGATTATCGCGGTCGACGGAGAACAAGTCACCGATGAAGACTCACTGCTCTCGATACTGGAGCAGCACCAGCCAGGGGATACGCTGAAAATCACTACCATCAGGGACGAAGAGATCTTCAACTACAACGTGTCCCTTACCGCCCCTGACGACGACTGACCGGTTTGCCCGAGCCTGTCGCTCCTTCATACAATGGAGCAAAACCGACCCAAGACCCCTGACCATGTACCTCGGGATTCTGACAGACCCCCAAAGACAGGCATTTATCTGCCTGGCACACAGCGTGATTGTCTCCGATGGGGAATTTACCGAGAGTGAACGACGCATGCTGACCGAGATGCGCCGGGAGATGAGTCTGGCCGACGACACGGAAGGGTACTACGTGCCGATTGAGGGTATGGCACAGACTTTCGAGACCGAGCGAAGTCGAATGGTCGCTCTGCTCGCCCTCGTGATGCTGAGTTACGCCGACGGCGCCTTTGATATCGAGGAGCGATGTTATCTCGATGACCTTCGACGGGAACTCAGAGTCAGCGACCAGACATTCTCCCAGATCCAGAGTCTCGCAAGGCGCGCGGTCAGCCTTGAGAAAGAAGCACAGGCGCTGCTCGATTGAACGTTCCACGAATTCTGTCATGCCTGCCCTTGCTGTTGGCAAGCTGCACCGCGCAACCCCTCGACGAATCAGGTGAACAACTGCTGCTGACTCCACCACCTGACTGGCCGATGGTCTACCAATTCAACAACAACCAAACTCGCATCTCGGAATTCGTCCCGCCCGCTGAAACGGCCGTCGAGTGGGCGTCAAAACTGACGGTGGAATCACACGCCGAACTTGCCGGCACGGATCCTATCGAGATCCAGATGGCAGAGATCAAACGACTGCAGGAGAACTGCGATTTCGTCCAGCACTTCAATCTGTTCTCCGGTCTGGAAAACGACTACCCAACGTCAGTGAGACTCGCGATGTGCGGCAACAATAAACTGGTGGGTCGCGGTGAAGTGGCTATCACGAAGGCTATCCAGGGCCAGGATTATCTCTACGTCATCCGGATCAGCCGCAAGGTACCGTCGTTCGAAATCGGTGAGGCGGAGATCGAGAGGGAAGCAGTCGCCACCTGGTCCGCCTATCTTGCCCAGGTCAAGCTGTGTAACCCTGAGGCAGAAGCGCACCCGTGCACTGACGTTCGCTGACAGGAAAATCATCGAGCGCCGCTCCACTCAAACACCTGACCGTCAGAACATCATGGGATGTCCTGGCTACGATGCCTCAGCTTCCAGTTCATTCCGGGCAACTGCCTGCTGTGCGGAGACACGAGCGGGCGAAACATCGATCTCTGCCGAGACTGCGAAGCGGACCTTCCGGTCATCAGACGGGCGTGCCCCTATTGCGCCCTCCCCCTGCCAACGACCAGCCCTTGTTTCCGTTGCCGCGCCAGGCGGCCGGCGACAGATCGGGTAACAGCGTGCTTCATCTACCGCACGCCGATCAGTCAGATGATCAGCCGTTTGAAAGAAGGCGAAGACCACGTCATGGGCCGTGTCCTTGCAGATGCGATACTACGGCGAGTACAAAAACCCGATACCGACGCGTTGCTGCCTGTCCCGGGGCGACCGGAGCGGGCCTTTGATCATGCCGCGAACCTCGCCAGGCATCTGGCAGATGCCTGGTCCCTGCCGCTGTTGCAATCACTTCGACGAAACAGCGCCTCAACGCCGCAGAAGTCCCTCTCCCGCGACAGCCGGCGCCGCAACATACGAGGCGCTTTTCACTCACAGGAATCCTGTCACGGCAAACGTATTACCATCATCGACGACGTCGTCACCACTGCTGCCACAATCAACGAGATCGCGCGAGTATTGAAAGCATCAGGCGCGCAAAAGGTTGACGTCATCGCCGTCGCAAGAACTCCTGCAAAGCCAGTACCATGACCCGGGACGCGACATTTGGGGGCGCGCTCAGCGGCTATGATAAAGTCCCGACATCCAACATCAACGCAGCATTATGGACTGGGAACTGATTGACCTGCGTATCGACTTTCTCCCGGGGGTGAATACCCCCGGCGAGACCGAGCGCAGTTTTCACATCGTGATCTCTGACGGCGAAATTCTGTCCATCGATACTGAACCAAGATGGCGCCCCCTCAACCAGGACGAGATGCGCTGGCTGGAGATCGAAGTGATTGAGCAACACTACCTGGGTGACGTCGCCGGGATACCCCTTTTTGCCGTAGAGGCAGATCCGGACGCTGACGAACCGGAAGGCTATACCTTCGATACGCTCAGGTCCCTGCTCAGCAATCTGGAAGAGCCTGCCTTCAACCTCATCGGCAAGGCCAAACAGATCGTCGAATGGCATCGGGATCACCAGTATTGCGGCCAGTGCGGCAAACCCACAGAGCCATCCGGTTTCGACCGTTCGCGAAAGTGTCCTGAGTGCAACCGGTACTTCTACCCTCGCATTGCACCATCCATCATTGTCCTGGTAGCTCGCGACCAGGATCTGCTGCTGGCCCGACCGGCCCGCGCCCGCGGCCACTTTTTCTCTACGCTTGCCGGGTTTGTTGAACCCGGTGAAACCATCGAAGAAGCGGTACACCGCGAAGTCATGGAGGAAGTCGGTATCAGGGTCCGGAACCTTGAATACTTCTCCAGCCAGGCCTGGCCGTTTCCCAACTCTTTGATGCTCGGGTTTCATGCCGAGTATGAGAGCGGGGAGCTGATCCTGCAGGAGGAAGAGATTGCCGAGGCAGACTGGTTCCACTATCACAATCTTCCCAATCATCCATCGCCGGTCTCGATCGCCGGCCGACTGATTCACGACTACATCCGCCGGCTGGAAGCCTGACGTGGGAGAAGAAGCGGCTGCCCTCTGGCTGACCCTGAAGCTGGCCTTCGTCACGACTGCCATCCTGGTGTTGATTGCAACACCACTGGCCTGGTGGCTGGCTCGCGCCACACATCCACTGCGCAGCGTGATCGAACCCATTGTCGCACTGCCGATCGTCCTGCCACCCACGGTGATTGGATTTTATTTCCTCATTGCGTTTGCACCACAGGGGCCAGTCGGCATTGCCTGGCAAGCGATAACAGGTCAGCAGCTGGCCTTCAGTTTCGAGGCACTGGTCATCGGCTCGGTTATCTACTCTGCCCCTTTTTATGTGCAGCCATTGCAGGTCGCCTTTGAGTCGCTGCCCAGGGCACTGACCGATGCGGCAGCCACCCTGGGCGCAGGACCCATTGATCGCTTCTTCTCGGTAGTAGCACCCTTGTCCCGGCACGGTTTCGTTATCGCCTGCTGTCTCGCGTTTGCACATACCATCGGCGAATTCGGCATCATCCTCATGATTGGCGGCAGTATTCCCGAAGAAACACGGGTGTTGTCGATCCTGTTATTCGAGCAGGTAGAAACCATGAACTACGAGCGCGCCCATAGGCTGGCCGGTGGTCTGCTTGCCTTTTCGTTCCTGCTCTTGTTTTTCGTCTATCGACTCAACCGCCAGTGGCGAGCACGAGCCCTGTGATCCAGGCATCGATCCAGCTGCAACGCAACGAGATGTTCAGTCTCAATGTTGAGCTTAGCCTGTCGAATCACGTCACTGCCCTATTTGGTCACTCCGGCGCTGGCAAGTCTTCAGTTCTCCAGGTGATTGCCGGACTTGAGCGCGGCGGGTCAAAAGACCGGATTTCAGTCATCTGCAACGATACCCGCTGGCAGGACGAGAACACCTATGTACCGCCTCATCGACGTTCAGTAGGCTATGTGTTCCAGACGCCGCAATTGTTCCCACACCTTTCCGTCACTGGAAACCTGCGCTATGGAGAACAGCGGGCGGATCATCACCGCATCGGCTTCGACCAGGTGGTTGACTGGCTCGACCTGGCACCGCTCTTCTCCCGCCCGGTCACAACACTATCCGGAGGCGAAGCGCAGCGGGTTGCCATGGGGCGCGCCCTGCTCTCCAGTCCACGCTGCCTGCTGTTGGATGAACCACTGGGTTCAATTGACGAAGCCGGACGACAGCGAATCCTGCCGTACCTCTCCCGTATCAGGTCGGAACTCGATATTCCGATGATTTACGTCACCCACGCCATCGATGAAGTCAATTACCTCGCTGATCACGTCTGCCAGATCGAGGACGGACGAATCACCGCCGAAGGTAATGTGTTCGACATGAGCACTTCCCTTGACCTGGCCCGGACGCAAGAAACCAATCCCGCCGCCGTGCTGGATTGTGTCGTCACCGGGTATGACCCGCACTGGCAGCTTGCGAAACTGTCGTTTGGAGAACAACACCTACATGTCGCCGCAGGGCCCGTTTCGTCAGGACAACAACTGCGGATACGAATTCCGGCAAGCGACATCAGCCTGTCGCTCAGTCATGCTCAGGATTCAAGCATCCTGAACATCCTGCCGGCTGTCATCGATGCAATCTACGAAGACCCCCAG
Organism: Pseudomonadales bacterium; assembly: GCA_028281885.1. Lineage (GTDB taxonomy): Bacteria > Pseudomonadota > Gammaproteobacteria > Pseudomonadales > Azotimanducaceae > JANQJA01. The sequence goes on along the minus strand of JANQJA010000002.1, from coordinate 16,251 downwards.
CGCCATTCCGTACTCGTCAGACTCCTCGTCGGCGACCAGGCACTGATTGCCAGCATCACACGTCAGTCACGGGAACGATTGAATCTACACCAGGGGCAATCAGTCTTCGCGCAGATCAAGGGCGTTGCGTTGATGCGACATCATGGCTAAGGCACACCCGTTCGACCAGCTTTCTCCGGATCTGGTGATGGACGCCGTGGAATCCGTGGGACTGCGCTGTGACGCTCGCATTCTGGAACTGAACAGCTACGAGAACCGCGTTTATCAGATTGGGATTGAGGACGAAGCACCTGTCATCGGCAAATTCTATCGACCGGAACGCTGGTCCGATGAGCAGATTCTTGAAGAACACGCCCTGACTCTGGAGCTGTGGGAGCAGGACATCTCGGCCGTGCCACCGCTATGGCTGACAACCACGCCAGTCAAGACCACCCTGGCCCACCATGAAGGCTTTCGCTTCGCGCTCTATCCCCGGCAGGGCGGTCGAGCGCCTAACCTAGACGACCTTGAGAACCTTGAGATTCTGGGCCGCACGCTGGGTCGCGTCCATCTGGTTGGCGCCGCAGAGCCGTTTATCAGCCGCCCCTCGATCAGCGTTGCGGATTATGGCCAGGCATCCCGCGAATACCTGCTGGGCGCGGGTTTCATTCCTCCGGACTTTGAAGCTTCCTATCGTAACGTCACTGACCAGCTCATCGAGTCGATGATGGGCCTGCTCGACGACGTGGGACAGATTCGGGTTCACGGCGACTGTCATATCGGCAATATCCTGTGGCGGGATGAGGTGCCCCATTTTGTCGATTTCGACGACGCCAGGATGGGGCCGGCGATCCAGGACCTGTGGATGATGCTGTCGGGCGATCAAACGGAAGCAGGCCAACAGATTCGAGCTATTGTCCGTGGATATTCAGACTTTCGCGACTTTGATGCCAGCGAGCTCCGACTGATCGAGCCGCTACGGACGCTGCGAATGATGTATCACGCTGCCTGGCTGGCTCGCCGATGGGACGACCCGGCTTTCCCCCGGGCATTTCCATTCTTCAACACTAACCACTACTGGGCCGGCCACATCCAGCAACTGATCGACCAGACCGATCGGCTCGCAGCGGACCCGCTGACGCTTTATTAGAGGGGCAATCCGCGCTGTGATTTTGCCAACAGAGGATTCGCATACATCTGCAGCAGGTAACTGACGGCATCCGAATCAGATCCCTCCTGCCGTCGCCGTAAGTCTTCCTGTCCTGCTGCAGCAAGATCAGGCAACGCCAATCCCCGATAGGCTGAAGCTGCCTCATCCTGCCCTGATGCCAGCGCCGCAGCGGCGGCATGATTGACTGGAAACAACACCAGATTGCCGAGTATCGCGCGATCAAGGGCTTCAGATGCCTGGCGCGCGTTCTCGTAGTCGTCAGTCAGCGGCTCACCAAAAACAAGACGAACCCGACCCTTCGCGCCAGTCAATCCTTTCGCCAGGCTAATCAGATCTTCCCCGGGCTGTTTCTGGTATCTGCCTGCTCTCGCTACCGCCGCCAGTTCCGATGCTTTCAGCCCATCACAGGGATCGAACTCATATGACAGGGAGACAGGTACTACATTGAGTCGACGAAAGGCGTCACAGAACGGTACCTTGCCTGCCGCCAGCGTCAACATTTTGATCACCGCCGGATCCGTTTCATCAATACCATCCTTGGCTCTACCTTCAGCCTGAGCAATCCACACGGACTCGCCGGCCAGCTGACACTTGGCAATGTAGGCCGAAGTCTGCCGAAGCGACGTGTAAATTTCCCGGCGAGTATTGCCGGACCGCTTGACGAAAAAGCTCTTGTTGAGCTTCATCAAATCGGTCGCAAATGGTCTCTGTACCAGGTTATCGCCCACCGCGATGCGAACCGTCTCGAAACCGGACAGATGCAGCGCATAATTCACCAACATGGAATCGCCTGCGATATCGCGATGATTGCTCACAAACAGATAGGGCTTGCCACGTTGCAGTCGTTCAATGCCATGATATTCAAACGACGTCATGCTGCGCTCGATGATACGCTTCACGTATTGCTCTACCATGAGCTGAAAAGATCGGACTGTCGCAACGTCGCCCATGACACGAGTCAGTCGCTGACGGGTCAGCTTCCGCGTCAGGGCCGGCAGCAGGCCGTGCAATCGAGGCGAATCATATCCCGCAAGGAAATCCAGCAGTTCCCGATCACCCAGTAGTCTGGCAATGACGCCGGGAACATCGTCATCACTGTAGGGGTGCAGTTGATCCATCACGATTCTGACTGGCAAAAGGCCATCATTTTACGTACTCCGCCACCTCGATTCTTCATCTATCATAGTCTTCCCGGTAATTGACTCACTCACCATGGAAAACATCCGCCCAGCCAGCGCCACCGACCTGGAAGCAATAACCCGAATCTACAACTACTACATCGAACATACTGCGATTACCTTCGATATCTCCCCGTATGCACCGAAAGACCGCGAGGCATGGTTTACTCGACATCAGCCTGGCAGTCGATATCAGCTCTGGACGCTAACCCTGCAAGACAAGGTCGCCGGATACGCATGCAGCGGCCCCCTTCGATCCAAGGCCGCCTATGATACTTCCGTGGAAACCAGTATCTACCTTGCACAGCAGGCGATTGGCCAGGGGCTGGGGCGAGCACTCTATCAACATCTGCTGGACAGTCTGAAACACTCTGCGGACCCCATTCACCGCTGCTATGGAATTATCACTCAGCCCAACGACGCAAGTATGGCGCTACATCATCGCCTGGGTTTCAAGGAAGTCGGTCGACTGTCCGAGGTCGGCTTCAAGTTCGATCGCTATTGGGACACGATTTGGATGGAACTCGCCCTATAGCCAGGCCGACTGAACGATCATCACCAGACCCGAGCAGGCAAGTAGCGCGAATACGCCGCGTTTGAGCACCATTTCCGGCAGTAGCGGCGCAAGCTTCAATCCCGCCAGCGTCGCCACCAGGACCACGGGCAACGACAGACCCGCTGTCAACAGCATTTCTGGCGTCATCTCGCCCCGAACGACAACAACAACGGTTCGCGCCATGGTCGATGCCAGGAACGTAGCCAGCAATGTCGCCCGAATCACCGCGAAGGGTATTGGCTGCCGATACATCAACCAAACGAGGGGTGGGCCGGATGTTCCATAGAGTCCACCGAGCAGTCCTGCGCCACAACCGGTTAGCGTCACTACTACAGGTGAACTGGCCTGAGCGAACGGTACCGGGCGAATCATCAGGATGCCGCCAGCCAGAATAATGGTGACACCGAGTAAAACTCGAAGCGCTTCATAGGCAGTGCCTGAAACATAACCCAACAGCCAGACACCGATCGCAGTAACCGGTAACACACCCAGCAACAGTCGCAACAGCACAATACGGTCGATATGATGGTAGGAAGACCGGAGTGACAGCCCTGAATTCACCATCGCAATCAGGCTGGTCACTGCAGCAGCAAAGGCAATCTCCGCCAGACCCAGCACGGTCGACCCCGCCATGACGATCAGGCCCAGAGCAAAACCGGTCATCGACTGTACCAGGGCACCGAGCGCAACCAATCCGAGAAAGGCGAGAAACTGGGGATCAGCCACGTGTTAACATGCTGCCGAATTCGTTGATGGTCTTGTCATGCTCTGGGTCAAGGTACTTCACCTGCTCTTCGTGATCGCCTGGATGGCTGGCCTGTTCTACCTGCCACGCATCATGGTCCACTATGTCGAAGGTCGGACCGCAGGAGAGGATGTCTCACGCCTTGTGACCATGGCAAGCCGATTGTTTCGTTTCTCGGCCATCATGGGAGCCCTTGCCATCGCCTTTGGCATCTGGCTGTGGCTCGGCTGGTGGGTTGGAGCAACGGGGCTCTGGCTATACAGCAAGCTGGTTTTGGTGATGCTGCTGGTGATGTATCAGTGGCAGATTCTGCTCTACCTTCGTGATATGGAATCAGACCGAGTCATCCAGTCTTCGCTTTTTTTCCGGCTGTTCAATGAAGGAGCCCTGCTGATCGTGGTCCCGATCCTGATCCTGGTTGTCGTCAAGCCATTCTGATGCGACAGGTTTTCTCCGTAGCCCCGTATAAGGTCCTGAACAGGCCCAAAACGAACGGAGAAGATCAATGAAATACCGATTAATCGCCGCAACCCTCATGGTGGCACTCACCGGCGCCGCCCAGGCGGACCGCCAGGACCGCCTGGTCAATCGCCTCGACGAAAATGGCGACGGACTCATCTCCATCGAGGAATTTCAGCCACCAGAGCACGGCAAACGATCGCCACTGATGCGCGCGGACAGCAATGATGATGGCGTTGTCACTGTCGATGAGCTCAATGCGGCAAACGCCGAACGCCTGGTACGCATGCGAGAACGCATGGAAGAACGCCACGCCGAAGCAGCAGCCCGCCTGTCGGAACATGCCGGGCAACTGGATCAGGATGGTGATGGCGTCATTACTGAAGCAGAAGCCAGGGCAATCCTGTTTAACCGACTGGATCAGGATGGTGACGGATTCCTGACAGCGGCCGAACTCAAGCCACGCAAGGGCAGAGGCGGCTCGGATGGTCCTCGCCGTCAGGGTCACTGGCGAGACCGCTGATTCAGATCATTGAAGGGAGTTGTTGTTGGTTGCACCAACCGAAGCCGAGCTGGTACAACGGATTCTTGAAGGTGACGAGTTTGCCTATCGAACCGTACTCAGCGACCAGCTGGCTCCGGTAACACGTTATGTGTTTCGTATGACAGGAAACCTCACGGAAGCTGAAGATATCACTCAGGAAGTCTTCCTGCGATTGTGGACCCAGGCTGATCGCTTCGATCCAAACAAGGCGCGCCTGACCACCTGGCTGCACAATATCGCTCACAACCTGTGTATTGATCTGTTTCGCAAACAAAGCAGGTTCGTACCAGACGAAGATATTGATGAGCCTGCCAGCGAAACATCTGATCCAATCAACACACTAATGGCAGATGTATCGGGTGAAGATGTTAAGCGTGCATTGCAGCAGTTGCCGGAGTCACAGCGCAGCGCCCTGGTGCTGTGCTACTACCAGGGAATATCCAATCGCGACGCCGCAGGAGTTCTGGAAGTCACCATACCTGCCCTCGAGTCACTGCTGGCCAGAGGACGACGAAAACTCAGGCGGTTGTTAACCGAATCAGACCAAGCCACGGGCAGGATCGATGAACACTGACGAATTCAGAAGGCTGATCGAAAGTTACGGCACGAAACCGGCCAACTGGCCAGAACATGTTAGTGCGGAAGCGATGCAATTCCTTCAGACCAGTGAAGCGGCAAGGCAGATCGTTACGATCCATGAACCTCTCGACAAGGCGCTCGATCGCCATGAAGTTAATCTCGATCTGACCCGTCTCGATCAGCGGATCCTGGCGCAGCTGCCGGCACAGCAAACCCATCTCATTGACCAGGTACTCGCCTGGATACTCCCGAAACCAAACCACCCGTCTTCATTCTGGCGTCCCGCGCTCGTCGCCTGTCTGCCACTGGTGTTTGGCATCGCAATTGGCAGCAATCTGGCCATCGGTACCGATACGACGAGTGAATACGTCGATGACGAGCTGTTATTGATGGCACTGCAAACTGAGACGGACATCATCACGGAGTCGTTGCCATGAACAGCAGACGCTGGCTGATTGTTGGCCTGTTCATTTCACTGGCCTTCAACCTGTTGCTCGTGGGCGGCATTATCGGCCGCTTTATGGCGGGCCCTCCTGCACGGCCCATGCCGGAACACATCGGCTGGGTAGTACGCCTGCTGGACGAGGAAAGACGACAGGAACTGCGCTCGACACTGATCAATCATGTTCGAGAAACCGGCCCGCTTCGACGGGACATGCGTCAGGCCCAGCATGACTTCGAAACTTCACTGCTGGCGCCAGATTACGATGAGCAGCAAACTCGCGAGGCGCTGGCAAGACTGCGGATAAATTCGCTCACCTGGCAGGAATCTTCCCACGAGCAGTTGGTGGAATTACTCGGCCAGTTGGATTCTGACGAACGTCGCAAGGTTGCGGAATTTCTAAATCGGCGCAGCCGCCTGCATCGGAATAGGGGGGACAAAACTCGTCCGGGAATGCCAGGCCCGCCGTCCCATGGCGCTCCTCAGCCGGGCACCTCTCAGCCGGGCACCCCGTAGCCTAAGTTGCTATAATCGCCGGCCTTTTCAGGGCCGCCCGCAACATGATGTCCGACTCTCGCGCGACCCAGGCGCTCGACAGGTTGATCGCGCGAGCACTGGCACTACAGCCTGACAACGTTTTTGCCACTACATTTGACCCGGACTGGCGGTCCGTCTGCGAGATTGACGTTACGGCAGACGGAGATCGGGTCCGGTGGCGTCCGGCACGGCAGGAGCAACCTGTGGACTTCCGCGGCCTCGAAAACGCCCTGGAAATACCCGTGCATCAGTCCATCAAGGATTACTATGGCCGCTACTGGGCCGGTGGTATTGAGACCACCAGCGAAGAAGGCCACGTCAGCCTCATTCAACTCTGGAACCCTGACGATTTCGACCGGTTGATCGCAAACCTGATCGGGCATTCACTGGCCAAACGACAATCTGATGATCCGTTTACGGTATTCTTCGCCACGACGGAGCCAAATTCCGAGCTGTTTCTGAGTATCGACAACTTGTCGGGTCGGATCCTGCTTGAAGAGCCAGGGAAACCACCCTTGCGTGACGTCGAACAGGATATCGGTACATTTCTGGATCGCCTGACGCCGCTGGATACACCCCCCAGCATGTATTGAAAGGAGCACTATGAACCGCAATGGATAGTCTGACCCTGCAACCCATCAAGCATATCGGCGGTGAGGTCACACTGCCGGGCTCAAAAAGCCTGACCAATCGCGCCCTGTTGCTCAGTGCGCTCGCATCGGGCACGACGCGACTGGACAATGTGCTGCGCAGCGACGACACCCAGCGGATGATTGAGGCATTGACACAGCTCGGTGTTCCCCTCGCATTCAGCGACGACGGCCAAACCTGCACGGTCACCGGTCAGGGCGGGTTGTTTCGCGTTGGCAACGAGCTGGATTTCTTCCTTGGCAACGCCGGAACGGCCATCCGCCCGCTGACCGCCGTACTCGCGATGATGCCGGGCAACTTCAACGTCGATGGCGACAAGTACATGCGCGAGCGCCCGATCGGTTATCTGACTGACGCCCTGATCGAGCTTGGCGCTGGCATCCGCTTTCACGGCCAACCAGGTTATCCCCCATTTTCTGTTGCCGGCGGGACGATTCGCGGTGGCGAGATCAGTATCCCCGGCAATATATCAAGTCAGTTTCTAACGTCCCTGCTGATGGCATTACCGCTCGCTCGCGATGATTCAACCATTCATGTGATCGGCGAACAGGTATCCAAGCCCTATCTCGATATCACTTTAGACATCCTGGCAAAATTTGGCGTAACAGCCAGCCATGACAACTATGAGACGTTCCGGATACCGGGTGAACAACGATATCGGTCTCCGGGCAATTTCCTGATCGAGGGCGACGCTTCATCGGCCAGCTATTTTTTTGCCGCAGCCGCCATCAGCGGCGACACGCTTCGGGTCAATGGCATCGGCAACGGTTCAGTGCAGGGTGACGTTGCCTTTCTGGATGTGATTGAGGCCATGGGCGCCAGCGTTCAGCGTGAACAAACCAGCGTGACTGTCACCGGTGGCCCGCTTACCGGCGTTGATCTCGACCTGAATCACATCCCCGATGCCGCGATGACTGTTGCCACCATGGCCCTGTTTGCCCAGGGTCCGACTCGAATCAGAAACATTTACAACTGGCGGGTCAAAGAGACGGACCGTATGACCGCGATGGCGACCGAACTCAGAAAACTGGGCGCGGAAGTAGAAACCGGAGACGACTTCATCGTCATTACACCGCCAGAACAACTCCTGCCCGCAACGATTGATACCTACGGCGATCATCGCATCGCCATGACATTCTCGTTAGCTGCATTTGGAGACGCGACTGTCGTCATCAACGACCCCGATTGCACCCGAAAGACATTTCCCGACTACTTCGACGTGTTCGCTTCCATCACCCGGCCGTAACTTGGCGCTCATGATCGAGCAGCCATTGCTTGGTCGCGATTCCACCGCCAAAGCCGGTCAGGCTGCCATCTGCACCCACGACCCGGTGGCAGGGAATGACAATGGGCAATGGATTACGACCATTGGCTGCGCCAACAGCACGGACTGCCCTGGGATTACCAAGCCGATTCGCGATATCTGCATAGCTGCAGGTTTCACCAAACGGGATCTTCTCCAGTTCTGCCAGTACAGACAGTTGGAATGACGTGCCATGCGGCGCCAGTTGAAGATCAAAGTGTTTACGCGCGCCTGCAAAATACTCTGCCAGCTGTCGCGCCGCCTCGGCAAACGCATTGTCGTCCCTGACCCAATCCGCACCAGGCGACACATGGCCCTTGCCCTGGGGGAAACCAATCAACGCCAGCCTGTCATCATCGCCTGCCAACAACAGCGATCCTACCGGCGTGGAGATAAATCGATATTTCATGATGTTCGTGTCTCCTTTATTTTGCCGGCGATGGCCCAGAGATGGACCCCGGCGTAGGCTCGCCAGGGCCGCCAGCGTTCCGCGCGCGCCACCAGTGCCCTTTCACTATCGATACCAAGATACTCACCAGCGACCCTTCTGAGCACCAGGTCGCCAGCAAGAAACGCATCAGGGTCACCGATTGCCCGCATGGCAATGTACTGGGCCGTCCACGGACCAATACCAGGAATCCGAACAAGCTGCTGTTCCAGAGATTCCGGACCCTGTGCCCGCAAGTCCAGTTCGCCAGCGGCAATCTGTCCGGCGAGTTGCTTCAGTGCCTCCGCCCTTCTACGCGGCATCGGCAACGTGGCTGGATCAAGTTCAGCCAATGAGTCTGGCACCGGAAAATGGAGTCTGCCATCCACCGTCTCACCATAGGCATCGGCAAGCCGACCCATAATCGTTGTCGCGCCCTTGACCGACACCTGCTGGCCTACCACGGCGCGTACGGCAACTTCGAACGGATCCCAGGCACCCGGGATTCGCCCGCCCGGATTCGCTTTAATCAAAGGTGCAAGATCAGGGTCCCGGCCCAGCACACCGTCAATCTCTCTGGGGTCAGCGTTCAGGTCGAACACCCATCGAATTCGTTCAACCGCCAGCATAAGCCCCCTCGAGGAAGGCATCCTGATTTCGCAGTCGATACAACGCTCGTCATCGCCCCTGGTGACCTGTATCCAGCCACAATCGTCACCAAGGCGGACGGACCTGCTCCAGCTCCCGGATTCGACGTCCACCATTTCAACGCCAGGCGTCGCACGGACGCGAAGGAACTCAATCAGGGCATCAAAATCAAACGGCGGTCGAAAAGGCAGCTTCAGTTGCAGACTGGCAAGGTCTGAAGTTCCGGGCCGAGACTTGCGCAGCGATGAAGGTGGCCTGTCGTACACTGCGCGAAAGTGGTCATTAAAACGCCGCACACTCCCGTATCCTGCGGCAAGTGCAATCTCGTTCATTGGCATGGCCGTCTCATCGATCAGGCGTTTCGCGAAATGCAGCCGCCGGGTTTGTGCGACAGCCGTTGGCGCAGCACCCAGATGTTCCAGGAACAGTCGTCGCAAATGTCGGGAAGTCACCCCCAGTCGCAAACTGAGCGACTCGACGCTGCCCTCATCCAGTTCACCCTGCTGAATAAGCCGCAGGCCACGGGCTACCGTGGTGGATGTGCCCTGCCAGGCAGGCGTACCCGGCGCCGCTTCCGGTCGACATCGCAGACAGGGTCTGAAACCCGCTTCAGCAGCAGCCGCTGCGCTCTCGAAGAACCTGACATTGGGCGCCTTCGGAATCCGCACCGGACAAATCGGGCGACAATAAACACCCGTGGTGATGACGCCGACAAAAAATCGCCCGTCAAACCGCGGGTCACGCGACTGTCTCGCCAGCTCAAATACTGTGCCGTCCATTTGCCATTCCTCAGCAACCGGCACCTATCTTAACGCCAGGACGCCACGAAACTAGCCAGATTCGGACCTGATATCTACACAGACAAGACGGTACAATTGCGCCACCTTCCCGAACCACCGGCGCCATGATACGACTGTTGGGAAAGCTGGACTCGCCAGCCAGCACACTGCTACAGATGACCGATTCGGACCGGGTCAGGTTCTGCTACGACCACGACGCATGGTATCTGCAAGGAACGCCGTCGATTGAACTTCACGCCGCCTGCGAACTTTCACAGGATGGGCTATTTATCGCCATTGACGACAATGGTGAGCGGCTCGACGCAAACATCGCCGCCTGCGAGTCAATTGCAACAGGATCGTTCGAGTACGCGCCGATCCGGCTCGATGCTCCCCTGCCGTTGCAGACTGTCACTATCGACAAACCGTGGGGCGCCGAGATCTGGTACACCGGCATCGAAGCTCGGGGAGTGTGCCGGTGCGGCGACATTCCCCTGCCCTGGCTATTGACGCTGGCCGGGCCTATGTTACTCGGCGATACCGACGCTCACGCGCCAATCCTGTTGAAGATTCTCGATCCCCTCCCGGACGATGTCTACGGCGACCTTTACTTCGAAATGCACGATCAGAAGATCGAAGTCTACATCGTCACCGAGGTCGACCAACGCGCATGGCCGGACGGCAAGGGCGCCATCAGGTTCGGATTCGATCCGGCGCGGATTAGCGCAGCCGGATCGCTGGCAGAGTTTAAACGTGAGTACACCACCACGGTCACGCGTTACCGGAACCTGCGGCGCCAGATCGATCATCAGCTTGATGAACTCAAGGCCAGAGACGGAATCGATGCAGCTACCGTGGTTCGACCAGAAAAGCTGGACACCTGGTTAGAGCAGATCGATTCGGCACTGATCGCGGAGGAATCCCGATACCGCAACGAGATGAATGCGTTCACCCATCTGGAACCACTTGTACCTGGCGATGTGGTCCGTGTGCCTCCGCTGACGCCCCATTCGCTGCAACACGGTGTGCGTGTCATCGAATTCCAGACGCCTCACTATGAGCGTTATATTCTCTCTTTCGCGCAGAAGGTCCTGACCCAGGATCACTGGGATACTGACTCTGCCATCGAAAAGGTTAACTGGGACGCAAGACTCGATCGGTCGTTGCAAACAGCGGCCCGGGGCGAGGGATATCTGGTTGAAGTCGCTGCAGACTTCGATGAATTTGAAGTCCATCGCGTGACCTTCAGCCAGGCCGGCCGCTACGAACCAGACTCAGAAGACTACCTGCTCGCCATCACCATCTACGGTGATATCAGCATCAATGGAACCAGACTCGTCGCAGAAGCCGCAGTCCTGATACCTGCCTGCATCAACGGGATCACTGTCAGCGGCAGTCAGGATAGCTGTCTGCTGATCGCAAGACCAAAGTAACGCCTAATGAGTCTTAAGGAGTCCTTGAAAGGACATCGACCGACGAGCGAATCGTCATGATTCGCCCGCTTCGATGTCAAAAGGGTATCAGGAAGGCAGCAGTTCCTTGACTGCGTCGCGCTCTTCTTTGAGTTCAGCTTCCGTATCAGACATCTTGCCCTGACTGAATTCGCTGACCGCCAGTCCCTGGATAATCTCCCAGTCACCGCCACGGCATTTGCAGGGGAATGAGTAGATGAGTCCTTCCTCAATGCCATAGCTGCCGTCGGAGTACACCGCCATGCTGACGGTCTCGCCATCGCTGCCCAGTGCCCAGTCGTGCATGTGCTCAATGGCTGCATTGGCAGCGGATGCCGCACTGGAAAGCCCCCGCGCCTTGATAATTGCCGCACCACGCTGTTGTACCGTGGGAATAAATTCGCCGTCGACCCAACTGAGATCCACCAGATCCATGGCAGGCTTGTCCGCGACCGTCGCATGATGAATGTCGGGATACTGGGTCGCCGAGTGATTTCCCCAGATCGCCAGACCCGCAACGTCCGTGACATGTTTCCCGGTCTTCTGCGCCAGTTGCGTGACCGCGCGGTTATGGTCAAGCCGGGTCATGGCGGTGAACTGGCGCGGATCAAGGTCCGGCGCGTTACGCTGTGCAATCAGACAGTTGGTGTTGGCCGGGTTGCCAACCACCAGTACCTTGACGTCCCTCGCCGCGTGATCGTTCAGCGACTTGCCCTGAACGGAAAATATTGCCGCATTGGCTTCCAGCAGGTCCTTGCGCTCCATGCCGGGCCCACGCGGTCGCGAGCCAACCAGCAAGGCATAGTTCACATCCTTAAAGGCGACATCAGGCTGATCGGTGGCAATGATGTCGTTGACCAGCGGAAACGCACAGTCATCCAGTTCCATGACAACACCGCCAAGCGCCTCCATGGCGGGCGGGATTTCAAGCAACTGCAGGATAACGGGCTGGTCAGGCCCCAGCATCTGGCCAGAGGCAATTCGAAACAACAGGGAATAGCTGATCTGGCCAGCGGCCCCCGTCACTGCCACACGTACCGGGTCTTTCATGAATGATCCTTGTGTCTTGTCACCAATCTTCGAGGGCGGCGATTATAGCAGCCTGTGCCGCAAATGTTGTCTGCTCCCGCAATCCGCTATGCTCGGTCCGGGAGATGCAGATGGCTTACCTCAATAACATTCGATTCACTCATCCAGCCACACTGCCTGGCACATTTCCCTTCACCATTCCGGTGATCGAGGCGCTGGAATCTCTGGCATTCAATACGCCAGTGACCTTCTTCGTCGGCGACAATGGTAGTGGCAAGTCGACACTGCTGGCGGCGATCGCCGTTGCCATGAACTGCCCGGCATTGGGTGCACGGGACAGTCGCATCGACCCCATGCTTGAGGCTGCCAGGAAACTGGCCGACGAACTCACCCTGTCCCGGTCAAAGGCGCCGAAGCGTCGGCTCTTCTTTCGCGCCGAGGACGCGCTGGGTTTTACCCGCCGACTGATATCCGAGATCGACGAGCTAGCCGATATCGAGCAACATTTTGCCGACAACCTGAACGGATACGGCCGAGACCTGGCCATGGGCGCTGTGCGCGGCCAGCGCCAGTCACTTGAATCGCGCTACGGCACCGATCCTGCGGAACGCTCCCACGGCGAGTGGTTTCTGCACATGCTGACCGAAAGACTGCTCCCGAACGGTTTTTACCTGCTGGATGAACCGGAAACACCGCTGTCCCCGATACACCAGCTATCGTTGATTTCCCTGCTAAACGAACTCGCCAGCGAGAACTGCCAGTTCATCATCGCGACCCACTCGCCAATACTGATGGCACTACCAGGTGCCCGCATTCTCAGTTTCGATCAGCATATCGAAGAGATCGCCTGGGATGAGACTGATCATGTGGTCCTGACCCGCGCATTTTTGGCTGATCCTGAACGCTATCTGAGGCATCTGTAAACCCGGATTCCAAAACTCCAGCATATCTCCATTGTGCAAAAGGCCTTATAAAACAAATAGTTAAAAACCAAAGAATCGGCGCGAACCGTGCCTATAGTCTTGACTTTCTAGACCCGGGTGCTATTGTGTGCGGCCCGCCTCAGAAACGGCTCTATCGAGTCTGCTTTCGATCAGGCGTGCTCCACAAGAGTGTATGGGAATAGTGCTACCGGCACGCCGGCGGCAGGGATTGGCGCGACCCACATCCATTGGTCGTCAACCGAAGTGCATCCGGACCGACAATGTGCGGAGTACCATCGTCCAAATCGCCGCAGAGCGAAGGGCTGGGAGTAGGTAAAGATGAGCAACCACAACAACAAGCTACCGGTGGGATTCCCCGCCAAGACCGGACTGTATGACCCTGCCCTGGAGAAAGACTCCTGTGGTGTTGGTTTCGTCGCCCATATCAAGGGTAAGCCCAGCCACCAGATCATGCTGGATGCCTACCACATCAACTCCCGCATGGATCACCGGGGTGGCTGCGGATTTGAGAAGAACACCGGCGACGGCGCCGGTATACTGACTGCGCTCCCTCACGATTTCTTTCGCAAGCTCGCCAGCGAGCTTGCCGTCGATCTGCCTGGACCGGGCCGATATGCCGTTGGCAATGTCTTTCTGCCCCAGGACGATACGGAACGCCAACTGTGCAGGGACAACATCGAGCAGATCATTGCCGAGGAAGGCCAGGCTTTCCTGACCTGGCGAACGGTACCCGTCGACCCCACGGGCGCAGATGTCGGCCCGGCGGCAGCAGCAGCACAGCCCGTCATCGAACAGCTCTTTATCGGCGCCAGTGACGATATCGAAGGCGAAGCCTTCGAACGCAAGCTTTATGTCATTCGACGACGCCTCACGGAAAGACTCCGTCGCGAGATCGCCATCAAACAGGCTCACCTTTTATATGTGTGCAGCCTGTCCACCAAGGTCATTGTCTATAAAGGCATGCTGACGCCGGGCCAGTTGTTCCCATTCTATGGCGACCTCACTGACACCGCTTTCGAAACACACCTGGCGATGGTCCATTCGCGATTCAGCACCAACACCTTCCCATCCTGGGACCGGGCACAGCCAAACCGGTTCATGAGCCACAATGGTGAGATCAACACGCTCCGGGGCAACAAAAACTGGATGACAGCCCGTCAGGGTGTCGTCGAATCCGAGCTGTTCGGCGAAGACCTGCCCAAACTGTTCCCCATCGTGGAACCTGATTTTTCAGACTCCGGCACCTTCGATAATGTGTTGGAATTCCTGCTGATGTCAGGCCGAACGCTGCAAGAGGCGGTCATGATGATGATCCCCGAGGCGTGGCAGTCCGACAAGAACATGTCCGAGGAAAAGCGGGACTTCTACGAGTACAACTCGGCACTAATGGAACCCTGGGACGGTCCGGCTTCCATCGCGTTTACTGACGGCCACTATATTGGTGCCGTTCTGGACCGTAACGGCCTTCGACCGAGTCGTTACTACGTGACCCACGATGACAAAGTCATCATGGCTTCCGAAGTAGGCGTACTACCGGTCGATCCCGCCAATGTCGCCATCAAGGGAAGACTGCAACCCGGCAAGATGTTCCTGATCGATTTCGAAGAGGGACGGCTGATACCGGACGAAGAACTCAAAAGTGAGTTCGCCAAGCAGCGGCCCTACGGCAAATGGCTGAGCGATCAGAAAATCGAACTGGGTGAAATTCCCAGGCTGGAAGACGACCACGGTTTTAGTCCCGAAACGCTCATCCCAAGGATGCAGGCGTTCGGTTACACCGTCGAAACCATGCAGTTCATGCTGCTGCCGATGGTGACAGAAGCACGAGACCCGCTCGGGTCCATGGGCAACGATGCAGCCCTGGCGTGCCTGTCCGAAAAGTCGCGAATGATCTACGACTATTTCAAGCAGCTCTTTGCCCAGATCACCAACCCTGCGATTGACTCTATTCGTGAGGAAGTGGTGATGTCGCTGGAGTGCTTTATCGGCCCGGAAGGCAATTTGCTGGAAACCACGGAGGCCCACGCCCATCGCCTCAAGGTGCCCCATCCGATTCTGTCCAACGAAGAATTGGCCAGCCTCAAACACATGAACTACCGCGGCTGGCGTGCCGCAACCATCGATATCACCTTCCCCAAGGCCGATGGTGACAAGGGACTGGAGCAGGCGCTGGATAGAATCTGCAACGAAGCCAGCATCGCCATCGAGGCAGGCTATCAACTGCTGATCCTGTCCGACCGCGCGATTTCCGATACCAGAATGCCGATCAGCTCGCTGATTGCCTGTGGCGCGGTTCACCATCACCTCGTCAGGACTCGCGCCCGAACCAAAATCGGCCTGGTACTGGAGTCCGGCGAAGCGAGGGAAGTACATCACCACTGTCTGCTGACCGGTTACGGCGCGGATGCCATCAATCCCTACCTGGCTTTCGAATCACTCTGGCAGGCAAAGATCGACGGGCTGCTGTCAAACGACGAATACCCGACCGATCAGTCAATCGTCGATGCCTACAAGAAGGGCGTTGCCAAGGGCATGCTCAAGGTGATGGCCAAGATGGGCATCTCGACGCTGCAATCCTACAAGGGTGCGCAGATCTTCGAGGCGGTCGGCCTGTCGTCGGAAATTATTGATCGCTGTTTCGTCGGCACCGCAAGCCGGGTCCAGGGCGTCAACTTCGATGTGCTCTACGACGAAATGCACCAGCGCCATGAACTGGGCTACCCTACCCGCTCCCAGAACCTGATCCCGGTACTGCCCAATCCCGGCGACTTCCATTGGCGTCGGAATGGCGACACCCATATGTGGGATCCGACTGCCATCGCCAATCTG
>JANQJA010000018.1 GCA_028281885.1 Pseudomonadales bacterium | reverse complement strand
CTTCTCGCGATTAGCCACCGACTGTCCCGGTTTGACAAGGATCTTTTTCAGGTGAGCGTAACGCGTCCGGATGCCGTGTCCATGATCGACCTCGATCATTCGACCGAATGGCCCGCTCCAGCCGGCATAGGTAACCTTCCCTGGTGCCGTCGTATAGACCGGTGCACGCATGGCAGCGCGGAAATCGAGACCACGGTGGTACGCAACCCGCCCATTGAGGGGGTCCTTTCGCTTCCCGTATCCGCTGCTGACGGAATACTGATCGAGTGGCACGGTGAGCGGCAAGGTGCGCATCACTTTCTGTAAGGCGTGCCAACGACTTAACCTGAGATCCAACAACGACAATGAGATCTCGAGCTCAGAATCGCCATCAAAGTCTCCGCTGTAATCGCCGGCGACGAATGGCCCGCCTTGAGACGATCCGCCGCTTCCGATACGCGCGAGGAGCTCATCGAGTTCCAGACCGGTCATCGCCACGGTCCGCTCCATGGCGTCGACGCCCAATTCGGTGCGCTCTCGCAGTCGTTCAACGATGGTGTGCTGGGCGGACCTCATGTCGGTCATCCGGCGGGTCAGCGTCGCCATCTGACTCTCTAGACCTTCTTTTTCGCCCTGCAGTCCATCTCCGCGGTGGATGGCGTTGCCGAGGGAGGCCTGTAGCCCTGTGATCTGCCGCTGGAGGCCGTCTTCTCGGCTCGCAGCAACCGCCAACTGAGACTCTAAGACAACAATCTCATCGCGAAACTCTGCCGCAGCGGCCTTCGTGGCCGCCTCTTCCTGACGTGCCCTCGCAATCTGCTCCCGCAGTTCAGCGATTGTGCCGGTCATCTGGCGCTTGGTTGCGGCCATCGCCGCGCGGTCGTTCTCGGCTCGCTCAAGCCGCTGCCCTAGCTTTGCGCGTGCTTCGTCGATCTGAGCCGTTTCCTCGCGGGCATCGGACAGTACGTCTTGCATCGCCTGAACCTGCTCACGCAGCTCGGCGTCCCGCTTGGCGATGTCCTGGAGATCGCTTTCGAAGCGCTTCAGCTTGGTGCGAAGTCCATCACGCGCAATCACAACCCTGTCTAGTTCAGATGCGCTCGGTTTCAACTGACTTTCGATCTCGGAGAGCTCGATTTCGGTCTCAGCGTGGTCTCTTAGCATCGACAGAAGATATGACTGGTTGTCTTCCAGGTTGCGCGTGATGCGTGAGAACTGCTGGTGGTACTCGCTGACTTCGCTCAAGAGCTCAAAGTAGTCGAGCTGCTGCTGTTCAATTTCCTGGTTCTTGCCGGTAATGGTCAACTCTTGGACCAGCACGCCGGTACTTGCCAGGACTGTCCAGCTCAAAAGAAGGAAGAAACAGAGAATAAGGCGCTTCTGGGTACGAACAGACAGCCGGAATACCGTAATGCGGTCATTGGCCCTCAGGATCAGTTCACGAGGAACAAATACCTGGTCCAATCGGTCGGCGGCCTGGCGCGTCAGGTCCTTCCACATGCTGTGGAGCCTACTCCCCTCTTCCCTCGGTCCGTCGTCATCGGACCATCAGCGGCAAGGCCGACCCCTGGGCGCCCGTGTTAGAGCACTTTCCAGCCCCGTTTCAGGCAAACGCCGGCCGTCCGGATGCCGCATTGGTATCTGCTCGATGTCAACGCGACTGGTCTGGTCGGCTCCGGGTTCGACGCCCCCTTTGGGCGCGCCGGCCGGACGCGGTTCGGTAACCCTGGCACGGCCCCACCAATCGCATTGAAATTCTTGCGCAACTATGAACGGCGATTCCTAAGACATCATGAACCGCCGCAAATCCTACGCGAATGAAGCCGAATCAAAGTTAATCATGGGTTAACAGCGCCGAATTGACATTCCGTGTCCACTGGGATTGATGCCTTGGTGAGGAACCGGGAAGGCGACCGCCGCGCTGCATTGCGTCCAATCAGAGACGATCGGCTGGTCGCGCACGGCGGGTGCCCGGCATCTAGACCTGAACCACGATTCCGAAGATCGCAATTCGCCCCTGCAGGCAGACTGGAGCCTGACATCAAGCCAATGAACAAACGATGTCATTCGGAGATGGCGGACAGGGAGGGATTCGAACCCTCGATGCAGCTCTTAACCACATACTCCCTTAGCAGGGGAGCGCCTTCAGCCACTCGGCCACCTGTCCGTGCCG
>JANQJA010000014.1 GCA_028281885.1 Pseudomonadales bacterium | reverse complement strand
ACCCTTTGCATAGGAAACGCTCAGAAATCACGAGGGTCGGAGTAATGTACCGGAGTAGCTCTCGATGAGATTTACTCTGGCACTTTACTCTGACCCCTTTAGATTCCCTGAGTCATCTCGCAGAAACAAGGCCGGAGCACTCATAGATACGTTAGCACCATCAGGTAATCGAAATATCTCATCTCGTGCGCCTGACCGTTAACGAAGCCTGGAATGAAGTGGGAACCTTCAAGCGCCCGAATAGACTTCTCTTCGAGTGCCTCGAACGAAGAGTTCTCAAGTTCAACTTGAACGTCGCTTGCGTTACCAACTTCGTCTACTAGCGCAGACATGGCAAATATCACGCCTGACTTCTTTACATAGAACGGTCGAGGAGGTGGCCATATCCTCTGAAACCAGGTGCCATGTTCGCGGATTTCCTGGGGTGCGACGTAATTCATTCCGAACTCGTCTTGTTCGTTTCCAAAATTATGGATCACCTTGACATTGCATGTATTCTCATTCGCTTCGAACAGCACCCGAAATGAGACGCGGACCCTCACCGCTCTTTCGTCGACGCGCGCGGGTTTAAACTTTGATCGTAGTACTCGCCATCGAAGTTGTGTTGCCCTCTTATCGTCTGAGCCGAGATTACCGAAGCAATGAGTCCCTTCCGGCCATACTCGGCCCGAGCGCATTACAGATGCCTGACAGAAAAGCACTGAGCTTGATTGAGCAGATGCAGGGCACTCCAAATCTTCCTGTCCTCGAAGTGATTTCATTATTGCTGGCTCGAACGTCTGCGCGAGAGCAACGTCGCTGAAAAGCATAAGGGAGAAGACTGCTAGCAAAGAGACGCTGCTCCTAAACACTTTTGGAATGCCTGACACTTCGTATAAACAGCTTCAACTTCATGTTATGTTCCGAGCTCTTCTACGAATCCACACGCTCGACACCTACGTTCGCGGCGGACGCGCCAAAGCGGAAACCCGAGCAGCCAGAAGAAAAGGTACGCTACGCGTTTCCCGCAGACAAGGTATTCGAACTCGTTGACTCCGCACTCAGGACAGTTGGTCAATTCGCGTTCAATGGGCTGCAAGGCCAGATCGCCTTCGAGCAGCTCTTGCGCTTCTTCAGCGAACTGTTCTGGGACTTGAACCTTCACACCACCTAAGGCTTGAGAGTACAACCACTGCATGTTGATCGTATATTCATCAGCGACGAAGGCCGGAATGCCGACGGACTCCAGTTTCGCGCGAGCGAGGTGTGCTTCGTGCGGAAACGAATAACTACCTACTGTGACGGGCATCTTCGAGGAAGATAACACCCAGTTAAGCTGCCGACACAAACTGGCGCAGCGGTTGCGACAGCAAGCGATATGACAGCTTCGTTGGTCTGCTTCAACTGCATGTTAGGTGCCTCGGCCTCTCAAGTATCCCAACACCAACCAAGAACAGTAGCCTGTGAACAAAAGCCCAACCACAGTGAAACAGATGAGGGGACCATAGGCTACAGGGCGTCCAAACTCTATCCCAAAGTATCGCAGACTCAAGTCCCCAGTAGATACGTACTCAAACCACATGAGCGCAGCTATCACGTCGAAGAGAAACGCATTTAGAAAGGTCAGCGGGTTCTCCTTCAAAACGGGCATTTTCTAAGGCACCTAACACCAAGTTAAGCAGCCAAGCGGTCCTGGCGCGAGGCATACGTATGCATGGTGACTGACAGGTTCCTTGGTCTGCTTCAACTTCATGTTAGAGCGCATCACTCCAGCTTTGCACGCGACTGTTGAGTTCATCGATGGAATCCTTCTTTGCCATCTGCGTCAGCAAGAAGAAGGCAGACAGCGTGGCGTACTGGTTCCTAGCACGAAGGAGTGCTTCTATCTCCTCGCTTCGATAGTTAGGCTCAATTGACGTTTCGGTTTGGCGTCTCATAAGGTGTTCGACACCGCCATGGGTCAAATTGTGGAAGTCGGAGATATTCTTTTCCGTCATGCCCTTGATAAATGCGCCACCAGTCTCTTCTTCATCACCTATCTGCTTCACGAGCGTTTGGAGCTTTGGACAAATACCGTTTTCGTATCTGGTAAGTTGATCCTCAGTCGCAACATTTAGCAACCAGACTGCTTGCACATAGCTCTCGTGGAGAGAACGCAGAAGCGTGAACGCAACTCCCGGGAGATTGTTGTCGATGAGTACGATGATTCCATCTGCTATGTCCAAAGCGTGCTGAAATGATGATGCCGCCATAATCATTCGCCGTTCATTTGGAACATTACTGTCACTTGTATGTTCCTGTATCCACACAGCAATTTCTTTTGCAGTCTTGAGTAGCGCCGCAATGTCCATAGTGCGCTCTAACACCAAGTTAAGCTGCGAAGTCGCCGCGGATCAAAATGTGATTCACATTTTGACCGCAGGTGGTTCGTCCGAGCGACTGAAGGGAGCGACTTCAACTGCATGTTAGGTGCCATCTCTGTTTACGTACATGTAGCAATACACTGGAAACGCTAGCACGAACAACGTAACCATGTAAGCAAGCCAGTGTAACCGTTCCCCTGCTGGGATCTTTTCATTCAAAAGGGGATGAAAGATAGAAATCACCCACACTAAACAGAAAAGTACAAGGTACAGCCCTAACCAATGTTCCGCGAGGGCACTATTTGGCCAGAGCAAGTCCGGTGTCATTTCGTGGATTTCAGCCACCACGGCAAAGATAAATCCGGTTAAAGGTAGCAGGGAGAGCACTATCCACGATAAGCGTATTGCTTCTCGCACTTGGCACCTAACACCAAGTTAAGCGGCGTGGTCGTTCTGGTGCGGCCGTTGCGCAAGCAACGGGCGTGACAGGTTGCCACGTCCGCTTCAACTTTATGTTAGATGGAAACCCTCTGCTCATAGCACGTTGTCCTTGTCCACACGGGAGGAAGATGGTTGTCCTCAATGTACTTCCGGAGCCAATCAATTCGGTCTGACTCCGTTCCCGATCGAAGTGCCGCTTTGGTACAGATCTCCGTAACAGAGTCGGGTTCACCACGCACCCAATTTATTGACACCAGATCCTTCTCAATTGCTTTCATCTCGAACTTGCTTGAGACCCGGTCCTTGTTGCTAGAGTGAAGTGTAAGTAAAGCACCGGAAGGCGACTTTTTGTCGATTGCGACAGCATTGATTAGCGCCGTGCCCATGACTGGAATTATGGTCATGACACCTGCTCCAAGTGGCAAGCTACCTCCGTTCGCTGCGTCAACAATCGGTTGAGGATAGCAGTTCTTGATGTCCGAGAAGCCTCCCTCCGCTATAGATGCTTTAGCAACGCCTCCATTTCCGAGCACATGGCGCATAAGAGAAATAGCAATGGACACGGCTCGGTCCAGAGAACGTTCTTCGAAGCAACTGACAATGATGAAGCCATCTCCGAACTGATGTGCAAACAGGCGATTAACGTTATCCGTGTAGTCGTAAGCCTTGGTACCGATCTGATAGATACCAGCCATGAGTGCGTTGAGGGGTATGAGCGCCTCCATGGTCTGATCGTATCGAATGCCGAAGCCTTCGATGTCAATGTATAGGCCCCATCTGCGATCGTCGTCCATGACTTCCATCTAACACCCAGTTAAGCGGCGTGTCACGGAACACGCCAGTTGCGACAAAATGGCGACGCCATTCGCAAATGGTGTGTGGAGTGGCACGTCCGAGGGAGCGTTAGCGACCGGCTTCAACTGCATGTTAGTGCGCATCGTCCAGTTCCTCCAACTTCTTCAACGACCATACCAGGCGTTCCGCATCATTCCGGGTCATAAAGTGTTCGAATCCGACGGTTCTATCGCAATACAATTTCTCAAAAAAGTTCATAAAGTCTCTAAGTGCGGCCAGCAACTCTTCTACCATAGAACGACTTATCCCCGACAGAGGAGTAGCAACCGGAATGCTACGATTGAGATCATGATGTGCAAGTCGCTTGTTTCGATGCTCTCTGGCGAATTCAGACTTTAACAACACCACATTAGCCAGCTCATTTATCTGTGTTCCTTCTTCGGAGCCCATCGTTAGTTCAACGAGCCTTCTAATTGAAAGGTTTTCGTTTTTACCAGTGCGAGCAGGATCGGTAAGGCGAGCAAGATGCAGTAGCGTTTCGTCCCAAAGCGCGTCTTGTATCAATTTGAACAAGAACCCACCATGACGATTTATCAACTCTAGATTTCCCTTCTCCGCATACAGTTTGCGATACTCCAACCACCTCGCGTGAACCCAAACGACTTCCTTATACAATTCATAGTAAACACGCCCAAGATTCTCTCCCATTGCTGCGAGGTAGTTCGCTTCGACTTCTTCGGGCGTGCTCTGACTAGCCACAGCGCACTAACACCTAGTTAAGCGGCGTGACGCGGAAGGTAGAGTTTGCGACAAAATGGTGAAGCCATTCGCAAACGGTGCCTGGAGTGGCACGTCCGAGTGACGGAGCCGTAGGCGTAGGAACGGCTTCAACTGCATGTTAGGCGTCATCTCTAATTGACTGTACATGCTGAACTGCCCTGTCGTAATTCTCTTGATCTGCTTCTTTCATAGCCTGCAATTCACGCTGCTGCTCATCCGTCACCGGCCCAAATTCTTCAATCACACTCTCCTCTATCTCCCTCTCTTCTTCTTCAGAAAGCGGTGGTGCTTTACGAACATGTGGATTGTCTATTCGATAGCGTACTGCGTAGTTCATAGAGCTTTCGCCTGTGCTCTTCAAATGTAGGGGAGAAGGGACCTTTAGAAAGGGTTGTAGCTGCTCAAGATGTTCCCCGTACCATTGAATGTTGGTAGTAAGGCGGTAGTTGTAGGTGTCGTATAGTTCCCCTTCATAGGCTTCTCCATACTGTTCGACAAACTCTAGCTCAGTAATCAAGCGGATAAGGTCATCGGAATGCAGACCAAAGTAATACAGAATCCCGTGAACGCTTCCAACATATAGACCTAGATAAAATGATCCACATATCAGAGTAACGACAACAATTCCTGCGGCACTTAATTTCACTTTACTGATGCCTAACACCCAGTTAAGCGGCAAAGCGGCGAGGATTGTTTTGTGATTTCACAAAACAACCGCAGGTGCTTTGTCCGAGTGAGCGAAGCGAATGGCTTCAACTGCATGTTATACGTCCCACACAATTAGCGAAAAAAGCAGGGCGATAGCCAGCAAATTGAAAGAGTAATAGGCAATTCGCCTACCAAATTTCGTGTCGATTAGTTTTTCAGTACCAAAAACTTCTCCAGCAAGCCACAGAAGTGGCACAACACAAATCAGAGTGGCGTTCATTCCTGAGAGTTTTAACCCTTCATTACCTCGAATCGACGGTAGCTGAATTGATCCGGATATCGCCCCCACTAGAAAATACAGGAACAACGCAATCGGAAGCGCATAAATTAGCCTTTCATATGACTCAACCCGTCGTGGCTCGCTCATGACGTATAACACATAGTAGGTGGAACTTTTCCACCTAAACCGGAAACGTGTTCAAAACTCGAACGGAAACAACGAGTTGTAATTTGCCGTTCAATTTGTGAGCAGAAACTGTCAACAGAGGAGCGAATATTCAACATGGACACTGTCCACCTATGCCGGAGAAATATGGACCTTTTCCACCTAACTCCAGGAAAGATGGAATATTTCCATATAAACCGGAGGCGACTGGAGGAGCTTGTGGAAATCATGGCTGTCACTCGCTTCCCTGTGACTTTCAATGTTCCGAAGTTTAGCTCCGCAGATGCCGTATGACACTACTCAAAAAATGAGCAGTGTTTGAGAACGCAGACTATGCCGCCAGCAACTCCGCAACTTTTTCTTTCCAGACTACGATGTCACTGTCATCGGATTCAAACAGCAGAAAGCCGATGCGGAAGCTGTCCGAGTCGGGGTCGGGGCGGCGCCATTTCACTTCGCCGTCGAGGAAGATGGGGTCGACCCTGGGCAGGTCGACGCACAGGCGGAAGATGCTGCCCGGGTCGATGTCGTCGTCGATCACCACCTGCAGGCCATTGGCGGAAACGTCGAGGGAATTGCACATGATCACGTTGCCTTCGGCGGAGGTGCGCCCGGAGATAATCTCGATAAAGATGGTGGCTTTGATTTCGAGCCGCTTTTCGGCCCGGCTACTGGTTCCCGGTGAGGTCGTCATAGCTTTTGTGCCTGTCTTGTCTGAGTTTTGATACTACCTGCTGCAGCGTATCCTCGTAATTGACGCCTTCGTCCTGAATCTCTCCCTGTCCCGCAACTAGTAGTCGTACCAGCTCGTCACTGTTGTATTCGCCCACCTTGCCGCCGCTCTGGCTGACGAAAATCATTTTGTCACTGGCACTCATCTTAACGGCCAGTTTGCATTCTTCCAATCGTCCGTCCGCGCCCGGCAGTTTGAGCCAGGCGCCGGTCTGGAGTGCCTTGACCTTGTCGCGGACGCTGTTGACCGTCTCTTCATCCGCCTCATCCAGGGCCTTTGCGGCAGCTTCCAGCCTGTCGGCGCGCGCCTGGGCCTGGGCTTCGCGGGCTTCCTCTTCTTTTTTGCGGGCCAGTTCAGCCGCTTCCTGCGCCGCCTTGTCACGAGCAGCCGCTTTTTCCTCGGCGGCGCGATCCATTTCGGCGCGGCGCTCGGCAATGCGGCGCTGCTGCTTGGTATGTTCTTCCATCAGGCCTTCGTAGTGCGCCTTGAAGGTCTGGGAAAACACATTGTCCGCGGTGATGGGGCGGGCGGTGTTGGATGACAGACAGTAGGCGAATTCCTCAAAGCTCTGCTGCATGACTTTCATGCCGTTGCGATTGGTGAACAGCATCTGCTTGACGTCATCGAGCTTGATCAGGAGCTTGATGCGGGAATCGATGTCATCGGCCTGGTAGTGGAACCATTGCCCGGCTTCAAAGTTGGCGATCTTGCGCATGAGCAACCGCGACACCGTCGGCATGGCGCCGCCGTCATCTTCCACGGCGATGGGTTCGAATTCGACGTATTCCAGTGTCTGGCCGGAAACCAGCGACACATGATCTTCCTCGATGGCATCGAGCGCGGCTTCTGCGGCGGCGGTGTCGTGCTCCAGTGCTTTCAGCAGATCGCGTACTTCACCGGGCAGGTGCTCGATGATGCGGTAGAGCCGCTGCTTTTCCTTGTTAACGTGTTCTTCTTCGCCTTCGATGGGCTGGTAGGTCCAGATAATGGTATCGGTCAGCGCCTGCATGCGTGACCAGTCTTCACTCTCGACCCCCTGGGTCAGGATGATGAATTGGGCCGACTCGAACCAGGGGCCTTGCAACAGGTGAATGATGGCATCGCTAAGCTGCTTGCCTTTCATGGCCCGGTTGACCATTGCGGCGGCCAGCGCCCGGGACTGTTGCGAGCGCAGCTGGCCGGTTTCCGATGCGGCGAGGCGTTCTTCCAGCTTGCCGATCCGGCTCAAGTCCTTGTCGACAAAGTCGCGCAGTTCTTTGACGAGTACTCCGAGGTCGTCACTTTGCTTCAGTGCCGCCACCGTATCCTGCACCTTTTTCAGGGAACGCTCACCTGCCTTGCCCAGATCTGCCGTCCAGCCAAGGGTCAGCCGGGCCAAGTCATCGAGCACATTTAACAGGCCCGGTTCGTCACTGAAGGGGCAGGTGGGATCAGCCACCAGGTCGCGCACCACCAGCGGCGAGGCGCGGCGCAGTTCATAGGCGATTTCCGGCTGCACGTCGAGAATGGTGTGGATCATCTTCAGGCAGTCATCGATGGATTCGATGATGGCCTGTTCTCGAACCGGCAGCGCGATGTCAGCGTTGGCGCTTGCCAGTTGTGCGGCGACGGTAGGGTACTGGCCCTGGGTAGGTTCTGGCAGCGAGGTCAGCACATCGGTCAGCCCGGCGGCGTCGACGGTCGGCGTCCTGGCCTCTTCGTCGTCATCAATATAGCGAAATTGCAGCGCTGTGATGAGTTGGTCAGCGTTGATCAGCATCGCGTCCGCAGGCGTAAATCGAGGTTCGATCATACAGGATTCCAGCCTGAACGGAGTGGCGCAGAGGGCGAGCTGGCGCTGGTGCCGATGAGCGGCTTCACTCCGCTATACTGTCGCTCTTTTGGCCTTGCGGCCTGCGCAAACTATTTTCAGATCTGGAGTACTTGATGGCCCTCGATAAAGCCACACCCACATCCCACTCGTATTTTTCGCAGCGCCTGCGGCTGCACTATCTCGACTGGGGCAACGAGGAGGCGCCGCCGCTGTTGCTGGTGCATGGCAACCAGGACCATTGCCGCAACTGGGACTGGGTCGCCCAGGATATGCGGGACGACTACCATATTGTGGCGCCGGATTTTCGTGGTCATGGCGATTCGGAATGGGTCCGCGGCAGCAGTTACATGATCAGCGAGTATGTATACGACCTGGCCCAGCTCATTCATCAGCGAGAACTGGCGCCGCTCAATATCATTGCCCACTCACTGGGCGGCGTGGTGGCGCTGCGGTATGCGGGGATCTATCCGGAACACATCAACAAACTGGTGGTGATCGAGGGCTGGGGTAACTGGCCGATGGAAGCCTACTCGAAACCGGCCCATGAGCGGATGCGCGACTGGATCGAGCAGACCCGCAAGATCGCCGGACGAATTCCGAAGCGGTATCCGACGGTGGAAGATGCTTACCAGCGCATGCAGGACGCCAACAAACACCTGAGGGAAGACCAGGCGCGCCATCTGACCATCCACGGGTCGGACCAGAACGAGGACGGCACGTTTAGCTGGAAATTCGACAACTATACCCACGTGCTGGCGCCGTTTGATATGACCGGCGAGCAAGCGGCAGCCTTGCTGAAACGGATCGATGCGCCGGTGCTGCTGGTGAGCGGCAAGGAAAGCTGGACCGGTAAGGGTGGCGATGAGTATGCGGCGCTGTTCCCCAATGCTCGTCATATTGGCTTCGATCAGGCGGGCCACTGGGTTCAGCACGACCAGCTGGAAAAGTTCCTGTCGACCGTGCGGGAGTTCTTTAACGAATAAGCTGCCAGGCGATAGCGTCAGATGCCGTTGGCGCGGATATGGTCGATCAGGACATCACGGACCAACACACCCTTGTCCGAAACAGTCACCTTGTCGCCGTATACCTTTTTCGCCTGCGCCCCGATAAAACTGTTGGTGCCCACAGTATAGGTTTCGTTGTCGACGATTTTGTCAACGCGACCGTGGGATTCGTTCTCGCGTTGCATGATCTTTTTCAACGTCGCGCCATCGGTGGTCAGGGTCACCAATGTGTTACCAAACGGCTCGATGTTCCAGATATGGCGGGCCGAGACGGGACCTTTGGTGATGACGTCACGAATGCCCCCCATGTTGTAGTAGCCGAACTCGGTCTGCGTCGCGATGGCGAGGATGCGCTCCAGCATGGGCTGCAGCTCGATCTTGTTGTAGCTGCGGCTTACGGCCGCGATCTGCACATCCACCTTTTCAGCGACCCGCGATTCCCACGCTGCCACGAGGGCCTTGACCTCAGGGTCACCAGGCGGCAGGTCAGCGGCGATAATCAGGCCGCCTTCCAGCTCATCGATGCCACCTTCGTCGGTATCCACCAGCAGCTCCAGGTAACCCACATGAGTGCCGTAGTAGTTTGCTTGCACCACCCAGGTCTCGCCAACGCGAACCGGTTCTTCCACCAGCGTGTGGGAATGGCCACCGACAATCAGGTCGATGCCAGCGACCTCGCTCGCCAGCTGCTTTTCTTCTTCATGGCCGAGGTGGCTGACCACAACGATGAGGTCGACCTGGGGCCGCATGGCACTCACCATCGCGGCGAGCATTTTGCGCGGCGTGGCAAAGCTGATTCCTTCATTACCCACCGGCGTGATGATGTGGGGCGTGAAGTCGGTGATCAGGCCAATGATGGCGACGGTAATGCCGCCGATATTCCTGATCAGTGCCGGAGCGTCGCCAATCAGGTCGCCGTGGGGCGCAAATGCATTGGCGGAGAGCAGGGGATAGTTGGCGACCTCGCGGAACCTGTCGATGAGTGCATAGCCATGGTCGAACTCATGATTGCCAATGGCGCCCGCGTCATAACCCACCATATTCAGGATTTCGAAGATGGGGACGCCCTGGAACATGGTCGAAACCGGGGTGCCGGAAATGGCATCGCCGGCATCGAGTACCAGCACCCGCTCATTTTCGGCGCGGGTTTTTTTCACCAGTGCGGCGATGCGGGCGGCGCCTGCGTACCGCCCATCTTCGGCAATGCGGCCATGGAAATCGTTGGTGTGTATGACTACCAGCGATTTCAGGTCGGCGCTGCTGTATAGCGCTGTCAGCAGCACAGAAACCAGCAGTGTGGCTCGCATCAAACTCAAGAGTGGTCGCATACGGGGCTTATACAAACATTCATACAGACATTCATACAGACATTCATTCGGGGAGGCGCAGCGCCGGATTAAACCATTCAATCATCGCCGGTACTTCAAAGCGGGCGAAGCTGTGGGTCAGGCCATCGATCTGACGATAGGTCAGCTCGGCACCGGCTGACTCCAGTTCCGACTTTGCCATGTACGCGGTTTCGATGGGAAACATCTGATCGAGACTGCCGTGCACGATGTAGATGGGCTTTCCGGCGGCGCGGGCAATACTGCCATCCATGAACACCTGCATGTGCAGGACGCCGGAAAAATTGGCGATGTGAGTAATGGGCGAGTCTTCCTTCAGGCCGGCGATCACGGCATAGCTGCCGCCGTCTGACATGCCGGTGGCCAGGATGTGTTGGGGGTCGACGTGCCAGTTGGACTGCACGTAATCGATCATCTGCAGCAGGTGGGGGTAGTCGTGTTCTTCGCCCATCAGTGACCAGGTGTCCTGCTGGGCGGTCGGCGCCAGCACGATAAAACCGCGGGTCCGCGCCTCGCGTACCCAGGACCAGAGAAAGTCGGCGCCGTGGCCGGTACCGCCGTGCATGGCGATCACCAGCGGTGCCGGTGTTTCCGGGTCGAGGTTTTCCGGCACATAGAGGGAAAAGCCGCCACGCGCCTTGCGATCATTGTTGGCGACCATGACTCCCGCCTGCTGGGTTGCGTCGCTCGCCAGTGCCTGCAGCAGGGAATCGTTGGAGCGGGCCCTGGGCTCGAGATAGTAGCGGTTGATCGGCGACATGGCGCCCGCCAGGGCATACATGATTTCCTGGGCGCGGCAGTGAGCGCGGTTGGCTTTCATCAGATGGCCCATGCCCTCGTCATGGCGGGACAGACCGTCGTAGGCGCGCAGTTCGTATTTCGCGCCCTCGCCGATAATGGTTCGGACCGGCTCAAGTTCCTCGGGAAAGGCCAGTGCACCAAACGCCTCGGCCCGGGCCGCCACTTCAGCCACAAGCGGTTCGCTCGTGAAACTCAGTTCGGCAAAGCGGTCCGGTTCGATGGCGTGCTGTAGCTGGTCATAGCCATCCATGGCGGTCATCAGGCGCGGCACCAGTTCGGTGATCGCGTCGACAACCTGGTCCTGGGAAGCGTTCATGCAGAAGCTCACGTAAGGTATGCGTCGCTAGCACTATTACAAAACTCGCTGTGCGATACAAAAATGGACAGCGGTGCGATTCAAACAAGAGAAGGCTGATCGCCCATAACGATGGCCCGGTTTACGACACACATTCCACCGCCCTGCGATGAAGCGGTCACCGTTATCCATGCGGACGATGAGGTCTTGGTAGTCGTCAAGCCCGCGGGTCTGCTGTCCGTACCGGGACGGTTTGTGAAGGACTGTGTGCTGCATCGACTTGTGTTTGACTATCCTGATGCCGCCATCGTGCATCGCCTTGACCTGGATACTTCCGGGCTCATGGTGCTGACCCGGACGCTGCGCTCGGCGCAAGGTCTGAGTGCGCAGTTTCGTGAGCGCCAGGTAGAAAAAGAGTATGTGGCGCTGGTCTGGGGCAGGCTCGATCCGGCATCGGGGACAATCGACTTTCCGCTTGCACCGGATCCTGTGGCGCGGCCCCGTCATCTCGTCAGCGAGCAGGGGCGGGAGGCGATCACGCACTATGAAGTGCTTGCCGTGGAGGCAGGCAGTTCCCGCGTGTTGTTACGGCCGAAAACCGGGCGCAGCCACCAGTTGCGGGTGCATCTTTCCCACCTGGGGCACCCGATCCTGGGGTGTGATCTGTATGCGCACCCGGAAGCGTTTGCGGCCGCCAACCGGCTTTGCCTGCATGCATCGAAACTCGGTTTTTCCCATCCCGCGACCGGCGAGTGGGTGGAGTTCGAGTCGCCGGTGCCGTTCTAGCACGGTGCTATCGACGAGACTGATGCTGCACTCTTCATGATGGCGCTTGCCTTGCCACGTTCGAAGGATTTCGCGTCGCAAAAAAAAAGCCCCGCGAGTTGCGGGGCCTTTAGTCTCGGTCGACAAGACTGCTTCAATAAGTCACATCTGGCCGGGCTGGCGAACAGCTTCCTAGCCGCTTCTTATTGATCTGGGTCTCATTCTATCAGTAAGTACGGGTGTAACTGATGGATAAATTATGAAAAAAAGCCCCGCAATGCGAGGCATTCTCTTTCACTACAACTGCAACGGCTCGATCAGATCGAATCCGGGAGTTGTGAATGCATCTAGCGCAGGGTGACAGTCGCCCTGGCGTAGTAGAACCGGCCCAGAAAATCGTAGATGGCTGATGTGTTCGCCGATACGTCAGTGACGTAGGGAGGCTCTTCTTCGGTCAGGTTCTGGACACCAGCGGTGAACTGCCAGTTTCTCAGCTCGTAGCCGGCGTCAATGTCCAGGTAGTTCACGGCATCTGCCATTGTCGTCACATTGTCTGCGCCGATCGCGTCGAACATCGTCATCTCGTCGATATGCCGCCAGGTGCCCGCCACCCACCAGTTGGCACGGTTCAGCCGTACGCTCAGGTTGGAGCGGATTTCAGGGTAGCCCGACCAGTCGGAAACCACGCCCGCAACCTGATCGGTTCGATCCTCAACCAGACCGCCGCTGGTGGTCTGCTTCCATTCATTCAGGTAATTGAGCAGCCAGCGAACTTCGATATTGCCAAGATCCGTCGCCATGTCATAGGCGAGGTCGAGGTCGATGCCACTGGTCTCGATGGTA
Source organism: Pseudomonadales bacterium (assembly GCA_028281885.1). Taxonomy (GTDB): domain Bacteria; phylum Pseudomonadota; class Gammaproteobacteria; order Pseudomonadales; family Azotimanducaceae; genus JANQJA01. The sequence goes on along the minus strand of JANQJA010000014.1, from coordinate 1,931 downwards.
GCCAGGTTCTCGCTGATGAGCAGGAATCGGACGACGTCTCCGGCCGGTCCTCGCGTTATCCGCCCGCAGTCCGCCGACGAAAGAGAACCGTTGGGACTGTTGTAACAGGAGGTGATGGCATTGACCGGGTCGGGATTGCCGATAGCGTCATCGATCTGCACGTCATACCAGTCAAGCGCCACTCGAAGCTGGGTCCACTCCGGCTGATACACGAGTCCGAGGGAGAAGCTGTCGGATGTTTCAGGCTTGAGATTCTTGTCCCCGCCGGTTGATGTCCGCAGCTGGGCAGTCGGTTGTACATAGGCCAGGGGAACGCCATCCGCAGCGCAGTTTGCAGCGACGTTCGGGTCCGAAATCGGCGCGGAACATGGATCGTTCGTATTGAGGTAATTGTCCGCGAGGCCGCCAAACAATTCGAGGATATTGGGCGCGCGGTAGCCGGTCGCATAGGTACCGCGCAATCGCAGTTCGTGCGTCGGCGCCCAACTCGCTGCGATCTTGTAGGTAACCTCGTCGCCGAACGTATTGTAGTCGGACCAGCGTACTGCCAGATCGGCGCTCATCTCTTCGGCCATGGGTTCGCCAGTGATGAAAGGCAGCGAAATCTCGCCGAAGAATTCGGTGACGTCATATTCACCGTCCGTGTTTTCGGCAAAGTTACCGCCGCTGTCACCCAGCTGGACGATGCCTGAGTTGATGACGCCGCCGGATTCTTCACGGTATTCCGCACCCGCGGCGATACCAACCGGTCCGCCTGGCAGATGGCCGATCTCGCCCGAGATGGTCGCTGCGAAATGCAGCATGTCATAGTCCGTCCTTTGAATATCGTCGAAGGTGGCGTAGTCGATTTCTGCCTGGCTCTTGGGGCTGCGACCGAATACATCCAGCGTCGGGTTCCCCAGCGCATCCTTCGGGCAGTTTGCCTCAAGTGCGCAGGCTTCGGGGTCGACCGCGATCTGCAGGTTGGCGACATTGAGCTGACCCTCGGTGATCTCGAACAGCTCTGAACGCCCGACGGTCCCCCAGGCGTCCCATTCCCAGCCGGCCCCCAGGGTTCCGTTGAAGCCAAAGGTCGCGGACAGGGTATCGCTGTCATAGTCAAAGGTACGTGGGCCGAAATCGAGGCCACGGTAATTCATCTGGAAGTTTGGATTGGCGAAGCATGCGCCCTGGTCCTCGGGATCCAGACCATTGCAGAAAGCGGTGCGTCCCTGCTGGATGTAAGCCAGCGCGTCGGCGGGGATATTGGGGTTGTCGAAGGGAATCTGGAGCAGGTCGATAAAGCGCCCGGCACCGCCCTGCACGGGCAGTGGTGTGAAGTTCATTCGTCCTTCCCGGTGAGCGATGCCGGTGGTGAAATACACGGTGACAGTATCGTTGAGCTGATACTCGCCCATCACAGAGAAATTGGTGGCCTTGTTGGAGTTGATCAGCGACACTCCGCTGGGAATGTCGTTGTAGTTAAACCGGTGCCCCTGGGCGAGGATACAATCAATACTTCCGCTGGCGTCGCCTCCCGAGGCCGTACTACCACAGAAGGGATCGTAGACCGTAAAGCTCTCGCCGGTAGCAGGGTTCGGTTTGAAGATGATGCCGGGCGCCGCGAATTGGGGGTCGAACACCCGGCCTTCCGGGGGAATACTGCTGCCGACCAGGTTGAGGATGCCCCCGCTGGGGGGAGCGATCTGGCCCAGCAGGGGAATCTGGGAAAACCTGCGGTCCTGGTAATCGACACCGCTATCGTCAACATGGGAGATGGCGGCCGTCATGGACCCCTGGTCGCCTGAGATGCCGAACAGAACCCCTGCATCGATGTGCTCACCGCCGTTCTCCTGCGGTGTACCTGCGCCCACTGAAACCTCGAAACCGCTGAAATTTCGCTTCGGGATCAGGTTGACGACACCGGCCACGGCATCGGAGCCATAGATCGA
>JANQJA010000011.1 GCA_028281885.1 Pseudomonadales bacterium | reverse complement strand
CACTGCAATTGGAGCAGTTCTCTCTGACTCCAAGATACACGGAGCCACATTCGCCGCATTTATGGCCTTCCAGATAAGGGTCACCCCCTTCCGGCAGTTTTAGCCAGGGAACAACCGGCAGGGGCCCCGTAGCTTGTGCTTGTTCCGACATATTTCCCTCGCGTCGATCCAGAATTGTGAGGCGGTAGAGTAAACCTGATAACAAGACACATTCAACCCGCCCATCAGCCCGGGTTATGCTAAGTTTCGCGGAAACAAGGACCCCACTGTATGAATATTCTTGCCTTTTCAGGAAGCAGCCGTCAGGGCTCCCTGAACAGCCAGGCACTGCGCATCGTAACCGGAATGGCCGAACAGACAGGCGCCTCAGTCACAACACTGGATCTGCGTGAACTCGAGATTCCGATTTACGATGCTGACCTCGAGGCCGAAATCGGACTGCCGCCCGGCGCGGCGATTCTTAGAGAGCGCCTGCTGGCCGCCAACGCCATCATCATCGCCTGCCCGGAATACAATGGATTCATGACGCCGCTATTGATCAACGCAATCGACTGGGCGAGCCGGGTCGAGGGGAAACGGGATCTTGCGCCGTTCCAGGGGAAGGTGATTCTGATCTGCAGCGCCGCGCCGAGCAATCTGGGGGGTATTCGTTCCGCCAGCCACCTGCGCACGATGCTGGCGGGTATCGGCTGCGTTGTTCTGCCTCAGGGACTTACGGTCGCCAATGCCCGAGAGGCCTTCACCGAATCGGGGGAGTTCGTTGACCCGTCGCTGTCAGATCGAGCGGGCACTCTGGTCGCGCGCCTGACAGACATGGCGCAAAGGCTGTCGTAGCGGGAATTTGTCGCAATGAACCCCGGTCCCAATGACATGCCTGATGCAAACGAGCGATTTAATCATCTCGTTAATGCCTACAGTTCGTGGCTATACCGGTATGCCTACTGGCTGTCCGGTAGCCAGCAGGTGGCTGAGGACCTGGTCCAGGAGACCTTCATGCGAGCCTGGCGGTTTCTGGATTCGCTGGAGAGCGACGCTGCGGCAAAGAGCTGGCTAACCACGATCCTGAGACGGGAAAATGCGCGCCGATTTGAACGCAAGCGACTCGAATACAGCGATGTGGAAATGGAAACACTGCCTGCGGAGCATGAAGAATTCGATGCCAGGCCTGAAGTGCTCGCATTGCGCCATGCGCTCCGGGGTTTACCCGCCAAGTACAGAGAACCATTACTATTACAGGTGATTGAGGGATACAGCCTTGAAGAGATCGCCAACATGTTTGACCTGCCCCGAAATACGGTGGCAACGCGCCTGCACCGGGCACGTCAGAAGCTGAAGCACGTGCTCGAAGGGAACGATCCAGGGGAGTTGAATGAACTGTCTTGAATTCAGGCGTGCCAAGCTGGCAGATCCCGGGCTGGACAACGCGGATCTCGAAGCGCATCGTCTCGACTGCATCAGCTGCCGGCAGTTCGAAGATGAGTTGAGGAATCTGGACGACGGTGTCAGGGAAGCTTTTGCGGTGCCGGTCCCGGAAAATCTTGAGGCACGGGTATTGTTGCGCCAGAGCTTTGCCGACCAGCCGGGCGTCGGTCTCAGACATAAGTACTGGCTGGCTGTGGCGGCATCGATGGTCGTTGCGGTGTTGGGCTCGCTGCTGGTGATTCTCCCTGACAGTGGGTCTTCGATAGAAAATCAGATTACCTCTCACGTCGGCTTTGAAGAGCGTATCGCCCGTGAGATAGAAAGTTATCTGCCCGCCAGTGAGGTTCAGTCCGTGCTGGACGCCACCGGAATCAAAGCACCGCTTGAACTCACCGAAGTGGTTTACGCGCACAAATGCGTCGTCGCAAACAAACCGATCGCACACCTCGTCATGCGTGAAGATGCCGGCGACTTTACCGTGATCCTGATGCCTTTTGGGGTTGAAGAAGCCCGTCCCTTCTCGATCGATGGCTGGGACGGTCATATTCAGGCAACCAGCTTTGGCGGTATTGCGGTATTGTCCGAACGCGTTCAAAGCACCGACCGTATGCAACATCTGAGCGACAGAGTCCTCGCTTCACTGCGTGCGACGGGTGACTGATTCGGCGAACCAGCGGGATATCGTCACCGACCACGGCACCATCTCGACGATCCTGTCACTGCCCGATCGGCCAACGTCCCTCATGCTGCTCGCCCATGGCGCAGGCGCCGACATGCGCCATCGTCACATGCAATCGCTGGCGGAAGCGTTATCTGCCGAACAGCTTGCAACGCTTCGATTCAATTTTCCATTCACCCAGGCAGGGCGACGACGCCCCGATCGACCCAATATCTGTATGGATGTCATCGACACCGCGATTGGTTTTGCAACGGAACAGACGTTGCGGTTACCCATTGTGCTTGGCGGGCATTCCTATGGGGGACGGATGGGTGCCCACTACCTCGCTCACCAGCCACCCTATGCACACAGCAACAGGATTACCTGCCTAGTTTGCTTCTCGTTTCCGCTTCATCCTGCCGGCAAACCCGATACCAGTCGTGCCGCCCCGCTCATTGCCAACACGGTGCCGCAATTCATCATCAATGGCTCGCGCGACCGGATGGCTGATCCGGCACTGCTGCAGGAAGTCAGTTCCCGATCCGCTAACATTGATCTTCATCTGCTCGACACCGCTGATCACAGCTATGCGGTGCTGGCCAGGCGCCGCGACCAAGGAGATGATGTCTATCGGGAAGCCGCCATGCAGGCGAGCAGATTTGTGAACCGTGTCATAGATATGTCATAGAACAGTCCCCAAGGCCGCACATCTGAGACCGTCATTGTTCCGCTCGTCAGGCCGGTCGCTGAAATTGTGAGTTCCGTCACATCGTTCGTCTATCCAGGCTCTAAGATGAATCAAGTCTTGGCTGGACACTTCGATGACAACTACACGACGTATGGATCGGTACGGTCTTGTCAGCACCCACGTCAGCGGCGGCGTCTCGGTGGCAGGACTTCTACATGCGGTTCTTGAACTGGGTGAGTTAACCGCCTACTCCAATGAACTCTGGGAGATCGTCATCGTCGCACCGGAAACGCATATTGAAAGCAACCATCACCTGACAATGGAGCTGTCTCACAGCGCCAAGGAAACGATTCAGTTCAAGTCGCGGGGAGCGATCGCAATGTATGCCCCGACGTCACGTCTGCGACAAATGCTTCGACAGGTTGCCAGCCAGATACGGGGTGACGCGGTTCCGGTCGTCGTGTTCGCTGATGAAGCCGACGCTCGTCGATGGCTCGAAATACACCGAGCCACCTCTCGCTATCACGCAACAACGCGCATGACGAAAACGTCAGGCGCTGAGCTCCCCGCTATTCATTGAACTTACTCGATAAGCTTCCCGACAGGTCGGGTGGCGTTTCTATCAGGCGGTCTGCAGCTGACGAATTGCATAGTCAGTCAGCAGATCCGATGCGTCGATGCCTGCGCTTTCATAAAGACCACGATAACCACCAAAGGCAGACACCTCGAACACAATGGGCCCCATGTCACGAGTTTCCGCCACATCAACGCAGGTAAAGTCCAGACCAAACGGACGCTGCGCTCGCTCTGCCAGATCGATGAGCTCCTGCGTTGGGTTGCAGACCCGATAGCGTCCACCCTCGCGGGTGGTCGTATGCCAGGAGGAGCCATCGCCGACGCGGGAATAGGCACCGATAAATTCGCCGCCCAGAAACACCAGGCCGTGATCGACGCCATCAAGCTCCACCATCTGCTGCAGGTAGAAGATAGTGCCGCCAGATCGCTGGAAATCCTCGAGCTGGCCCCGGATCAGTTCCGGATCGTCCAGCTTCATCATGCCCCGGGCCTTGGTACTGTAGAGTGGTTTCAGAATCACCGGCAGGTGCTGTTCAGCCCATCTCGCCGCTTCTTCCACCTTCTCTGTCACATAGGTGGGGGGCATTGGAATGTCGTTCTCGCGCAGCCGGATGGTACAACTCAGTCGACTGATCATCCGGCTGATCCGCGAGGGTTGCGAGAAGAATCGAAATCCCTGCCGTTCAAGTAACTCCAGCAATTCCAGTTCGTCCAGTAGTCGGTGCGAATAGGAACGCCCCATCTTCTTCAGGACAAAAGCGTCAAATGATCGCAGGTCGTGGTCGAGGTGCGAGAACTCATTCAGGTCCAGGTCATAGCCAATCTCGCTCAACTCAAGCACGGTACCGCCGGCTCCCTTGGCGGCCAGATGACGACTCAAGGATTCGGTTGACCATGCGCCCCGGATACCGATGACCCCTATATTCATTGTCTGATTCCTCGATCGAGCGTTCATCGGTACAGAAAGTAATCCGGCGACAGCTCGAACTTCTTCAGGTTACTTTCCTGATCCAGCAATTCATGTAACAGCGTCGTGCCCCGGGAGAACATATCCGAGGTAAAACTCTCATCGAACAGAAACCGGGTTGATGTAATCAACGAACGGAAGACCCCCAGTGCCAGCCGCGCATGAAAGGTATCATCATTATTCCGACGGGCATAATCCCGCGCGCTATCAAACATTCTGGTGTTTGCTTCGTCGAGACGGCTGCGGATGTCGGGACTAAAGATGGGAACACGGAAGTTCGACACCAGGAATACCGAAATATCCTGAACGTAGTCGCCTTGCCCGCTCCGATGAACGTCAACAAAGTAGACGTGCTGGGATTCTGGCCGATAGATAATATTGTCAACGTTGAAATCACCGTGAATCAGCGTGCTGAATGGTGCCTTCAATCCGGATTCGAGTTTCTTCGCCCGTTTCAGCACATGCTCCATATTCTCTTCGACATTGAATAGCTGCCCATGCACTGACACGATGTCATCGGTACGGCGAACCAATTGGGCAATGTAGTTGGATTTGACCGGCTTGTTCCGACGGGTCTGGTCCCAAAGGTTTGTTAGACTTTCTGTCAGCAGATCAAGGGCGGAACCCACCCGGCCACGCTGATTAATCAGGATTTCGAGCAGATCATTACCTTCGATGTATTCCAGCAGGATCGTCGAATGCTTTTTTCGACTGTCATGCCAGAGTACCTCGGGCACAGCAACGCTGGATACCTTGGACCAGCGCTTCAGGCCAGCCACCTCTTCGTCGATCTTTTCCTTTGGCCCTTCTTTGTAGAACACGGTCTTCTTGCCATCGTTTGCCTCGTCGGAGCTAACGACCTTGCCAACGCGAGACCCCGACCTGGTATTCATAATCGATTTGAATTCCAGATGCGGCGAGTGGATATCCATATTCTGGGCCTTCAGCGCTCGTTCCAGATTCCGGAACTGGCGAATACCCATCTTTTCACCGAGGTGAATATTGAGGATCGCCTCACCGATATTGAGTAGCGAGTCACCGACACGTTCAAGATAGCGAACGATAAACAGGATGGTCAGGTTGTCATCAACTCTGCGCTGATCATTCAAATGGTCGCGCACCTGCAGAAACGACTGATCGTAGAGTTCATCGATGGTCTGTTCCGCGTCACAGATCCCTTGCGCCAGCCCCAGATCGTGCTGAGTCAAAGCTGGATAGATCATGTCCAGCGCCCGATTGATCTCGCGGTAATACTGGCGCAGGTCGAATTTCTCGATCTGGCGCGGGTCGCCGAGAAATTCGGCCTGATCGCAGATATTCTCGAAATAGTCAGAAGAACGCTCGAGGTTTGCCGCTATCGTGATCAGCGCTTTGAAGTAATTCATCTGACGATCATCGTCATCGAGCCGGTGAATCTGAAAATAGCTCTTGTTCTCAAGCGTATTTTTTAGATTGTCGACGTAATCTTCGCGATCCTTGATCTTTTTGAGTTTGCCAGCAGAAGGCTTTTCCAGATAGGAAAGTGACGCGCGCGCCTGCTTCTTGACCTCGACGATCAGAAACTGCAGGTCGACGTTAACGCCTTCGTCGATGGGCACTGACTATGCCTTTCCTGCCGGGGGTTTTGACCCGGCTTTGGTGCGCGCTTTTTTTGCGCCAGACACTTCCTCGGTGAGCCTTTTTCGGGCGGTTGTCTTTTTGACCGGGACCGCCTTCCTGGCGTTGGGTTTTGTTTTTTTGCCGGCGGCTTTCTTTACTGCCCTTCGATTCGCCGCCTTGGCGACCTTTCGCTGGGCTGCCTTTGCACTGCCAGGTCGCGCCGTTTCTTGTTTGGCTTCAGACTGCCCTGACGCTGACTTCTTGTCTTTCTTTTGGGCTTTGTCCTGTTGCTCTTTTTTCTTTTCCTTTTTGTCCTTCTTTTTGTCCTTCTTCTCCTTCTTATTCTTGCCGTCTTTGGCTGCCGTCGACGCTTTCGAATCGGCAACATCCACTTCAGCGACTCCCTGCCAGTTCACAACAATATTAAGGCTGCCACCACGCTTGCCAAGCTCCGCAATGATGTTGAGGTCCACCTCATTAGGCAGCACCATCTCGATCATGTCATCGTCGTTACCAAAACCAAGTCGCCGGGTTTTCAGTCCCTTGTTGATTGTGGCCAGGTAGTTATAGACCGCTTCCAGACTCTCGATATTCCGGTACCGAAACTTCTTCTTGCCTTTACCAGCGCCAGACATAAGGCACTCCTTGAACACATCTTTTCAGTTTAGACGAAAGGTTTACCCCATTCATGCGCGCTCGCTGCCAACAGTGACACCGGCGACGGTAATGGCACCAGGATGAAATGACTTCACGTAAGGATAGTCGGTACTGACTGCATTGACGCGACCCGTTTCAGTGAAGACGACAACCGCGGCTCCCCGACCATCCAGGTTCTCAATCACGCGTGTATTACAGTCCACGGAGGCATCGCACTCAAAGTTCAGCATGCTTTCACGAAAAACGACCCGCTGCCCGCGACACAGATTCTTGTGGCCATGCACAATCGCATAGAGGGAACTCTCATGCAGCGCGCGAACTCCCATGGCCGTAAGCGGGAAATCAAACTCGCGGTACTTGGTCCGGAACATGTTGCCAAGTACACCGTGGTAGAGGGAAAAGGGATCTTCCTCCAACATCCTGCGAAATTCACTGTTCACGTGACCCACCCCCTGATCGCGAATCAGGCAGGCCACCTCATCGTCCACACCAGCATGCACAAACAGATAGCTGCCCTCCCGGTGGGCAATCTTCATCTTGTTAAAGAACCAGTAGTAGCGCCCATTGGGATCAAAAAACAGTTCCCGGAATTTCTTCACAGCTTCATACACCTGCGCCAGCGTCAGGCCGAATCCTGCTGCGCGCTCTTCGAACTCGAGTGCTTTTTCTCGAATCCGACGTACCTCCTTGCTGAGCTTTTCCGATGGAATCCAGTCGGCCGCGGCCCGGGGGAACTCGTGATACCACCTGGGGGAGGGAAACAGCATGTCATGAATCGGCGCGTCCGCCTGATCAAAACTCAGCTGTTCGTTATGGTCAGCAATGAACAGGTCATAGATTTCCTTGAACAGCGGCACCGTCTTCTTGCCCATCCGCACGAACAGATGATCCAGCAAAGGTTCCTTGCTCTCAGCGTAATAGATGCCAAGGTAGGTTCGAATATCATGGTTGCCCGCGAGGAGTTCAATCTCCGCTCCCTTCAGCATCAGCTGGTGGATCGCCTCCAGTAGCCGCAGGTTCAGGGGGCCCTTGTCAAAGCAGTCACCGCCAATGATGAAACAGCCATTGCGCCCTTCATCCGTCAGTTCAAAGTCATCATCGCCGGGTCCCGTCTTACGAACACCCCCCGAGGCCACCAGTGACAACAAGAACGCATCCGCATCGGCATGGATGTCACAGAAAAAGAAGATTCGACGACCACCCCAAAGCCACATCTTTGAACGGGCATATTGATCCACGGCGCCACGGGCGCAGTCATCCTGGTCGTCTTCCGCATCCAGCCACAGCCCACGATCCCGGGGCCAGGACTCTACTTCCTTAGGCAGCGCCTGATCGAACCATTTCAAGCCTCGATACTTTGGAGGATCAACCTTCTTCTGTTTCTTTTTTCCCATCCCAGTAGTGTACTCCAAACCAAAAACAGCGCCGAAGTACTCCAGGGTGTCGTTCCGGAAATCGGTGAAAGTTCTCGGCAGACCTCGCCCGTTACCTGATGAGCTGTTGCCGAATCAGTTCAGCGGCGAGACGAAAGTCCACGCCGCCGGAAAGTACATACAGGGATGTCTGCGCAAGCAGTCCACAGTAGTCATCGACTGAAACCTCGGGAATACGTCGAGACGCGCCGGGTAACATGATCCCCGGCGCTTTCATGACGGCAGGAATGAGATCGATCACGTCCGCAGGTTGCGCCGGCGACAACATTGGCGCGTCAGCGCTGTGGCGGTCCCAGTCAATCAACACAAAAAGGCTCATGCGGGCAGCGAGCTGAAACTGACAACCATCGAAGCATTCGTCAACGAACGCATCGTATTTCTCTTCCAGCTCCCAGAGTGCGTCCTTCGACATGGATCGGTATCGGGCCAGGTCTGCCTCACTGGCCAGAGGAAGCAGCGCGTCCTGGTTCACAATCGTTCCCGGATTAATCCGCGGATACTTAGGCACACCGCGCATGATCAGACCATCGTCAGCCGCCTGCACCACCAGGCGATCGTTACTGACAAAGTCGAGGCCTGTCTCAAGCAACTTCAACGCCAGCGTTGATTTCCCCTTGCCGGAACGCCCCGCCAGGCCAAGACCCCGCTCACCGTCGCAGACGCCGGCCGCGTGAAACAACTGGCCATGATCCCGCAACAGATGGTCCATATAGATGTTGTTGACGAAGTTGATGACCTGGTTGGCATTCTCGACCAGAGGGCCCGCACAGATTCTCGAAGAACCGAGGTAAGCCAGATGGACACCCGTCTGTACCTTCCTGACGATGATGCCTTCGTCGATCTTCCGAAAGTGTTCTTTCACCCGTTGCTTGCCGGGTTCAGGCTGCTTGACCTGCCAGTCGCTGATGCCAAGATCGGGCAGGGAAACATCCGCGGCGAAGACGACAGTGCTGTCCAGAACGTCGGAATTATCTGCCGTGCGAAAAGCGGCGAAATACTGCTCAAGCTTCGCCTTGAGTGTGGCACTGTTGGTGCGCAGCTGCACGGCAAAACCGTCAAAGTTAACACTGAGGCTCAGACCGCATTCAGCCGCAAGGCGCTGAAACACTGTCGCCGCGGGACTATTGCTCTCGTCTGTACTATCCGTGGCGGTACTCATCGCTATCTTCCGGCCTCTGTCTCAATTTCCACTCACCGGCCACCTGAAGCCATCGACCATCAACCCGGGCGATCAGGACGGGCGCGGCATGGTACATGGAATAAAGGCCAACTTCATCCCGGCTGAGCACACCGAGGTGCGCGGCGGCGTGACGCATGGACGCACCGTGACCAACCACAATCTTGAGTTCACCATCGGTGCAACCATCAGCCGCGTGTTCAAGGTGTGCCGCAACCCGCGCGCCGGCCTCGCTCAGGGATTCGGCGCCCTGGAAAGGCAAGCGAAAGTCCGATGTGGATTTCCAGTTCCCGGCGGGTTGTTCATAGCGAGGATCATTGGCCAGGATCTGCTCGATCTGAGCCACTGTCAGGTTCGCGGCGGCACCGACGCTTCGCTCTGCCAGCGCATCGAACTCGGTCAGTGTCACTGATATCCCCGCCGCTTCGAAATATTCGGCGATCAGACTGGCGGTCTGCCAGGCACGCAGCATCCTGGAACACTCGATGACTGGACTGATCTTAAGGTTTTGCTCCCGAATCAAGTCAAGCAACTGGCTGGCACCTTGCTTCGCCTGGACGATGCCCTCAGCCGTCAGGGGATATGGCAGATGTGCGCTGGGTACATCTGCCGGTTGTTCGTAGTCGGCATGACGAAGCAGTGCGACAACGACCCCTTTCACGTCGCTCCTCTACTCGATACCCGGTACAGGGAAACCGCGACAAAGCTGCTCGACCTCAGCACGAACGCTGGCCAGGAGGTTTTCATCCTGCGGATTCGACAGGCAATCGGCAATCCATCCGCCGAGCTTTTCCATATCCGCCTCGAGCATACCGCGTGTAGTCGCCGCTGGCGTGCCGATCCGGACGCCACTAGGCTTCAACGGCGGATTCGGATCATCGGGAATGATCTGCTTGTTGGTGGTAATCGCAGCCTGGTCGAGAACCTCCTCAGCGATCTTGCCGTCGATACCGTAAGACTCAACGGTGTTTAGCACCATCATATGATTGTCAGTGCCACCGGTAATGAGTTTTCCCTGTCGCGCCATCAGTGTTTCGGCCAGAACCTTCGAATTCTTCAGTACCTGATGAGCATAGACCTTGAAGTCGTCCTGCTGGGCTTTCAGCAACGTAACAGCGATGGCGGCGATCGCATTCATATGTGGTCCGCCCTGCAATCCCGGAAAAACAGACTTGTCGATACGGCTTCGCAGATCCTTACGACACAGGATCATGCCACCCCGAGGGCCACGCAGACTCTTGTGCGTGGTGGTCGTCATGACGTCAAAGCCGTAATCCAGCGGGTTTTTCATGGCACCGCCTGCCACCAGCCCGCCATAGTGGGAGGCATCACACATTGTCAGTGCGCCCACCTCATCAGCAATCGACTTGAACTTCTCATAATCCATCTCGCGGGGATAGGACGTGTAACCGGCCAGGATCATCTTCGGACGTTCCCGCAACGCATCTCCGCGCACCTTGTCAAAGTCGATCGAGCCATCGACCGGATCAGTGACATAACGAATGAAGTTAAACAGCTTGCCCATGTGGGATACGGGCGCGCCGTGCGTCAGGTGTCCGCCATGAGACAGATCCATCGCCAGAATCGTATCGCCGGGTTCCAGCAGCCCCAGATACACGGCCTGGTTCATGGCCGAACCCGACAGAGGCTGAACATTGGCATGTTCTGCCCTGAACACCGCCTTGGCACGATCCCTGGCGAGATTCTCGATCTGGTCGGTGAACTCCTGGCCGCCATAGTAACGACGCCCCGGATATCCTTCCGAGTACTTGTTCGTGAATACACTGCCCAGCGTGGCAAGCACCTCGGGAAAGGTGTAGTTCTCTGATGGAATCAGTTCAATGCCCGTGGTCTGGCGCAGCTCTTCGCCTTTCAGCGCTTTGAAAACATCAGGATCGTTCTGTTCAAGATATTCGAGATTCGAGGTCATGGGCTTCTCTCCGTCTATTGATTCGGGGGCGCCCAGGCGAACGGCATTCACGAGTCACACTTCCCGGTGGTTGCCCACCTCCGCGCGTTATCACGCTTCATCGCCAGTCATGTGATGGCGCGATTCTAAACGTCAGCCACCGCGAAAGAAAATCGGATTGCTCATACTGGTGGTCAAAATGACTCACGGTTGACATGTGGCGGTGCGCCACGGACGCTTATGCCACATCTATCTCCGGACAGGCAGGAACAAAGCCGTGAACATCAACGACCTCGCATTTTCCACCGGGATCGTCACCGAATCATTACCATCCGCCGAACGAGGTGAGCTGATCAATCAACTGGACGGATGGGAGGTACAGGACAACTCGCGACTTGTCCGCCGCTTCAGATTCGAGACCTACCCGGCCGCGCTGGCTTTCACCCAGCAGGTTGGCAAACTGGCTGAGTATTTTAACCATCACCCCGAAATGCTGGTTGAATACAACGGCGTCACAGTTGCCTGGTGGACCCACACCGCAGGGGGCATCACCGTGAATGACATCATCCTGGCGCGCGAAACCCATGCACTGATCGATGCCGGCTCGGAGTGATAAGATGCACAATCCATCGGGGGACTCATTATGAATCGTCTTATATTGCTGTTCGGCCTCATTGTCGGGCTGCCTGCCACGGCGGCAAATCAGCCCGATACCAGCCCGCCACCAGAAATTGCCGTTATGGAGACGCCCAATCCGCAAGCCGTAGAAGCAAGCTTTGACGACTGGTCGCTGATTTGTACCGCCGACGAAACGGGCGACAAGGTTTGCCAGATCGTCCAATCCGTCAATCAGAACGACTCAGGTCAGCTCGTTTTCCAGACGGCAGTCGGCTACGTTCCTGACAATGAAAGCCCCATCCTTTACATGACGGCGCCGCTCGGCATTTTTCTGCCACGCGGTATCTCAATTTTTGTCGATGACGACGAAGAAGGCCGCACGGCGCAAGTGTTGCGATGTACCGAAAATGGCTGCCTGGCCGTACTGGCCATGCAACCCGAGCTGGTTCAGAAGTTGAAAAAGGGTAACGAGGGCCGACTCATTTTCGGCGCGACAGCACAGCAAAATGTTGCCATCCCACTCTCACTGACGGGCTTTACCCGAGCCTTTGATGCCCTGACACCCTCATCGACACCGTGACCGACATGGAAGAACATCAAACAACCGAAAAGTCTGCTGACAAACCTGCCAGAACAAGCGCGAAACCAACGGATCGGCGCAGGATCATGAAAGCCGCGCAGTACCATGGCGTGATGTTCATGCTAGCGCTGACTGCCTGGGGCGCCGCCGACAGCTGGGCAATCAGCAGCTCACTGCTCCTTGCCCAGGGCGTTGCCATCATCAACGGTGCGATTGCAGCCTATGTGATGACGAATGTGCTGCATGAATGGGGGCACTTTCTCGGTGCGAGAATGACCGCCGCCTACTCCCCGGTAGTCATCGAACCCCGGGGGTTCTTCATGTTCCGGTACGATTACGACAAGAACAACGACAGGCAGTTTCTGGCGATGAGTCTGGGCGGCATCATTGCGCCGTTCGTTTTACTCGCGCTGATTCTGCTGTTGGTACCGATCGACAATCCAGGTCGAGCTGCACTACTGGCGATGACGATCGCCCAGACCATCACCGTGTGCACATTTGAGATGCCGGTAATGATTCGCACATACCGGGGTATGCAACCAAAGGCCGCTCTTGATCAGAGTCTCTCTGCCGGTGATATCGACCGCAGCAAGGTGTGGGGATATACCGTCGGTGCCGTAGTCTGGGTCCTGGCGTTCTAAACACCAATGTCCACTAGTGGAGGAAACAGCGAATTCCTGTTTCGAGCAGGCGGATTCCATACTGGTCACAAGCTGCCCGCACGCTCTCATCCCTGACGGAACCACCCGGGTGCGCGATCACCTGCACATGGCTCTTGGCTGCCCGGTCGATGTTGTCGCGAAAGGGAATGTAGGCATCTGAGCTGAGGCAAATATCATTGAAGGACGCAACCCACTGGGCCCGATCATCATTGGAGAGCGGCTCCACCGGACCGTCGAGACGACTCTCCAGGTCGGCTCGTTCCGCGTCAGACAGCGCCTCCCAGAGCAGGAACTGATCCACGACATTCGCCTTGTCGGGCTTCTTCAATCCTTCCCCGAAAGGTAACGCCAGCACCTCCGGATGCTGTTGCAGCAGCCATTTCTCGGCCTTGTCGCAAGCCAGGCGAGTACAGTGAATACGAGACTGCTGGCCGGCGCCAAGACCGATGACCTGTCCGTCATAACCAACACAGACGCTGTTGGACTGGGCGTATTTCAATGCCAGCGTCGCCACGGTCAACGTCTCGCTGACAGCATCACTGACACCGGCAAACAGGGCCGGGGTGATCTCCGCGACGTTGCGGTCCTGTGCAAACGTAAAACCGAAGAGTTCACGCTTCTCAATTGCCCCGGGCCGATAATCCGGATCCATCTTGAGAATCAGGTAGGCGCCGCCCTTCTTCTGCTTCAGGATATCCAGTGCCTCCGGATCAAAGTCAGGGGCAATAATCAGGTCCGAGACTTCGGCGCGAAGCAACTGGGCGAGGCTCAGGTCTACCTTGTCACTGACAGCGACCGCATCGCCAAAAGAGCACATCCGGTCACCTCCCCTCGCCCGCGCATAGGCCCTCGCTACGGGTGAATAATCCCGGGCAGCAAGAAACTGGGAAGCGAGGAAGGCATCGGACAGGGGGCCGTCGACTGCTGCCCCTGCCGGGCTAACGTGTTTAAAAGAGGCCGCCGATGCCTTGCCGGTGGCTGCCCTCATCTCAATAACCAGCTGCCAGGCGGTGAACGCATCCAGCAGGTTGATGTAGCCGGGATTGCCATTCAGTACCTCAAGCGCGGTTCCAGGATGAGTCACAATGGCATTACCCTGATGCGGATTTACGCCATATTTCAGGTCAATCTGGTTCATGCGCCCTCTCGTTTTTCAATTTTCGCCCAGGTATCCCGGAGCCCAACAATTCGATTAAAGACAAGTCTTTCGGACCCGCTGTCGTTTCGATCGATACAGAAATATCCCTCGCGCTCAAACTGGAAACGATCCTCGATATCAGCGGCCGCCAGTGCCGGTTCGACATAACCCTCGCAGGCTTGCCGGGAACCAGGATTGATCAGATCGACATAGTCCGCATCTGCCGTGTCAGGGAAATCCGTCGTAAACAAGGGTTCAAACAGCCTGATTTCGGCAGGCATCCCTTCGGTCGCAGAGACCCAGTGAATTACGCCGCGAACCTTTCGTCCTTCGGGATTTCGACCCAGCGTCTCCGGATCATAACTGCAGCGCAGTTCCGTAATCGTGCCTGCCTCATCCTTGATGACCTGTTCTGCCTTGATCACGTAGCCATAACGCAACCTGACCTCTCCGCCTGAAACCAGCCGTTTGTACTTTCGATTGGCCTCTTCGCGGAAGTCCTCCCGGTCGATATAGATCTCCCTGGTAAAGGGAACCTGGCGGGTGCCCATGCTGTCGTCTTTCGGATGATTGGACACTTCAAGCGCTTCTACCTGACCTTCAGGGTAGTTCTCGATCACAATCTTGAGCGGATTCAGCACACCCATCGCCCTGGGCGCGGTATCCTCCAGATCTTCCCGAATGACACTCTCAAGCAGCGCCAACTCGACATTGTTGTCGCTCTTTGTTACCCCGATTCGACGACAGAAATCCCGAATTGAGGCAGGCGTGTAACCTCGTCGCCTGAGCCCGGCCAGGGTGGGAAGTCGCGGGTCGTCCCAGCCATCAACGAGACCATCTTCCACTAGTGCCTTCAACTTGCGCTTGCTCATAACCGTGTACTGCAGGTTAAGACGGGAAAACTCAATCTGCTGGGGATGACAATTCATGGCCAGCGTATCCAGCACCCAGTCGTAGAGTGGACGATGATCTTCAAAACTCAGATCGCACAGTGAATGAGTAATACCTTCCAGCGAATCTGATACGCAGTGGGTGTAGTCGTACATGGGGTAGATACACCAGGCATCGCCGGTCTGGTGATGACGAACATGGCGGATCCGGTAGATAGTCGGATCACGCAGGTTGATGTTGGGTGACGCCATATCGATCTTGAGTCGCAGCACATGCTCGCCATCGCCAAATTCACCCGCACGCATCTGCCGAAACAACGCCAGATTCTCGTCCACGGAACGGTCCCGGTAGGGACTGTTCTTTCCCGGTTCCGTCAGGGTGCCCCGATATTCGCGAATCTGTTCCGCATCCAGCGAATCAACGTAGGCTTTACCTTCACCGATCAGCTGCTCGGCGAACTGATAGAGCTGCTCAAAATAATCGGACGCGCTGCGTTCCTCGTGCCATTCAAAACCGAGCCAGCGGATATCTCTTTTAATCGCTTCCATGAATTCGACGCTTTCCTTGAGCGGATTGGTGTCGTCGAATCGCAGGTTGGTCCTGCCGCCAAACTCCTGCGCCATGCCAAACGACAGGCAAATCGCCTTGGCGTGCCCGATATGCAGATAGCCGTTCGGCTCCGGCGGGAATCGCGTCATCACCTGGCCGTTGTTCTTGCCGGCGGCAACGTCCTTCTCAATAATCGCACGAATGAAATTGGGCGGGTATTTGTCAGTTGAATCAGTCATTCAGGTTCCGAACAAGCGCTAGAAAAACAGCGCGGCACCGCAGGTCGCGGATACCATCACAAAAAGAATCCATTTTAACGTAGATTGAGGCACGGTAATGGCGAAGCGCACACTGATCATCGCCCCGACAACCATCCCCAATGCCAGAATCAGTCCTGGAATCCACAACACCTGGCCCTGCACAGCAAAAACGATGAGTGCCACGAGGCTGAACGCGCCGGTACACACCAGCTTCAGTGCATTGGTGCGAACCAGGTCATAGCGCAGTCCGCCGGCCAGTGCCGCAATCAGAATAAATCCCACACCGGCCTGAACGAACCCACCGTAAAGACCTGCCAGAAATATACCGGCGCCTGCCAGTGGCTGTTCACGGAGCGTCCGTGCCCGGGTCCCCCTCGGTGGTGCAACTGCAGTCGGGAAAATCAGCATGACCAGCGCCATGCCCACCATACAGCTGAGTAGTGTCGGCTTGAGCAACCACACCGGTAATACGGAAGCTGCCAGCGCGCCCACCAGCGCACCCGCCAGCGATGGCATCAGGACCGGCATGACGGCGCCCGAATCAAGCCGGCCAGCCTCACGAAAACCACGAACACCCGTAACCGATTGCAGCAATACACCAATCCGGTTGGTGGCATTGGCAAGGTCAGCCGGCATACCCAGCATCATCAACGCCGGCAGGGTCAGCATTGAGCCTCCCCCTGCGAGGGTATTGATAAAGCCGCCTACCAGGCCTGCCGCCAACAGCGCAGAGACCGCCAGCAGACTTAGCTCATAGTCCAAGCGTCAGCTTCCTGAAGAAAGAGGCGAATGGTAAGCATGATGACACCAGAGTCAATGCGTGCCGCCAACCTCGGGAATTCGATCCGCATCGACGGAAAACCACTCTCCGCCTTCGTTCCCCACCAGTAACCGGTTGTTGTCCTGCCAGGTGATCGCCTCCACCTGTCCGGTCACATCCCGATCCAGGGCCACTCGGTATGCCTTTCCGGACAGCCACCGATCACCACGTCGCGGTGACTCAAACAGCCAGATATCCGCCCAACACAATACGGCGAGCCGATCACCCTCGGGAGACAGTTCAGCCCCGGTCACAATTTCAAGATCGAGTCGCGCATCGATCTGTTTCAGCACATTAACCTTGTCCGATGACATCTCGTCCAGTCGATAAAGGTAGGTGCCGGGCTCAAATTCGGATATGCGGCCGGCCACTCGATGCTTGGTGAGAAAATACAGCCGGCCTCTGTCCACGAAGATCGCCTCGCTGTCGTAGTGCCACTGGCGAGCCGGAAACTCAGTCTGCCCGGGATACCTGAGCGGCACATGGCGCAGCATCCGGGCGGCCGGAATTTCACGTGGATTGGGTTCAGCAACGATATAGACGCCCAGGTCGCGACGGGCGTTGCCGTTATTGCCAGTATCAGCAATGTAGAGGTAATCACCGTCGGTCGCGATATCTTCCCAGTCAATATTGGTTGCCAGACGAATCGCGAGCCCTGGCCATAGTTCCTTGCCCGGCGCAGGTTCGGCCGTGTAGAAGTCGTCACCAAGAAAATGAGGCATCAACAGCCTGCCGCTGGCATCGAGAGGAAACAGGCGCGCCTCATCGCCACTGTCATTGTGCGCCCAGTACACCTCCGGATAACGGCGACTCTTCGCCAGACCACTCATTTCTGACAACAAGGGGGAATCAATGTCCAGCAGTTTGACCGCCGGTGAGGATTCGGCAGCAGCCCAGATCGGAATCGATAGCCATGCCAGGAAAACGACAAAACAACGCAACATGATTCCACGTCTCACTCGGGTTAGCGTCACTATAGCGACAGACCCTGGGAAAAAACACTTGCAAAGGGGCATTGAGGCGATATCATGGCCGCAATGATGACATTGACCAACAAGCTGTTTATCAAGCCGGCTACGGGTGTTGCCTCTGCAATCGACGCGTGGCGCGGCTATTTTTATTTTTTCGATAACTGATCGCTTGCTGAAAAGCCGGGCGGTCTGATCTACCGCCTACCGAACAAAACCCCGATAGGCGGCAGGCCGATCGGGGTTTTTTTTGAGGCACCGGGAACGGGCGAGAGGAAATCGAAGCAATGCGGAGAAAACTGTGAACAAACCCATAGTGGATGACCTGAACGTGCTCAGCGAAGAAACGCTTATAACACCAAACCAGCTCAAGGAGATGGCACCGGCATCGGAAAAGGCGCTGACGACCGTGTCAAATGCGCGACTCGCAATCCGAAACATCCTGTCGCGGGTCGACAAACGGCTGGTGATTATCGTCGGCCCCTGCTCGATCCATGACGTTGCCGCGGCCATGGATTATGCCGCGCGTCTGAAACAGCTCTCGGAAGAAGTTGCGGATTCCCTGATGCTGGTGATGCGAGTGTACTTCGAAAAACCACGCACCACCGTCGGCTGGAAGGGCTTTATCAACGATCCCCACCTGAACGATTCGTTCAACATCACCGAGGGTCTGAAGCTCGGCAGGAAACTTCTAGTGGACCTGGCGGAAATGGGCCTGCCAACTTCCACCGAAGCACTTGACCCGGTCTCTCCGCAGTATCTCCAGGACATGATCTGCTGGAGCGCGATTGGTGCACGAACGACCGAGAGTCAGACGCATCGGGAAATGGCGAGCGGGCTGTCTTCGGCTATCGGCTTCAAGAACGGCACCGATGGCAGCCTTGATGTCGCCATCAACGCGCTCAAGTCAGTGTCCGCGCCCCATCGTTTTCTCGGCATCAATCACGACGGCGAAGTTTCTGTCATTCACACCCGGGGCAACGCGCATGCGCATGTGGTACTACGGGGAGGAGGCGGCCAAACCAACTACGACTCTGTCAGCGTTGCCCTGTGCGAAGAGAAACTGCTGGCCGCCAGCGTCTCACCGAATATCATGGTGGATTGCAGTCACGCCAACTCCAGCAAGAATCACGAACTGCAGCCGCTGGTCATGGACAATGTGGCCAACCAGATCACGGAAGGCAATCAGTCGATCATTGGCCTGATGGTGGAGAGCCACATCAACGCAGGTAATCAGTCAATTCCCGAAAACCTGGCCGATCTCAAGTATGGCGTCTCAATCACTGACGCGTGCGTAGACTGGGAAACAACGGAGCAGATGATCCGATCGCTGCGCGACAAGATCAAAGATCATTTACTCAATCGAGAAATGCCAAAACCAAAGGACACGGCACTGGAGCAATCCGCCTAGAATCCGGCGCCCGATTCTCTATTTGAAGTAGGCGTTTTCATCCTGGGTGTGGTCCGTGACGTCACGGATCGCTTTGAGCTGGGGCAACTGCTCGAGCAGCGTTTTCTCGACGCCCTCTTTCAGCGTCATGTCGACCATGCCACAACCCTGGCAACCGCCGCCAAACTGCAGCACGGCAATTTCCTCATCCACAACCTCCATCAGGCTGACCATACCGCCGTGGGCGGCAAGCGACGGATTGACCTGACTGTGCAGAATGTAATTGATCCTGTCCTCTATGGGGCTGTCATCAGAGACTTTAGGAACCTTGGCGTTGGGCGCCTTGATGGTCAACTGTCCGCCCATTCGGTCCGTGGCGTAATCAACCTCGGCTTCTTCGAGAAAGGTCTTACTCCGCTCATCGATCCAGGCTGTAAAACCCTCGTACTGGATGGGCTCATCATTCTCCTGCTCTTCGCCGGGACGGCAATAGGCGATGCAGGTCTCCGCCATCGGCGTACCCGGATCGGTGACAAAAATACGGATCCCTACATCGCTGTGTTCCTGTTTCGACAGCAAGTCGATCAGGTAAGCCTGGGCTGATTCCGAAATATTGACCATCTTGCCTCCAGATTGGCGTCGGGCTGCATTGTAAAGGACCCCTTCAAGTCGCGCCATGTCAGGCAATCGGCTTGAAGACCATTCATAGTTGCTCCGCAAGAGTTTCAAATCGCGGAACCTACCCAGTTGTTAAAATCTGCGCCTCTCGTGCAACCAATATACGCTGAAATCCCGATGTCAGACGCCAATCGCCTCGAACGCCTGCACTCTGTACTCAATCAACGCATTCTCGTGATGGATGGGGCCATGGGCACGCTGATTCAAGGGCTGGGCCTGGATGAAGCGGACTATCGGGGTGATCGCTTTGCCGAACATCCCTCCGATCTGAAGGGAAATAACGAGATCCTTGCGATCACACGGCCGGACGCAATTCGCGATATCCACTTAAAATACCTGCGCGCCGGCGCGGACATTATCGAGACCAACACGTTTACCGCTAACCGGGTATCCCAGGCTGACTATGGCACTGAAGCGTATTCCCGAGAAATCAATCGGGAAGCCGCCCGGATTGCGCGGGAAGCGGCAACGGCTATCGAGGCAGAAACGCCGGACAAGCCCCGGTTCGTGGCTGGCGCCATCGGACCGACGACCCGGGCGGCCAGCCTTTCACCGGACGTGAACGATCCAGGATTTCGTAACATCACTTTCGATGAACTGGTGGACGACTACGCCGAGGCGATCCGCGGGCTCATCGAAGGCGGCAGCGACATCATCCTGATCGAAACCATCTTCGATGTACTCAATTCCAAGGCGGCGATATTCGCCTCGCTGTCCGTTTTTGAAGAAGTCGGTCAGCCGTTGCCTATCATGATCTCCGGCACGATTACAGATGCCAGTGGTCGGCTGCTCTCCGGTCAGACTGTTGAAGCGTTCTGGGCGTCAATCCGGCACGCCAATCCGATTTCCGTCGGTTTTAACTGTGCCCTCGGGGCGGATGAATTGCGCCCCTACATGGAAGACATCTCCCGGATCGCAGATTGTCACACCAGCGCGTACCCAAACCGGGGACTGCCTAACGAGTTCGGTGAGTATGACGAAACAGTCGAACACATGGCCGCCGCTATCGGTGACTACGTTGACAGTGGTCTCGTCAACATCATCGGCGGTTGCTGCGGTACCACGCCGGAGCACATCGAAGCTTTCAATCTCATCGTGGAGGGCAAAAAGCCTCGCACCATTCCGAAGATCGATCGGGCCTGTCGCCTGTCCGGGCTTGAGCCCTTCACAATCAGCGAGGACTCCCTGTTCGTGAACATTGGCGAGCGAACCAATGTGACCGGTTCGCGCAAGTTCGCGCGTCTGATTCGCGAGGAAAATTACGAGGAGGCGCTGGAAGTCGCCCGTCAGCAAGTTGAAAACGGCGCCCAGATCATCGACGTCAACATGGATGAGGGCATGCTCGATTCCCGCGCTGCGATGATCAAGTTCCTGAACCTAGTGGCCTCAGAACCGGATATTTCCCGGGTACCCGTGATGGTGGACTCTTCAAAATGGGACATCATCGAGGCGGGGCTGAAATGCCTGCAGGGTAAATCAATCGTCAATTCCATCAGCCTGAAGGCGGGCGAAACCGAGTTCATCGAACAGGCAACACTGTGCAAGCGTCACGGCGCTGCCGTAGTCGTCATGGCATTCGACGAAGATGGCCAGGCTGATTCGTTTGAGCGCAAGGCAGAAATCTGCAAACGATCATACGATGTCCTCGTTAACAAGGTCGGGTTTCCTTCCGAGGACATTATTTTCGACCCGAATGTTTTTGCGGTCGCGACGGGCATCGAAGAGCATAACGCCTACGCTGTGGACTTTATTCGCGCCTGTGAATTCATTCGCAGCGAACTGCCCTACGCGCTGGTTTCAGGTGGCGTCAGCAACGTTTCGTTTTCGTTTCGTGGCAATGAAACAGTGCGCGAGGCCATTCACGCGGTATTCCTCTATCACGCTATCCAGAAAGGTCTGACGATGGGGATCGTGAATGCCGGCCAGCTTACCATCTACGAGGAGATTCCGACGCCGCTACGCGATGCGGTCGAAAACGTGATCCTCAATCGCCATGGCAATGCCACCGACAAGTTGCTGGAGATTGCGGAGCAATATGCCGGGCGTGGCAGCCAAACGCGCAGCGAAGACCTGACCTGGCGCCAGGCCCCGGTTGCGGAACGACTGGCTCACGCACTGGTCAAGGGTATCACCACCTACATCATCGAAGACACGGAAGAAGCCCGACTTGCAGCCGAGCGACCCATCGAAGTGATCGAAGGACCACTGATGGATGGTATGAACGTGGTAGGCGATCTGTTCGGTGCTGGCAAGATGTTTCTTCCTCAGGTGGTTAAAAGCGCCCGCGTCATGAAACAGGCCGTGGCCCACCTGGTGCCATTTATCGAAGCAGGCAAGTCGGGCGCGTCGAAACCCAAGGGCAAGATCCTGCTGGCGACAGTAAAAGGTGACGTACACGACATTGGCAAGAACATCGTGGGTGTCGTACTGCAATGTAACAACTTCGATGTCATCGACCTCGGAGTCATGGTACCGAGCGAGAAGATTCTGAAGACAGCGATGGAAGAAAATGTGGATCTGGTCGGCCTGTCGGGTCTGATCACGCCGTCGCTGGATGAAATGGTGCATGTGGCGACGGAGATGGAACGACAACAGGTCAATGTGCCGCTACTGATCGGCGGTGCAACAACGTCCAAAGCCCATACGGCCGTCAAGATTCAGCCCTGCTTCCATGCCGAGCCTACGGTCTATGTGACCGACGCCTCACGGGCCGTTGGCGTTGCCTCGCGCCTGCTCAGTCATGAGCAAAAGGAGGGTTTTGCACAGGAACTGCAGGAAGAGTACGAAAAGATTCGGATTCGCAACGCCAACCGCAGGCCCAAGGGTAATCTGCTGGCTTACGACATGGCTGCCGCGAATCAATATATCGGCGACTGGTCACAATACCAGCCACCGATTCCCGGTTTTCTGGGCGTTCGGAAGTTTCAGGACTATCCACTGGCAGAACTTGTCGACTACATCGACTGGAACCCGTTCTTCAACGCCTGGGAACTCAGCGGCAAGTACCCCGCCATCCTGGAGGACGAAGTTGTCGGCGACGCGGCAAGGCCACTGTTCGAGGATGCCCAGCAGATGCTGAAAAAGCTGATCGACAACAAGCAGCTGTGCGCCAATGCCACGATCGGATTCTGGCCAGCAAACGCCACAGGCGACGGCGACATCGTCCTGTGGCAGGACGAGTCACGAGACCAGGAACTCGCCCGCCTGCACCACCTGCGCCAGCAGATGGACAAGCCCAACGATCAGCCCAACTACTGTCTCTCGGATTACGTGGCGCCGGTCGAGTCCGGCGTGGCTGACTATGTCGGTGGATTCGTCGTTACGGCAGGGCTGGGTGCCGAGAAGCTCGCGGTCGAATATGAACGGGCCAACGACGATTACAGTGCAATCCTGGTGAAGGCGCTGGCTGATCGTCTGGCCGAAGCTTTTGCAGAACGGATGCATGAACGGGTCAGACAGGAGTTCTGGGGCTATGCGCCGGATGAGTCTCTGGATAACGAAGCCCTGATTCGGGAGAAGTATCGAGGCATTCGACCCGCCCCGGGGTATCCGGCGTGCCCGGATCACACTGAGAAGGAAACCCTGTTTGCCCTGCTTTCAGCCCGGGAGAATGCCAATGTCAGCCTGACGGAGTCCTATGCGATGACGCCGGCAGCGTCGGTAAGCGGCTTCTATTTTTCGCACCCGGATGCCCGTTACTTTGGTATCGGCAAGATCGATCGCGACCAGGTGGAAGCCTATGCGCGCCGCAAAGGAATCACCATGGAATCGGCGGAACGCTGGCTGTCGCCCGTACTGATCTATAATTAACGTTCTGGTTCAGGTGAAAGTGGCATGACTGAAGAAACCGAACAGGAGACGCCTCCCAAGCCCGGGTTCATGAGTGTTTTGGGCAGCGTCATTGCGGCCGCATTCGGCGTTCAGAATGAGGCGAATCGGGAACGGGATTTCTCGCAGCGAAATCCCCTGCCTTACATCCTTGCCGGGATCGGGTTTACAGTGGCATTCGTGCTGGTACTGGCCGGCGTGGTGACGCTGGTGCTTGGCTAGGTTACTGGTTTGAGATCCAGAAAATTGCAAAGAAGGCAGCGATGACAACGAGCGAAACGGATGCGATCACATCGCTGGCGGCATCCTCGCTCTGCTGGTTTGAAGATTCCTGAGCGTCATTCATCTGGGCTGTATACCCTTTTGTTGGCAGGCCGCGATTATACCTTGATTTGGCGCCCGGTGAAGGCTTCCCCGCTACAACGACGCTGGTTTCTGGTATATTGCGCGACGCATATCAATATACTGAATCGTTCATTTTCCCCAAGAGGCCGGCTTGCTAAAGTCTGGCGCACCTGAATACAGCCGAGTTCGTATGTACATATATGATGACTACGACCAGAAGATGGTCGAAGAACGTGTAGCACAATACCGTGACCAGACAGATCGGTTTCTGGCCGGCGACCTGACGGACGAGGAATTCCTCCATCTGAGACTCCGTAATGGACTCTATATTCAGCGGCTCGCGCCGATGCTGCGCATTGCAGTCCCCTACGGCCTGCTCTCAGTAGCCCAGCTTCGCAAGTTGGCACATGTCACACGGCACTATGATAGGGGCTACGCCCACTTCACGACGCGGCAGAATCTGCAGCTCAACTGGCCGAAGCTGGAAGAAGTCCCGGATATTCTCGCGGAACTGGCGAGTGTTCAGATGCACGCGATCCAGACCAGCGGCAACTGCATCAGGAATGTCACATCGGATCAGTATGCCGGTGTCGCCAGGGATGAGATCGAAGACAGCCGCCCCTGGTGTGAGTTGATTCGGCAATGGTCCACCTTCCATCCCGAATTCAACTGGCTGCCGCGAAAGTTCAAGATCGCTGTAACCGGTGCCCGCGAAGACCGGGCAGCGGTTCAGGTCCATGACATTGGTATACGACTGGTCGAACAGGATGGCGAAGTCGGCTTTGAGGTTCTCGCCGGCGGCGGGCTCGGTCGCACGCCGGTGGTGGGCCCGGTTATCAAACCTTACCTGGAGAAGAAACACCTGCTGACCTATCTGGAAGCGATTCTGCGGGTCTACAACCGGTTCGGCCGCCGCGACAACAAGTTCAAAGCCAGGATAAAGATTCTGGTTCGCGCCATGACGCCGGAGGTTTTTGCCGCCAAAGTCGAGGAAGAGTGGCAAAGCCTGAAAGATGGTGCTGCCACGCTCACCGATGAAGAGATCGATCGTGTCAGGGCGTGCTTTACGGAGCCCACCTACGAATCCCTCGGCGACGATGTACCGGAGTACAAAGCAGCCTTGAATGAAGACTTTGCCTTCAAGGCATGGGTTTCCCGCAATGTCGCCGCGCATAAGAAACCCGGTTATGCCATTGCGACAATCGCGTTCAAAGAAACCGGTATCGCCCCCGGCGATGTGACCGACGAACAGCTTGAGAAGATCGCCGACCTCGCCGACAAGTTCAGCTTCGGTGAGGTTCGCGTCACCCACGAACAGAATGTCACCCTGGCAGATGTACGCAAGTCTGACCTTTATGAACTCTGGCAGGAACTGGTGCGTTCCGACATGGCCTCACCCAACCTGGGGTTGCTCACTGATATCATCTGCTGCCCCGGCGGCGACTACTGTTCGCTGGCCAATGCCAAGTCGATTCCTGTTGCCGAAGCGATTCAGCGAAAGTTTGACGATCTGGATTACCTTCACGACATCGGCGACCTGGACATCAACATTTCCGGCTGTATGAATGCCTGTGGTCACCACCATGTTGGTAATATCGGCATTCTCGGCGTCGATAAAAAAGGCGAAGAATGGTACCAGGTGTCAGTCGGCGGGTCCCAGTACAACCACACTGCGCTGGCGCAGATCCTTGGACCTTCATTTGCCCGTGAGCAAGTCCCCCAGGTTGTGCAGAATATTGTCGATACCTACCTTGAAGCTCGTCAGGGTGAAGAAGCGTTTATCGACACCTTCAATCGAATCGGCCTGAAGCCGTTCAAAGACCGCGTCTACGCGTGAGGAAAGACTTCGATGCCAAAAATCATCCTTGACGGAAACGTCACCGACTCTGATTTCGATGTCCAATACGGCTCGGACCTTGAAGCCGATGCAACCAACGTGCTGCTGCCGATGAAAACCTGGCTTGAACAGGCAGACAAGCTCAAGGGACGCAATGATATCGGGATCTGGCTTGACGCCGACGGCGAGCCGGAAGAGATCGCCGACCACGTAAACAGTTTCGCCGTTATCGGTCTGAACTTCCCCACGTTCTTTGACGGCCGCTGTCTGTCGACAGCCAACATCCTGCGGCGGAAATATGGTTACAAGGGTGAACTGAGAGCCATCGGCGACGTTCGACGTGATCAGCTCGAACAGATGCGTCGCTGCGGAATCAACGCGTTCCAGCTGGCTGAGGGCCAGGACGCGGATGCCGCGACCTCATCACTCACCAGTTTTACCGTTGGTTACCAGGCCACCGTAGACCAGCCGGAGCCCCTGTTCCGCCGAAGATAGCGCGCCTTTCGCATGCTAGACTGCAGGCATGCAAACGGACCCTATTCTCTTTTCGTTCTTCCTGATCTTTACTTCAGCGGCCGTACTCGCAACCGCGGCCCTGTACACACGTCAGCCACTGATCGTTGCCTACATCGCCATCGGCATTGGCCTTGGACCGTCAGCAACCGGGTTGATTTCTGAACCAGCACTGATCGGCAGCATTGCCAAAGTCGGTATCATTTTCCTGCTGTTCCTGCTTGGCCTCGACATGCAGCCAGGCAAACTGAGAAAAATGTTTGGTCGCGCGCTGTTGGTGGGCATTTTGTCGTCACTGGCCTTCTTCGCCGTCGGCTACCTCATCACGCTGGCGTTTGGCTACTCGTTAGCAGAGTGCATCATCATCGGCACCGCGATGATGTTTTCGTCCACGATTATCGGCATCAAGCTGTTGCCAACGACCGTGCTGCATCACCGGCACACCGGCGAACTGGTAGTCAGCCTGCTGCTCATCCAGGACATCATCGCGATCATCGTATTGATTGTCATCACCGGTGGCTTCCTCGACTTCAGCAACGTGACCCGTATCGCCAGAGTCCTTGTCGGGCTGCCATTGCTGATTCTGTTCGCATGGCTGTTCGTTCGGTTTGTCTTGCTGAAACTCCTGGAGCGATTCGACGCCTTTCACGAATATATATTTCTGCTGGCGATCGGTTGGTGCCTGGGCCTGTCGGAGCTCGCTCACACCAGCGGCTTGTCCCACGAAGTCGGTGCATTTGTCGCAGGGGTCGCCGTTGCCACGAGCCCCATCGCACTGTATATCGCCGAACACCTCAAGCCACTTCGCGACTTCTTCCTGGTGTTGTTCTTTTTCTCGGTTGGTGCCGGTTTTGACCTTGAGGTGTTATCCCACGTCATGATCCCCTCGCTGATCATGGCCGCCGCTATGCTCATCATCAAACCGCTGGTTTTTCTCGGCACCCTTGAGTTGATTGGCGAAGCGCGGCACCGGGCGAAGGAGACTGGTTTAAGGCTGGGTCAGATCAGCGAATTCTCACTGCTGATCGCTTTCCTGGCGGCGGCGGAGAACATCATTGGGGAAAACGCCTCACATCTGATTCAAGCCACCGCGATCCTGACGTTCCTGGTCTCGTCCTACATCGTGGTGTTTCGATATCCGACACCCATCGCCATCAGCGATGTCCTGCGTCGAAACTAGCCGATTGCTCAGGCATTTGGTGCAGTATCCGCGCTAGCCGTCGTGAACCACCAGGCTGCGTCCTGCAGACTGTCCCTTGAGAAGGGCATTGAGGGTATCCGACAGACGATCGAGTGTCACTTCTGTCACCATGGTCTCAAGCGTTGGTAACTTCCATTCGCTGGCAAGACGCTGCCACACCGCAGACTTTTTCTCGATCGGTAGCTGAACGGAGTCGATTCCCAACAGATTGACGCCACGCAGGATAAACGGAAACACCGTTGCGGCAAGCTGGGGCGACTGCACCAGTCCGCTTGCTGCCACACTACCTCCATACTTCAGGCTTTTCAGTACATTGACGAGGGTTGGCCCACCGACTGTATCGACAGCATGGGCGTAAGTCTCCCTGAGCAACGGCCGGTCAGTGTCTTCACTGAGGGTATTGCGATCAATGATCGAGGTGGCACCCAAAGATGTCAGATAATCCGCCTTGTCTGGTTTGCCGGAACTGGCAACCACCTCAAAGCCCAGTTTCGCCAGCAGCGCCACCGCCACAGAGCCAACGCCGCCCGTCGCACCGGTTACCAGCACCGCCCCATCTTCAGGAGCGGCACCCAGGCGTTCCAGTTTCTCGACACTCAGCGCCGCCGTAAAACCCGCCGTCCCCAGAATCATACTCTCACGTGCTGACAGACCTGCGGGCAAGGGTGTTGCCCAGGACGCCGGGACCCTGATGAACTCGCCAAAGCCACCCGCCGTATCCATACCGAGGTCAAACCCGATGACAATAACTTCGTCGCCCGCCTGAAAATGCTCCACGGCGCTTTCCACCACCACACCCACCGCATCAATGCCCGGCGTATGCGGATAGTTACGCGTGACCCCCGGGTTACCCTGTGCTGACAAGGCGTCCTTGTAATTAACACTGGAGAACGCCACTCGTATCAGCAGCTCCCCCTCTGGGAGATCGTCAGTAGAACGGGATATCACTGAATGTTTCATCCCGTCATCAGTCTTTTCAACCCAGAAGGCCGTGAAAGCTGTCATCCGTGGTCCCCCTCAGTCAAAGCAAGTGCGGCTGCTCAATATCTTTCGACGACTTCCATCCCAGCCGGGAGAAGGCAGCGGTGAGGCGATCCAGTAGACGATCTACCCGGTTGCGGTCTTCAACATAACGAACCTGGAAGACATCAGCATCCTGGCACCGCTCCACCAGATACTGGTCGCTGGTTTTGAGCTCGTCACACAACTGCAGGTCCATGGCACGCTTGCCATACCAGGCTTCACCCGTTGCCACCCGGTCCATATCCACCACCGGCCGATACTCATGCACAAATTCCTTGAACAGCAGGTGGACATCTTCCAGTTCCTGCTTGAACTTCTCGCGCCCCTGGTCCGTGTTCTCGCCAAACACCGTCACCGTGCGCTTGAATTCGCCAGCGGTATACACTTCAAAGTCGATATCCTTGTTCTGCAGGAATCGATGAAAATTGGGCAGCTGCGCAACGACACCGATTGAGCCAAGCAATGCAAACGGCGCGGCGATAATCCTGTTGGCAATGCAGGCCATCATATAGCCGCCACTCGCAGCTACCTTGTCGACAGAAACCGTAAGCGTCACACTTTTCGCTACAATTCGCCCGAGCTGCGAGGCACCGAGCCCATAGCCATGGACTTGGCCACCGGGGCTTTCCAGCCGCACGACCACTTCGTCCTGCTCCTCTGCCAAAGAGAGCACTGCGGTCACCTCTTCTCTCAAATTACTCACCGCGCTTGCCTGCAAGTCACCTTCGAAATCCAGCACATACACTCGGGGCCGGCGGGCTTCATCGCCTTTTTTTGCCTTTTGCTTTTGCTCCTTCAACTCTGCCTTGCGTTTCTTCTTCCCGGACTTGACTTCCTGCTTAAGCTCCGCGGGATTGAGCACCACCTGCCTCAACGTCTCACTGAAATTTTCGATCACGTCGTTCAGGCTACGTACTTCAATATGTCCTCGCTCCATTCGACGACCCGCGGAGCGGCTCGCAAGACTGAATATCAGCGACACAACGATCACGACCGCAATCAAGATGGTGAGCGCCTTGGCCAGAAAAAGGCCATATTCGATGACGAAATCCACCCGAAAAACTCCCTCATTGTCAGACAACCATGCTAACACAGCACACCCGATTCAAGCTGTGCCAAGCAACTGGCAAAATAGGTAGCGAAGCACCGGGACCCAGCCAATGGAAAAAACGCTGAATGCCATGACCGAACAACTGACGCCCCTTTTTCGGCAAGGTTTCCTGCGCCGAGAAGTCACGGTATTCCAGTTCCTGTTCGATACCGGGGATCCGTTCTACCTGATCGTTGAACCGACAGCTTTCCGTTTCGAAACCGGCATCGCATCCCGGCCGACGCTCACAATCACGCTGGACCAGCATGAAACCCTGTTACCGCTATTGACGGGCACTGAAGACAGCATGACGGCTTTTATGAGGGGACGTTTTCGCGCCAATGGTCATATCGTTCTGACGCAGTTGCTGCTATACCTGTTTCGACCCACTGATCCGGTCAGCGTTTTTGAAGTCAGCGACTAGATGACGACACCCTTGGTGCTCAGGTAGCCATCAATTAACCATCGACTGATTGCGTATCGCCCCGGAATGTTTGGCAGCTCTTCAAGGCTGAACCAGGCCGCGTCAGCAATTTCATCGTCCTGGCAGACGATGTCTCCGCCGGCATACTCAGCATGAAACCCCAGCATGAGCGAATTGGGAAACGGCCAGGATTGGCTGCCCTGATAGGCCAGATGACCGACATCAACCCCGACCTCCTCATTCACCTCCCGAATCAGTGTTTCTTCCACCGACTCGCCAGGCTCAACAAAACCGGCCAACGTACTGTACCTGCCCTCGGGAAAGCGTCGGTTGCGAGCCAGCAACACCTGATCGTCCCGGTGAATCAGCACAATGATCGAGGGTGACAGACGCGGATACGCATGGATGCCGCAACGTTCACAGATCATGGCCCGGTCCCTGTCGTGAGTGAGGTTCGGCGCACCACAACGACCGCAATACTTGTGCGCGCGATACCAGTCAACGATCTGTACGGCCCGACCAACCATAGAGAACATGAGGTTGTCCGTTCTACCGAACAGCCCGCTTAAGGGAGCCGTCTCCTCTTCAATCGTAGACATCTCCACGGCGAAACAATGTTTGTCCCCGAGTCGGCCCATATAGTGGGAGACATGATCGTGCCCTTCGAGCAATGGCCAGTCCTGATGCGTCAGCGGCATGAACTGCTCGTCAGCATCAAGTCGCAACAGAATTTCGCCACGGCAGAAGACAAAGTACCACGCAGAATCGATATCCTCAGGCGGCACCACGCCAGCAACAAATTCCCGATTGGATTCCGGCCAGACGAACAGGCTCACGTTTCAGCCGCCTCCAGTCTTTGCCAGAGACTTTGCCCGCCGGACTTCTCTTTGAGTCGCTGTAATGTCGCTGCGTGTGCGACCTGTTCGACATCCGTTGCGCGAATCACTTTCAGTGCTGGCCGGTCCGCCGGGAGACGACGAATTCCCGCCGCTTCCCCCGGGCCGGACTCGATCTCGTCCAGCCCCAGGTCGACCTGTCCTCCAGTCATCAGCAGATAGACATCCGCCAGCAATTCGGCATCGAGCAAGGCGCCATGCAGATCGCGACCTGAGTTGTCTACGTTGTATCTTTTACAGAGTGCATCCAGCGTATTTTTCTGGCCCGGGTGCCTGCTTCTGGCGAGATCCAGACTATCGATCACCTGGCAATGGTCAGTAATGGATCCAAGCTTGCCGGGCATCTGCTTCATTTCATGATCGATGAAGCCAATATCAAACTCCGCGTTGTGAATCACCAGTTCCGCACCTCGTACAAACTCGAGAAAGTCGTCAAAGACATCCGAAAACGCAGGCTTGTCTTTCAGGAATTCCCGGGTAATACCATGCACCTGCAGGGCGCCCTCATCGATCTCGCGTTGCGGATTGATGTACTGGTGAAAGTGGCGGCGCGTGAGCTTTCGATCGACGATCTCGACGCAACCGATCTCAAGAATCCGGTGACCTTCTTCGATATCCAGTCCGGTTGTCTCAGTATCAAGTACGATTTGCCGCATACTGCCTAGGCCTCTCCTGGTAGTTCATCGATGCCACGATTTGCGAGTGCGTCCGCGATTTCGTTTTCGCGATGACCGCTATGCCCCTTGACCCAATGCCAATCCACATCGTGCTGGCCAACGAGGTCATCAAGTCGCTGCCACAGATCAACATTCTTGACCGGTTTTTTCGCCGCCGTCTTCCAGCCACGAGATTTCCAGTTTTCGATCCACTCAGTGATACCCTGCCGAACATATTGCGAATCCGTTGTCAGGACCACAGCACAGGATCGGGTCAAGGCTTCAAGCCCCTTGATTGCCGCGGTCAGCTCCATCCGATTGTTGGTGGTCTCAGCTTCGCCGCCCCAAAGTTCCCGCTCCCGATCACCATAACGCAGTAGCACGCCCCACCCACCTGGTCCCGGGTTTCCCCGACAGGCGCCATCGGTAAATATATGAACAACTTCACTCAATCGTGACGGCTTCTTGCGGCGCTTCTCCCCGTCGGTCGCACCACAGTCAGATTACCCAGCGCGCGGGACCTGCTCCACTGCGGACGAAGGCGGGTCATGGTACCCACATATTTTCGCGCCTCGATGACGTAGCAGGCGCCAAAAGGGAGATTGGTTCGGCGAGACAGGCCCCGAGAGTAATCCGGCACTCGGCCGATGAACGGGGAACGACTGATGGGCGGGCCATAGGTGCAATACTGCACACGGTCAATCCGGAAATCGAGCAGGTCCAGCCAGTCCATCAGTCTGCCAGGACGGATAAACCCAGCGCTCCAGGGCACCCGACTACGGAAACGAGCGACTGGCCTGGTGAGCCCCCAGAGGCTGAACGGATTGAAACCCACAATCAGTACACGCCCCATCGGGATGGTGACCCGGGCCGCCTCCCGCAGAATCGCCTGGGGCGCGTCATAGAAATCCAGCAAATGATGCAGCAACACCACGTCCATCGCGTCATTCTCAAACGGCAGTGCAGTTGCATCCCC
Organism: Pseudomonadales bacterium; assembly: GCA_028281885.1. Classification (GTDB taxonomy): domain Bacteria; phylum Pseudomonadota; class Gammaproteobacteria; order Pseudomonadales; family Azotimanducaceae; genus JANQJA01. Next base: position 265,571 of record JANQJA010000011.1, on the reverse strand, counting down.
CCTGAACGGCGACTCGTCGCCTGGCGCCAGCCCCATTGTGATCTTGTGATTAATCGGGCTCGCATTGCATAACGCCCGTTGCTGGACACTGAGCTGCAGCAAATGGTACCCAAACAGTTCCGGCAGCAGCTGATCCAGAATGGCGCGCTGCTCCCGTAAAATCTGCTTACCCAGCGCCGACTCAAACCAGCACCGGACATCCTCAAGCGAGGCAGATTGCAGATCGGGAACAAGTGCAGGCATCAGGGCGATTTTGCTCTCCTCACGTGTCGAAATACGATAGTATGGCGAGCCACTGGGGTTTTGGTTCAAGCAGTACCAATGAAGTACTCGTTGCAGTTTAACACTATTTTTCTGGCCATTGTTACGCTGGTGGGTTGCGCGACACCGACCCATGACGTTGGCTCCCATTCGACACCTGACCCTGCTGAGATCGACACGCTGGCCACGAGTGACCTCACAGTGGACGATCAGGAGACCATTCAGCCAGCGGTCGGCACCGAGCACGACATCGATGCCATCACCATTCCGGTCCCGGACACCCCGCCGGTGATTGACCCACAGACCGAGGATCTTTGGCAGCGAATTCGCGACGGTTTTCAGCTGGACCATGCAGTTGCACAATCGCGTGTACAGAGTGAACTCGCCTGGTTTGTCCGCCATCCAGACTACCTTGATCGCGTCGCAACACGTGCGACCCGGCACCTGCATTACATCGTCGAGGCCGTTGAAGCGCGAGGTATGCCCCTCGAGATTGCCTTGCTACCGATTGTGGAGAGTGCGTTCGATCCGTTTGCCTATTCCCACGGCCGGGCGGCTGGTCTGTGGCAGTTTATTCCCGGCACCGCGCGCCGGTTTGGACTGGATATCGACTACTGGTATGACGGACGGCGTGACGTGGTCGAGGCGACACGTGCCGCCCTCGACTACCTCGATGTGTTGCATGATTTCCTGGGCGAAGACTGGCTCCTGGCCCTGGCGGCTTACAATTCCGGCGAGGGCAATGTCCGACGGTCAGTGCGCCTCAACGAGCGCGCCGGTCGCCCGGTGGATTTCTGGTCGCTGAACCTATTGAAGGAAACTGAGCGTTATGTACCGCGACTTCTCGCCATCAGCCACCTGATTGCTGATCCTGGTGCACACGGCATTACCCTCAAGTCGATCCCGAACGAACCTTACTGGCATGTCGCAGATACGGGCGGCCAGATCGATCTGGCGAAAGTTGCGGAACTGGCCGACATCTCCACCGAGGAACTCTACCTGCTCAATCCGGGTTTCAACAAATGGTCGACTCGTCCCGAGGGACCACATCGCATCCTGCTGCCCCTGGGTAAAGCGAATCGTGTTGGAGAAGCACTGGCGAGACTTCCGGCCGAACGGCGGCTGACCTGGCTGCGACACAAAATCAACAGCGGCGAATCGCTGGGACAGATCGCGCAGCGATACGGCACCACAGTCGCCACCCTGAAGGCCGCCAATAGCCTCCGCGGCAACATGATTCGCGCCGGTGACTCGCTGTTGGTGCCGACCGCGAGCGCCAGCGCTTCTGCCTACGACCTGAGCGACACCGAGCGATTAAAGTCCAGACAAACCTACCTGCAGCAACGAACAGGCACTGCGCCTGTGATTCATCAGGTAAGGTCAGGCGACAGTTTTTGGTTGCTATCCCGCCGCTACGGGGTGTCGATGCGTGAGATCGCTCGCTGGAATGGCATGGGCACAACAGACACCCTCTTTCCCGGCCAGACACTGAAGCTGTTTCTGCCGCCCACGCTGGCGATAGCCAGTATCGAGCCCCCCAGGTCTCCGGGCATCATCCGGCGGGTGAATTATCGGGTACGAAGCGGTGAATCCCTGTCACTGATCGCCAACAAGTTCAACGTGTCAGTCGCTGAGATCCAGCAATGGAACACTCGGGTTGCCCGGCAGAAATACCTTCAGCCAGGCGACCGGATTACCCTGTTCGTCGATGTCACCAATACGAACTGATCAATTGACCCGTTCAACATCGGCACGAGTCCGCAGGGCTGCGTTGAACTCGGAATATTCGTAACCGCCCTGCTGTGAAGCAAACGCACGGGCAAGTCGCTGAACGTCTTCCTCCGACACATCCGTCTGAGGAACGTCGTTGACACGGGTTACCGTGATCACAACCGCATCACCATCTGAGAGTTGGGCCCATCCCACTGACTTCAGGTCTTCAGGTGGTCTCGGCAGCCCGAATGCCTCCCGATTAATCTCCGGATCCAGCTGAGGCCCCCCGCGGGAGACGTCGCCCGCCACTTCCCACACCAGGCCGAATTCGTCGGCCACAAATCGCGTGATCGAACCCGATTCAAGCATATCCACCGCCAGCTGCGCCCTGATCGAAGCCATTTGAATGGCCCCGGTTCGTTTCAGCTCGGAGATGACCTCTTCCCTGACATCCGCGAGCGGACGGATTTCCTCGGGACGATAATCCACCAGACGAATCACCACGTGATGATTTGGCGTAATCTCAATCAATCGGGAATTATTGCCGTCGAGCAGGACGTCCGGGCCGAACGCCGCCCCCATCACCTGGGGATCAGCAGCGATACCTTCACCGGTACTGCGACTGACCGCGCCTGTTTCCTTGATCTCTAGATCCAGTGCAGCAGCAGGCTCAGCAAGATCCGATGCTTCAAATGAGATTTCGCTCAGCCGCGCAGAAAGATCGACAAAAACACTTTCTGCTTCGGCCTCACGGTAGCCCTCCTCGACCTGTGCTCGAATCTCGGCGAACTCAGGCGTATGCGCTTCTTCCAGGTCGAGCAGCTTGATAATGTGATAGCCAAACTCGGTCAGCACAGGTTCAGACATCTGATTCGGACTTAGCTCGAAAGCGACTTCTTCAAACGCGTCGACGAAGGTTCCCCTTGCATTGAAACCAAGGTCTCCCCCTTCGCTGGCCGACCCGCCATCGTCTGACACTTCCGATGCAACCGCTTCAAAACTTTCACCGTCAACAATGCGCTGACGAATCTCGGTGATACGCTCAAGTGCAGTCTCTGCTGTGACCTCGTCGTTCACTTCGATCAATATATGCGCTACCCGACGGGATTCGTCCCGGGCATAACGCCCTTTGGTTTCTTCGTAATATTCCAGTAGCTCAGTTTCGCTGACGACCACCTCTTCCATCAGGTCGCTCCGGTCAATCTCGATGTATTCCAGATTGACCGTTTCCTCGGTCATAAACTGGTCGGGGTTCGAATCGTAATGGCGCTGAATCTCGGCCTCGGTGGGGGTCACTTCCCCGGCCAGCTCATCAATATCAAACCGCAAAAAAGCCACATCGCGGGTCTGCTCTCCCAGTGAACTGATCCGGCGGGCCTCGTCGCCCAGCAAAAAAGACGATGCCTGGATACCCGAAACCATCTGCTGCAGCCTCAGATCATGCCGCATTTCTTCGCGATAGGTCATGGGCGTGTAGCCGGCACTACCAATCACCAGCTGGAACTGCTCAGCATCGAAAGCACCATCGATCTGGAAGACATCGGTGCTGACAATTTGCTCATCAAGCATGGCCTCGCCCGCATGGAGGCCCAGATCATCAGCCGCCTGGAGCAGGACCTCGCGGGAAATCAGGTTCTGCAGCACCTGGGAACGAAGCGCGTCCTCGTCCGGGCTCTGGTTCCGGGCCAGCAGCAGCCGACGGTTCCGCTCAACAGCGATTTCCATATCCTGCTGCGTGACAGCCTCACCATTGACCGTTGCGACTTTTGGTACAGGCGTGAGGAACGTGGTAATTGAACCAAACCCAAACAGGGCAAAGACCACAATGATGAGACCGATCAGAATCTTGGAGACAATACCTTCCGACGAGTCTCGAAGCGATTGAATTGACATGAATTTCCTCGAGAAAAATCAAAAAAAATGGCGCAACAGAATGCGCCATTTTACCTTTCTTCTGCCTGCCGGGCAGCGTTGAAGCCTCCCGGCTGTTACTTAGTTAACTGCGTCCTTTAGAGCCTTACCTGCCTTAAAGGCCGGCACCTTGGCAGCAGCGATCTGAATCTCCTGACCCGTCTGAGGGTTACGACCCGTTCTCGCCGCACGCTGACGCACGGTGAAAGTCCCAAAGCCGACAAGCACGACAGACTCGCCTTTTTTCAGAGAGTCGGTTACCGAATCAATCATCGAGTCCAGCGCGCGACCTGCAGCCGCCTTAGTGATATCGGCAGACGCTGCAATGTTTTCTATGAGTTCTTGTTTGTTCACTCCGTACCCCTTTTTGAAAGATATGTTATGTCCCGAAAAAGCCCGCTACATGCGGGCAACGCCCCACTACCCAGTGAGAATCTTATACCAAGTGCTGAAAAACCCTGTCAAGGTATATTCCTAGTGTGTGCTGATTCTGACTTCATTCTCAGCATCGCCCACTGAATCACTTTCAGTTGACGGTTCTTCGATGATCGCTTCCGGCATTCGTTGCAGTGCAATCTCCAGAACCTCATCGATCCATTTGACCGGCCTGATGTCCAGATCAGCTTTAATATTGTCTGGTATCTCTTTCAAATCACGCTGGTTTTCGTCCGGAATGATCACCGTCTTGATGTCGCCCCGATGCGCTGCAAGCAACTTTTCCTTGAGCCCTCCGATCGGCAAGACCTGACCCCGCAGCGTAATTTCTCCTGTCATGGCCACATCGGCCCGGGCCGGTATGCCGGTCAGCACCGACACAAGTGCAGTGCAAAGTGCGATACCCGCGCTGGGTCCATCCTTGGGCGTCGCCCCTTCCGGCATATGGATGTGCAGATCGTACTTCTCATGAAAATCCTTGCTGATTCCCAGCACGGCTGATCGACTTCGAACCACCGTCAACGCGGCCTGAATGGACTCCTGCATCACATCGCCCAGGGAACCCGTCTTCGTACTTCGGCCCTTGCCGGGCACTGCCACGGCCTCAATGGACAGCAATTCGCCACCCACGCTGGTCACGGCCAACCCCTTCACCTGGCCAATCTGATCCTGTTCATCGGCCCGGCCAAAACTGAACTTCCGCACCCCGGAGTAACCCTCAAGGGTATCCGCGTCAACCACAACCCGCGCGCTCTCGGTAGATTCAAGTGATTGTTCTTTAACAACTTTTCGACAGATATTCGCAACCTCTCGCTCCAATCCCCTGACCCCCGCCTCGCGGGTGTAGTAGCGGATCAGATCACGCACTGCATCATCGGCAATCTCAAGCTCATCATCGCGCACCCCATTGTTCTTCATCTGTTTCGGAATCAGATAGCGGCGAGCGATATTGAGTTTTTCTTCCTCCGTATATCCTGGGATTCGGATAATCTCCATACGGTCGAGCAAGGGTGCTGGAATATTCATGGAGTTCGACGTACAGATGAACATCACCTCCGACAGATCGTAGTCGACCTCGAGGTAATGATCGTTGAACGTATTGTTCTGCTCCGGATCGAGCACTTCGAGCAGAGCCGAAGCGGGGTCTCCACGGTGATCTTGCCCCATCTTGTCAATCTCATCGAGCAGGAACAGCGGGTTACGGGCACCTGCCTTGGATATCTTTTGTACAATCTTGCCCGGCATTGACCCGATGTAGGTCCGCCGGTGGCCGCGGATTTCAGCCTCATCGCGAACGCCACCCAGGGCCATCCGAACGAATTTTCGATTGGTGGCCCGCGCAATCGACTCACCCAGAGATGTCTTACCCACACCCGGCGGCCCCACCAGACACAGAACCGGCCCCTTGATCTTCTTTACCCGCTTCTGAACAGCGAGGTACTCGAGAATCCGATCCTTGACGTCGTCAAGACCATAGTGATCCGCTTCTAGAATTTCTTCAGCCTTAATAATATCGTTAGAAACCTTGGATCTCTTGTTCCAGGGGACGCCAAGCATCCAGTCGATGTAGCTGCGCACGACTGTCGCCTCTGCGGACATGGGCGACATCATCTTCAGTTTATTCAGTTCTGCCTTTGTTTTCTCCTTGGCTTCCTTCGGCATGCCGGCCTTGTCCAGCCGAGCCTGCATTTCCTCAATCTCGTTCGGCACATCGTCCATGTCACCGAGTTCTTTCTGAATCGCTTTCATCTGCTCATTCAGATAGTACTCGCGCTGGCTCTTCTCCATCTGCTTCTTGACGCGACCGCGGATACGCTTTTCGACGTTAAACAGGTCAATTTCGGTCTCAAGCAATGCCATCATGTGCTCGATTCGCTCAGTCAGCGCGGTCATCTCAAGAATGCGCTGTTTCTCCTCCAGTTTCAGGTTGAGCTGAGCGGCAATGGTATCCACGAGACGGGAAGGGTCATCAACGCTCGATAGCGACGTCATGACCTCCGGCGGTACTTTTTTACTGAGCTGCACATACTGATCGAAAGCGGACATCAACGAACGAACCATCGCTTCAGCTTCAGCCGCCCCAACCGACTCTTCCTCGATGGTCTCGACATCTCCCTCGAAGAACTGGCCATTGTCCCTGATCTCGGAAATTCGACCGCGATAACCGCCTTCCACCAGGATCTTCACCGTCTTGTCCGGTAGTCGAATCAACTGCAGGATGGTGGCTACCGTACCGAAGTCATACAGATCTTCTGCTGCAGGATCCTCGTTTTCCGGCTCCCTTTTGGCAACCAGCAGAATGTGCTTGTCCTGATCGTTCTCCTGGGCGAATTCGAGTGCCTGGATGGACTTAACCGTGCCAATAAACAGTGGTTGCACGCCATGGGGATAAACCACCATGTCACGCAGGGTAACGATCGGAATACTACTAAGAGAGGGCATGCCACCTCCTGAGAAAAACAACACTATCGCGGGCGTCTCCACGACCCAACATTAATGGACCCCGCAAACGCGTATTAGTGCGATATGGGTACCATTCTACAAAGAAAAAGGGGCTGCAAGCCCCCATTTTGTCGGAATTGTGTAATTGAATGCCCGACTGCCGACAAAAGGTTCTATTCCGGCAGAACCTTTTGCTGATCGGGATTCTCGTAGATCAACATGGGCTCCGAGGTGCCATTGATCACGCTTTCATCGATGATCACCTTGGCCACATCCTGTTCGGAAGGAATCCGGTACATCACCTCATTGAGGACCGATTCAAGAATTGAGCGCAGGCCACGGGCACCGGTTTTACGCTCCATCGCCTTCTTGGCAATGGCGTGCAGGGCGTCATCCCGAAAATCGAGTTCAACGTCCTCCATTTCGAACAGCTTCGAATATTGTTTGGTGTAGGCGTTCTTCGGTTCACGCAGGATCCGAATCAACGCATCGGCATCCAGTTCGTCGAGGGTTGCGATCACCGGCAGACGGCCGACAAATTCCGGAATCAGTCCATAGCGAACCAGATCTTCCGGCTCAACATCGCGCAGGGTTTCACCCAGGTTCTTTCTGTTCGTTTCGGAATGCACGTTGGCCCCAAAGCCAATACCACTCTTGGATGAACGATCCTGAATCACCTTGTCCAGTCCGGCGAACGCACCACCACAGATAAACAGGATATTGGCGGTATCCACCTGCAGAAACTCCTGCTGGGGATGTTTGCGCCCCCCCTGCGGCGGCACCGAGGCAACCGTGCCCTCGATCAGTTTCAGCAACGCCTGCTGCACACCCTCACCGGAAACATCCCGGGTAATCGAAGGATTGTCAGACTTCCTTGAGATCTTGTCGATTTCATCAATGTAGACGATACCAACCTGCGCCTTCTCTACATCGTAATCGCACTTCTGCAGCAGTTTCTGGATGATGTTCTCAACATCCTCACCAACGTAGCCGGCTTCCGTCAGCGTCGTGGCATCAGCAATCGTGAAGGGAACGTCAAGCAGTCGGGCGAGGGTTTCCGCCAGCAGTGTTTTACCAACACCGGTTGGACCGACGAGCAGAATATTGCTCTTTTGCAATTCAACGTCGTCTTTCTTGCCAGTGTAATTGAGGCGTTTGTAGTGGTTGTAAACAGCAACCGACAGCACTTTTTTCGCATGGTGCTGACCAATCACATATTCGTCGAGAATCTCTTTGATTTCCTGAGGGGTTGGAAGCTTTCGCTTTTCTCCCTCATCGGCACTTTCCTGTAATTCCTCACGAATGATGTCATTACAGAGTTCAACACACTCGTCACAGACGTAGACAGACGGGCCAGCGATCAGCTTTCTGACTTCATGCTGACTCTTGCCACAGAAATTGCAATGGAGAAGCTTGCCGTCCCCATTGTTGCTGTCGTCATCGGACATTCCACTACCTCAGCTTGTTTAGATCAGCCTTGACCAGGCCCGGGGCGCAAGCTGCATTTCCCCAAACCAGCTGTTCCGATCTTATATAAATTTCACACAAATGAGAACGTTACCTAGGCGCCGGCCGCCTTTGCCAGCGCCGCTGAGCGCGGCTCCTGGACCTGGTCGACCATGCCATAAGCCACAGCCTGAGCGGGCGTCATGAAGTTGTCACGCTCGGTGTCAGCGGCGATTTCCGCGGCTGTTTTACCCGTGTGAAATGCCATGATTTCATTCATACGCTCACGCAGATAAAGAATCTCTTTCGCCTGAATCTCGATATCAGAGGCCTGCCCCTGGCTGCCTCCGCTCGGCTGGTGAATCATGACCCTGGAATTGGGCAGGCAATACCGCTTACCCTGGGCGCCGCCTGCCAGCAACAATGCCCCCATGCTCGCCGCCTGACCCACGCAAAGCGTACTGACGTCGCAGTTGATGAACTGCATCGTGTCGTAGATTGCGAGCCCTGCAGTGACTGAACCCCCCGGAGAATTAATGTAAAGCTGCACATCCTTGTCGGCATTCTCGGACTCTGCAAACAGCAGCTGGGCAACCACCAGGTTGGCGACGTTATCTTCAATGGGGCCAACAATGAAAATGATGCGTTCCTTGAGCAGGCGAGAATAGATGTCGTAGGAACGCTCGCCCCGCGCGGTTTGCTCCAGCACCATCGGGACAAGCCCTAGCCCTTTGGCGTCAGGCGGAAATGAATCTGAAATGGAATGGCTCATGGTGCGTCCTTCATTGGAAAGGTGTCATTCGACCGTGCCGCTGAGCGGCTACAGCTACTATATGGGGTATTTTGCTTCGACTTCAACGGTTGGCAAGACGCCCTGTAGAAGGGCGCCCGGCTGAGCCCCAGCTGGGACGGTCCGTCAGGCCTCTTCCGGGCTGTCGTCCCCGGTGATATCGTCCTGTACGGGTGGTTTGATCGCCTCCTCGTAGGACATCTGCTTCTCGGTCACACTGGCACCTGCCAGAATCGTGTCAACAACCTGTTCTTCCAGCACCAGGTTCTGAATCTGACCCAACGCCCGCTCATTACCATAATAGTACTGAATGACCTGCTCCGGTTCCTCGTACGAACTGGACATTTTCTCAATCTTTTCCCGTACCTGGGCATCGTCAAGCTTGATATCGCCCTGTTCGACCACAGCATTCACCAACAACCCCAACCCAACCCGACGACGCGCCTTGTCAACAAACATCTCTGACGGCAGTACTGAGGGGTCAATATTGTCGTGGCCACCAAACTGTTGGATTGCTTCGTGGCGAAGCTGGTCAATGTCCTGGTCAATCAGTGACTGCGGCAGTTCAACCTCATTCAGGCGCAAGAGTTCGTCCATCACCTGAGTTCTAATACTATTACTAATGGCCGTTTCCAGTTCTTTTTCCATGTTGGCACGGACTTCATCACGAAACGCTTCGAGGCCACCTTCTTCCACGCCGAATTGCTTGAACAGTTCTTCGTTCAATTCCGGCTTCACCGGTTCCGCTACTTCGTGAACATGCATCTTGAACGTCGCGTCCTTGCCCGCCAGATTTTCAGCCTGATAGTCCTCAGGGAAAGTCACCTGAACCTCACGATCGTCGCCTGCGCTGACACCCAGCAATCCATCTTCAAAGCCAGGGATCATCTGCCCTGAACCCAGCACGAGATCTGCGCCTTCTGCCTTGCCACCTTCAAACGGTTCATCGTCGATAAAACCTTCAAAGTCTATTTTGACCCGGTCATCGTTCTGCGCCGCTCGCTCCACCGCCTGATACTCGGTCCGTTGTTCCCGCAGTGTCTCGATCATCTTGTCGATATCTTCATCAGCGACTTCCGCCACCGGCTTCTCGACCTGAATCGCACTGAAGTCACCAACGGTCACTTCCGGAAAGACTTCAAAAATCGCCGTGAACTCAAGGTCCTGGCCCGATTCCAGCTTGACGTCCTCAATGGACGGCATGCCGGCTGGGGAGACTTCCTGCTCTCGAATGGCTTCCGCAAAACTGCTCTGCATCAGCTCCGAACCCACTTCCTGGCGAATACCATCGCCGAATCGGCGACGCACTTCTCGAAGTGGGACCTTCCCGGGCCGAAATCCCTTGATGCGTACCTGACCAGCGGTCTGTTTGATCTTGGCCTCAACCTGCGTCTCGACCTGTTCAGACGGCACAGTGATGCGCATCTTGCGCTGTAGGCCTTCAGCGGTTTCCAGTGTCACCTGCATGAATTCATCTCACTTAACGTTCAATATGGTGCGGGAGAGAGGACTTGAACCTCCACGACATAAGTCACTGGAACCTAAATCCAGCGCGTCTACCAATTTCGCCACTCCCGCGGAACTCACCCGCCATCCGTTACTAAAAATCAATGACTTAGAAGCGGTCAGGGGGCATCCAAAGGGCGCGGATTATACGAGATAGGCGCTATCAGCGTCCACCATCATCCAAATCCGGGGCGCTGTTAAAGAATGGCAGTTGGCGCTGGTTTGCGAGCTACCTGGCAGGAATCTCGGATCAGGCACCGGATGGCGCGATCAGGCTCTTTATTGGTCGATCCCTTTAGGATCAGAGAACAACGATACGAATTGATTGGGGTGGACGATGGGGATTGAACCCACGACCGCCGGAATCACAATCCGGAGCTCTACCAACTGAGCTACGCCCACCATAATCATCAAATCTAATCATCGAATCTGGCACGCCCGGCAGGAATCGAACCTGCAACCGTCGGCTTAGAAGGCCGATGCTCTATCCGATTGAGCTACGGGCGCAGACAGTTCCTGTCGAGTGGTCGGGGTGGAGGGATTTGAACCCCCGACATCCTGCTCCCAAAGCAGGCGCGCTACCAGACTGCGCTACACCCCGATACAATACCTGACTCCAGGACCAGTCCCGTCCCCGACAGGCCCGGTCGAGGCGCGCATTCTACGCTGACCATCCGAGAACATTCAACTCATTCGGCTAGTTCAATCAAGGAGTTACTTTGTCGAGTCTGTTCATCTCTGACCTCCATCTCATGCCCGAACGACCTGACATTACCGGCGCATTTCTGGCTTTTCTGGACGGTCCCGTGAAGCAGGCCGAACAGCTCTATATTCTCGGCGACTTCTTTGAAGTCTGGCTCGGTGACGACGACAAGTCAGACCTGAACCGCACGGTGATCGATGCGCTCGCCCGGGTCACCGCAGCGAAATACCTGATGCATGGCAACCGCGACTTTTTACTCGGCGCCGAGTTCGCCGCATCGACCGGCGCAACGCTGCTCACCGATCCGACCGTTCACGATATTGCAGGCAGGCGGGTACTGCTCATGCACGGTGACAGCCTGTGTACCCGCGATGAGGCCTATATCCAGGTCCGAACGATGTTGCGCAGCCCGGCCTTCCAGCAGGATTTTCTGAGCAAGTCGCTCGAGGAACGCGCAGCGATCGCGAGATCAGCCCGCAATCAGAGCAAGGCTCACGTACGGGAAACAGCGGCAGACATCATGGATGTCACACCCGAAGAAGTCGTCAGAGAGATGCAGGATCACCAGGTGGACCTGATGATTCACGGCCACACCCACCGCCCGGCCATTCACAAGCTGGAGGTGGACGGCAAACCCGCCCAACGTATCGTGTTGGGCGACTGGGATCAACAAGGATGGTTTCTTGAGCTGGGTGAGGAACCTCGACTCGAGTCCTTTGACATCGCCTGAATCAGGCCGCCGATGGGACACCAGAATGAAACCGGAACATCGGGTCAGGTGCTTCAATCAGGTGCCGTTCAACCGTCAAGAAGTCGTTGATTCGCGCGCCGATCTCTTCGCCGCCAAAGTCAGCCGCCATCTCCAGGTAGATTTCAAAATGACGCGCCTCCGACTTCATCAGTGACGCATAGAATGCGGCCAGCTCCTCATCAAGCACCTGCGCCAGCGCCTCAAACCGCTCGCAACTCCGTGCTTCGACAATCGCACTGATAATCAGCACATCGATCAGCCTGCCCGGTTCACCATGCCGGGCATGTCTGCGCAACTCGCCCGCATACCGCGCCGAGGGAATCTGAACATACTCAATGCCCCTCGCCTGCAGCAGATCGAGGACCTGTTCGAAGTGCCTGAGCTCTTCCCTCGCCAGACGAGAAAGCCGGGCCAGCATCTTCGGATGCTCGACATAGCGATACATCAGATTGAGTGCGGTGGAGGCGGCCTTCTTTTCACAGTTGGCATGATCGATCAACAGTAACGGCAGATTCGCTGCTACCCCTGCCAGCCACTCGGAGGGGGTTTCACAATAAAGAAAGTCTTTTATTTTCATTAAATTAATAAATAATATTAAAGTTATACATTAATATTAATATGCGTTCCTATCGCTCTGATTCGAGTTGATGTAAACTACGCCCCATCTAACGGCACGTTCCGTGCCATTAAATTTCAGAGGGAGGAACCCGTGTTAGAAGCCTACCGAGAACATGTCACCGAACGTGCTGCAGAAGGGATCGACCCCAAGCCGCTGGATGCTGAACAGGTTAACCAGCTTGTCGATTTATTGAAAGATCCACCTGCGGGCGAAGAGAACATGCTCCTCGATCTGCTCACCAACCGTGTTCCGCCCGGCGTCGACGACGCTGCCTATGTCAAGGCTGCGTTCCTCACCGCCATTGCCAAAGGCGAGGCGAGTTCACCCCTGATCGATCCGGTTCACGCCACCGAACTGCTGGGCACCATGCTCGGCGGCTACAACATCGAACCGCTGATCGAACTGCTGGACGACGAGAGCCTGGCTCCCCATGCCGCAAAGGCACTCTCTCACACCTTGCTCATGTTTGACGCCTTCCATGATGTGGTCGAAAAAGCCAACGCCAACCCTCACGCCAAGGCGGTCCTCGAGTCCTGGGCGAACGCGGAGTGGTTCACTTCGAAACCTGCCGTCCCCGAGCAGATCAAGGTCACCGTCTTCATGGTCGACGGTGAAACCAACACCGACGATCTTTCACCCGCTGGTGACGCCTGGAGTCGCCCAGATATCCCACTTCATGCCAAGGCAATGCTCAAAAAACGCATGGAAAACCCACTGGATACCATTGAACAGCTAAAAAACACCGGCAACCCTGTTGCCTACGTTGGTGACGTGGTTGGGACAGGTTCATCCCGTAAATCGGCCACCAACTCGGTGCTATGGCACACTGGAGATGACATTCCCCATGTACCGAACAAGCGCGTCGGCGGCGTCTGCCTGGGCGGCAAAATAGCCCCGATCTTCTTTAACACCATGGAAGACTCAGGCGCCCTGCCCATCGAATGCGATGTGTCCGGGATGGAAATGGGGGACGTCATCGTGATTCATCCCTATGAAGGGAAAATCACCAGTGAGAAAACCGGTGATGTGATCTCCGAATTCAAGCTCGCCACCGAAGTATTGCTGGACGAAGTACAGGCGGGAGGCAGGATACCTCTGATCATTGGTCGTGGTCTGACCGAAAGGGCGCGTGAGGCCCTGGGCCTCGGACAGACTGATGCTTTCCGTCGTCCGGTTCCCGCCACCGACACCGGCAAGGGCTATACCCTGGCTCAGAAGATTGTCGGCCGCGCCTGTGGCGTTGACGGCGTTCGACCCGGCACCTACTGCGAACCTCGTATGACGACCGTCGGCTCGCAGGATACCACCGGACCCATGACACGCGACGAACTCAAGGAACTGGCCTGCCTGGGCTTTTCCGCCGACCTGGTAATGCAGTCTTTCTGTCATACGGCGGCTTACCCGAAGCCCGTCGACATCGATACCCAGCATACCCTCCCCGACTTTATCCGTACCCGGGGCGGTGTCGCGCTACGGCCCGGCGACGGCATTATTCACTCCTGGCTGAATCGCATGCTGCTGCCGGATACGGTGGGTACCGGCGGCGACTCCCATACCCGCTTCCCGCTCGGTATCAGCTTTCCGGCAGGTTCAGGCCTGGTGGCGTTTGCCGCGGCGATCGGCGTCATGCCGCTCGATATGCCTGAATCGGTCCTGGTTCGTTTCAAGGGCGAAATGCAGCCCGGCATTACGCTGCGAGACCTGGTCAACGCGATTCCCTATGCCGCCATCCAGCGCGGCCTGTTGACCGTTGAAAAAGAAGGCAAGAAAAATGTCTTCTCGGGCCGCATTCTGGAAATCGAAGGGCTGCCCGACCTCAAGGTAGAACAGGCGTTCGAGATATCCGACGCCTCGGCTGAGCGCTCGGCCGGTGGCTGTACTATTCGACTCAATAAAGAGCCGATCATCGAATATCTCAACTCCAACATCACTTTGCTCAAGTGGATGATCAGCGAAGGCTACGGCGACGCCCGCACGATTGGCCGACGCATCGAATCCATGGAAGCCTGGCTGGAGAATCCGGAACTGATGGAGCCGGACGCGGATGCCGAGTACGCCGAGATCATTGAGATCGACCTGAATGAGATCAAGGAACCGCTGCTCGCCTGTCCGAATGATCCGGACGATGTCCGTCCGCTGTCGGAAGTGGCAGGCGATAAGATCGATGAGGTTTTCATCGGCTCCTGTATGACCAACATCGGCCACTTCCGCGCCGCCGCCCGCCTGCTCAGCCAGGTTGACGGTATTCCGACCCGGCTGTGGATTTCGCCGCCCACCAAGATGGACGAATACCAGTTGCGGGAAGAAGGCGTGTACAACATCTTCGCCCAGGCCGGCGCAAGAACTGAAATGCCCGGCTGCTCCCTGTGCATGGGTAACCAGGCACGGGTCGGCGCCAACACCACCTGCGTTTCCACCTCAACACGAAACTTCCCCAACCGACTCGGTGATGGTGCCGATGTGTACCTCGCTTCGGCTGAACTGGCCGCTGTTGCCAGCGTATTGGGGAAGCTGCCCACACCCGAGGAATATCTGGAATACACGCAGGATCTGGACACCCTGGCATCGGATATTTACCGGTACCTGAACTTTCACCAGATCGATTCGTTCAAAAAGACGGCAGATTCGGTACAGATACCTGCCGTCAATGTGGTGGCAGCAGGCTAACACGCTGCTAACCCAGCGCGCGAAGGCGCAGGTGGCGAACGGTCCGTTTGAGGCGTGCTTCGTCATCTGCGGCCGGCGTGGCGTAGTTCAGTCGAACAAACGCCTCTGTGACCGTTCTGATCTCTTCAGCCAGATCGGGCATGCTTTCGGCAGCGCGCAGACCAAAAGTATCGGGTGCTTCTCCCATCTGCCTTACCACACCTGCCTTCTCCATGATCCGACAGAATTGCAGATAGGCGCGCTCGACAGGTGGTAGCGGCTGGTGCGCACGCTTCAACAACACGAAGAAGCCAATCACCGCCAGGACGCTGAAAAAGCTGACCAGGAGCAGAATACCGAGATCCTTGCGATCAAAGTCTCCCAGGTAGTCCCTCAGCAGGTCCTGCTGCACCTCCGGTGTATAGCCCACCACCCAGGTATCCCAGTAATAGGTGAGCGCACTGATCTGCAATCGGATCTCGGCCAGGATCAGGTTTTGACGGGCAAACAAGCTAAACGGTGAGTCCAGCAGAAAAGTCTCTTCCGCCTCTACCGCCGCCTGCAGACCCTGCTCAAGGCGGTTGGGGGCGACCGACGTGGTGGGATCGACGCGTACCCAGCCGCGTCCTTCCAACCACACTTCAACCCAGGCATGAGCGTCGTACTGGTAGACTGAAAAATAATCGGCGATGTCGTTGTACTCACCGCCGTGGTAACCGACCACCAGACGCGCCGGAATATTCGCTGCCCGCATCAGGAACGCATAGGAGCTGGCAAAGTGCTCGCAGAAACCGCGCCGGGTTTCAAACAGGAAGTCATCGACCTTGTTGTCACCCAGTAGCGGGGGCTGCAGGGTGTAGTTGAAATCGCCGGCGTAGAAGTAGCGCATCACCTCATCGACATAGTCTGCATCACTGCCGACACGACTGCGTAATTCCGTCGCCAACGCCCTGGCCCTGGGATTGCCCTCTTCGGGCAGGCGCGTCATCCGGTACCGCCAAAAGTTCGCCAGGATCGGCTCCGTACGGAAGTTGAGCGTCGAAGTCACCTGATAACGGAACTTCGATCTGACAGGTTCAATCCGGACCCAGCGATAGTCCGGCCCCATTGCGATGTCTGTGTCTGTTGGCAGATCCGGCATGGTCAGGGTGAACATCCAGTTCTGCTGGGTCGGCTCCATGATCACGTCGTAGTTGAAGACCCTTCCCCGGCGTTCCACCTGCTCCGCCCAGGGAGGAATGTCCCTGTCAACGCGATAGGCGGCCCGCCACATGATGCGATCCTGGCGCCAGGTCTCGCCGTCGAAATCTCCCAGGGTCAAACCTCGCCAGTAAAGACTGCTCTGGGGCGGTGGATTCCCCTCAAACGTCACGTTGAACGCGAGTTCCGACGAGGTGGCGAGCGAGGCGATATCACCGGGAGACACTTCGTCACTCATGCCCGAGCGTGCCGTCTGTGTTTGAGTCGGCACGGTCCAGAGCGGAGGAATGCGCGGAAACAGTACGAACAATACCAGCATCAGGGGCAGCGACTGCGCCGTCAGCGCCCCCGCCTTCCTCAGGGTCCAGAGCGGACGCGTGTGGGTTTGGGTCTGGTTCAGACCAATCAGACCGGCCGAAATCATCATGACCGAGGCCAGAACGTAGATCGTCCAGGGGATACTTTGCTGGAACAGAAACTGGCACATGGCGACAAAGTAACCGAGCAGAATCACCACATAAGCATCGCGCTGTCGATGCATCTCCAGCAACTTCAGCACATACGCCACTACCAGCAGCGCAATCGCAGGCTCCAGTCCCAATATGGTCCGATACCCAATCGGAACACCGAGGAATCCGGCCACAACCAATAGCCCGCAGACCCACTTGCCCGGGAAACGCCAGTGACCGCGGTACACCATCACGCGCCAAACGATGCACGCGGCACTCACCACCGTGACCCAGATGGGCAGCCTGCCAACGTGAGGCAGGATCACAGCGATCTGGGCACAGAGCAGCCACGCGAGGGAATTGCGCGGGATCTGGTAGACGTTCATCCGACGACACCGGGACGCTGATCGACTTCAAACAACGCCAGTTCCGTCAGTAGCCGTTCGCGATGCTCCATACCCCGATCCGGTTCGATCTCGATACCCGGCAGCCGCAGGCCAAATTCGTCATTGGACTCGGACACCTTGAGAATCCAGTAACACAATCTGGACAACCGGCTCTCACGATCGAGTCCGGCAAGCATGTCCCACTCGAGCCAGATTCGACGATCGACAAACGCAACAAACTCCTTGGTTTGCAGCTGCTCGGTTCTGGCATAGGACTTCCAGGCGATGTGTCGTACAGGATCACCGTCGCGGTAATCCCTCAATCCGTAAAAGTCGTCAACGCCTTCCCGATGCAGCATGTCCCCATCGTTGTTTTGACTGATGGCGTCCGGAATGTCACCGGCGTAAATGGGCCTGGGAAAGACAACGACTGACATGTCGAGGTCAACCCAGGACCAGGCTCGAAAGAGACCCACCGGGTAGCTGGTCTGGATCAGCATCCTGCCTGGGTTGAAGCGCCCTCGTCGACTTGTTGGCACATAGACAGAAACACGCTGCTCCTCATCGTCCACCAGATCGACACCCTGCATCAGGCTTTCGGACCATCCCAGTCGAATGCCCTCATAGATGCGCTCACCTCGCCGGTGGACAATGACCGTAAACTCTGCGTCCTCGCCGGCAAACGCCGGTCGGGTCGAACCCGCCTGCAGATTCAGACCCGACAGGTTCCGGAATGTATGCAGAATGCTCACCATGAAGATGCTGAAGAGCAGGAAGGAAATCAGGAACACCAGACTGTTCTGAAAGTTGATGCCTGCCAGCACCATCAGCGCCACCAGCGCCAAAAAATAAAATCCCTCCCGCGTGGGCAGGATAAAGATATTGCCCTGATTGAGTTCGACGCTATTTGCCGGTGGCATTCGCCGGTTGAGCCATGCATTCAGTCGCCGCGACTTGAACGGTCCTCCTGAAACGACGCTCGAGGTCACGGCCGCGTCCCCTCGCCTAACCGATCACATCCACACTGGTGAGCAGTCGCTGCGCGAGTGCTGCTCCTCCATGACCGCTGAAATCGGCGGCTTCCCGTAGCCGATGCTCGACGATACCCGGGAGGACCGCCTGCACATCTTCGGGCACTACATGATCGCGCCCGTCCACATAGGCCCAGGCGCGCGCGCAGGCCAGCAACGCCAGGGCGCCGCGGGGGGAAAGGCCATAGGCGAATTCAGGTGCCTGCCGGGTGTATTGAACGAGGCGCTGAACGTAATCGAGCAAGGCCTCGGATACCCTGACATGATCACAGGCCTCCTGTGCCGACGTGAGTTCGGCGAGGCTCATGGTTGGCTTCAGCCTCGCCAGCACCTCGCGACGGTTCTCGCCCTTGAGCAGAATCCGCTCTGCTACCGGATCAGGGTATCCGAGTTCGATCCGCATCAGGAATCGGTCCAGTTGTGACTCAGGCAACGGGAAGGTGCCCGCCTGCGTATTGGGGTTTTGCGTCGCGATGACAAAAAAGGGCGCGGGCAGGCTTCGAGTCTCGCCTTCGACTGTGACCTGGCGTTCTTCCATCGCCTCGAGCAAGGCACTCTGACTCTTGGGCGTGGTGCGATTGATCTCATCGGCAAGCACCAGCTGGCTGAAGATGGGGCCAGGATGAAAGACAAAGTTACCGGCATCCTTGTCATAAACCGAAACGCCCAGAATGTCGGCCGGCAGCAGATCGCTGGTGAACTGGATACGATTAAAACTCAGCCCCAGAGACCTCGCGAGCGCGTAAGAGAGCGTCGTCTTCCCCATCCCGGGCAGATCTTCAATCAACAGGTGACCCCGGGCCAGCAGACAGGTCAGCGCGAGCTTGATCTCATGTTCCTTGCCCAGCAGTATGCCGCCGACGGCGGCTACCGTACGTTCAATGGCCTCTCTCATCAGGCTTTATTATGGAGATCGACAGTGCCCAGGTCTTCCATCCGGGCGCGGGATTGCTTCGCCTCGTCTGATCTGAGCGACTCGACCCGCAGAAAGTAATCCTCGTCAAAACCACCGGTGACATAGTCTCCGTCGAACACGCTGCAATCGAATCGCTCTACCTGCTGATTGATGCCGATCGCACAGGATTTCAGGTCTTCAAGATCCTGGTAGACCAGCCAGTCCACGCCAAGGGCATCGGCGATCTCATGTTCTTCCAGGTTGTGAGCGATAAACTCGCAGGCGGCCGGCATATCGATGCCATAGACGTTCGGGTAGCGCACAGGAGGTGCCGCAGAGGCGAGATAAACCTTGTTCGCGCCAGCCTCACGGGCCATCTGGACAATCTGGCGGGAAGTGGTACCACGGACGATGGAGTCGTCCACCAGCAGCACATTCTTGTCCTTGAATTCCAGCTCCACCGTATTCAGCTTCCGGCGCACCGATTTCCGCCGCTCTTCCTGGCCCGGCATGATGAATGTACGCCCAATATAGCGATTCTTGACCAGGCCCTCGCGATACTTCACGCCCAGTCGATGCGCCATCGGCAGCGCCGCCGTACAACTCGTATCGGGAATCGGAATGACCACATCGATGTCATGGTCGGGATACAGCCGCAAAATCTTGTCGGCAAGTTTTTCACCCATCTTCAGCCGCGCCTTGTAAACGGAAATACCATCGATCACGGAATCCGGCCGGGCCAGGTACACATGCTCAAAGATGCACGGGCTATACACCGTGTCCGGAGCACACTGCCGGGTGTGCACGGTACCATTGGTCTGAATGTAGATCGCCTCACCAGGCAGGATATCCCGGGCCAGATCGAAGCCAAGAACGTCGAGCGCCACACTTTCTGACGCCACCATATAGTCGTCACCCTGGGCAGTCGATCGTTTGCCAAAACAAATCGGCCGAATGCCATGGGGATCGCGAAACGCGACGATACCGTAACCAATAATCATGATGACAACAGCATAGGCGCCAATAGCGCGCTCATGAACGCGCCGTACCGCTTCAAAGACCTCTTCAGGCGCCAGTCGGAGCCCGGCGATACGCTGCAGTTCGTGCGCGAATACATTGAGCAGCACTTCGCTGTCAGAACTGGTGTTGATGTGACGACGATCAGTGCGAAACAGATCCTCGTTCAGATCCTCGTCGTTAGTCAGGTTGCCGTTATGAGCCAGACAGATGCCGTACGGCGAGTTCACATACATCGGCTGTGCTTCCGCCGAACTGGATGAACCGGCGGTGGGGTAACGCACGTGGGCAATACCCATATTGCCTTTCAACTGATTCATGTGGTCCTGTCGAAATACATCCCGAACCAGTCCGTTGCTCTTGCGCAGATGCAGTTGATCCCCTTCGCACGTGACGATACCTGCGGCATCCTGACCGCGATGCTGAAGGACTGTCAGCGCATCATAGAGATCGAACCCGACGTCCGAGCGCCCCACCATTCCGACTATGCCGCACATATCAAATTACGCTCCTACGTCGTCTGTTCATCGGTCGTGTGAGAGGAAAAAATCATTGACTGGATCGAATTGGCAGCATCCACAAATGATGGAATCAGTTTCGACTCCTGCCACCAGCTGTCTTCCGTTACCGGCATACGCGACAAGATCGCCACTGCCACAATGATAATGAGCGCGCCCCTCGCCACACCGAACAGGGCACCCAGCAAACGGTCCGTACCGGTCAGGCCGGTGGCATCGACCAACTGGCCGAGCAGGTGATTAATCAGGCCACCCACGATCATGGTAAAAACAAACAACAGGGCATAGGCCGCCAGCAGCCGCAGCGATGGCTGACCAATGTATTCTTCAAACAGTGTTGCAACCTGGCTGCCAAACACGCGAGCAACAACGATCGCGGCAATGAGCGTCGCCAGCGACAGCGCCTCCCGGACGAAACCTCGTATTAAACTGATCGCTGCGGAAATCAATATCACTCCCAGAATCAACCAATCCACAATGGGCAGAATATCCAGCACGCCCCTTTAACCACCCAGCTGGCGCGCGTCATCTTGGATTTCATACCGAACGACACGCCCTTTGAGTGCAAACTTTTGTTCAATCGCCTGACCCATTTCAGCCAGCTGACTGCGTTGCAATACGGGTCCCACGAAAACACGAAAGCGCTCCCCTGCGTCCGTGTCAGCACGAATAATATAGGTTTGGTACTCGGCATCGCGAAGTGACGCCCTGAGACTGCGGGCATTGTCTTCATTTTCGAAACTGGCGAGCTGCAGGCTCCAGCTTACCGGCAGCTGGTTCTGATCGAGTGTTAGCGTCTCCGCCGGCTGTGCGCTGTAATCAACGGTATCCACCGTGACTTTCGGTAACGCCGCTTCACCCTCGGCCACAAGCGCATCGATCTGTCGCTCGATATCCTCAAACCGAAGGCTGTCCAGTTCCACCACGGGTGGTTCAGGAATGCTTGCGATGACCCGCGCTCGATCTTCCCGCGACCCATCCAGCAACATGGGCAGGATGATGATCGCAAGCGCAGTCAGGACGACTGCACCGGTGACACGCTGTTTGAGTCTGTTATCCACGGGTTATGAGTGCTCGTTCAGGTGCTCCAGCACCCCACCGACGACAAGAAAGGAGCCAAAAACCAGAATAGAACCCCCGTCAGCCGTATCCGCTGCTGCTGCGTCGAATGCGTCCGCTACTTTATCATATTTACCCGCGACGAACCCATGACAGCTCTTCACTGACGCTTCCAGCGCATCAAGCGATGCACCCCGGCTATCCTCCATACCCGCCAGGTACCAAGCCTCGACATGCGGTGCCAGCATCGCCACCACTGCGTCAATTGCCTTGTCAGCATACATACCAAATACGGCATGCCATCGTTGCCCGGCCATTGCCGCCAGTCGTCTCGCAAGCCATGCCGCCGAATCAGGATTGTGCGCCACATCCAGCAGCATCGGTCGAGGCTGACTGAGCCACTGCTGACGCCCGGGTAGTTCGAAATCGGTCAGCGCCGCGTCCAGTTGTGCCTGTCCAACAGATATCCCAAGGCAACTGACCGCCTGGGCCGCGGCCAGCAGATTCTCGAATGGGACATCCAGGCCATCGAGGGGTAACTGTAAAGTCTCACTTACGCCCGACAGTCGGCAGCGGCCCGCCTCATCAGCTTCAAAATCCCGGCCCACAAACAATAGTTTTGCACCGATCTCATGCCCGTATTCGGCCAGCGTCGCAGGCGGATCTCGATCAGCAACAATGCAGGGGCGGTCTGCCCTCATCACACCCGCCTTCTCATAACCAATCGCATCGCGCGTATCACCGAGCCATTGCTGGTGATCAAGCGCAATACGGGTAATCACCGAGACATCAGGCGCGACTACGTTCATTGCGTCAAGTCGACCGCCGAGTCCAATCTCGAGGATCGCCACATCGACTTGTCGCTGACGAAAGATGAACATCGACGCCAGAGAAGCAAATTCAAAATAGCTGAGGGAGATTTCCTGCCGTGCCGCCTCGATGGCATCAAACGCCGCAATAATTTCATCGTCTGGTGCCGGCTGACCATCGACAACGATTCGCTCGTTGAACCGAACCAGATGTGGCGATGTTGACTTGCCGGTCGACAGGCCAGCGGCACGGCACAACCGGTCAATCGCTTCGCAGGTCGTACCCTTACCGTTGGTACCAGCAATCAGCACGACACGGGTTGCCGGATGGACCAGGTCCAGCCTTTCGGCGACAGCGGCGACTCGTTCCAGTCCCAGGTCCCAGGCGCGCGGGTGGAGCTGCTCGATATGCTCAAGCCACTCCGGCAGGTTCATCCGTCCAGGGCCTCGCGTACTTCTCGAATAAAACCGCCAACCACATCAGTGATTCGATCCGGTTCATTCTGGCAGGACTCAATCAGACCAACGACGGCAGCACCGATAACAACACCATCGGCACCAGCATCCGCCACCTCACGTGCAGACTTACCGTTCTTGATGCCAAATCCCACCGCGATCGGCAGATCTCCAAGCGGGCGTAGCACCTCGAGACGTGCGCCCACCTCACTGACATTCAGCGTCGATGCACCCGTCGTACCCTTGAGAGAGACGTAGTAGGCGAATCCCCGCGCTCGCGAAAAGATCATGCGAGCCCGGGCCTCGGTCGTGGTCGGCGCCAGCAGATAGACGGGATCGATACCAGCGGCAATCAGTGACTGGTCCAGCAATTCGCCCTCTTCCGGGGGCAGGTTGACGATGATGGTACCGTCCACGCCCGCATCCGCCGCGGCGCTGGCAAACGCGTCATAACCCATATGCTCTACCGGGTTCACGTAACCCATCAGAACGATCGGCGTTTCATCATCCTGTTCGCGAAATCCTGCCACCACCGACAGCACGTCCTGCAGGGTCACACCGTTCACCAACGCCCGTTCCTGGGACAGCTGGATCACCGGACCCTCTGCCTCCGGATCAGTAAAAGGCATGCCAAGTTCAATCATGCTGACGCCGTTTGCCACCATGGCGTGCATGATATCGATCGTTTTCTCGATCGATGGATCGCCGGCGACGATGTAGGTGACCAATGCTTTTCGGCCGTCATCAGCAAGACGACTGAAGCAACCTTCAATACGACTCAAAACATCCCCCGCTACTATTTACAACGATATGCCATCGATCTCGGCAAGCGTCGGAATGTCCTTGTCACCCCGCCCCGACAAATTGATCACGACAATCTCATCTCGCGACATGGTCGCCGCGATCTTAATCGCGTACGCCACGGCGTGGGCAGACTCGAGTGCAGGTAGAATTCCCTCCAGTCGATTAAGGCGACGACAGGCATCCACTGCTTCCTCATCATCGACAGCCACATATTCTGCCCGCTCGATATCTTTCAGCCAGGCGTGTTCCGGCCCCACCGCCGGATAGTCCAGTCCTGCAGAGATCGATGAAGTGGGCAGTACCTGACCGTCACTGTTCTGCATCAAATAGGTACGATTGCCATGTAAAACGCCCACCTCGCCTCGTGACAACGGCGCCGCATGTAAACCGGTTTCGAGCCCCTTCCCCGCGGGCTCAACGCCGATCAGCCGGACATCTGTATCTTCGAGAAACGGATAGAACATGCCCATCGCGTTGGAACCACCACCCACACAGGCGATCAACATATCAGGCAGTCGCCCGAACATTCGCTGGCACTGGGCCTTCGTTTCCTGGCCGATCACCGCCTGAAAATCTCGTACCAGCATCGGATAGGGATGTGGCCCGGCCACCGTGCCAATAATGTAGTAGGTATTGTCAATGTTGGTGACCCAATCACGCATCGCCTCGCTAAGCGCGTCCTTTAATGTACGCGAACCACTCGTCACCGGTACGACTTCAGCGCCCAGCAATTTCATGCGGTAAACGTTGAGACTCTGGCGCTCGATGTCGTCGCTGCCCATGTAGACGTGACACTCAAGGCCGAATCGAGCCGCCACGGTAGCTGCTGCAACGCCATGCTGGCCTGCACCGGTCTCGGCAATAACACGAGGCTTGCCCATGTGTTTGGCGAGTAACGCCTGACCAATACAATTATTGATCTTGTGAGCACCGGTATGATTCAGGTCCTCACGCTTGAGCAGGATGGTAGCGCCACCAACAGCTTCAGTAAGGCGCTCGGCAAAATACAGCGGCGAGGGCCGGCCAACGTAATTGGCCAGATCATCCTGAAACTGTCGATTGAACTCCGGGTCATTCTTGAGCTTGGCATACTCCCTTTCAAGCTCGCCCAGGGCTGCCATCAGTGTTTCCGAGACAAAGCGCCCGCCAAACGCACCAAAGTGCCCCGTATCATCGGGCATGGCCCCGAAACGCTCGTTGTCACCAATATTACCCATCAGTCACTCCATCTGCCTTGACCACTGCGCGGGCAAACGCCTGCATCTTTGCCGGATCCTTCCTTCCAGGTTCACTTTCAATGCCGCTGCTCACATCAACCGCCCAGGGACGTACCGTCCGTATCGCCGCGCCCACATTGTCGGGATCCAGTCCACCGGCAAGAATCAGCGGCATTTCGATGTTCTTTGCCAGATGCCAGTCAAATGTTGCCCCCGTGCCACCAAACTGACCCTTTACCCTGGCATCAAACATCAGTGCACTGGCTGACGGATAACCAGAGACTCCCTCATCGACATCAGCCTGCGATCCGATTCGCAACGCCTTGATATAAGGGCGATCGAACATCCGGCAGAAACCTTCGTCTTCATCGCCGTGAAACTGAAGCAGATCAAACGACAATCGGTCGCAGAGCGATCGGACATAGCTCGCCTCGGCGTTCACCACCAGCACAACTCTTGTTACAAATGCCGGAACCAGCGCCAGCAAAGCCGCACATGCCTCAGGTTCAACATACCGGGAGCTGGACGAAAACAGGTTAAAACCAATCGCGTCAGCACCAGCCCGAACCGCGGCCCGCAGGTCCGTCTCGTTGGTAATCCCGCAGAACTTGACCCTCGTTCGCATTCTGGTTCGCTTTTGACCTTGCTCGAAGGCGCGGGAGTTTATCAGGTCGCCAGAATCGAATACAGGTGTGGCAGGTCTGGGCCCGCCGGCAATCCGAAGCTTGCCGGATAACCCACGTCTACCAGATACAGGCCATTCGGTGCGGCCGTGGCCCCGCCTTCACTGCGATCTCGCCGCGACAGCAGATCCCCCGCCCAGCTGTCCGGACGCTTGCCAGCGCCAATTTCAATCAGGACAGCTGCAATATTACGCACCATATGATGCAGAAAGGCATTCGCGGTCACATCAATCACAACCAATGTTCCCAGCCGGCGAACGTCGATTTCCGATATTCGCCTCACCGCGGTTCTCGCGCTGCAGGAAGCCGCACGAAACGACGTAAAATCATGCTCGCCAACCAGCGCCCGCGCCGCCCGTGCCATAAGATGGTGGTCCAGGGGTCTCCATTCGTGCGTCAGGCCATCGCTTAGCATCGGCGAGCGGATCGGCTGGTTGTCAATCAGGTAGAAGTAGCGTCGATACTCGGCGGAAAAGCGCGCACTGAAATCGGGCCCGACCTCGCCGGCCCAGGTGACCGCGACATCGTTCGACAGGTAACGATTGGTACCCCTGATCCAGGCCTGCAGCGGACGATCTACGCCCGTCGAGAAGCTCACAACCTGATGGGTGGCATGGACGCCGGTATCTGTACGACCGGCGCAGGTGACCTCTACCCGTTCGTCTGCAACTCGCGACAGTGCCTGTTGCAGATCACCCTGGATCGTCGGGATTGACGGGCTTTGGTACTGGAATCCGTGATAATCAGTCCCGCGATACGAGACAACTAGCGCGAGGCTCTGGGACAAGTCTCCACCTGATTACGAAATCTGTTCAAGCAGTTCGTTGGCCTGCTGAACTTCGCTGTCGTCTCCTTCGTTGACAACTTCTTCAAGGACCTTCCTGGCACCGTCACTGTCACCCATATCGATGTAGGCCCTCGCAAGATCCAGTTTGGTACTGGCATCTTCATCAAGATTCAGTTCATCGTCATCGCCGAGGTCGATCTCCAGATCATCATCGCCACCGAGATCCAGCGCATCGTCATCATCGTCATCGAGGTTTAGCTCGATGGCATCGTCATCGTCGTCGAGATTCAGTTCAATGCCGTCGTCATCATCCGAGCCCAGATCGATGTCGTCATCCGCCGCATCCAGGTCCAGTTCGATACTGTCGTCATCACCCAGATCAAGCTCGATTTCGTCGTCATCGGCTGTTGCGGCTGCCGCCTGTTCCAGTTCGGCGTCGAGGTCCATGTCATCAAGATCCTCGGTGTCCAGCGAAATCGCATCGTCGTCGTCATCCAGGTCAAGCTCGATTTCATCATCGCCCAGATCCAACGCGTTATCACCAGCATCTGCTTCATCGAGATTCAAAGCGTCATCGTCATCGCCAAGATCGAGCTCAATCTCATCGTCCTCGCCACCCAGATCAAGTTCGATTTCATCGTCGTCGTCGCCGAGATCAAGTTCGATCTCGTCATCGGATCCGTCCGCCTCGAGATCCAGATCCAGGTCCAGGTCCGCGTCCTCAAGTTCAACCGTGTCGTCCCCATCCAGATCGATGTCGTCACCCAGTTCGAGCGTGTCATCCTCTGTTTCCGAGTCCAGGTCATCGAGATCAAATGACAGGTCATCGTCATCGTCCGCGGGCTCTTCAATGGCCGCCACCGGTTCACTGCTGACAACGGTCGCGTCCATCGCTGCCGCAGCATCCTCTGCCGCACCTGGTATCTGACGCTGCAGTTCAAGTGCCTGGTTGAGCGCCGCTTCGTCGCCGAGCGCACGCAGTTGTTCAAGCTGCAGGTTAAAGGCGGTTGCGTCCTCAGTCTGAACATAGACCTCGAGCAGTTTAAGCTGGATGTCTGCTCGACCGGGTTCTGACTCGATCGCGTTTTGCAGGAATGTGATCGCCTGCGGGAAACGGCCGTAGGCAATGTAGATTTCCGCTTCACTGATCACATCAGACGTCTGCGGCGAAACATCTTCCTCAGCCTCTTCAACCGTTAGTGCCGGCTCTTCTTCTTCCGCCGGTTCTTCTTCGAGTGGCTCAGCCTCCTCGGCAATCGCGGTAAATTCCTCATCGTCGAAATCATCAGCCTGGTTACGACGACGCATAAAGATAAGCCCTGCCGCAGCACCGACCACAAGGATCAGGACAAGAACTCCCAGCACCAGTGGATTCGTCAGTAGCGAACCACTCGACGATGCCGGCGCTGCAGGCGCCGGTGCCACGCTTTGCTCAGTCTGCATGCGCTGAACTTCCGCACGCAGCGCAGCAAGCTGGTCGTCCTTTAACTGGACAATTTCATTCAGGGTTTCCAGCTGATCCTCAAGATCGGACAGTCGGGAATTGAGTTCCGAGTTGGCGCGGCGCGCCCTATCGAGGTCTTCTTCAGCAACAGAGAGCTGGTTTTGCAGTCGCTGCATCCCTTCGCTGCTACCACCGCTGCCGGCTCGTTCCCCGGCCGCGTCGCTGGACGCGAGCAGACGCAGTTCACCATCCGATGGAGAACCTGTTCCGCTCGCGCTGCCCGTGGTTCGCCGAGGTGTAGCGTCAAGTTGAGCCGTCGCAGTTCGGCCACCGCGATAGGCAGCGAACGCATCGTTTTGTTCCCGCACCTTCTCAACGGCTGATGCAAACGTCTCTTCCCGAATCTCGCGCATTCCCGGGATTCTCAGCACGTGCCCGGCCTTGAGCAGATTGATATTGTCGTTGATAAATGCATCGGGATTGGCCCGCTGCAATGCCAACATCATCTGCTGTACGGACACGGAGTCGTTCGGACGGACACTCAGGGCGATCTTCCAAAGGGTATCACCCGGTCCGGTCATACCATATTCGTCACCGCTACGCGTTCCTTCTTCCAGACGCGGACGCGAAGGAGCGGCAGGGGCAGGTTGTGGCGCGGGAGCAGGCTGGGCAGGTTGCGCGGATGTCGAGGCGGCAGCGGGCGTCGATGAGGGTGCGGTGATTCGTTCAATCCCCTGCTGGCCAAATACCGGCGGGTCCAGAAGGACGGTGTACTCGCGCAAAATCCGACCGCTCGGCCAGAGCACCTCAACGAGGAAGTTCAGAAACGGTTCAACGATGGGGCGAGTACTGGTGATACGCACTGCCAGATTACCGGCGTCGTTGGTAATCACCGCAAATCGAAGATCAGTGAGAATATAGTTGCGCTCGATTCCGATCCGGTCGAAGTCTTCCTGCGTGGCAAGTCCGGGGAGAATTTCCTGTGGTTCGAGGTTGCGAACGTTGGTCAGTTCGACCTCAGCAGCAAACTCCTGATTCAGTGCTGACTCCAGTTCCAGGTCACCGAGACCGAGAGCAAAGACAACCTCACTAAAGGCGACAAGCGCGCTGAGCAACAAGAGCCGTCGTACCATTTTTATACTTCTCCTCAAGCGCAAAAAATCGGCGCCCCACGCAACTCATCTCACCGCTTTCAAGATCGTCGTTTCGGAACCTCGAAATGGTCTTTGGATGTTACGTTAAGTGCCGCAATTTACAGCCTTTTTAGCAGAAGTTCGGCGATTTGTATACTGTTTAGGGCCGCACCTTTACGCACGTTGTCGGAGACGACCCAAAGATTCAGACCATTGTCATGAGAGATATCCTCCCGGATTCTACCAACGAATACCGGATCAGTTCCCGCCGCATTGGGGACAGGTGTTGGATAACCACCATCAGCAGTTTCATCGATCAACTCAACGCCTTCCGCCTGCCGTAACAACTCTTTCGCATCGGCAGCAGATATCCGGTTCACGGTTTCAACATGTACGGCCTCTGAATGACCGTAGAACACCGGAATACGAACGCAGGTGGGATTCACCTCAATGGCCTCGTCTTCAAAGATCTTCTTCGTTTCCCAGACCATTTTCATTTCTTCCAGTGTATAGCCATTCTCCTGGAACCCGCCAATGTGCGGAATCGCGTTAAACCCGATCTGTTTGCTGAACGTCTTCGACTCAACCTCCAGGCCATTCAGCAGCCGCGCTGTCTGTCCTGCCAGTTCTTCAACGCCCTGACGTCCCGCGCCAGAGACCGCCTGGTAGGTGGCAACGTTAATCCGCTTGATGCCCACCGCGTCATAGATAGGCTTCAGCGCAACCAGCATCTGGATGGTGGAGCAGTTTGGATTGGCGATGATGTTATGACGCGCGTAATCCGCAATACGATGCGGGTTCACTTCGGGCACGACCAGGGGAATTTCCGGGTCCCGCCGAAAGTGTGACGTGTTGTCGATGACGACGCTGCCTGCCGCGGCAGCTCTTGGCCCGTGAATTGCCGACACGTCGCCACCCGCCGAAAACAGTGCAATCTGGGTATCGACAAAATCAAACTCGTCCAGGTTCCGGGTCACCACGGACCCGCCCGCGAAAGAAAATCGGGTACCGGCAGAACGCTCGCTGGCCAGCAGATGAAGCTGGTTTACCGGGAACTGGCGTGCCTCCAGAATCTCCCGCATCGCCTCGCCAACCGCCCCGGTCGCCCCGACGATGGCGACATTGACCCTTTCCATAATCGACCCCTGCAATATGCTCAGGTGCATGCTAGGATGGCCCATCGCATAACTCAAATTCATCTTTCTTATCAATTCCATAACTTTTGGGAATCAAGATGATCGAGCTGGACGGACTCCGCGCTTTCCTGACAGTCGCTGAGCTGAACTCATTCTCCCTGGCGGCAGATCGCCTGCATCTGACCCAGCCAGCGGTCAGCAAGCGAATCTCGCAGCTGGAGCAACAGATCGGCGCGCGGTTGTTTGACCGCATCGGTCGCACGGTCGCGCTGACCGAAGCGGGTCACAAGCTGGAACCTCGTGCCCGACGGATTCTGGTGGAAATCGAAAACACGCAGCGGGAAGTGGCCAGCCTGGCCGGTCGGGTCTCGGGGCAACTGTCCCTCGCCACCAGCCACCACATTGGTCTGTGGCGCCTGCCGGAGGCGCTGCGCCGATTCTCCAGGCAATTCCCCCACGTCACGCTCGACCTGCATTTCATGGACTCGGAGGTAGCCCACGAACAGATCAAACAGGGTTACCTGGAACTGGGCGTCATCACGCTCGCCCCCGGTGAGCACAAACGAGTGACGTCCATCCCGATCTGGCACGACGCACTGGTATTTATGTGCGCGCCGGAACATCCACTGGCCAACATCGGGCCTGTCTCGCTCGAGACCCTGTCTCAACATCCCGCGGTATTGCCGGACATGAGCACGTTCACGGGGAGAATCGTCAAGTCATTGTTCGATGAGCACCGCCTTGCGCTCAATACCAGCATGTCCACCAACTACCTGGAGACAATCAGGATGCTGGTGACCATCGGACTGGGCTGGAGTCTGCTGCCGAAGACCATGCTCGACCATCGCCTCGCGACCATAGAAGTTCCAGGCGTGAACCTGTTCCGCGAGCTTGGTGTAATCCATCATTCACAGCGAACGCTGTCCAACGCGGGATTCGCATTCATCGAGACGCTGCAGAAGGATCGCAGCTGACTAGAGCGTCGGACCTACCTGGGGCGCATCGTGGTTCTGGCCGCGCTGGCGCAGCAGGTGATCCATCAACACGATCGCCATCATGGCTTCGGCAATCGGCGTCGCACGCACACCGACACAGGGATCATGTCTGCCCTTGGTGACAACCTCGCGCGGCGCCCCGTTTACATCGATGGTCTGCCCGGGCTGGGTGATACTGGAAGTGGGCTTCAACGCGATCCTCGCGACAACATCCTGGCCCGTCGAAATACCGCCCACAATGCCACCCGCGTTGTTGGAAACGAAACCGTTCGGCGTCATCTCGTCGCGATGTTCCGTGCCCTTTTGACCAACGGAAGCAAAGCCCGCGCCGATCTCAACACCCTTCACCGCATTGATACTCATCAACGCGTGAGCAAGATCAGCGTCGAGACGATCAAACACCGGCTCGCCCAGTCCGGGCAACATGCCACTCGCTACGATCGTGATTTCCGCTCCGATCGAGTTGCCCTCCCGGCGCAGGTTGTCAATCATGGTTTCAAGCTCAGGCACCAGGCTGGCATCGGGACAGAAGAAAGGATTGTTGTCGACTTCCTCCCAATCGACCAAAGCCGCCGCCAGATCCCCCATCTTCGAGAGATAGCCGCGCACCTGAATGCCATGGCGTTCGCCGAGGTATTTTTTCGCGATGGCACCCGCCGCGACACGCATGGCAGTTTCCCGCGCCGACGACCTGCCGCCGCCACGATAGTCCCTGATACCAAACTTTTTCGTATAGGTGTAATCGGCATGGGCGGGACGAAACAGATCTTTGATCTCACTATAGTCCCGCGAGCGCTGATCGGTGTTCTCGATAACAAGCCCGATGGGTGTACCGGTGGTCTGATCCTCAAACACGCCTGACAGTATCCTGACGACATCGTCTTCGCGTCGCTGGGTCGCAAAACGCGATGTACCCGGCTTACGACGATCAAGATCACGCTGCAGGTCGGCTTCAGTTAACGACAGTCCTGGCGGACACCCATCGACGATGCAGCCGAGCGCGGGCCCGTGACTCTCGCCAAAGGTCGTTACCCTGAACATCTGTCCTATGCTGCTGCCTGGCATACTGCCTCCTCAACTGCCCGCCGCCTATGATAAGAAAATCTCGCGCGCTTTACCCGCTTCATTTGTTCGCTTACTGTAGGCCGCGAAAGTAGATCGTCGTTGGGAGAACAGTTGGTGGAAGACGCATATCGCCAAATCATCGAGGCAATCGGGGAAGACCTGAACCGGGATGGCCTGCAAGGTACGCCAGGCAGGGCTGCGGATGCCATGGCTTTCCTCACCCGTGGCTATAGCCAATCCCTGGATGAGGTTGTTAATGATGCGCTGTTCGATTCCGATACCAGCGAGATGATTCTGGTCCAGGACATCGAACTGTACTCCATGTGCGAGCATCACATGCTGCCCTTTATCGGCAAGTGCCATGTCGCCTATATCCCGACCGGCAAGGTACTGGGACTATCCAAGGTGGCCCGAATCGTCGATATGTTTGGTCGTCGGCTGCAGATTCAGGAAAACCTGACGAAACAGATCGCCGATGCCATCGCCGATGTGACCGAGGCCGCAGGCGTCGGCGTTATCGTCGAGGCGAAGCACATGTGCATGATGATGCGAGGCGTGGAAAAACAGAACTCGGTAATGAAGACGTCCGTCATGCTCGGTGCCTTTCGTGACAGCCCTGCAACCCGCATGGAATTCGTCAATCTGGTATCGGCGGGCTAGCGCGCATATTGCACCAAATACCTGAATAGTCGCGCTAGCGTCCCTCCTCCCGGCTGATCAGTACCAGCTCCAGCCGTTCAATCACTTTCCGATCCAAGGGTGACAGCGGACCAACGCCATAAGAGTTGATCCGTGTCGAGCTGATGCCCGCGGTGACCAGCATCTGGCGAAAACTGTCAGCGGTCGCGCGCGATCTGGCGATCGTTTGCTCGACCGACTCGCCGCGCACCCTTCTGTCATGACCCACCACCGCAATACGCATTAACGGCTCAATCGCCATCGCTGCCACGATCGAATCCACGTATCCCGATTCCGTTCCGGCGGCAATAACAAAACGACCGGTACTGGCCAGCGCATCGACGATGGTGGCACCGCTCACCTCTTCTACCCGATCATCCCCGATGATGACCTCGGTGTGTACATAGAGTTTGCGAGTGCCCCGTAATGCCACATAGAGCGCAACAAAATAGCTGCGATCGGCATCGATCCGAACCAGCAGGTAACGCTGATTCTGAGGTGGTCCGTAGAGAATCGGTCGCCGAAACACATTGTTAGCCCAATGGTTACTCGAACCGCAATCAAAACCCGCGCATTCAAACAGACTTTCGCCACGGGCAAGCAGGTGTTCCCGATAATAGGCATACACAACGTCGGTGCGTTGTTCGTCAGGGATATGCCAGGTACTGGCCGCACGGCGCCCGGTCACAAATCGAGAGTCCTCCGGAACCGTGGTTCCCGCCCTGCTTCGGAGCGCGCCGGTAATCACCTCATGGGTTGAGAGTGATTTCGATTCCTCAACTTCCACCAGCTCGGCTCGTGGAAATTGCGGCAACAGATCAGTCAGCGACGTCGCGGCATCCGCGACCGCGGTTTGTAACAGCAGACTGAACACACCTGCCAGGGGAAGGAGCCGCATCAATCCCTAACCTCCGGTAACGAATTCTACGTCGGTTGACTGTTCGCCGGACATGATGGCTGCAATGACGGCTGCCACTTCTTTTCCTTCAAACAGGATGCCATACAGTCCGTTCACGATTGGCATATAAACACCCATCTCGTCGGCTTTCTGCTTGACGGTTCTAACCGTGTTGATACCTTCGGCAAGCCGACCCAGTTTGTGTGTGGCACTGTCGAGATCCATACCCTGCCCCATGTAAAACCCGATCCTGTAGTTTCTGGACAGGGATGAACCACAGGTCACCATCAGGTCGCCGACACCGGCGAGGCCCAGAAAAGTGATGGGTCTCGCACCCATGCCATGGGCGAACCGGCTCATCTCGGCAAGTCCCCGGGTCATCAGCATGCCCTGGGTGTTCTGTCCGACCCCAAGCGCCGCGGCGAATCCCGCGGCAATGGCATAGATGTTCTTGAGCGCACCCGCCAGCTCAACGCCATAGGTATCTTCGCTCGCATAAACGCGAAAGTAGGAGGTAGGCAACACTTCCTGGACCAGTTCACAGACACCCGGGTCCCGACTCGCAATCACGGTGGCCGTAATCTGCCGTTGCGCAATCTCTTCCGCCAGATTGGGACCTGACAGCACACCGACAGGGTTGCGGGGCAACTCGTCTCGAATAACTTCGCTCATCAGTCGAAAGGTGCCCGCCTCGATGCCCTTGGTCGTACTGACGACAACCGCTTCCGCCGGCATGATCGCCGCTGCCTGCCGCAGTACTTCCCGGAAGGCGTGACTGGGCACAGCAACAAAGCACAACTCAACATCGACCAGCGCAGCATCCAGGTCGGAGAGCGGCTTAACGGCTTCGTTGACAGGATACCCGGGCAGGGATCGTTTGTTCTCGCGGTCGCGACGGATAGCACTGGCCTGGTCTTCGTCTCGTGACCAAAGCCGTACTTCATGTCCATTCTCGGCGAGTATATTTGCGATCGCCGTACCGAACATGCCGGCGCCCAGAATCGCCGTGGTACGTTTCATGTCATCCCTCTGCCCGGCAGCGCGCCACTATAACGCAAGCCCCTGATAATTACATGATGTTTACATTTTACGCGGTGTAGAGAAATCGCGATTTCTATACATTAAAGTGTAAACAAGTTATCTTAAATCGCTGTCTTATCGGGAGTTTTTAGTTGTCCAAGATCGTCGAACAATTACGCGATCTGAGCGTCAACCTGCTGTCAGAACGGGTGCGTGCAATGATCGATTCCGGCGACAGTGGCATGTACCCGCTGAGTCGTCACCGGGACGAGATCGTCAGCGCATTCGGTCATGGCATCTTCAATCACTTTGAAGAGTTGCTCGATCGCCAGATAGAGAAGCCCGAGGCCGTCGTCAATTTCGAGACCCTGTCCCTGGTTCAGGACGACGACCTGGAGACCATGGTTGCACTTGAGGGGATGGTCAACTCAGCGCGCAACGCGCAACTACCGACGTATATCAGCTTCAACACCCGTCTAAACTCCTTGTTCGAAAACAAACAGATCGATGAGTCCACCAATCCGCTGGACCCGTCACTGGTAGCGTCGGCCCTGAAAGAAGCCATTCAATCACTCGGGATCGGCGCAAAAGATACGATGGCAATCTATCGAACGTTCAATCGCGATGTCCTGTTGCAACTTGCCGAAGTGCTTTCGCAAGCCAATAAGATGCTGATGGAAAATGGTGTACTTCCTGACCTCAAAATGGACAGTGGGCGCCAACCACGGGCAGCAGCACGCAGTGCCGCAAGGCCACAGCAACGTGATGAGACTTACGGGTTCGGCACGGTAGAAGAGCAACCCCACGCGGCAGGCGACGGCGGCCAGAGTCACGAACTCTTTTCCATGATGCAGAACCTGCTGCATCGAGAAGCAGCCCAGGCCGGGGCAGCGCCGGCACCCCCGCAGGGAGACGGCCAGCAGTACATGATTCCGGCAAGCCCCGCGGGTCAAGCCTCCACCATGCAGCCTTTCACACCGCCGAGCGGTCAGCAGGTGCAGATGGTCGATCAAGGTCAGCTCATGGAAATTCTGACCAATATCCAACGGGCGTTGGAGACTAGCGGCAAGCAGGCCGAAACTGACACCGGCGAGCGTGAGCGCGTCGACATTACCTCGCAGCTGGGCGAGATGCTGCAGGAGGGCCAGGCCGAGGGTGTGGTCAGCGCCGTCGATCGGCAATCATCAGACATCATCAACCTGGTTACCCTGCTCTACGAGGCGATCTGGCAGGACGATTCAGTACCCATACCGATCAAGGAGCTAATCGGACGTACCCAGGTAACCATCATTAAAGTCGCCCTGTCTGATACAGAGTTTTTTAACAACGAAAGCCATCCCGCCCGAATAGTGTTGAACGATTTTGCCGAGGCTGGCATCGGCTGGACCAAGGTCGAAGACCTTGAAAGCGATCCGCTGTACCAGAAGATTGAGGAACTGGTTAACCGCATTCTGACAGAGTACACCGACCAGCCAGGTTTCTTTGATGAAATCATCAAAGACTTTCGGTCATTTCAGGCTCGCGAAGCTGCCAAGACCCGCGCGCTTGAACAGCGCATCCTTCGCGCTGAGGAACGACAGGAACGGCTCGACGATATTCACGAACTGGTTAACCAAAAGATCGAGGAGCGAGTGCTCGGGCGAGACCTGTCGCCATTTGTCAATGAGCTACTCGAAGGCCCGTTTCACAAGTTCATGGTCATGCTGGTACTGAAGGAGGGCCCGGGAACCAACGCCTGGAAACAGGCAATCAATACCATCGATGTCCTGCTTTGGACCGTCCAGCCCCACGAACACTCGAGCGACAGGGAGAGACTAAAGGCGGTCAATCCGCGACTCGTCAACAATCTCCGCAAGGCATTCCGCATCGCCCAGGTTGAGCCCGAGCAGATCGACGAGATAATCAGCCAGTTGCGCGAGGTTCAGGACACCTCATTTGCAGAGCATGAACCCACTGCTGCGCCGTCGACCAGCGAGTTGGACCTTGAGCACGCACAGCAGGCAACGGATGCACCTGCGCCCATAGAGATCAATCCAACTGCGGCTGAACCCGATGACCTGGACGAGGACGATCCTACCCTGCAACAAGTTGACCAACTCAGCGTGGGCGTCTGGGTCGAATTCGCCGGCGACGATCCGGATACCTCAATTCGCTGCAAGCTCGCCGCCAAGATCAACGCGATCGACAAGTTCATCTTCGTCAACCGTCAGGGCGTCAAAGTCGTCGAAAAAACCCGCATGGGACTGGCGCGGGAGTTGAAAGACCAGACTGTTAGATTTATCAGCGACGGTCCGCTATTCAGCCGAGCCCTTGAGTCCGTGATTGGCAACCTGCGGGAAACCCAGCATGAGCAACACACGGGCGGCGCCTACCAGCCCAGCCAGGAAGACGCCAGCGCCTAGCGCGGAGACGATCAGTACAAATGATTTGGTGCAATATCCGCGCTATAGATTAGCCTGAAAGATCAAGCAACAACCGGTTGAGTCGCTGCACATACTCCGCCGGATCTTCAAGCTGGCTCCCTTCCGCCAGCACAGCCTGATCATATAGCACCAGGGTGAGATCCTTGAATCGTTCATCATTCTGTTCCGATCCGAGCCGCTCAAGCAACGGATGTTTCGGATTGATCTCGAAGATGCGCTTCGCTTCCGGCACGGCCTGACCCGCCGCCTCCAGGATCTTGCGCATTTGCATGCCCATCTCCTCGTCGCCTACCACCAGGCACGCCGGAGAGTCGGTCAGCCGATGACTGATCCTGACTTCTTCGACCTGTTCCTCGACCACCTGTTTGATGCGATCAACCAGGGCCCTGGATTCCTGTTCGACCTTTTCCTGTTCCTGCTTTTCCTCATCGCCCTCCAGTTCACCCAGATCGAGGCTGGCACGCGCAACATCCTGGAAGGACCTGCTGTCATATTCACTGACATGGCTCATCAGCCACTCATCTATGCGATCGTGCAGGAGCAGCACTTCGATCCCCTTGCGCCGGAATACCTCCAGGTGAGGACTGCGTGATGCTGTCTGGTAATTCTCGGCAGTCACAAAGAAAATCTTGTCCTGCCCGTCCTTCATCCGCGAGATGTAATCATCCAGCGACTGGTCCTGATCCTGACCGGCACTCTCCGTCGACGTAAAGCGCAGCAGCTTGCAGATCTTCTCCCGATTGGAGAAATCCTCCGCGGGTCCCTCTTTGAGGACCTGACCAAATTCCTTCCAGAATTGCTGATAGGTTTCGCTGTCGTCTTTCGCCAGCTTGTCGAGCATATCGAGCGCCCGCTTCGTCAATGCACTGCGCATGGACTCAATGTTCGGGTCCTTCTGCAGCAGCTCACGCGATACATTCAGGGAAAGGTCATTGGAATCCACCACCCCCTTGATGAAGCGCAGATAGAGCGGCAGAAACTGCTCTGCATCGTCCATGATGAATACCCGCTGGACATAGAGCTTCAGACCACGGGGCGCCTCTCGCTGCCACAGGTCAAACGGCGCCTGCCCCGGCACGTATAACAAACTGGTGTAATCGAGCTTCCCTTCGACCCGGTTATGACTCCAGGCAATCGGGTCCTGAAAGTCGTGAGCGATATGTTTGTAGAACTCCTTGTACTCATCATCACCGACATCGGTGCGTGAGCGAGTCCAGAGCGCCTGGGCGGTGTTGACCACTTCCGTCTCTGGTTCGGCCTTGTCCTCTCCGTCTTCGTCGCCAACATCTTCTTTGACCATCATGACCGGCACGGAAACATGATCGGCATACTTCTTGACGATGCCCCGTAGTCGCCAGCTATCGAGAAATTCCTGCTCTTCAGCATTGAGATGCAACGTTACCGATGTACCGCGCGCCTCGCGATCAATAGTCACCACCTCAAAGTCGGACTCCCCCGATGACACCCAGCGTACCCCTTCGGCAGCCTCCGCCTGCGCAGCCCGGCTTTCGACGGTGACCTTGTCCGCAACGATAAACGCAGAATAAAAACCAACGCCGAACTGACCGATCAGTTGCGAGTCCTTCTGCTGATCCCCGGTGAGATTTTCAAGGAACTGGGCCGTACCGGATCGAGCGATGGTACC
This sequence comes from Pseudomonadales bacterium, assembly GCA_028281885.1. Classification (GTDB taxonomy): domain Bacteria; phylum Pseudomonadota; class Gammaproteobacteria; order Pseudomonadales; family Azotimanducaceae; genus JANQJA01. Next base: position 226,600 of record JANQJA010000011.1, on the reverse strand, counting down.
GAGATTCGATATCGCCTCCTCACGGGTAAGACCGATTCCGTTATCGGTGATGGTGAGGGTGCCATTTTCCTTGTCGACATCGATCCGGATATTGAGATCGTTGTCCTCACCCATGAGCTCCGGTTGCGACAGTGATTCGAACCTGAGTTTGTCGAGGGCGTCCGACGCATTGGATATCAACTCGCGCAGGAAAATTTCCTTGTTGCTGTACAGCGAGTGAATCATCAGTCGAAGGAGTTGTTTCGCCTCCGACTGGAAATCCATGGTTTCTTTTTTTGCTTCGACTGTCATGATCCCCGTCATCATTTCCCTGAGATAGTCGGGGAATTGGGGCCAGACAACAGGAATTTCAAGGGGAAACCGGTCCGGGAAGGCGAATGCCCTCCCGATCCGATCAAATGGGTAGCGAGGCTACCAGCCGGTCACCGTCTTCAGCGTGTTGCCGATTTCCGCCAGGCTTTCGACCGTATGAACGCCTGCCGCCTTGAGCGCAGCAAACTTGTCCTCAGCCGTGCCCTTGCCGCCGGCAATAATGGCACCGGCATGGCCCATTCGCTTGCCGGGGGGCGCGGTCACACCGGCGATGTAACCGACAACCGGTTTACTGACATTGGCCTGGATGAACTCGGCGGCCTCTTCTTCAGCGTTACCACCAATTTCACCCACCATGATGATGGCTTCAGTCTGATCGTCCTGCTCAAACAGACCCAGGATATCGATGAAATTGCTGCCCGGAATTGGATCGCCACCGATGCCGACGCAGGTGCTCTGGCCAAAGCCAAGGTCAGTGGTCTGCTTCACGGCTTCATAGGTCAGCGTACCTGATCGCGAAACAATGCCGACCTTGCCGGGCAGATGGATATCGCCCGGCATGATGCCGATCTTGCACTCACCGGGTGTAATCACGCCCGGGCAATTTGGCCCAATCAGGGTCACATCCGTCTGGTCGAGGAACGCTTTCACGGCCAGCATATCCAGCGTCGGCACACCTTCCGTGATACACACGATCAGTTTGATACCCGCATCGACAGCTTCAAGAATGCCGTCCTTCGCGAAGGGCGCTGGCACGTAGATCACCGAAGCATCCGCTCCGGTTGCATCCACGGCATCCCGTACCGTGTTGAAGACCGGCAGGTCCAGATGCTTCTGGCCGCCCTTGCCCGGAGTAACGCCGCCCACCATCTGGGTGCCATAGGCAATTGACTGCTCGGAATGCAGCGTGCCCTGCGAACCGGTAAAACCCTGGCAGATGACTTTCGTATTCTTGTTAACCAATACGCTCATGCTGCACCTCCGGCGGCTTTTACAGCCTGTTGGACGGCATCGGTCAAACTGGTCGCCGCGATGATGTCCACATCACTCTGGGACAGAGTCTCAACACCCTTCTGTGCATTATTGCCTTCGAACCGAACAACCACCGGCACCTCCACTCCAACTTCTTTTACGGCACCGATAATGCCGTCAGCGATGATGTTGCACTGAACGATACCGCCGAAAATATTGATCAACACTGCCTTGACCGTGGTGTCAGCAAGAATGATCTTGAACGCCTCGGTCACCGTCTCTTTGGTGGCACCGCCGCCCACATCCAGGAAGTTCGCCGGCTGACCACCGTGATACTTCACCAGGTCCATGGTACCCATGGCGAGACCCGCACCATTGACCATACAACCGATATTGCCCTCAAGTGCCACATAGTTGAGGTCGAACTCAGACGCACGGTTCTCTCGCTCGTCCTCCTGACTCGGGTCGCGCATTTCCGCGAGCGCCTTCTGCCGATAGATGGCGTTACTGTCGATCGAGACCTTGGCGTCGAGACAATGGATGTCGCCACCGTCTGTCACAACCAGCGGATTAATTTCGAGCAGGGACAAATCACGTTCAACAAACATCTTTGCCAGCGCAACGAAGACACCAGCAAACTGGTTAACCTGTTTACCTTCCAGACCCAGCTTGAAGGCCAGCTCACGTCCCTGATAGCCCATGCCCCCCAGCGCCGGTTCAACCGTGGCCTGCAGGATCTTTTCCGGTGTTTCTTCAGCGACCTTTTCAATCTCAACACCGCCTTCGGTCGAGGCCATAAACACGACGCGACGTGAGGATCGGTCGATGACTGCGCCAAGATAGAGTTCACGAGCAATATCGGTACAGGATTCGACATAGATCTTGGAAACCGGCTGGCCCTTCTCATCCGTCTGAAAGGTCACGAGGTTGGTACCGATATGCTGGTTGGCAAACGCCCGGATTTCGTCGTCTGACGAAACCAGTTTGACGCCGCCGGCTTTGCCGCGTCCGCCCGCATGGACCTGCGCCTTGATAACCCAGCGATCGCCGCCGATCTTTTTCGCGGCTTCGACCGCCTCGTCAGCCGTATCGACTGCAATGCCCTGGGAAACGGGCAATCCATACTCGGCGAATAACTGCTTCGCCTGGTACTCGTGAAGGTTCATGGTTTTGATCCTTGAATGGTATTTTCAGGTTGATGGTAAAACGAATGTGTTATGACTTTTTTCGACGCCTGCGATTGGCCGTGTGGATGGCATGTCCGTGAACTGACAGTGCCGCTTCGTGTACTGCTTCTGACAACGTCGGATGCGCGAACATGGTCAGACCCAGGTCCTCTGCGCTACCGCCGAACTCCATGGCAATTACCGCATCGCTGATCAGCTCGCCAGCATGGGCACAGATCATGTGAACGCCAAGAATCCGATCAGTCTCCTCATCGGCTATGACCTTGACGAACCCCTCGGTCACATTGGACGCCATTGCCCGACCACTGGCTGCCATCGGGAACACACCCACGTTATATTTTTCGCCACTCGATTTGAGTTCCTGCTCAGTCTTGCCGACCCAGGCAATCTCGGGATAGGTATAGATGACTGACGGTACGGTGTCGTAGTTGACCAGCGTCTTCTGGTCGGCAATGCGCTCAACCACCATAATGCCTTCTTCCATCCCTTTGTGCGCCAGCATCGGCCCGCGCACCACATCGCCGATCGCATAAACGCCCGGTGCATCCGTTGCACACAGGTCATTGACGTAGATGAAGCCGCGCTCATCGAGGTTGACACCACTATCGGCAGCCAGCAGGCCTTCCGTATAGGGCCGTCGCCCTACTGCCACGATCACCGCGTCAAAGGTCTCTGACTTGTCGCCGTCATCCTGCTTGAAATCGACTTTAACCTTCTTGCGCTTAACCTCACTCGACATAACCCGAGTACCCAGACGGATGTCGAGCCCCTGTCTCTTGAAGTGTTTTTGAGCTTCTTTTGCAACCTGTTGATCAGCGACCGGCAAGAACTCTTCAAGGGCTTCAAGAACAACGACTTCCGCGCCAAGCCTGCGCCACACGCTGCCAAGCTCGAGCCCGATAATACCTGCACCAATCACTCCCAGGCGCTTGGGCACAGCCGTAAAATCCAGCGCGCCGGTCGAATCCACAATCAGCTCTTCGGTCAGGGGGCACGGAGGAATCTCAACCGACACGGAACCCGTCGCGAGAATGACATGCTCTGCCTGGAGACTCTCGGGTTCACCACCGTGCGCCGTGAACTGGACCTCGCGCCCCGCCAGCAACCTTGCCGTCCCTTCCATGGCGGTGACGCCATTGGACTTGAGCAGCGCCGCAACGCCGCCGGTCAGGTTCTTAACGACCGAATCCTTGCGTGCAATCATGGCCGGCACATCGATATCGATTCCATTCGTAACAATGCCGATATCCGCAAACGATTCCTTCGCTTCAACGAACTTGTGCGACGCTTCAAGCAACGCCTTTGACGGAATACAACCCACATTCAGACAGGTTCCGCCAAACGCCGGTTTGCCTTCCTTGTTGAGCCACTTGTCGATACAGGCCGTGTTCATGCCCAGCTGAGCGGCACGAATCGCCGCGTGATATCCAGCCGGACCGCCGCCAATAACGATCACATCAAATTGTTTTGCCATGACAGGGTGCCTCGTATTCGGTGTAACGCCTAGATATCCAGCAAGATGCGCGCAGGTTCTTCCAGAAAATCCTTGATGGTCACCAGGAAGCGCACTGCCTCCTGACCATCGATCAGCCTGTGATCATAGGACAGCGCAAGATACATCATCGGTCGGATCACCACCTCGCCGTTAACAGCAACCGGCCGCTCCTGAATCTTGTGCATACCCAGGATGCCGGTCTGGGGCGGATTCAATATCGGTGTCGAAAGCAGCGAGCCAAACACGCCGCCATTCGAGATCGTGAAGGTACCGCCGGTCATCTCGTCGATACTCAGCTTGTTGGCCTGGGCCTTTTGACCATACTCACGAATCTGATCTTCTATCTCGGCCAGCGTCAGACTGTCAGCGTCTCGCAATACCGGTACGACCAGCCCCCGGGGTGAGCTGACTGCGACACCCACGTCCTGGTAGCCATGGTAAACAATGTCGTTGTCGTCGATGGATGCATTGACCGCTGGAAATCGTTTCAACGCTTCGATCGAAGCACGAACAAAGAACGACATAAAACCAAGTCGGGTGCCGTTGTGTGCTTTTTCGAAGTCATCCCGATAACGGGCACGCAACTCCATGATGGCTGACATATCGACGTCATTGAAAGTCGTCAGCATCGCTGCGGTCTGCTGCGCTTCCACCAGGCGACGGGCGATACTCGCCCGCAGCCGGGTCATCGGCACGCGTCGTTCAACTCGCTCTCCCGCGGCCGCCTTTGGCACAGCAGCAGGTGCCGGCTGCGTCCTGACAGTCGCCGCGGGCTCAGGTGCCGGTTCTCGCTGTGCTTCTGCCACCGCATTCAATACATCTTCCTTGGTGATGCGCCCGCCCTTGCCGCTCCCTGCTAAAGCGGCAAGATCAATTCTGTTCTCTTCGGCGATTTTTCTGGCGGCAGGACTGACCGGCGCTGCCACAGACCCTGCTTCGGCTTTGGCCTTCGGCTCAGCCGATGCTGGCTCCCCGGCGCTGCTGGCAGCGGCATCGCCGCTCACCTCTCCCGCCTCAAACCGGGCCAGCACCTCTTCTGCCAGTACCGTCTCTCCTTCCTGCTTCAGGATTTCCGTGATCTTGCCATCCGCCGGTGCGACCACTTCAAGCACAACCTTGTCGGTCTCAATTTCAACAATCAGCTGGTCCCGCCTGACGGCGTCGCCTGCCTTCACGTGCCAGGTAGCCACCTCGCCATCGGCGACCGATTCAGGAAAATCCGGAGTTTTGATGTCAGTCATTTGAGATCCTTAGTACTACCCAGACGCCTATACGACGCCTTCTGCGTAAAGCGCGTTCTCGACAACCTGTTCCTGCTGCCGGACATGCAACGACGGATAGCCTGCCGCTGGCGATGCCGATGCGTCACGCCCTGAATAGTGAAGATAAAGTCCAGGAAATCGCTGGTGAATAACCCGGCGCATGTGATGCTGGCTGGAATACCAGGCCCCCTGATTCATGGGTTCTTCCTGACACCAGACAGGGAATGCGACATTGGGATATCGATCGAGCACTGCGCCCATGTCATCTTCGGGAAACGGATACAACTGCTCAATTCTAACGATCGCAACATGGCGCAACTGGTCTTCATCGCGCTTGGCCAGCAGGTCGTAATAGACCTTGCCGCTACAAAAGATAATCCGGGTGATCTCATCGTCAGGTGCGCCGCTTTGATCGTGAATCACAGTCTGGAAACTGCCATCTGTCAGATCCTCGAGCGAAGACACGGCTTCTTTGTGTCGCAACAGGCTCTTCGGGGACATGACAATCAACGGCTTTCTGAGTGGACGAATCACCTGGCGGCGCAGCAGGTGGAAGACCTGCGCTGGTGTCGATGGCACACACACCTGAATGTTGTGTTCTGCGCTGAGCTGCAGGTAACGCTCCAGCCGCGCCGAAGAATGCTCCGGACCGGCGCCCTCATAACCATGGGGAAGCAGTAGCGTCAGGCCGCAAAGACGTGCCCACTTGTGCTCACCACTACTGATGAACTGATCGATCACAACCTGGGCGCCATTGGCGAAATCGCCAAACTGCGCTTCCCAGACACACAATGTGCCAGGGCTGGTCTGGGCATAACCGTATTCGAAGGCGAGCACGGCTTCTTCGGATAACAATGAGTCGTAGATCCGGAACGGTGGCTGATCTTCCGATAAATGCTGGAGTGGCAGATACTCGCGCCCTTCCTTCTGGTCATGCAACACGGCATGGCGATGCGAAAAGGTGCCCCGGCGAACATCCTGGCCGGTCAAACGAACCGGGTAACCTTCGGACAACAAGGTCGCATAGGCCATGTTCTCGGCGAAACCCCAGTTGATGGACATGGCGCCCGCAGCCATCTTACGGCGATCCTCCATGATCTTGGAGACCTGTCGATGCAGGCTGAATCCCGCCGGGACCTCATTGATCTGCTGCGCCAGCGTCCTGAACGCTTTCTGCGGAAACGTCGTATCGCACTCCGCCGTCCAGTCATGGTCCAGGTACGGACGCCAGTCGACGAACATTGATGTATCAGGTTCTTTCAGATGATCCCAGGCCACGGCGTGGCCTTCATCCAGCGATGCCCGATAGGCTTCAATGCGACGATCGTATTCGCTCCGTTCAATCGAGCCGTCCCCAATGATTTTCTCAGCATAGGTTGTCAGCGTCGTCGGATGACTTCGAATTTTCTGATACATCATCGGCTGGGTGATAGCCGGTTCGTCACCTTCATTATGACCACGACGACGGTAACAGACGAGGTCAATGATCACGTCCTTCTTGAATTCCATGCGATAGTCGAGCGCAATCTGTGAGACGAACAGGACGGCTTCCGGGTCGTCCGCGTTGACATGAAAAATCGGTGCCTGCACCATCTTCGCCGCTTCAGTGCAGTAATGTGACGAACGAGCGTCCGCCGGATTGCTGATCGTGTAACCGATCTGGTTATTGATGATCACATGGATGGTGCCGCCCGTGTAAAAGCCACGAGTCTGGGACATCTGGAAAGTTTCCATCACCACGCCCTGACCAGCGAACGCCGCGTCCCCATGCACGTTGATCGCAAGCACCTTGTCGCCCAAGGCATCCTGGCGGCGATCCTGCCGGGCCCGGACCGAGCCATCGATCACCGGCGCACTGATCTCCAGGTGTGACGGATTGAATCCGAGCGCAAGATGCATCTCACCGCCTGGTGTCATGAGGTTGGATGAGAAACCCTGATGGTATTTGACGTCACCGGAACCAAATCCGGGGGTGTAACGACCTTCAAACTCGTCAAACAGATCCGCTGGCTGCTTACCCATGAGGTTGACCAGCACATTGATGCGGCCCCGATGGGCCATGCCGATCACCGTCTCAGCGACGCCGGCACTACCGGCACGGTGAATCAGTTCAGCGAGACAGGGAATAAACGCCTCGCCGCCTTCCAGTCCAAAGCGTTTGGTGCCCGGATACTTCTTGCCCAGATATTGCTCAAGGCCTTCGGCAGCCATCAGCCGGTCGAGAATCCGACGCTTCACGCCCGCACTATAGGACGGGTTTGATCTCGCACTTTCCATGCGCTGCTGAACCCAGTTGTGTTCCGTCTCGTCCGAGATATACATGTACTCGGCGCCAATGGAACCACAGTAGGTCTGCTCCAGCGCCTCGATAATCTCGCGGAGGGTCGCTTCCTTGTTACCGAAATTGAGCGTACCGGTCTGGAAGGTCGTATCGAGGTCGGCCGCGGACAGGCCATGGTAATTCAGTTCCAGCGCGGCCGTACCGGACTCGTTCGCCAGCCCGAGTGGATCCAGGCTGGCCTTCAGGTGCCCACGGCGGCGGTAAGCCGAAATCAGGTCGCCGACGGCAACCTGTTTACGTTCATAGTCCGAACTGATGGTGGCTGGCGAGACCGGCGTAACCCGCGCCTGATTCTTGGCCAGCAGCAGAAAGTGATTACGAACCGTTTCGTGGGAGATATCAGGGGCGACCTTGCCTTCCACTACCGGCAGCGTCTCGAAATAGCTGCGCCACTGCTCAGGGACCGAGGATGGATCGTCGAGATACGCCTCATAGAGGTCTTCGACGTAAGCCGCATTGCCGCCGGAAATGTGGCCGCTACGCCACAATTGCTCCATCTTGCTTTCTTGCATGATCCGCGGGGGACCCTCCAGGTGGATCGCAGTCAGTGATTGCGCCAGCGGGGCCGGGGCCCCGCCACAGCGCGATTCTACAGGCAATCAATCCCCGCGTTCCACTCGGGGAGATACTGCGGCGCGCTAGACAGCGCGGGTGAGAAGCATATTTCGTATCTTGCCGATGGCCCGGGTCGGGTTGAGCCCCTTGGGACAGACCGAGACACAGTTCATGATCCCGCGGCAGCGAAACACGCTGAAGGGGTCCTCGAGTTCGGCGAGGCGCTCCTCAGTGGCCGTATCCCGGCTGTCTGCGAGGAATCGGTAAGCCTGCAACAGACCGGCAGGGCCAATAAACTTGTCCGGATTCCACCAGTAGGACGGGCAGGACGTCGAACAGCACGCGCACAGGATGCACTCGTACAGACCATCCAGCTTTTCACGGTCTTCCGGCGACTGCAGCCGTTCCTGTGACGGCGGTTCCTGGTCATTGATCAGGTAGGGTTTGATGCGCTTGTAGCTGTCGACAAATTGCTCCATGTCCACCACCAGGTCACGAATCACCGGCAGGCCAGGCAGCGGACGAAGGCTCAGCCGACCGTTTCTGGTCACTTCGGAAACAGGCGTTACGCATGCCAGTCCGTTCTTGCCATTCATATTGACACCATCGGACCCGCACACTCCTTCACGGCAGGAGCGACGGTACGAGATCGAAGAGTCCTGCTCTTTCAACATCTCAAGCAGGTCCAGCACCATGATGTCGCGGCCACCGGGAATCTCGACATCGAAATCCTGCATGTAGGGTTCATGGTCCTTGGCCGGGTCGTACCGGTAAACGCTGACTTGCATTAGTAGACTCGCTCCTTGGGTTCGAAAATACCGTCCGGCAGGTCCGGATCTGTCTGGATGATGCCTGGGTCGAGATTGACCGCGCGCTTGCTCAACTGCCGGCTGTTGGGATCATAGATCGAATGGGCCAGCCAGTTGGCGTCATCACGACTCTGGTAATCGTCCCGTGCGTGGGCGCCGCGACTCTCTTTCCGGGCTTCGGCGGCAATCGCCGTTGCTTCTGCGATTTCCAGCAGGTTATCCAGTTCCAGCGCTTCAACGCGAGCCGTGTTGAAGGCAAAGCTTTTGTCGGACAGGCTCGCCTTGCCAATACGCTCCCGTAACTCCGCCAGCTTTTTGATTCCTTCCTGCATCGTTTCTTCCTTGCGGAAGACGCCGAAGTTGATCTGCATGCAGTTCTGCAGCTCACGCTTGAGGCTGGCCACCGATTCACCGTCCGCCGGCGAATCGTTCCAGCGATTCAGTCGCGCCATGGCGGCGTCCAGATCGCTCGCTGAAGCAGGTTTGGTTGCGATGCCCTGACCCAGCGCTTCCGTAATATGCAAACCAGCCGCACGGCCAAAAACAACCAGGTCCAGCAGCGAGTTGCCACCGAGGCGGTTGGCACCGTGCACCGAGACACAAGCTGCTTCACCACAGGCATACAATCCGTCAATCACTTCATCTTCGCCGGCTGCATTGATGCGTAGCGCCTGGCCATGCACATTGGTGGGCGTGCCGCCCATCATGTAGTGACAGGTCGGCACAACCGGAATGGGTTCCTTGACCGGGTCGACATGGGCAAAAGTCTTTGACAGTTCAGTAATACCGGGCAGACGACTGTGCAGGATTTCTTCGCCCAGGTGATCGAGCTTGAGCAGCACATGGTCGCCGTTCTCACCGACGCCACGCCCCTCCATGATTTCCAGAATCATGCTGCGGGCGACCACATCTCGCCCGGCGAGATCTTTCGCGGTCGGCGCATAGCGTTCCATAAAGCGCTCACCGTCCTTGTTGATCAGGTAGCCCCCTTCCCCGCGGCAACCTTCCGTGACCAGAACGCCCGCGCCGGCAATGCCGGTGGGATGGAACTGCCACATCTCAATGTCCTGCACCGGGAAACCGGCCCGCAGCGCCATGCCGGTGCCATCACCAGTATTGCTGAGCGCATTGGTGGTCGAGGCGTAAATTCGACCCGCGCCCCCGGTGGCAAGTACAGTCGCCTTCGACTGCATGTAGTGCACTTCGCCGGTTTCAATGCAGAAGGCGATGACACCGACCACGGCACCATCGGCATTCTTGACCAGATCGACTGCGTACCATTCACTGAAAAATACGGCGCCGGCCTTGGTATTGGCCTGGAATAATGTATGGAGCAACGCATGACCGGTACGGTCTGCCGCGGCACAGGTACGGGCCGCCTGGCCACCCTTGCCGAAATCCTTGGACTGGCCACCAAACGGTCTCTGGTAAATACGACCGTTTTCCTTGCGCGAGAACGGCAGGCCCATGTGCTCAAGTTCGAAAACTGCTTTCGGCCCCACCTCACACATGTACTGAATCGCGTCCTGGTCACCGATGTAGTCGGAACCCTTGACCGTGTCATACATATGCCAGCGCCAGTCATCATTGGGATCTTCGCTGGCAATGGCACAGGTGATACCACCCTGGGCAGAGACTGTGTGTGATCGGGTTGGGAAAACCTTCGAGACAACCGCCGTCTTGTAGCCGCTCTCTGCCATCTGCAGGGCCGCCCTCATCCCCGAGCCGCCGCCACCGACTATGATGGCATCGAATTCAAGTACCGATAATTTGCTCATTCAATCAACCCCAGAGAATCTGAATACCCCAGATCAGGTACACGAGCAGAACGAGTACCACAGCGACCTGGTAGACAAGGCGGATACCATCGGCACCGCTGCCAAAATAGTGCTCACGAATATAATCCGTGCCGATCGTCCACATCCCGATCCAGGCGTGGGCGCAGGTAGAGAGCAGTGCCAGCAGCGTAAACACCTGCATCCATGTCTGATCAAAGAGCGCCTGCCACCCTTCAAAGCCCGGCTGGCCAATCAGCAATATCCCGACGATAACCACTGTGTACAACGCGAGTACGTAGGCAGAGACGCGCTGCACAACCCAGTCAGCAACGCCATTTCCGGTAAGACTTGTGACTTGAGATACCATGCGACCCCCTAAACCTGCAAAACCCAGATGCCTGCCAGCAGTACCACAATGCCACCCAGCAGCAGTGTCGTTTTGGCAGCGAAGGCTCCACCTTCAAGGGTTTCACCAATCTCCATGTCCATCAGCAGGTGCTTGATGCCGGCGACAAAGTGATAACCAAGCGCTGCCAGCAAGCCAAATGCGATTAATTGTCCAACCGGGCTGCCCAACATTTCAGCTAAGGCGAGAAATCCCGCCTCGGTCGACAGTGACATGTCAAAAGCAAACAGGATGAATGCAATACCGACAAAAAGGACGACGCCGGTAATACGATGACTGATACTTGCGATCGCGGTCACCGGCCAGCGAAATCTGGCCAGATCGGCAGGATCGACGTTGATAGGTCTATGATCTTTGCTCACTTGATAGTCTCGGAATCCAAGGGTTGCGGCTTCGAACAGCGCCGCCAATCATAGTTTTTCCGACGTTAAAACACAATTCGCGCGAGCAAGGTACACGCCCCAAGGGCCCGACAGCATAGGCTTTACAAGCATGACCGGTTTTGAAATCATGTCGCGCTCGACCGAACACTGACACCCTCCGCGCACAACCGTGCGCGCACCCCAGGGCTTGTCAATCTCATGCAGGAGTCTACGAATGCCACAGAAGGTTCAGATTACGATCGATGGAAAGTCCACCGATCTGGAGACGCTGGTGGCGTCCGAAGGGACGAATGTCATCGATGTCGGCAAGCTTCTGAACGAAGGTATGTACACTTACGACCCTGGATTCATGTCAACAGCGAGCTGCGACTCTCGCATCACCTATATCGATGGCGCCAACGGCATTCTGATGTACCGCGGCTACCCCATCGAACAGCTTGCGGAACAGTCGAATCACCTCGAGGTCGCCTATCTTCTCTTCAACGGCGAGCTACCCTCCAAACAACAGTACGAAGACTTCGTTGCCGCCATCATCGATAATCAGGCCGTCGACAAGAAGTTTCAGCAGATCTTCAATGGCTTCACCACCGGCGCCCATCCGATGTCCATGGTGGGCGCGGCCGTTGCCGGTCTGGCCTCCCTTTATCATGAGGGTACCGACATCGCGAACGCGGACGACCGGGCATTGACGGCCGTCCGGCTGATTGCCCAGATCCCCACCATCGCCGCGATGGCCTACCGGCACGGCAAGGGCAAGTCATTTATCGAGCCTGATCCCGGCTTGTCCTACGCCGCCAACTTTCTGAACATGTGTTTCGGCGATGAACGAAATATCAGCGACACGCTGGCCGATGCGATGGATCGCATCTTCATCCTGCACGCTGATCACGAACAAAATGCTTCAACGTCAACGGTGCGTATGGCCGGTTCGACCGAGTGCAATCCATTTGCTGCCATCTCCGCCGGTGTCTCCGCGCTCTGGGGACCATCACACGGCGGTGCCAACGAAGCCGTGCTCAACATGCTGACCGAGATCGGCGATGAATCCAGGGTCGAGGAATACGTTGCCAAGGCCAAGGACAAAGACGATCCGTTCAAACTGATGGGATTCGGGCACCGGGTCTACAAGAATTTCGATCCACGGGCGACGGTCATGGAAGAATCCTGTGGCCGTGTGCTGGATGAGCTGGGCATCGACGACGAGCCGCTGCTGGGAATCGCCAAGCAACTGGAGAAGATCGCTCGCGAAGACGAGTACTTCATCGAACGAAAACTCTATCCGAACATCGACTTTTACTCTGGCATTACCCTGAAAGCGATGGGTATTCCGACCGAGATGTTCACCGTGATCTTTACCCTGGGCAGGATGCCGGGATGGATATCGCACTGGCATGAGATGATGAGCGCCCCTTACCGCATCGCTCGCCCAAGGCAGCTCTATCTTGGCGAACATCAACGCGATTACATCGACATCAACAAGCGCTAACCACAGATCTGGAGACCAACTTGAGCCTTTCCGCACGCATTGAAACATCCAAGGGAACGATCAACCTGACACTGTTCGATGAGCAGGCGCCGCTGACCGTTGCCAACTTCGCCAATCTCGCCAGTAAAGGTTTTTACAACGGCCTCAACTTTCACCGGGTCATCGGCGACTTCATGATCCAGGGGGGCTGCCCGCACGGCACCGGCACCGGCGACCCGGGATACCGGTTCGAAGACGAATTCGACAAGTCGCTGCGCCATGATCGACCCGGCCGGCTGTCCATGGCCAACGCCGGTCCTGGCACCAATGGCAGTCAGTTCTTTATTACGCATGTCCCAACCCCCCACCTCGACGACAATCACGCCATTTTCGGAGAAGTGAAGTCCGCAGAAGATCAGGCAGTCGTGGACGCCATTGCCCAGGGTGACACAATCACGTCGATTGAAATCGATGGTGACCTTGCCAGCCTGCTGGATGCACAGAGCGGACGGGTCGCGGACTGGAATGCTGCTCTCAGCAAGAATTTTCCCAACCTGGGCTAGTTTCACCGAGGTCATATGAAAGGCGTCATTCTCGACGCCGACACGCTGGGGCCGGATATTGATCTTGCCCCGGTCACCTCGCTACTGGATGAGTGGCAGGTCTTTGGCACCACGCAATCCAGAGACATCGTTTCGCGTATTGCCGGTGCCGAGGTCGTTCTGACCAACAAAGTCCCCCTGACTCAACGTGATTTCGAAGCCGCGCACCAACTAAGACTCGTCAGTATTCTGGCGACCGGCTTCAATCACATCGACCTCGCCGCCGCGCGGACGCATGACGTCACGGTATGTAACGCCCGCGGCTATGCCACACCATCTGTCGTCCAGCACACGATCAGCCTGATGCTTGCCCTGTCGAACAACCTGCTGTCCTACACTGCCGCGGTCCACCAGGGCCATTGGCAGCAGAGCGATGTGTTTGCGCTGCTGGATAAACCGATCATTGAAGTCAGCAGCAAACGCCTTGGCATTATTGGCTACGGCGAACTGGGCCGGGGCGTGGCAGAAGTCGCACGCGCTCTTGGGATGGAAGTACTGATCGCCGAACGTCCCAACGCTAGGCTTCGCCCTGGTCGAACACCGTTTGAAACCGTGCTCACGGAAGCGGACTACATCACGCTGCACTGTCCGCTCAATGAAGCGACAACCCACCTGATCAATCAGAGAACAATCGGACTGATGAAGCCGTCCGCTTTTCTGATCAATACGGCAAGGGGTGGCCTGATCGATGAAACGGCGTTGGTAGAGGCGCTAAACGACAACAGGATCGCGGGTGCAGCCATTGACGTCGTTAAAGTCGAACCCCCACCCAATGATGATGTTCTGATCAATTCAGGATGTTCGAACCTGATTATCACTCCCCACTCTGCCTGGGGCGCGATTGAATCCCGGCAACGATTAATTTCACAGACCCGGGAGAATATCGCGGCATATTTGGAGGGCGTTCCGCAGCGGATCGTCAATCCCGGCTAGAGACTGAAGGGCTTGCCCTGTCGATACAACCCGAGCCGCTGACTGAATGCACGGGTGTCCGCGCCGTCCGTTTCGGCAAGCGCGATCGCCTCGTCAAGGAGGCTGGCCGCCTCATCAAAATTGCCGACCCTCGCTTCCGCCGCCGCAAGCGTATCGAGAACCGACGGCGTTCTGTCAACCCGGGCCGCCTGCCTCGCCAGTCGAACCGCCAGCGGACCATTGCAGATCTCCGGCCGGGGACATCCTGCCAGTAGCCAGGCAAGGCGATTCGTCGCCTGCCAATGCCCCTGATCCGACGCCAGCTGGTACCACTTGGTTGCTTCCATCAAATCCCGTTCAACCCCCAGGCCTCGGCGATACAGGTAACCCAGTCGATTCTGGGATTCCGCATGCCCCTGCATGGCAGCCTCACGATAGTGTTGCGCGGCAGCGGCGTAGTCCCGCTCAATGCCACGACCTGCTTCCTGAAGGGCCGCCAGCTCAAAATGGGCAATGGCTATCCCGCCTGCGGCCGCTGCCTCAAACAAGGACACTGCGCGATCGCTCTGACCCGCCGAGAGGTAAAGCCGGCCCAGCGGGACAAAGGCCAGCATATAGTCTGACGCCGCGGCCTGTTCCAGCAGGACTCGCGCACGAACGCGGTCCCTTTCCACGCCAACCCCATCCACCAGCAGGCGAGCAAGGTTAACCTGCGCCGGCGCGAATCCGGATCTCGCTGCCTGACGATACCATTCGGCCGCAGCCGCGGGATTCTCATCTACGTGTTCGGTCAGCAGCCCCAGCTGGTTCAATGTCAGCTCATGTTCCGGATTCAGCGCCACCGCTGCTTCCAGATCAACCCGCGCACGTCCGTGAGCACCCAGCAACGACAGCGCAATCCCCCGGTTTGACAGCGCGACCACCTGATCCGCTTCATCAAGTTCCTGTTGTTCCAGCGCCTGGGACAGAATCGTGATGACATCCTCGTACCTGCCTTCCTGCGCGGCCTGCTGGGCGGCCGAAAAATCGCTCGGCTCAGCCATCACGGCGAGCGGGAATACGGCAATGAGGGTCAGGACGCGGGTGAGCACAGTCGTTATTTGATGACCATTAAGATGTGGCAGACAAAATATCAAAATTCGACTCCCCGGTGTGGACAGAGTGCACTGGACAGACGTCACTGACAGTCAGACCGACTGTTATACTGCGGCCATGACAAATCCCGACCCTGGCGTCACAGTCTCGCGGGAAGATCCTCTGCTTGATGCACTGGTCGCCCTCACGCGTCTGCACCACCGACCTTTCAGTGCCGAGAGCCTGATCGCCGGACTGCCGCTTGAATCCGGCAAGCTGACGGCAGCGCTGTTCATTCGCGCGGCAGAGCGCGCCGGTTTCTCCGCCCGGCGAGTCAACCGCGCCATCGGGGAGATTCCAACAGAGGTTTTGCCGGTCGCATTGATCAACAATGACGGTAGTACAGTCATCCTGCATCGTGTGGACCATGATTTGGCAAGTGTTTCAGACCCGGCCGACGTCAGCAGGGAAGCCCTTTGCCCGATCGATAAACTCACGGCCGAGTACAGTGGGCAGTGTTTCTATTTTAAAGCCAGAGCCGATCACGATGCCGCTGAGGATACAACGTCCGAACACTGGTTCTGGTCGACGATTCGGCGCTCCCGCGGCATCTATCTTGAGGTCCTGGTTGCCTCCTTTCTGGTCAACCTGTTTGCCCTGGTGACGCCGCTGTTCATCATGAACGTGTACGACCGGGTCGTTCCCAACCATGCAACGGACACGCTCTGGGTACTGGCGAGCGGTGTCTTTATCGTGTTCGCTTTCGATCTCGTCGTGCGATCGCTACGGGGTTATTTTATTGACGTTGCCGGCAAGCGGGCCGACATTCTGCTTTCCTCGGCAACCTTCGCCCGGGTGATGGATATCCGTATGCAGGCCAAACCTGCCCGGGTCGGTTCGTTTGCCAACAACCTGCAGGAATTCGACACCTTCAGGGAGTTCTTCACCTCGACCACACTGATCACGGTGATCGACCTGCCGTTTGTCATCCTGTTTATCCTGCTGATCTTCGGTATCGGTGGCATCAGCCTCGCGGCCATACCGCTCATTGCCATCCCGGCCATCGTGATCGCAAGCCTCGTTGTTCAGGCGCCACTGCAGGAAACCGTGCAACAGACTTTTGCCGAATCGGCACGCAAGCACGCACTCCTCATCGAATCACTCACCGGCATCGAGGGCCTGAAGAGTGCGCGGGCCGAAGGTGAGATACAACGACGATGGGAAACCCACAATTCCCGCCTCGCCGGCCTCAGTCTTCGCGCCAGAACACTATCGTTGGGGACCGTTAATTTCGCGCAGGTCATCCAGCACCTGACCACCATCGGTGTGGTGATCGCGGGCGTCTATCTGATCATGAAGGCGGAACTCACCGTCGGCGGCCTGATCGCCTGCACGATTCTCGCGGGCCGCTGCGTTGCGCCCATGGGACAGGTGGCCAGCATATTGACGCGACTACACCACTCACGATCCGCCTATCGGGCGATTAATCAGTTGATGTCGCTGCCCGTTGAGCGCCCCGCCGGACGGAAGTTTGTGCATCGTCCCAACCTGGATGGTGATGTTACCTTCGAGCAGGTGGATTTCAGATATCCCGAACAACAGGAAAAAGCACTGGCCGGCCTGTCGTTCCAGATCCGCGCCGGCGAGCGAGTTGGCATTATTGGTCGCATGGGCTCTGGCAAGAGCACGGTGGGCAGACTGCTGATGGGCTTTTACACACCAGAAGCCGGCAGTCTTCGACTATCGGGTACCGACATTAACCAGCTTGATCCCGTCGATATCCGTCGCAACATTAGCTACGTGCCTCAGGACATCACGCTGTTAAGCGGCACACTGCGGGAGAACATCGCCCTCGGTGCGCCACTTGCGACCGACGAACAGATCATTCAGGCAGCAGAACTGGCCGGTCTGAAGGACTATATCAATCATCATCCGCTTGGCTTTGACCTGCCGGTGGGTGAACGTGGCTGCAATCTTTCCGGCGGCCAGCGCCAGGCGGTGACAATTGCCCGGGCATTCCTGGTGCCGGCACCTTTGATCCTGCTGGACGAACCAACCAACTTTATGGACAACACCGCCGAGAGCCATTTTCGGGAGGCACTGGCGCAAATACTGGAGAACAGAACGCTGATTCTGGTCACCCACAAGGCCTCACTGCTGCCGCTGGTTGATCGACTGATTGTCATCAACGAAGGAACCGTGGTGGCGGATGGTCCACGCAACGACATCATCAAGGCATTATCGGGAGCAACTGCCTGATGGCCTCGAGCCGGGACGATATCGCCTTCATGCCCGATGCACGGGCGGCTGCCCTCGAGACGGTGCCGGTCTCACTCCATGCCATTGTCTGGATGACGGTCGCCTTTGTGGTGGTGGCGCTGGTCTGGGCGAATCTCGCCAAAATCGACGAGGTTGCTCACGCCGAGGGCCGCGTCATTCCCTCATCCCAGCTTCAGGTGGTACAGAACCTCGAAGGCGGCATCCTGGCAGAACTACTGGTATCCGAAGGAGATCAGGTTGCCCGCAACGAACCCCTGATGCGACTGGACGATACCCGCTTCGCCTCTTCATTTAATGAGAGTCGACTGAGCGCGTTGGCACTTGAAGCCAGAATCGCCCGACTCCAGGCTGAGATTGCGGGTGTGCCCTTCTCGATTCCGGATTCATTCCCCACCGATCATCTTGATATCGCCCAGGACGAACGCCAGTTGTTCGACGCCCGGCAGCAGGAACTTCGCTCTGCGATCGATATCCTCGCGCAACAACTGACCCAACAGCAGCAAACACTGGCGGAACTCCAGGCCCAGGAATCAAGCCTGTCGCGAAGTGCGGAACTTGCCCAGCAGGAACTGACCATCACCGAACCGCTGGTAAAGACCGGCGCCGTATCGCGGGTTGAACTCCTGAGACTCCAGGGCGCAGTCAACGAATCACTGGGGGAACTGGAAGTGGTGCGACTGGCGATTCCCAAAGCGGTAGCCGCCATCAACGAGGCAGAAGAAAAGATCGCCGAACGCCGCCAGCAATTTCGGCGGGAAGCGCAGACTGAACTGAATGAGTCCAAGAATCAGCTGTCCCGACTGACCATCTCCAACATCGCACTGGAAGACCGTGTCCGCAGAACAGAAGTGCGCTCACCTGTGGATGGCACCATCCAGCAGATTCTGGTCACTACCGAGGGCGCGGTCATACAGCCCGGCATGGATCTGGTGGAAATTGTTCCCAGCAACGACTCGCTGCTGATCGAAGCACGCATTCGCCCCGCCGACATCGCGTTTATTCATCCCGGCCAGGCAGCGACCGTCAAGTTAACCGCTTATGACTTCGCCATCTACGGCGGGCTGGAAGCCGTACTCGAATTCATCAGCGCGGACAGCATTACCGACGAACGCGGCGATCACTTCTTCAAGATCCAGGTGCGCACCGAAAAGAATCACCTCGGCAGCGACGACAACCCCCTGCCGATTATTCCCGGCATGATCGCCACCGTGGATATCCTGACCGGTCAGAAGACCGTAATGGATTACATCCTGAAACCGCTGCGCCGGGCCCAGGAGAGCGCCCTCACCGAACGCTGAGATCAATCGTTGCGTTCCGGATGGGCAAGACCAATCGGGTCCAGCAGCGCTTCCAGCTCATCGCGCGGAATGTCCGTGTCTTCCGCCGCCACGTCGATCACATCCCGGCCTTCACGATAGGCCCGTTTGGCGATGGCAGCGGCCGCTTCATAGCCAATACGCCGATTGAGTGCCGTGACGAGAATCGGATTACGCCCGAGCACACGGGACAGGTTCTCCTCATTGACCTGCAGACTCTGAATCGTTTCCGCCAGCGCCCTCGCACCACCGGCCAGCAACGATGTGCTCACGAGTAATTTTTCAGCCACCAACGGCAGCATGACATTTAACTGAAAGTTGCCCGACTGCGCCGCAATGGTGACGGCAGCATCATTGCCGATGACTTCGGCGCCGATCATGGCAACCGCTTCCGGAATCACCGGATTCACCTTGCCCGGCATGATGGAGGAGCCCGGTTGCAGCGCCTTGAGTTCTATTTCGGCAAGACCAGCAAGCGGCCCGGATGACATCCATCGCAGGTCATTCGCGATCTTCATCAGCGACACCGCAATCCCTTTCAGCACACTCGAACATTCGAGCGCCACGTCCTGTGATGCCATGCGCGTAAACCGGCTCTCCGCCTCGGTAAACGTCGCGCCTGTCATTTCAGACAGCTCCCGCAGCGCGATCGACGGATAACCCGGCGGACAGTTCACGCCGGTACCCACCGCAGTGCCGCCCAACGGTAGCGCCGCCAGTCGCGGTCGAAGGTCATTGCAGCGGGCCAATCCCTCATCGACCTGATAGGCCCAGGTGCGCAACTCCTGGCCCAGGGTAATCGGCATGGCATCCATCAGATGTGTACGGCCCGTCTTCACCGTGTCGTCGAGTTCATCAGCACGACCACGAATCGAGTCACACAATGCCGCCAGCGCCGGCTCCAATTCTCGCGTGAGTTCAAGACAAACACTCACCTGAATCGCCGACGGAATCACATCGTTGGAACTCTGCGACATATTGACGTGATCGTTCGGATGAACCGGATCGCCACACAATCGGGCAATCACTTCGTTCATATTCATGTTGGTACTGGTTCCGGAACCGGTCTGGAACACTTCAACGGGAAAGTGGTCACTGTGCTTCCCTGAGGCAATGTCCATTGCGTGCCTGATAACCTGATCAGCCAGGTCGGGCTCAAGCAGGCCAAGTTCGCGGTTGGCTGCCGCGGCACTGGCCTTGATCATTGCCAACGCCTGAATGAATCGCGGCGGCATGCGCCGCGCCGAGAATGTGAAGTTGTCGACTGCCCGCTGTGTTTGTGCACCGTACAAAGCCGATGCCGGCACGCTGACTTCGCCGAGGCTATCCCGTTCAGTACGATTCGCCATCCTCGTGTCCCTCGCTGCAGTTTTGTTCCGTTAGTCAGTTTTGTAAGCTTGGTCTCTTACTCTCGCAACAACAAGTAGGTAGTACCAGATGAGCACGCGATATCGTCAAGCCAGCGCCCTGACCGTCGGCAGCAACAGGTACCAGACCTTCCCGTTCACGCTGCTTGAGGATAAGTTCGATATCGACCGACTGCCCTTCTCGCTCAAGATTCTGCTGGAAAACCTGCTCAGGCATGGTGATGAGGAGTTTGTCACCGACGACGACATTGAGGCGCTGGCAGGATGGGACCCCGCGGCTGAACCTTCCCAGGAAATTGCATTCGTGCCGGCCAGGGTCTTGTTACAGGACTTTACCGGCGTGCCCGCCATCGTCGATCTCGCCGCCATGCGCGACGCCATGCTTGAGCTGGGCGGCGACGCAAAAAAAATCAATCCACTGAATCCCGTTGAACTGGTGATCGACCATTCGGTGATGGTGGACCGCTTCGGCAACGCCAGTGCGCTGAATGACAACACCGCCATCGAGATCGAACGCAATCTTGAACGCTATACCTTCCTCCGCTGGGGACAGGAAGCGTTTGAGAATTTCAAGGTGGTGCCCCCCGGCACCGGCATCGTGCACCAGGTCAATCTTGAATACCTTGCCCGCGGCATCTTCGTCGGCGAACGGGGTGGTGAGCCCACCGCCTACCCGGACACGCTGGTCGGTACCGACTCCCACACCACAATGATCAATGGTCTGGGCGTGCTGGGCTGGGGTGTCGGCGGCATCGAAGCAGAAGCCGCCATGCTGGGCCAGCCTATTACCATGCTGATACCGCAGGTCGTGGGTTTTCGACTGGAAGGCAAGCTGGCAGAGGGTGCAACTGCCACCGACCTGGTGCTCACCGTGACCGAACAACTGCGCGCCCATGGCGTCGTCGGCAAGTTTGTCGAATTCTTCGGCCCCGGACTTCGCCACCTGTCGCTGGCCGACCGGGCCACCATCGCCAACATGGCACCGGAATACGGCGCCACCTGCGGCATCTTCCCGATCGATGCAGAGACCATCAGGTACCTGCGTCTGACGGGACGGGACGAGCAGACGCTGGAGATGGTCGAAACCTACATGAAGTCCATGCAGATGTGGCATGACGACGAGACGCCCGAGGCGCACTATTCATCGACCCTGAATCTGGATCTTGGCCAGGTCGTGCCCTCTATCGCCGGCCCGCGGCGCCCCCAGGACCGGATCGCCCTGACCGACGCGGCATCCAGCTTTGAACAAACCCTGAACGAATTTCAGGCGCTTGCGCTGGTGCCGGCCGGCGAAAGCAATGCAACCGGGACTGAATCGCAGGGCAACGTCAGCGTGACCTATAACGGCGAGACCTTCGACCTGGAACATGGTGCCGTGGTGATCGCGGCCATCACGAGTTGCACCAACACATCGAATCCTGCGGTCCTCGTTGCAGCAGGACTACTGGCACGAAAAGCGCGAGCGAAGGGCCTCGCTACCAAACCCTGGGTGAAGACATCTCTCGCCCCCGGTTCAAAGGTGGTCACCGATTACCTGGAGAAGACCGGACTGCTGGAGGATTTACAGGCGCTGGGATTCTACGTGGTGGGATATGGCTGCACCACCTGCATTGGTAACTCCGGGCCGCTGCCCAATGAGATCGGCGCCGCCATCCATCAGGGCAACCTGCTGGCAACTTCTGTGCTTTCCGGCAATCGCAATTTTGAAGGACGCATTCACCAGGACGTTCGCGCCAACTATCTTGCCTCACCTCCCCTGGTGGTCGCCTATGCCCTTGCCGGCAATATGAAAATCGATCTGTACCGGGATGCAATCGGTCATGACGCAGCAGGCAATCCAGTCACGCTGGAGGACATCTGGCCAGAAAGCTCGGAAGTGGCCGAACAGATCAGCATGATCGACGCCGAAATGTTCAGATCAAAATATGCCGATGTCTATAGTGGCAACGAGGTCTGGAACAATCTGCCTGTCACGAAAAATGTGCGCTTTGACTGGCCGGTATCCACTTACGTCCAGCGGCCGCCCTTTTTCGACGGGATCACCATGAACATTCCGGGCGCCAGAGACATCGTCGATGCACGCTGCCTGGTGAAGGTGAGTGATAGCGTCACCACGGACCATATTTCACCCGCAGGCGCCATCGCCACCGAGAGCCCGGCCGGCAAGTACCTGCGGGAACGCCAGATCGCACCCGAAGATTTCAATTCCTACGGTTCACGGCGCGGTAACCACGATGTGATGATGCGTGGCACCTTCGCCAATGTGCGCCTGAAGAACGAGCTGGCGCCGGGCACGGAAGGCAGCTGGACGAAACATTTTCCCTCAGACACCCAGACCAGCATCTTCGATGCGGCGGAACAATATCGAGCCGACGGCACGGCGCTGATCGTTCTCGCGGGGAAGGAATATGGCACCGGTTCATCCCGCGACTGGGCTGCCAAGGGACCCGCGTTGCTCGGTGTGAAAGCCGTGATTGCCGAAAGTTATGAGCGTATCCATCGTTCCAACCTGGTGGGGATGGGTATCCTTCCGCTCGAATATTCCGGCGCCGACAACGCCGCTTCACTGCAACTGGATGGCACCGAGCGATACACGATTCCGGCAATCGAAGCAGAACAGAAAACGGTGAATGTGACAGTGACCAGAGAAAGCGGCGAATCATTCACATTCAACGCGCGGATTCGTATTGATACGCCAAATGAATTCGCCTATTACGAGAACGGCGGCATTCTCCATTTCGTACTGAGGAGACTCGTGGCCTGATCGACGACCTAGTTCAGGACGGCGCGCAGCTCCCTCGCCAGTTCTCGCAGCTTGTTCTGGATGGCGCGCACGTTGCGCGGCCCCATCCGCAGCAGTTGCTTCTGCGCGCCGCTCAGGTTTTCAAGCGCCGGATCGGCATACTCATACATCACCACGGGCTGAATCAGCAGCGGCGATTCCTCCAGTACCGGCGTTTCCAGCAGGCGCCCGATCGCCTGA
The DNA here is from genome assembly GCA_028281885.1 of Pseudomonadales bacterium. Lineage (GTDB taxonomy): Bacteria > Pseudomonadota > Gammaproteobacteria > Pseudomonadales > Azotimanducaceae > JANQJA01. The sequence continues at coordinate 203,101 of JANQJA010000011.1, read as the reverse complement.
AGAATCACATCGTCGATATGACCTTCGGGGTAGCCAAGCTCCTCATAGGCTGACTGGAACAACGGCCGGAGCAGGCCATAAAATTCTGCCGCCCGCCGACCATCGATGGAAATAAAGATATCCGTCGCAAGGTTGTACCGCTGGTAGGAGGACTCATCGACAATGAATTCATTCTCGCTCAGCTGGCGTACCGTAAACGGATCCTCCGGCGTTAGAAATGCGAGCGGCTGACGCGGAATCCTGCCGTTGGAAATATTGTCTGCCACGACCACCAGCTTGCGAATGAGGTCCGTGGTACCCAGCCAGCTGTTGATACCTTCATGTCGGGTGAGACTGACCACACCGTCACGCACCAGCTGATCGCTGTCCTCCAGCAGAGGCAGCACAAACGCCGGTTCAGGTTCGGGTTCCGGCAACGGCAACGGCGCAGGTTCGGGCTCGGGTTCAGGTTCCGGCTCGGGCTCTGGCAGGGGCTCTGGCTCCGGCGCGGGCGGTGGCACGGCAACTGTTTCCGTCACCACCGGCGGGGCCGACTCCTCACCGTCCCCCAGCATGAAAAAGATTACGACAAACAGCAGAATACCGACGCCGACCAGCGTAATCAGTAATGGTTTGTTGTCGAACATCAGGTACCCGGGGAATTGGACTCAGGCTATTGTCGGCTCATTGGCCCGGGATCACAACCGGGCACCGCCCGCAGAGAAAGATACCGCTAACGAGACGGATTGACTGTCTTGCTGAGAGATCGCGCCTGCGCCTGCGCTTCGACCAGCGGCTCCCCCGCTGCCTTTGCCGAAGGACCAAAAGATACCACACCATCCTCATGGCCACGCATGACAAGGAGCCCTTCTGCCGCGTCGCCCGGAAACAAGTCGCGGACCGCCTCTGCCATTGCCACCGTACCGTACGCCACATCTGGCGGGGTTCCAGGGAGCCCAAGTCTATCTGCCATTTGCCAGATATCGGGGCTGTGAACGTGAAACACGAAAGAAACCGCCGGGTTCAAGTCATAAATCACCGCATGGGTCAGGGATTCCGAAGAAGGCTCAACCTGTCCCCGGCTTTGCACAAGGTTACTGCCCACATCCCAGTCGACAACTTCTGCATAGTGCTCCGGACCCGGATCATCGATCGCGCCTGTCTGTGATCCGGAAATGAGAAATCCATGGCTTGTTCTCTGGCTGAGATTGCCAAACCCGAGCCCGCCATAGCGATCAGGATCCTGTCCAACCAGACCAAGCTGATTCAGGATCAGTCGCCAGGCCGATAACGATGAGATATCCAGGCTCAGAAGTTCGATCGCTTCGTGGGTCAGCTCAAACTTGATGACGCCCTCTTGCTCTGCCATCAGGCCGGCAATTCCAACAGATGATTGTCGTAAGGCGGTTCAACCACACCCCGATCAGTAATGATCGCAGTAACAAGCGCCGCAGGGGTGACATCAAAAGCCGGATTACGCGCCTGCGTTCCCTCGGCCGTATAGCGCGCCCCCGAGAACGCTGTCACTTCTTCGGCCGGCCGTTCCTCGATCACGATCTGGTCACCGGATGGTGTGTCGGGGTCGATGGTCGATCGCGGGCATGCGACATAGAACGGCACACCAAAGTGATGACAAACAATCGCGAGACCGAGGGTCCCGATCTTGTTTGCCACGTCGCCGTTGGCGACAACGCGGTCCGCACCAACAATCACCGCGTCGACTTCTCTCGAAGCAATGATATGTGCCGCAGCGCTATCGCTGATCAGGGTATGGGGTATACCAGCACGCTGCAGTTCGAAAGTGGTCAAGCGCGCACCCTGCAACAACGGCCGGGTTTCATCCACATAGACATGTAAATCGATCCCCGCCCGATGCGCCAGATAGATCGGCGCCAGTGCCGTGCCCAGCTCCGACACCGCCAGCGCACCCGCATTGCAGTGGGTCAGCAGCCTCGGATGCTTCTTCACCAATGGCAGCCCCGCCTCACCAATTGCCCGGCAGGCAGCGGCGTCTTCCTCTTGGATACGAATGGCTTCCTGTTCGAGGCGGACCAGGATCTGCTCCGGCGTGCAGTCCTTCGCCGCATCAGCGACTGACATCATCCTTCGTACCGCCCACGCCAGATTGACCGCGGTCGGTCGCGCACCGATCAGGTACTCTGCCCGCTCCGAGAGTCTTTCGTACAGATCGGACCCTGGCTGGACTCCCACAATCAGCCCGTAAGCCGCGGTGATACCAATCGCGGGGGCACCACGTACCGAAAGTCGTGCGATGGCGTCGCGAACCTCTTTAATGTCATTACAATCAATGTACGACTCGACCTGGGGTAACCGGGTCTGGTCGAGCAGGCGCAGCCGACCGTCCAACCATTCGACAGCTTTAGGTACTTCCATCGCGATAGATGAACCGGTCTAGGCCTTCAGGTCAGCAATCATCTCGCGGCGTTTGTCGTCGTCAACAAAGGTGAAACCGCCACCCGTCCTGTCGGCAAAGTCGCTGTAGCGCTTTTTCATCTCGGGAACAATGGTATCGGGCTCTCCCATCACACCGAAGGTATTAAGCATCTCATCGGTAATCAGTTCTGCCATCTCGTCCCACTTGCCCTCTTTCGACATGCGGTTCAGCTCACCCTGCAGATCACCCCAGCCGTGCACGGCCAGCACATTCTTGTAAGCCGGCGTTGAGCCATAGAACGCAATACGTTTTTTCGCATTGGCCTTAACGGCATCAAACGTCTCCTCGTCCTTGCCGGAGATCACGAAAGGTGAGTAGGTAATCTCAAAATCTTCCCGCTTGCGGCCGGAACGCTTTAATCCTTCTGCCACCGCCGGCAGGGTCACCTCGCGGATATACTTTTCATTGCTGAATGGATGAACGATGACGCCGTCAGCCACTTCAGCCGCCACTCGCGTCATGACCGGGCCAACCGCAGCGAGACGAACCTTCGGCGGTCCGTACTGGGTGTCCTGGGGAGAAAACGCCGGAGTCATCAGGGTATGAGTGTAGTACTCCCCTTCAAAGTTGAGCGGCTTGCCTTCATACCAGCTATCCCAGATCGCGCGCATGGCCGAAATGAGTTCCTTCATCTGCGGCGCCGGCGCGCCCCAGGGCATACTGAATCGCTTGGTGATATGGGGACGAATCTGGGAACCGAGCCCCATGGTAAACCGGCCCTTCGAATAGGCATTCAGGTCATGACCCAGGTTAGCCAGGATCATCGGGCTGCGAGCGAAGGCAACCGCAATACCGGTATGAATTTCGATCTGCTCGCTGTGCTCGGCCGCCAACAGCAGCGGAAAGAAAGGATCGTGATTCATTTCCGCCGATCCCACACCACTGTAGCCGTCGGCTTCAAGCTGTTTTACGTGTTCGGGGATCTTGCGCCAGTCGCCAGTCAGGCCTGCGTCTACTTTCATGGTGGAGACTCCGGTTGGTTTTCGCTGAAAAGCTAAGAAGATACCCTAATCGACCCGGCCACCGCCAACGCCTACAATGCGGCTTTTCGCCGCAGATGGCCCTTTTTTTATGGTGCCCTACGACCCGAGCCAGCCGCTCATCTCCATCCACATCCCAAAGTGCGCGGGCCAGTCTTTTCGCGATGTCCTGCGCCGCTGGTTTGGCCGAAAACTCTATTTCCACTATCACAACGAGCGGCGAAACAAGCCACCCAGAAAGGTTCGGCTCAAAACGCTTCTCACTGGCAAGGCACGTCATGGTCTTTGTATTCACGGGCACTTCAATCACCAGAGATCGGAAGGGGTCGACGACTACTACCCGGGCACAACGCAGGCGATTACCATCCTGCGCGATCCCTTCGACGCCCACGTTTCAAACTATTTCTACGTCAAAGGCCAGGCCAGGGCTGACCATCGCGGATTCCAGGCGGGATCAGCCCACCCCATCATCGCCAATAACTGGAACCTGACTGACTATCTGGAATATTCACCGCGCAGCTTCTTTGGTGCCTTTCTTCCCAGGATGACCCAGGATGACTATCAAGAGGTTCTGCGGCAAACGTTCACCCATATCGGCATTGCCGAAGAGTTGCAGCACAGTGTCGACCGGTTGGCGGACTGGCTGGGGATACCAAGACAAACCGTTGGCAGGATCAACCAATCGGAATACGACGAAGACATTCCCGCCGGGGCCAGAGAGAAGTTTGACGAACAGAATGCGCTGGAAAGAGCGGTCTACGAATTTGTCCGCTCAAGCGTCTCCTGAGGAAGCCTCGCGAACTTCACGCTCAAAGTCCACATGCTGCATCAAGGCGTACTGGTAGGCCTCGATCAACGCATTCCAGCTTGCTTTGATGATATCGACGTTGACCCCGATGGTGCCAAAGATCTCACCCTCGAAGCTGTGTTCAAGATACACCCGAACCTTCGCCGCCGTTTCCTGAGTACTGTTGACAACCCGCACGCTGTAATCGGTCAGGTGCAGCTCTCCCACCACCGGAAACTCTTCGCACAGCGCTTTCTGCAACGCATGATTAAGTGCATCCACAGGACCATTACCCTCCGCGGCACACAGTCGGATCTCTTCACCCACACGAATCTTCACGGAGGCTTCGATCAAGCCGTCACTGTCTGAATGCTCTTCATTGCTCGGACTGTAGATGCGGTAATAGAGTGGTTCGAAAACCGGTTTGAATTTGCCGATGTGCCGGCGTACCACCAGATCAAAGCTGCCGTCCGCTTTTTCATAGGAATAGCCCGCATGCTCACGATCCTGAACTTCTTCCAGAATTGCCCTGGCCGCGCCCGTGTCTTCCAGCTCCGGGTACCGGTTGGCCAGCTTGGCGCGAAGGTTTGAACCACCGGCCAGTTCGCTGATCAGAATCTTGCGGGAGTTACCCACCAGTTCCGGATCCACATGCTCATAAGTACCCGGGTTACGCTGTACCGCGCTGACATGAACACCACCCTTGTGGGCAAACGCTGACGGTCCAACAAAGGGCTGCCCGCTCGGTCCCTGGATCCCCAGGTACTCCCACACCTTACGCGACAGTCCGGTCAGATCCTTCAACCTGCCTTCCGGCACACACTGGTAACCCAGTTTCAGTTCCAGATTACCGATCACAGATGTCAGATCGACATTGCCGCAACGCTCACCGATGCCGTTGATCGTTCCCTGAACCTGAACAACGCCTTCCTCGATCGCCCGCAGCGTATTGGCGACGCCGAGGCCACCATCGTTATGCACGTGGATACCCAGGCTGATCCCGGGAATCTCTTTTCGGACTTCTCGAACAGCCGCGCCCAGTTCATGGGGCATCACACCCCCATTCGTGTCACACAGGATGATCCGTTCCGCACCGCCATCATAGGCGGCCAGAAGGCAGGCCAGCGCATAACCCGGGTCGCTCTTGAAGCCATCGAAAAAGTGCTCGGCATCGTAGAAGACCGGTTGGCCGGTGGCTTCCCGCAGGTAACTCACCGAGCCCTGAATCATTTCGAGATTGCGCTCGGCACTCACACGCAGCGCCTGCTCGACATGCAGATCCCAGCTCTTGCCAAAGATACAGGTGACATCCGCCTTCGCGGCGACCAGCTGCTGCAGGAAATGATCCTCTGCCGGTTCAACGCTGGATCGATGGGTGGAACCAAAGGCGGTGATCTTCGCGTGCTTCAGCTCGAGCGCCTGCGCCCGCGCAAAGAATTCATCATCCTTGGGGTTGGAACCCGGCCAGCCGCCCTCAATAAAGTCCACCCCCATGGCATCAAGCTCGTGCGCGATATCGAGCTTGTCCGCCAGCGACAGGTTGACGCCCTCGCCCTGATTACCGTCCCGGAGGGTGGTATCGTAGATTTCGATCTTTTTGCGCGACATTGTCAGTGAGCTCTCAGTTGCTCCGGATCCAGCTTACCTGATCAGGCATAGCCAAGCCGTTTTGCCGTCTCATCGATACCGCGACGCTGCGCCAACAGTGTATCCAGCGGATCATAGGTGGCCGCCAGGAACGCCTCGCGGGCACTTTCCTTCATCGTCACATCGAAGATGGTATTGGCACAGATCACCTTCAGATTTTCAACATCAATCACCACATCGGCCTCGGGATCCGCCGCAATCAGCTCGCCAAGTCTGGTCCGATCAGCCTTTTGCATCATCACGCACGGAATGCCCAGCGTGGTGCAGTTGCCATGGAAGATTTCAGCGAAAGATTCAGCGATCACCGCCTTGAAGCCGAACTTCTGAATGGCCTGGGGCGCGTGTTCCCTTGAGGAACCACAACCGAAGTTCGCATCGGAAATCAGGATCGACGCCCCCTTGTGTTTTGGATCGTCCAGCACGTGACCTTTCGACTGACCGTCCGCGTCAAAGCGTTCGTCATAAAAGAGCGACGGGCCCAGTTCATCGAAGGTGACGCATTTCAGGAATCGCGCCGGGATGATTCGATCCGTATCGATATCATTGCCTTTCACATAGACGGCCGTCCCATCCACCTTTGTAATCGCTGTCCCGCTCATAGCTCAAATACCTCCCGTGCATCCGCCACCTGGCCTTCGATCGCCGCCGCAGCGACCATGATCGGGCTCATCAGGATGGTCCGTCCCGTACTGGAACCCTGGCGCCCGATAAAGTTGCGGTTAGAACTGGACGCGCAGACCTCGTCACCGACCAGTTTGTCCGGGTTCATGGCCAGGCACATGGAACAGCCAGGCTTGCGCCATTCGAAACCCGCCGCCTCGAACACTTCATGCAGGCCCAGTTCCCGGGCGGCCTTGTCGACCTTCTCCGAGCCCGGCACCGCGATGGCGCGCACATTGGAAGCCACCTGCTTGCCCTTGATCTTCTCGGCGACCGCCTGAAAGTCGGACAACCGGCCATTGGTGCAGCTGCCAATAAAGGCGACATCAATCCTGGTGCCCTTGATCGGCGTATTGGGTTCAAGCTGCATATAGCGGAGCGCATCGCCGATCAGTTCATCATCACCACGGGACGGCGTTGCCTCTTCAATGGAAATGGCCTGGCCCGGTGTAATCCCCCAGGTCACTGTCGGCTTGATATCCGCGGCCTCGATCAATACATCATCGTCATAATCTGCATCCGGATCGCTCGCATAGCCACGCCACTTCTCGACAGCAATCTCGAAGGCATCCCCCTGCGGCACCCTTTCCCGACCACGGAGAAAGTCGAAGGTCGTCTCATCCGGATTGATGTAACCGCAACGTGCCCCACCTTCAATGCTCATATTGCAGACGGTCATCCGCTCTTCCATGGTCATGGCGTCAATCGCGGCACCGGCATATTCATAGGCATAGCCCACGCCGCCGTTCACGCCGAGCACGCGGATGATGTGCAGGATGACGTCTTTCGCCGTAACCCCCGTGCCCAGCTTGCCTTCGACCCGGATCCGCCGGACCTTGAGCGGGTCCATGGCAAGGGTCTGACTGGCGAGCACATCACGTACCTGGCTGGTCCCGATCCCGAGCGCGATGGTGCCGAACGCACCATGAGTCGACGTATGGCTGTCGCCACAGCAGATGGTCATACCCGGCTGGGTCAGCCCCAGTTCCGGTCCCACCACATGTACGATGCCCTGGGCTCCCGTCTCCGGTGCAAAGAACTCAATACCGTGCTCGCCGGTGGCGTCCGCCAGCACCTGGATCATCTGCTCGGCCATATCGTCCTCAAAGGGACGGGCTTGGCTCGTGGTCGGAATAATGTGATCGACGGTGGCGAAGGTGCGCTTGGGATAGGCCACGCTGAGCTTCTTATCTCTAAGCATGCCGAAGGCCTGCGGGCTGGTCACCTCATGAATGAGGTGCAGCGCCATGAAAACCTGGTACTGGCCATTGTCGAGACGGCCCACCACATGGTCGTCCCACACCTTCTGATAAAGAGTCTTGCCCAACTGAATGCCTCTGTCTACTGCAAAAGAGGCGCGATTTTAGCATGGAAAACAGGACTTTCGATTCCGGTTTGGAATGGTGGGGATAGCGAAGGTCAAGGACCCCAACCTTGCCAGATTCCGGGCTAGATTGCGCTTTTGAACTCAGCAAAAATGGTATGCTCCGCCGCTGGAGCCAACTAACGCAACATCCTATGCTGGCAAGTATTATCATCCGCACCTACAACGAGCAGCGTTATCTCGGAGAGCTGCTCCAGGCGATCAACGAACAGAGTAGCGAAGTCGTTGATCATGAAGTGGTTATCGTCGACTCCGGCTCAACTGATCAGACGCTTGCCATCGCGGAAAGTGCGAGTGTTCGCGTTGTGCACATGCGCAAAGATGAATTCACATTCGGCAGGTCGTTGAACCTTGGCTGTGACGCTGCAAACGGAGACATTCTGGTTTTCGTCAGCGGTCACTGCATTCCAGCGTCAAGAACCTGGCTGGACGAACTGTGCAAACCCCTGGTGGAGAGCAAGGTCTCCTATACATATGGCCGTCAATTGGGTCGTGACACAACGAAGTTCTCGGAGAAAATCCATTTTGAGAAGTTCTTCCCAAACTACTCAAAAGTCCCCCAACAAGGGTTCTTCTGCAACAACGCCAATGCCGCCTTAAGCCGCGAGGCATTTGACCTCTTTCGATTTAACGAGGGCCTGACCGGCCTTGAGGATATGTATCTTGCAAAATTACTGTTGGAAGCTGGCCATTCAATAGGTTACATCGCATCTGCCCCTGTCTTTCATATACACGATGAAGATTGGCGACAAGTTCGTATTCGCTACGAGCGGGAAGCTTATGCGCTGCAACAGATCATGCCCGAGGTTCATTTTTTGTTAGCCGACTTCTGCCGATTTTGCGTTGCCGGGATTCTCGGCGACCTGTCCCGGACCATCGAGGAGAAACGTTTTCTTCCTGAGCTATTGTCCATCGTTCTGTTTCGCGTAAATCAATACTGGGGCACCTATCAAGGGAGCAAGGAACTGAGAAAAGTCAGCAAGAGGCGTAAACACGACTACTTCTATCCAAAAGACTTAGAGCAAGTTCACTACAATGACGAAAACCATAGCGCTCCTGCCAATGAAAGCGCACAGCGAACGCGTTAGCGGCAAGAACTTTCGGCAGCTCGGCGACAAGCCCCTGTTCCGATGGATTCTGGATTCTCTTTTGGCGATTGATGAAGTTGAGAAAGTGGTCATCAATACCGACGCCCGAGACATCCTTAGCAAGCATGGTCTGGAAAGCTCAGATCGTGTTCTCTTACGCGACCGACGCCAAGACCTTTGCGGCGACATGGTGTCCATGAATCTGATCATCGAGGACGACGTGAACAATGAGCCGGCTGATGAATACCTCATGACACATACGACGAATCCACTCATCACCTCCGAGACAATCGCGAGCGCCCTTGATGCCTTTCGCGAGTCAACGGAACATGACTCACTCTTCACGGTAAATCGAACTCAAACGCGTTTTTATCGAGGAGACGGCAGCGCCGTCAATCATGATCCAAACAATCTAATACGCACACAGGACCTTGAACCATGGTTCGAGGAGAACTCATGTCTCTACATATTTTCTGGGAGCTCATTTGCCAAGACAGGTGCGCGAATTGGAGAACACCCATACCTCTTCGAAACGCCGCCCCTGGAGTCACTGGATATTGATGAGCCCCACGACTGGGATCTTGTCGAATCGCTGGTGATGAGGAATAAGAATGCCTAGTCGCGTACTTGTGACTTGCCCCCCGATGTTGGGACTTATCAACGAGTTCGAGGAGTATGCTGCAGAGCTCGATATGAAACTTGTCGGTGCCGAAACAACCCAGGTACTTTCTGAGGAGGAATTGATTAACCTACTCCCCGACTTTGACGGCTGGATTATCGGCGACGATCCGGCAACGCGCAGAGTCCTCGAGGCCGGCAAATATGGTCAACTGAGAGCCGCCGTTAAATGGGGTATCGGTATTGACAACGTCGACTTCGAAGCGTGCCACGAATTAGACATCCCGATCACGAATACGCCCAAACAGTTCGGTGAAGAAGTCGCTGATCTCGCGATCGCCTATCTTCTCGCGCTCGCGAGACATACTTATCAGATTCATGATGGCGTAAAACACGGAGGTTGGCCCAAACCCAGAGGCACCAGCCTGCGGGGGAAGGTGGTTGGAATCGTCGGACTCGGCGACATCGGATATTCGATTGCCTACCGGCTGGAGAGATTCGGTGTTCAGCTCATAGGATACGACCCATTTATTGATAGCAATCTGGGGATTGAAACGATGGAGCGAGTAGATTGGCCCCAGGACATCGAGAACATTGATTTCCTGATATTTGCCTGTGCACTCACCGACAGCAACAAACAAATGCTTGACTCCCGCGTCCTCAACAAAACAAAGCGAGGAATTCGGATCATCAACGTGTCGCGAGGCCCCCTAATCGATGAGACTGCACTCATCGACGCCATTTTAGGCAATAAAGTCATTGGCGCAGCACTCGATGTCTTCGAAGTCGAGCCGCTGCCATTGAGTTCTGCATTGCGGGATTTCGACAACGTCATATTTGGCTCCCACAACGGCTCAAATACTGAAGAGGCAGTGCGTCGTGCGTCCAACGAAGCTCTTAAACTGCTTGGCGAATTCCTAAATGACTAGCCAAAAGTGGGTGCTGATAACTGGTGCTAACGGCGGCATCGGCCAAGCGCTTGTTTGGGAATTCATCGCTGCGGGTTACTCGGTCATTGCAACAGATAGTGTTGACAAGGACCCTTTTCAGCATGAGAAAGTCAAACATCAGGCGCTCGACCTAACAGAGTTGGCGACCGATGAAGGAGTCGCGGCCGAGTTCTTAGCGCGCATTTCTCAAGCTACCAATCAAACTGGAATTTCTGCACTCGTCAATAATGCAGCAATCCAGAGGCTGGCCAGTAGCCGTGATGTAACCAGATCGGACTGGGCCGAAAGCCTCGCTGTAAATCTTTCCGCCCCTTTTTTCTTGATCCAGCTTTTTTTAGAACAGCTTGAGAGAAATCATGGTGCTGTCGTCAACATTAGCAGTATCCACGCGACGCAAACGAAACAACGTTTTGTCACTTACGCCACGACTAAAGGTGCCTTAAGCACCCTGACCCGAAGCCTTGCAGTGGATCTCAGAGATCGAATAAGAATTAATGCGATAGAGCCCGCAGCGGTGAGAACAGAGATGCTAGATGCTGGTTTTATTGGCCGCGAGGAAGAACTACGAAAGCTTGAGGAACTCCATCCCGCAGGACGTATCGCGGAGCCACAAGAGATCGCAGAGCTCGCTGTTTTTCTGTGTTCAGAGAAAGCACAATTCGTTCATGGTGCGTGCATCAATGCCAGCGGCGGAATCCACGGCGGACTTTTGGACCCGGCGCCGTCGTGACAATGGCGAGAATTGCAATTTGCGCCATCACATTATTGCAATCTGCCGGTAGTAGTTGAAATATGATTGAATGGGTTTAGCTATACCTCAGCGCAGCAACGTAGGATCAGGTTAATATTTGACCAAGCGGGCAAGCCCACCCCAGAACTTCATAAGTTGAACCCTACAAGAGAAAGAACGGTTCGTCATGAAGGTTGAACATGTGCCCGTTTGAGTCCATATATAAATACCTCTCACTTAGTTTCACTGCCAGTCAGAGTTTTCTACCGCTTAATATTTGCTCAGATATTCAAAACGTACCGCAACAAAATAGTTGTGGACGCGTACAACACGGTTAGATTTTCACCCCAAGCATCAAAAGTGAACAGCTTTGAGCGCATTGACGTTTTTCCACGAGATGGGGGGCGCTCCGATTCCAGAGCATCATGACATTGTCGGGATTGGTGACATATCGCGTTGAAAACACCGCTTCCTTGCTGACAAGAAGATCACCCTTCGCTTCGAATAATCCCGTTTCGAAGGGCTCGCGATAGAGTTCAATTCTTGAAGACGCATAGCGATTGTCGCCATTCACGTCCTCAAGATAGATGTCGATTAAATGGCACATGATGCCACCTGGCCTCAAGATTCGATGGCAATCGCGAAAGAAGCCTTTCAGCCTATCAGAACCAACATGTTCGACCACCGAAATCGAGAATACCGTGTCGAAAGACTCCGACTCAACCAACTCTGAAAACTCTCCAATCTTGGTTGATATATTTTCAACGTTTTCAATCACTATTTCGCTAGAGGGACCGCCATTCTCCCCACGAAACTCTTCGATGTTTGCACACTGGTTTCGCTTCGCGAGAAACGGTAATAAGCGCGATGCTCCGCCTCCAATCTCTGCGATTGATTCGTCCTCGCAATGCTGGAGAACGCTTAGAGCAACGAGGTCTTGCACCGACTTGAGGTGCCAGATTTCTGGCTTGGGAATCAGCCGCTCATAGCCAACATCAACCAATTTCCAATACGTTTCTTTATCAACGATTGATAACAATACCTACTCCCAAATGTCCATTCCTGTTCGCAAAGCCGCCCGTCAACTCAGGACGGCGTACTATCTACTTTCCTGACATCCCGTTGAGGAGAACTTTGACGGGCAATCGTGTATCGAGGTCTGCCTTTTACTTCCAGAAAAATCTTGCTTAGGTACAACCCTAGGAGTCCAATGCAAAAGAGTTGGGTCCCTCCCATGAACAGTGTGATAATCATGGTGGATGCCCAGCCAGGCTGCGTAACTTCGTCGAGAAACAAATATCGCAGCAGGAGATACATCGCGTAGATACTCGCCATCGCAACGACGAATCCACCGAAGTAAATCGAGAAGTACAATGGTTTAACCGAAAACGACGTTAATCCCGATAGAGCCAAACGCCACATCCTAAGAAAATTGTATTTTGTATCTCCGTGCTGCCGTTCACTCTCGACGTAAAACATTTCCTGGCGACGGAATCCCACAAGCGGTATCAGGCCCCGCAAGAAGGGCTCGGCCTCCCGGTGTTGGCTGACCGCATCAACTGCTCTGCGGTCAATCAATGCAAACCCAGCAAATCTATGGATGATAGGCGAGTCCGACAGCAGGCTTAAGATGCGGTAGAAAGAAATTTCTGTCAGCTTCTTAACCCAACTTCGATGGCCAGCCGACTTGCGGATCATAATGACGATATCCGCCCCTTGCTTCCATGCCGCGATCATTTTCGGGATATCACTAGGCGGATGTTGCAGATCTGAATCCATCGTGATGACCGCGTCTCCAGTCGCCGCATTGATGCCCGCCATCAGACAAACCTGATCACCAAATCGCCTGGACATCACAATAAATCGTACTTTCGGGTCTTCACAGTTTAACCGATCGAAGATCTCATCAGACCCGTCGTGACTATCATCATCAACGAAAATAATTTCATAGTCACATTCCGATTCACGAAGCCTATCACGAAGCATGTTCGTAATGATCGGAATGTTCTTCGCTTCGTTGAGCGTTGGCAGAACCACTGAAACAGTAGGTTTATCCAAAGCGGGCATTCATCTCTCCCATCTCCGATCTAAGCACCTCTATCGTTCTTCGCAACAATGGTTCGGGGAGTTCAGGATACATAGGTAGCGCAAGTACCTCGCCACACAACTTCTCCGTTATCGGAAAATCACCAACCTGATAACCAAGAAACCGATTGGCTTCCTGGAGATGTAACGGTAACGGATAGTAGATATTGCACTGAATCTCGCGTCGGGTCATGCGCTCCAAAAGCGCGTTCCTATCTCCTATAACGCGACCCACCATGACGTGGAAATTGTGTACAACGTCCTTCGGTATTTCTTGAAATAAAAGATAACCTTCAAGTTCTGAAACGTAAACATCAGCAAGTTCACGACGCCGTCGATTCATCGCTTCCAGATGTTTTAGCTTAACCAAAAGGATTGCAGCTTGAATCTCGTCCATCCTCGAATTGATACCGTGGTGCACAATATGATCCTTGTCGACCATTCCATACTGACGCAACCTTTCGATCCTAGGTCGGAACTCTTCTCGCTCGAATACGATTGCGCCACCGTCGCCGTAGCCACCTAGATTCTTGGTTGGGTAAAAGCTAAACGCTCCGAGATCACCAATCGCACCAGCAGAGCGCCCCCGAATACGGCTACCATGTGCCTGCGCTGCATCCTCTATCATCAGGATATCTTCACGCAACTCAGAACGAAGTGCCTCAACATCGAATACATTTCCAAAAATGTGAACAGGCATCACCGCTTTGGTTCTCTCATTAACAGCTGCAAGTGCTTTGTTGATGTCCATTAAATAGGTCGACTCTTCTATATCTACGAATACCGGCTTCGCTCCGGCCGCGATTATCGCCGACACCGTCGGTATTGCTGTAAAGGGGGTGGTTATAACCTCATCTCCAGGCTCGATTCCAGCCAACTTTAGACTGATAATCAGTGCATCCGTCCCGCTGCCGACGGATAAACAATGTTGGGCGTCAACAAATTCAGCAAACTCAGCTTCAAAAGATCTGACCCTTTCAGCAAGCGTGTAGCGTCCCGATTCAAGCACATCACTTACGGTTGAAAGCACTTCCTCACGAAAGGCTTCATACTGTGCCTGCAAATCACATCTCCAGATCAAACTACTCTCCCAACCGCTTCTTGAAATCTTCAACTGTTATCTCTAGAGCGCAAGATAATTCGGTCAACTCAGCCACGCCAGCGATTTCCTGCAAAGCCGAACAATCCATCGCGGCTTCGCCAACGTCTGATTGCAACGTCTCTTCAGGAAATGGCGTAATCCTATAGGATCCGGTGCCGCAAATTTCAACGAGCAGACTTACTAAATCGCCCACAGCGACGGCAGCGCCCCCGACGTTCAACGCTCGGAAGCCGCCGCCCGGCTTCTGCAACAAATTTGCAACCATTTCTACCAAATCGTTCACGAAAAGCAGATCCTTGGTCCTGTCGCCTGATCCGTACAGATCAATCTCGCGATTTCTCAGTAGCTCTTTAATGAAGGTCCCAACCAATCCAATGTCATCACCCTTCAACTTCTGACGAGGGCCGAAGCAGTTCGTGATTCTAAGTGCGTCACAATGAAAACCCACGCGACGAGAGTATAATTCGAAAAGCCTCTCGGCTGCCGCTTTATTAACCCCTTGTGGATCCAGTGGTTCTCTTCGTACAGACTCGTCGAATCCGTGATCATCAACCCTGCCGTATTGCCCTCTTGATCCGAATAACACGACGCGCCCGCGATAGGAAACCTCCTGGATCAGATCTAGAAGCACAACGTGTGACATAAGATTGAACATCGCGTCCTGGATTGGATGCTCAAAACCGTATCCATGAGAAGTTAGTGCCATCAGATCCAATACAACGTTGGAACTCGATAGCCAGTCACGCACATCTGGACTCGACGCGATCGGTTCAAGATTGACATTGGATTCAGCCAGTCCGATTTCGGCCAAATTTTCCGCCGCTCCTCCGGTCTCTGGGCAAAGTCCATCAATAACAAAAACCTCGTAATCGCTTTTTATGAGTTCAGCTACTACATGGCTTCCGATGAAGCCCGCTCCACCAAGCACCAAGACACGTCTATCGCTCACAGTTCCTCCTGAATAGATCTGTCGGCTCGCTTAACCGCCAGTACCGAGTACCTTCTTGAGGATGGTGTCAGATTGCGAGGAAGCACTTTCGCATCAAAACCGAGCTGATCGAGTACACGCAGTATAAAACCGCTCTCATATCGTTCTAATCTATCCGCGAGATTCGTGTCACCTGACTGCCGAACAGCGCGCCAGACATGAGAAATAAACGTTGGAAGCCTTCCAACTCGGAATGTATGAGCAAGCAAGAATATAAGATCCTCCACCTTTGAATACTTTATCGGAACGAGATCCGACATCAGGAGTATCGTCCCCGGGCGCGATATCAAACTGAAGCTCTCTAGAATGCGAACACCTTCGTGAAGAGGGATATACTGGAAGACACTATTTGCCAGTATGACGTCGATTGATTCATTAACCTCTTCCAAGGAAGCCACTACCAGGGTTCCAGAGTCGTCCTCGAATCGACGAGCCATAAGATGCCTTAGCTTTTCACTAGCATCGAGAAGGATGAGTCTTCTACAGTGCGCGCCCAAGGATGCACCAATAGCCCCCCATCCTGCGCCAAAATCTAGAACCGTAGCTTCTGCCCCGATGACGTCGAGCGCACTAATCGCATCTACGTAAAACTCCGTCCAATAGGGCGTCTCAAGTTTCTCAACTTCATCGCTATTCCAATAATCCTGCCACTTGTCATTCTTCTGGTTATTCATATCTAAGTCCCACCAGATCGTGATGACTAACGAGCTCAACGCCATTTCTCTCGATTTCTTCAATCACCCGAATGTCGGTAATCGCCTGAAGTTCCTGCTCCCATCGATATTGCCATCCCTCATAAACACTGTTATCGGGCCCATTGAATCCTGGATGCAACATGATTTCAGTGACGCCGGGTGGTAACCGTCGTATATGATTTACCAGATCTAGGTGCGTACATCGGCCACTTTCTTCCAACCCAATTGCTCGAACCTTCGCCACCTTTTGAAGTTGAGGTCTGCGGTCAAAGGGAATCCCGCAAGCGAGCAGCGATATGGACTTCATGAGCGCGCCGGGGTTCCTCGCCAAAGAGCCCAGTTGAGGTGTGGTTCTCCTAACCGAGTTAATGCCAAACTTGACAGCCAAATCTCCGATCAGCGCGTGAAGCACTGGAAGATGATAAATATGACCGTGCGAGTCAAGATGACTAGGGCTGATACCAAAATCCAGGCAACGCCGGATCTGCGCGCTCCATTCTGCCGCAACATCTGAAACCAACGAGGTGCCGCGAATTAATCGACTAATCATAGTCCATCGAGAATAGAACCTACCCTCTTCATCCACGAGCGAAGGGATTTTTGAAGGGGGCAAAGCCGCTGTCTCCTCGTCCAGATTTAAGTGGACACCTACACCCAACGCCGGCATCGAACGGAGCAATCGCGCACCTTCTTCAAAAAATCTACCGTTCGTGATGGCCGTCGTAGATGAAACGACCCCGAACTCATGACCAAACAGAATACCCCGAGATACCGACTCACTTATGCCAAAATCATCGGCGTTCACTATCAGAAATTTCCGCGAATTCACTTAACCTCCACAACTCGCACGCCACGCACGACAAAACGATCTATCAGGAACGAAACGAATCGATAAGCTATTAGACGGGATACAATTAATACCAGGGGGAGATGTCTCCTAATCTTACGTCTATAGAAATTCGAGTCAGCGAGCCTGAGGACATAACCCTGCAATCGACGAACAAAGAGCTTTGAATATCGTGACTCAGTAGCGGGCGAATACCCGAATCGATTCAACGCGTCTCCCGCGATTGACTCGAACAGGGCGACGTCGCGCGAAGACATCTCTCGAATCCACTTGTTTGAGTTTTCCTTCATGATGGGCCGACGCAAGTTGCGCGCCCAAACTTCGTGACGCAAGCTATCGGTCAATGTGGAACCGGCATCTGACTCAATTGGGTTCAACTCGAAAAACATACCGATCGCTGAAAGTATTGAATCTGGACGAGCAAGAAAGTCCTCGTACCGAACCTCGAAATAGCGATCTGGATTCTGGTTTCCCCAGGCACGATAATGGAGCACGTGACGTCGCCAGAGCATCGCCGACTCTGCTACCGATTTTGGGCCGAACCACTCCCTCATCCAAGATAGCGCGACGTCCCGACCATCACGAACGATGTGAAGGACTTTCATATGATTTAGACACCGATCGTACCGCTCTAATCGTTCTAGCTCATAGTTCATACCTTTCTCACCCCAGCGGCTGGCCCCTTGCTCCTCCGCGTACAGTCTAAAGAGCTCATTCAAGAACTCACTATATCCATGGCAATTACTCAGTGTCGCTCGCTGTCTATAGATTGTTGACAGCAGGCTGTTCAGCAACATGCTCTGAGGCGCCGGAGACCGCGTTCCCGCATACAGGGATATTTCAAGATAGTCCTGCACCGCTTGAGCGAGCAACCGACTATCGCCCCGACCCAGGATCGAGAACAGACCTGCATAGCGTTCAAAGTGCGGGATAAAAAAGCTCTCGACGGGAATCGCAATGTCAAACTTGCGCGCAAGCTGGGATGACACAAAGGTCGTTCCCGATCGTGCATTGCCAGTTATCAAAACAAACGGCGTCGCATGTACATCACTCATGACGGCGGGCAGGGCTGAAACCAAGCATCCAAAGAGTACCGGCGAGCAATACAAGGAAGAGCAGGACTGTTAGTCCGAATGAATAGTAAGCACCAGTCAATATCGGAGGCGCGAGGCATCCGGCTGAAACAAGAACAAGGACACAAGAGAACCATCGCACTTCAAATCCGCCCCAGATGATGCCTACAGCCAAGAACAAAAGGAATATCATCCAGAGACCACCCGCAATGACTTTCTTAACATCAGTTTTTAAACTTTCCGGAAGCATACGGAAGGCAGCATACTGAGCGATCGGACCTACCTTTGCGATTAGGATCGTGAAGTACTCCATGGGGTTGGTGCGAACGTACTCCAAAAAAAGTCTTTGCGCTGCGAGATGATATTCTGGCTGCCCCATCTTTAGGTCCTTACCAGCATGTTCCGCAACCGCCTTCGCAATCTCGTCCATATTCTTGACACCGAGAGCATTGTCAGACTGTCTGACACCCATTAGTCCAACATGACCAAACGGGTGATTCGATTGCTGTGTTGAAGCGCCCGATATTTCTACCTGCTGATTTCGCTCATATCGAAGCGCATCAGACAGTAAGCCTACTAGGCCGAAGCTGGCGATCAACACAAAGACAATAAAAAACTTTCGCGGCCAGGTCCTTTCGAGAAAAATCGATCCCATTAAAATCGCTACAATCAAGATAAGTCCTTCAGCATGGCGCATCTGGTCTCCAATACCCAAAAGAAATCCCGCCAAAATATTGAGCACTGCTGTAAAGGGAAGCGACCTCCTATATCCTGACAGAATCAACAATGCCGCCAATACACCGCACATTACTGAAGACACAATCAAGGAATGAGAGTGCAATCTGTCAAAAAATAAGCTGGGCGCAACCAATGGTAGCTGTAACAAAAATATGTTCGCAAGAATTACTCTTACAGGCCCCCATGACGAATAAAGCGTAAGCAAGACAATCGAAATTAGACTGACCACCAGGAAGTAAACATAGAACGGAACACGCCAGATCGCCGTTACTAGATCTTCAATGGCTGGATCATACCGACGCTGAACTGATCCACTATTAGGGTGCCGAGGATCGAACAGACCATACAAGTGATAGTTTTCACGTGTGACAAGTTCCACAACATCAGGATTTAGCTGGATCGCACCTAACCCCACAAGGGTCGTCAACATGAATGGATAACCTGGGTCATCAACTGCGAGAGTTTCCCAAGCTCTGAAGCTCCCGTCAGGATAATCGACCAGAAAATAGACGTCTTGGTCCAGAAAGGTTGCTGCGGAATTGACCGAATGCAAGAGACTCATATATTGGACTGAGTTTACCTCTTCGCGCTGCAACACTTGATGAGCGAATATCACAAAATTGATTGCCAAAATTGCGATCACTCGGAGAAGTATCGTCCCTGTTCTTAACAAACATACTTGCAAGGCACCTCGACAGGCCAAGCCTTCTTTACGATTGAGGTCGCTACTTCCCATTTCTACTATCCAACAGCCAACTCACTCCTCCTGGCAGCGCTCGAATCACCTGCGCGAAGCCAAATAAAATTGCAACTATCAACGCACGCTCTGAGTCGACTGCGAAAGCGTTTAAAGAGTAGACAATCAGCCCCTCTCGAACACCCCATCCAGCTAAAGAAATCGGAATGATAGTCGCGATAAGAACCGAAGGAATTAAGGCCCACCAGATGTAGAATTCGATACTGATGTTCATCGCGGAGCCCAACGTAATAAAAGCTTGTATCGACAACGCCTGACCAATCAACGACAAAGTAAAGATCCAGTACTCTGATTGATTAAATAGAATGCTCCTTGCACTACGCGACATCCCTCTGGCTTGACTTATCCAGGTTGGAACGGTGAACAATGGAAGCAGGTCCAGAGATACCAGGAAGACAAAGCCAATCGATGACGCCAAAACAAGGACACCAAATACAACCACGAGCTGAAAGCTGACGTTCAGCAGTAAGAGCAAGAAAAGTCCAGACCCCGACAAGATCAATAGACAAAATAGACCGCTCAATCGATCTATCAAGACGCTCTTGACCGCATCCTCTACACTAACTCCCAGTTTGGTAAGGTAGTAACCTCTAACGGCATCTCCTCCAATGGACGTCGGCAAGGCTTGACTAAAAAAAAGTCCAACAAAAAAAAGGCGAACCGCCTCAAAGCTACTGATGACGTGTCCGCACCTAACAAGAATCAGTTTCCACCGAAAAGCATTAGATACCGCCCCGAGACAAAGAAGCATCACTACGGTTACAACATCTAGCCCCGACAGGGGAAGATCAGAAAAATCCAGTTCTGTCGTGTCTATGCTCTGTATCAGGAATACAAGCAACCCGCAAGACACACAAACCCGAAACGTCACACTCAACCAGCTTCGGATCGAAGAACGTAGCGACATTGTGACTAGACCTGCCCCCTACTCGCCATCATTTGCCTGAAGCTTTCGCAGCCCAAGCCAACACCACCTTTGACACAAAGTATTCAATCCGGCAGGAACTCGGACCTGCGATCATCGAAAACCCGAGTCGCTTCATTGTAGTCGTCCACACGACCAATATCCAACCAATAACAGGGTTCCTTGTAAGCAAAAACCTTTTGACCCCCTTCATGTAATCGTGTGATCAAATCCGGAATATTGTCGAACTCGGTTGGCTTCAATAAATATTCTAGCGCCTCTGTTGAAAAGATGTTGATGCCCATCGAGACTTCATACTCTAGCGTCGGCTTCTCTTCATATCGCTGGAAGCGCCCTGTCTCATCCGAATGAATAACTCCAAAATCAACAAACTGCTCTCTCCGATTGACGCAAATGGTTGCTGCTGCCGCATTGTTTCGATGAAAATCGATAGCCTCTCGATAATTGAGGGTAGTAAGAATATCGCCGTTGAGCGCAATAACAACATCAGAGCCGATTAACTTCTCTTTCAGAAGCGCAATCGGACCCGCCGTACCAAGCGAGTGCTCTTCCAAGGAATAATCGACATCGAGTCCCCATCTAACACCGTCTCCAACAAATGCCTCAATGAGATGGGCAAGATAACCGGTCGCAATAGTCACACGCTTAATACCAGCGGCGCCAAGTTGGCGTAATACGACCTCAAGAATTGGCACGTCGCCAATCGGCATAAGCGGTTTTGGGACAACAGTAGTATAGGGTTTCAACCTAGTACCTTGACCACCAGCCAGGATAACTGCATGGACACCAACATCACGATTCATATTGCATTTGTCCCAGGTCGAAATGTATCGATGTGATTACGCACAAAATCAATAGTTCGTTTCAAGCCTTGCTCAAGTGAATATCTCGGCTGCCACTTGGTTGCTGACATTAGCTTCGATGCATCTGCGCGCAATACTCTTACTTCGCTCTTCTCGGGACGCATCCTCGAAGCATCCTCACGAATTTCTTTGTTCGCTCCCGTCAAACGCAAAATCATCTCAGCCGTCTCTCGGATCGTAACTACCTCACCGGAACCCGCATTAAAGGTTTCGCCAATACACGAATCGTTGCTAGCGACTTCAAGAAACGCATCCACAGTATCTAGAACAAAGTTGAAATCTCTGACCGTTCTTAAATCCCCCAACTGAATCTCGCTACTCTGAGAAAGACACTGCGCGATAATCGTGGGAATAACTGCCCGCGCGCTTTGGCGAGGACCATATGTGTTGAAGGGGCGTAGGGTCACCACAGGCGTGTCAAACGATAGAAAGTAACTTTCAGCAATCTTGTCGGCGCCAATCTTCGATGCTGAATATGGCGACTGACCCTGAAGGGGATGTTGCTCGTCAATGGGCGTGTATTGCGCCGTCCCGTACACCTCAGATGTAGACGTATGGACCAGCTTGCGCCCGCAGGAAGTGCGAAACGCCTCAAGCACGTTCAAGGTACCCTCAACGTTTGTCTTCACATATGAAGCTGGTGCCCTGTAAGAGTAGGGAATCGCGATAAGCGCGGCAAGATGAAAAACAGTATCCTGATCATCAAGTACACGCGAGACAAACCACGGATCAGTAACATCACCTGGAATAACCTCCAGAGAGCTCCGGACGTCTTCGCTAACGAATTCCAGATTGGACTGCTCGGCACGGCTATCGTAGTGTGTGATAGCACGAACTCTAGCGCCCACTTGAACAAGCGCCTCACAAAGGTGGCTCGCGATAAAGCCACTGGCCCCTGTCACGGCTACGGGCCGATCTTTCCAAAAATCATTCACAATGTTTCAAACATCTTTTTGAACCTAGACCACTTTCTACCAGTCGCGATATTATCGAACTGAGGCTGCGCTGACCATCATTCCAGCGCCACTCCAGTACTAGATGTTCAAGGAAAGCAATGATTTCAAATACCGAGTCTAAGCAACAAGCGGAGATCGACTCCATAGTCGAGTCACTACCGACACGTTCTGAGATTTTTCTCCCTACAGAGAAAATCGGTGCTGACAAAGCCCTTTCGGGCCTACGTGCGGTCAAACGAATCTATGAAGAGACTTTCGAGCAAACCTATCAACCCCAACTTCGGGCTTTAAGAGAACGATACAAGGATCAAGAGCGGTGCTTCGTAATTGGCAACGGACCCAGCCTTAACCAAACCAATCTTGCAGCCCTTAAGAATGAAGTGACTTTTGCCGTCAACGGATTCTTTCTAAAAATGGCAGATCTAGACTGGACTCCGACCTTTTATGTCGTCGAAGACCACCTTGTCGCTGAAGATCGACAAGATGCGATAAACGCGTTGAAAGGGCCGCACAAACTCTTTCCAATCTACCTTGCATACTGTCTTGACGACGGACCGAACACAACTTTCTTCAAGCATCTGCCCAGAAAGAGCTATCCGGACGGGTTCGACTTCTCGACGGATGCAGCAGAGAACACATACGCAGGATGCACTGTAACATTTACATGTCTGCAACTTGCTTATTATATGGGCTTTAAGGAGATCTATCTGATAGGTGTAGATGCAGACTATGAGATTCCTACAGATGTAAATCTGGGCAGCCGGTATTCAGTCGGTATCCTCGATATGGAGTCCGACGACCCAAATCACTTCCATCCCGACTATTTCGGAAAGGGATACCGCTGGCATGATCCTCAGGTCGACAAGATGCTTGACGCATACGAAGAGGCCCGAACTGTTGTAAGCGATAGCAATCAACAAATTCTGAACGCAACAATGGGCGGGGAACTGGAGGTATTTCCTCGCATAAACTTCGACAGTCTGTTTTCTCCCTTCCATCGGCCAAGATTGAAAGCTTCTCCATTGAGCCCAAGCGATAGTCCAAGATGCTTACTTGTCGACTTCACTAGGACCGGGGACGGTACTGCAACCGGTGAACTAAAGAAGAACATCTTTTCCAATTGGCCGGCCTCAAACCTCCTACAATTCTTTTCTGGGGGAGAAGACCAAGTCGATTTCTCATTCATGGGAAAGCAAAGAGTGGTCGAAAGCTTCAATGACGCCAGACAATTGGTCGAAGATTTCCGGCCTGACGTTATATTGTATAGGCCGGTGCCAAACAACTCCAAGCTTCATCAACTTGCTATGAAATTTGTAGAACGCTGGCCAACTATACCGTTAGTAACATGGATAGTGGATGACTGGCCAATGGCACTTGAGCGGGCCCGCGACCCCAAGTCACCCGAGTTACTTTCAGATTTGAAGATTCTTCTCAAACGATCTCACAGATGCTTCAGCATTAGCCAGTCGATGTCAGATGCTTTTGAGCAACGCTACAGAGTGTCTTTCGAGCCAATTGCAAATGGCATTGATCCCAACGATTGGGAAACTAAGGTTTGGACGCCACCAGAGGGACGGGAAATCCTAGTGAGATATGCCGGCTCGCTCGCAGAAGATATGACCTTAGATAGCATTGTGCGCGTGGCCGAGACCATCGAAAAGCTTGCAATGACACAGCCGATCCGATTTGAAATAAAGACCAACCAATATTTCAGAAATCTAGCACAGCACAAATTTGAAAACCTCGATCACACTCAAATCATTTCTTCGACGCTTCCCGATCACGAATATCGAAAGTGGATACAAGGCGCTGACTTGTTGTTGATCGCATACAACTTCGACAATAGGTCCAAGACTTATATCCAGTATTCACTGGCAAACAAGATGCCTGAGTGTCTCGCGTCAGGGGTCCCAACGCTCGCACATGGACCGTCAAATGTGGCGACAGTCGAATTCTTGAAATACTATGATTGCGCACTCGTTGTCTCAGAGATCGACACTTCCGCAATTGAACATGCGATCCTCCAACTTTTGTCAGATCCTGCAACCGTAAAGGCGACCATCTCAAACGCGCTTGCGATCAGCAGAACGACTCTCAACATCCATGAAATCAGAGATCGATTTCTTTCAGCGTTAAATTCAACAGCAGACATTGGACACTCCAGCCAGAGATTCATCAAAAAACCGTTTCGACGAAACGATCATGCCAGAATCGATGAGTCGGAACTGATTGCAAAGCTAATCGCTACCGATTCCCCAGGACAGATGATCGATGTCGGTGCACACCATGGAATGAGCTCTACATATTTTGTAGAAAACGGCTGGAACTCGTTCTGTTTTGAACCCGATGCCGTGAACCGTGAACAACTCCAACGAAGATTTTCCGAATCACCAAACGTTCACATTGACGAACGTGCTGTTTCCGACGTTACTTCGAACGCTGTTCCATTCTTTCGATCTCCCGAAAGTACCGGCATTAGTGGTCTAATGGCATTCAGAGATTCCCATAAGCAGGTTGATGTAGTTCACACTACGACAATCACTGACGTTATTGAAGAATTCAATCTCGGAGAGATCGACTATCTGAAAATCGATGTCGAAGGCCACGACCTCTCCGTACTGCGCGGCGTCCCATGGTCAACTAACAGACCAAGAATCGTCCAGTGCGAGTTCGAGGATTCAAAAACCTCGAGACTTGGACACACATGGAAGGATATCGCAGACTATCTAGTAGAAAATGGATACACTGTTTATGTAAGCGAATGGTACCCGATCAAGCGCTACGGAATCGCGCACGACTGGCGCGGCATCAAACATTATCCCTGTGAGCTTGAAGACACAACATCCTGGGGCAATTTAATTGGCTTCCTAAACCCACCCGATGACCAACTGCTTACCAGTGCTCTTAGTAAAGTAATTCGGCTGGATGAGCGATCAAGTGCAATTCATGAAGGACAACACCAGACAAGACGAACGAAGAACCTGCTCGACTCATTGCGTAGGCTAATACAACCGATCAAGCCCGAGACGTCTCCACATCGCCGGTCGGACAATTCAGACTCCACTACGCGAGTTGTGCCGCAGAAGTCATTGTTCCAGTCGCTGAACGAACTGATCAAGCCAGTAATTGAGCATGCAGAACTACCTCAACCATCACGACCGACCACCAGGCCTATTGATCACCCGGAACATCCAGCGTCCGAATCAGATGGATCTCGCCCAACACTTCTGGAAACATTGGATGGTTTGATTCAATCGCCCGATCATATTGACACCAATTCGACCTCGCCGAATGCAGACAACAACTTGTCAACAACGGAGGAAACCCCGCCACTGAATGAGACACTTGAAACCTTTGCGGCAGATCACAATGCAGCCATCGCCGACAGTAGATCCACTATAGATGTACATTTAGTCGAAGAACACCAGTTCCGAAACAAAAAGACCCCTAGAACGATTCGCCGCCTGGCTGACATTGCACGCCACGCTTTGAATATGTCTATTCGACGCAAATCGTTCGCTGCGTTCGCGTGCGTCGTAGTCGCGTTGGAATTGACCGCTTTGTTCCTAACAACGACCGGGAGCTACATCTGGTGGCTCTTCACAGTTGGATTAGTACTTACGCTTTCATGCATCTTCACATTACTGACTTTGAGCTACCTGGAAACAGCGCTCAATCGTTTCAAGCGACAATTGCAGCGCCGAATCGATACCTCCGTCCAGAGGGCAGAGACCAGGCTTGTTCTCCAACTAAACGAACTCGTTGCGCCTCAGCGAGTCTCGCTTGAGAAAGCAAGCGCGAGAGTTGAATCTCTAGAAAAGTCACAGACCAATCTGGCCGCTCAGCTAGCTCAATCTGTTACAGAAACTTACCTCGAAGAACGCACAACGGCGATTGAGCGACAGCTCGGTGAAATTCGTTATCCTGATGCTCCACAACGCCTCGTCTTCTTCGGTCACCACAAGTGTGCTTCCAGATTTTTCAGATTCGAGGTCTTTTCCAGGGTCGCCGAGCTAATTGGAGCAGACTTTAAGGGTTATGAAGTCAAATCACCACCCTTCCATTACTCTCAAATGGATGAACTTGACCTGCAGAATATTGACCTCTCCAATCTAGCCGAGGACGAAAGAGAAGTCGTGGTCTTTGCGAATACAACGCAAAGGTCTCTTGAACTGGTTCAGCAGACAACCGAAGACTGGCTAGGGCTTCGAGTGATTCGGGATCCGAGACATATTTTGATTTCGAATTACTTTCACCACAAGACCGACCACCACACACACTATCGTGGCTGGGTTTGGGACAAATTGATTCTCGATCGTCCGAAACTGAGAGAACTGGGCGAAGAGGAAGGAATTCTCTACGAGCTCAATAATATATCCGGCGAGGTCTTAACCGATCAGATCGGCGCCAATCTCGACGACCATCGGATCATGACAGTTAAGCTAGAGGCCTATGCCGCGAATACGCAGCAGTGCCTCAAACAAATCGCGACGTTCTTGAAGGTTCCTTCAATCGCAGGCCTTAATCTACGCAACACGAGTTCATCCGACGTCGAGTCATGGCAAAATCACTTTACTCCCAAAATTACATCTTTGTTCAAGGAACGATATGGAGATCTTCTAGTCCGACTGGGCTACGAAAAGGATCTAAATTGGTAGGCACGCTGACCGTAGAAGTCCCACATAACTACTTCGCCGTTGCTCGGGCAAGTGCGTCTTTATAGGAAATCTTCTCAAAAACCTCCAATCTCCCTTTGATCGTTGCATCCCAAATCTTTCTCCCATCCCTCTCGAAAGCAAAACGCGCTAACATATACGCGAGTTCAGAACCTTCGAGATCAGGCAAATCCCACGTTTGATCTTTGAAATAGTCAGGCGAGAAGTGATTCGGATCATCCCCTTTCAAGAACTGGCGTTTTTCAGTTTTGCTAGTTTCGTTAAAATGATGGTCAACACCAATCAGAAAGACTTCATCGAACCCCATGTAGTATGCCAACTGCATTGCGACAAAAGTTACTGTAAATCCTTCTGACATCTCTCGCGTTAGATCACTTTGAAAGGATAGGTTCGCACCTTCGGTCAATAGCACGAACATATCATCGCTTTTTCTTAGCGTGCCAATCGATTTAGAAGACAGAAACTTCGGACAAGGCAATCTCTTCAATTCTTCAAAACCCTGTTGCACAACAAGCTCATTCACTGCCACATGATAGCTCAACTGAAGATCAACTTCTTGCTGCATTAGGTAAATCTTGTTCAAGCCAAATGTATGGCATTCATTTAAGGCCGAGAGGTCCATCAGTCTTAATGACGGGCCATTACCGATGATGAAACATGCGTCACCTTTGTGAATGTTTTCAAACCTCGCTAGCCTCCACTGTTCAGTCAAAGCCCAACTAAGATACCTCCACTTGAACCGACCAATTAGAATGACGACAAGTGCGTTCCGAATCCGGCCTAAAATTCTAGTGATCGACATCTCTCTGACTCGTATTGCGTGCTATAGTTATATATGCTCATCACACGCTACCTATGCGCCCAACCAGAACAGAGTACCCATACACTCATCCCAAAATCTCTCCTTCCCAACCAATTACAATATAGCTGAAAAATTATCTGTGCTAGCCTTGATCAACTCAAAGTCGAGAAAAAAGAAGTGCTATCCGATCTTGCGGCGCTAATTCCCGCTACGGCTATCTTATCTGCTGTGCTTGTCGTTGGTCTGCGGCCTCTAGGTAAAGCTCTGAAGTTGATAGACCACCCAGACGAACATAGAAAGTTCCACGAGGCGAGCATTCCCCTAACCGGCGGCGTGTCGCTGTTTTCGACGCTATGCATCATATTTGCCGCATCCAATATCACCGTCCCTGTTCCGGGTTTTTCTGACATGGTGTGGGAAACGATAGGAATTTGCTTCTTTGCTCTAATCGTTCTACACGCAATAGACGACATAATCGAGCTGCACTCGCTAACGCGATTAGCGATTGACACATTGTTGGCTCTGATCATCTGTATATTCGGAATGATCAGGCTCACTGACCTCGAAGATCTTTTCGGATTCGGAACAATTTGGCTTGGCTACTTCTCTATTCCGATGACTATATTCTGTTTTGTTGCTGCGAGTAACGCCTTCAACATGGCAGACGGCATCGATGGACTCTGCACGAGCTTAGGAATCATAAGCTTTTTGACTACGATAGGGCTTGTAATACTGCACACAGGATGGAATCAGCCGATTCTATCAAGCCTTACTATCGCAACCATCGCCCTCGTTCCCATTTACGCTGCAAACGTTGGATGGTTTGGGGAATCAAGAGTCGTCTTCCTAGGAGATTCAGGGGCACGCCTAATAGGATTCATCGCTGCTACGGCTCTCGTCTGCGTAGGATTCAAGAATATGATTCAACCTGTCACCGCTTTCTTCCCCATCGCCGTTCCTGTTTGCGACTGTCTTGTGCTCATGGGCTGGAGGATCGCTCATGGTCGATCGCCTCTATCCGCCGACAGGCTCCATCTTCACCACCTACTCTTGGACCTGGGCTATTCTCAATCTCATGCTCGACA
Organism: Pseudomonadales bacterium; assembly: GCA_028281885.1. Taxonomy (GTDB): domain Bacteria; phylum Pseudomonadota; class Gammaproteobacteria; order Pseudomonadales; family Azotimanducaceae; genus JANQJA01. The sequence continues at coordinate 174,231 of JANQJA010000011.1, read as the reverse complement.
CTTAATCCTAGCTCTAGCCGTCAGTTTTTCTCTCGCCGGGTTTGCACTTGAAATCAGCCAGGTGCCAGCCTGGGTCATATCCGTTTTCATTGTCGTTTCATTCTGGGGCTTTATCGGACTGAGAGTCTGGCTCTATCTACGAACAAAAAGCGCCACGATCTCGTGAATATCTCGATCATTACGCCTGCTCGCAACTCAGCGCCAACGATTCAGATTTGTCTTAAGAGCGTCGCGTCCCAAACGATCGCTGCCGAACACATTGTGGTTGATGGCCTTTCTTCAGACCAAACTTCCGATATAGTTCAATCTTTCGAACACGTTAATAGATATATCTCAGGAACCGACAACGGCATTTACGATGCAATCAACAAAGGCATCGAACATGCCAGTGGTAACGTCATTGGGATTCTCAACAGCGACGACAGGTATGTTACTGATTCAGTTCTCGAAGCAGTTCTTGATCACATGGCGTCAACTGGCGTCGACTGTTGTTACGGTGATATCAGGTACGTAGATCGTTCAGGGAAACCCGTACGCTACTGGCGCGGCGGCGATTTCGAGAGATCACGTTTCCTTTGGGGATGGATGCCTCCACACCCTGGATTCTTTGTGAGAAAGGAACTCTACGATCAATATGGTACCTATCGCCTCGATCTTGGCACTTCGGCTGACTATGAGATGATGCTGCGATTACTCTACAAACATAGGGCATCATGCAGCTACATTCCTATGTTGATCACGGAGATGCTGATTGGCGGTGCCAGCAACCAGTCGATCAAGGCAAGATTAAAGGCAAACCGGATGGACCAGAGAGCCTGGGAAGTCAACGCTTTAAAGCCCTACCCCTGGACAACTCTGTTTAAACCCCTCAGGAAACTCTCTCAGTGGATTTCTCCGCGGCAGGTTACTTGATTCGATTAAAGACAATCATCCTCACATAAGGAGCAAGCCAGGTAGCTGGCCAGAACCACCCTCCATATGTCACGCAGTACCTGAGCCGCGTCCAGAACGGCCAGGCCTTGACTGAACTAAAGCGACGCAAGCGTTCAAACCTGGAAATGTCTGACTCCATCCATGTGCCAGCGACATCATTGCGCTCACAGCACCCCTGAATTCCGGGCGCCATCCAGCACCTCCCGCCCGCCCTGGTAAGCCGTCGACAAAATTCGATGTCCGCTTCGGAATGCCTGAAATAAGGCGCCAGGAAACCAATGTGCTCGATGGCCTCCCTCCGTATCAAAGCAAAGTTCATGTTGAACGTATCAACTGGCTGCACCGAATCTATCGGCGGTAGCCGGGCGTGGCTCAGGGGGAACCATCGAGATGTTGACCGATACCCACCGTAGGTCACCGCGCCGCCCGTTTCGCTCGCAAGGCTGCCACAGATTGCATGCAACGCTCCCGCGAAACGTTCAATCTCACGACTGGATTCAATCAATGTCCTTACCGCACCAGGCTTAAGGCGCACATCATCGTTGAAGACAAGCAAGGCGTCGTATTGAGACATGTCAAGCTGAGAGAAACCGAACCGCATTCCGCCCGCCCAAAAGAGATCACCTGAACCGGCGATCACGCGCGCTTCAGGAAACCGATCTCGAATCGCTTCACTCGTCCCGTCAGTCCCGCCATCATCGACGACCAGTATCTGAAGTATGTCACCATCCGATAGTTTCTGGCCGATCAGATCAGCCAGAGCGGTCAGTGTCTTGTCTCTACGATTGTGACAGGTGGTGAGCGCGGCCAGATGCATCAGTTGGCACCAAACGTGCCGTCGGATTCGCCCGCGCGCCAGGTTCCTGTATCAAGATGGTATCCAATACTGTAAGTATTGCTCAGGCGATTTTTGATACGCCAGGGCATCGGCCAAATCAGTCTCTCAAACAGCGCCAAGGCTTTTTCACGCAAGGTTGGCGAAGTCATCGATCTCATTTCAGCCATGTATCTAGCCCTATTCTCAGAAAGTTGGCCTACGTGCTTTCTGAACCCGCCCAGCAGTGATGTAACCACTCTGGGTTCCTCACCTGCTTTTGCAAAGCGCCACCATAAATAGCTATCACCCGCCAGCCGAAACTCTTTTAATCCCTCAAGATCAACTGACTCTAGCAGTTCGCGACGCCAGAAGGTCGACTCCTGCTGAATGAACGGCAACATGGAACCGTAGGACCCTGCGAGAATCAATTCTCGTTTGTATCGAAACGGACGATACACACCGATGACCTCTGATTTCTCGTTGAATATTACTTTGAACCCGGTTATCCATCTGACTGAAGGATTTGTGAAGATATCCACCAGAATCTGAAAAGCGTGTTCAAAATAGAGATCCCCGGCATTCAGATAGGCCACCACGTCCCCCGTTACCAGCCTCAACCCCTTGGCGAGCGCATCGTACATGCCAGAGTCCGGTTCGGAGATAATCCTAATCCTGTCGTCTTCCAATGATCTCAATAGTTCGACGGTGCGGTCAGTGGATTGGCCATCAACAACGACGTATTCCAGTTCTACCTGACCACTTCTCACAGCCGACTGGTTAAGAATAGATTGGGCTGTCTCGAGGATGTACCGTTCCGCATTTAAGCAAGGCGTCACAATACTGATACGTTTGATCTTGTTCATTATCCGGACGTTTCAATCTTGCGCTGCAAAATCTGAAGATACTGGCGCGCCACAGTACTCCAGTCAGGATAACGTCCAGCTCGCTCAAGAGACAATTCGGATCGCGCGGCATAGCCATCCGCATCATTGATCAAGACTTCTATCTTCCTTCGCACATCATCGACCCGGTCCAGAGAGAAATAGATCGCAGCGTCTCCGCATATCTCGTGGGCGTAGGGCATATCTGCGACAAATACTGGCAAACCGGCACACAACGCTTCAACCAGAGGATTACCAAAAGTTTCCATTGTCGACGGATAAATGAAAGCATCAGCCGACTCATATTCATTCGAGAGTTCAGCGTCGGAAACTTCGCCGATAAGCGTTAGAAATCGTTCGACGCCTGCTCTTCTGGCGCTTCTCTGGAGCGCCAAACCAGCGCTTCCTGAAGCATCCACAGTGCATCGTATCTCTACCTGATCGATACCAAGTTCCGCAAATCGCGCCAAAAGCGCAATGAGGAACTCATGATTCTTGTGGGGATAGTAACGGCTGACGTAGAGCAGGCGAAAACTATCTCGCTGAACTAATTGTCTTGGCGTATCCCGCCGCTTAACGACCGGCGAGACGCCATTGGGTACTACTGATACCTGAACTTCAGATAACCCCCATACATCAACCAACTTCCGCTTCATCATCTCTGTTTGTGCGATGAAGTGATGACCTCGTCTAACCGTTAATCCGAACAGCATGCGTTCGAGCCTTTTCGGTAAAGAAAGCGCCTCCACCGGCAACACATAATGCGGATTCCGGTACAAAACAACGCCCGGAACATCGATCCGGGCCGGAAGATGATTACCAAGCGCAAACACTGCGGCAACCTGATAAGTCGTTGCCACTCGCGGGATCTCAAAAAAATCGAACCACAAACGCCACAACCAATACAGCAGCCCTTTGGGCGGACTGTATTCAACATATTCAAGATACTCCGACAATTCATTCGGACGGAGTCCATATCCCGCCGGGATCAGGATAACCAACTGATGCGACACATCCATCGCTGAGAGCGCTTTAAAAAGTTCAACCCCAGTCGAGCGCGTCCCCGCGGACGTCAGATTGATTGCATTAACAAGTATTTTCAAGGAGCTGCGTTCACGACTGGGTCGAGTTCCATTTTAAACATTTTGCGGGCGCCCAAGACATTGGCAAGTCGCCGCGTATAATTGGGCTCTCAATAAACATTCGGCTGACTGATGACAACATTTGTATCCGGACACAACGGTATGGTGGGCTCTGCCATCGTCAGGGCACTGACTGGCTCTGAAGAACAGCTGATTCTTGCGTCCCGAGGTGAAATCGACCTGATCAATCAGTCGGCTGTGACGGAATTTCTAGGCAAAAAGAGGCCGGATACCGTCATCGTCGCCGCAGCCCGCGTCGGCGGGATTCACGCTAACAACGCCTACCCCGCCCGGTTCATCTATGAAAACCTGATGATCGAGGCGAACCTGATCCATGGGGCCCATCTGGCCGGCTGCGATCGAGTGTTGTTTCTGGGCAGCTCATGTATCTACCCGAAACTGGCCGAGCAGCCCATGACCGAGGAGGCATTGCTGACTGGCTCACTGGAATCCACCAACGAGCCCTACGCAATCGCAAAGATCGCCGGCATCAAGCTCTGCGAGTCCTACAATCGCCAATATGGCCGAGACTACCGGTCGCTGATGCCAACCAATCTGTACGGTCCCGGCGATAACTTTCACGCCACTGACAGCCACGTGATCCCCGCATTGATGCGCAGGATTCACGAGGCGAAAGAGAACAGCGACAAGGCAGTAACCATCTGGGGAACCGGTTCAGCCCGCCGCGAATTTCTTCATGTGGATGACCTCGCCTCGGCCTGTGTGCATATCATGCGCATTGAGAAGAGCAAGTACGATGAGGTCACATCCCCCATGCTTTCCCATATCAACGTGGGTACCGGCACCGATGTATCCATTCGCGAGCTTGCCGAGCTGCTGGTACAGATTATCGGTTTCAGAGGAGAGCTGGAGTACGACGCCAGCAAACCGGACGGCACACCGCGCAAGCTGCTGGATGTCACCAAAATCGAAAGCCTGGGCTGGAAAGCAACGATTGCACTTGAAGAGGGGCTGGCCTCCACCTATGAGTGGTTCTGCCGGAATGAGGGGGAACGCCGGGAGTAGACTTCTCGGTTGATGATCTTGTGACCACCCTGATTACCCTGCCTGTCCTGGGCTACGTTCTGCTAACGGCGTCGAACGAATCAATGTCGCCAGGCAAAGCGCCCCTGTTTGTCATTGCCTCTTTGATCTGTGCCTTGTTCGTCGCTGGCATCTCCGGATTCCTCAAGCCTGCAGCAATTGGACTCTTCTGGTCGGGCATGCTGGCAGGCATCTATGGTGGATGGCGCCTGCAGCAAGGAGGTCGCCTGCGACAGGTCGCGCTCTCCCCGCCATTGATGGTGCTCGTTGTCCTAACCTTCATTCACTGGTTTTTGTTCCAGAACGCCGAGTATTTCAAGTGGGATGAATTCTCCCACTGGGGGCTCGTGGTCCGCGACATGCTGGGCCATGACACACTTTATGGACCAGACAGCAGTGTTGCGTTCCTTAACTACCCGCCCGCGATACCGCTCTGGAACTACTTCGTCACACTGAACCTTGGCTACAGCGAAGGGGCAACCTACACCGCACAGTTTGTCGTGTTGATCGCAGCACTGCTTCCGCTATTGGATCGGCTGAACTGGCGAGATACGCCCGCAGTTGTTGCCGCGACGCTTACAATGCTGTTTCTGCTCTCGGTGCTCGGACATGGCTGGGCCAGCCTCTATGTCGATCATGTCGTGGCCGCGTTATTCCTCGGCGTCATTCTGGTTCAGCTGAACGATGAGCCTTCAGTCAGACAGACATTTCTGCTTCTGCCGCCCCTTGTCGTCCTCGCCCTGGTCAAGGACGTGGGCATCTACTTTGCGGCGTGTGGCGGGCTTTTCGTTCTCGTCAGGTTCTTCTGCACAAGAAATATCTCAGCGGGCCTGGCTATCCTGCTCACCATCATGACCATGGCAACCCCTCTACTCGCCAGCGGTCTCTGGTCGGCCCGACAGACCATGGTCGGCGTCACTGAAGAAGCTCGCAAGCTGGATGCCGCGACAGGCATCCAGACAACGCTCGGGCTGGACATCGATCCGGCACGGGAACCTGTGCTCAGCCGCTTTGCAGAAGTGCTTTTTGCCCAGCAAACTGGCAGTGACGAGATGTCGATTCGCTACAACGAGTTCAGCTATCCGCTGACGAGTGAATACTCAAAGTCGCTGCAGCCGTCCGCCGTGGGCTGGGGACTGATCGCACTACTGATGTTCGCGGGGGCTTTCTGGCTCGCGCCCGACAAGAGGCGCCAGGTCACGGCGACGGCGCTATTCATGTTCGGTACGACGCTGCTCTATCTCGGGCTGCTGCTTTGCCTGTATCTGTTTATCTTTCCCGAACGGGCGGGACTCAACCTGGTTTCCTATGTACGCTATGCCAACATTGTCCTGCTGCCACTGATTGGGATTGCCTTTGCTGTTCACCTGCCAAACTTCTCGGGAGGACATCGCGCCTCACACTGGATACCACCGGCACTGGCGACCCTGCTCTATGTGCTATCTCCCCCTTACCTTCCCGCTCTCTACAAGAAGCCCTGGAAGCAGCCATTCAGACACCAATTCGCGCCAATCGCCGAGTATGTACTGTCAAACACCGCACCGGGAGACAAGATACTGGTGGATATTGCCAGAGAGGCACAGTTTTATCGGATGATGATTGCCCACGACCTGTCTCCCGCTGTCAGCCATTTTAATCTCGAGCCACCAGGTGACCTCACACCCGACGCCCTTACTGAACTCCTTACGCCCTACCGATTCGTAATCTTTACCCGTCTCGACCAGCCCCTCGCGAGGCTGGTCATCAGTTTCATCCCCGAGGCGGAAATGCCGGACGTACTGGGAACCCTCTTTCGCATCGAATTGGGCGCAGACGGACTGCAGCTTCACCCCATCGACCCGAATTCAAAGCAGGTCACAGATGACTGAAGCAATCCGGGGCATGTTGCTGATTCCGGCCTACCAACCAGACACTGCACTGGTAGAGCTTGTTCAATGTCTTGAAAGCACGGGTCAATTCAACCAGATCGTCGTGATCGATGATGGATCCGATCCGACACATCAACACATCTTCGACAGCATATCGGCATGCGGCGCCACAGTGATTCGACATCCCGAGAACATCGGCAAGGGAGCCGCCATTCGAACCGGCATTGAGTTCGCATCGAAACACGGTGCACCCTACGTCGTGACCGCTGATGCGGATGGACAGCATCTTGCCAAAGACATCGAAAGGATCGCCCGGGCGACAGCCGAATCAGGCACCCTGACGCTCGGTTATCGCGAATTTGGCGCAGAAGTACCTCTACGCAGCCGGGCTGGCAACCTCGTCACCAATCATCTGTTCCGGATAACCATGCGAAAACCGCTAAGAGACACTCAGACGGGATTGCGCGGATATCCGGCGGCGACTTATGACACGCTACTCAAGACCCCGTCCAACCGATATGAGTTCGAGTTCGACGTGCTGGCGAAGCTGGTCCGGTCAAAACCTTACACCGAGATTCCAATCGAGACGGTCTATGAGCCGGGCAACCCGACCTCCCATTTTCGACCACTGCTGGACTCAGCTCGGATCTACTTTGTCTTTATTCGGCATACCGCCGTCGCGCTATTATTCGCCGCGCTTGATTTCGGGGCGTTCAGCCTGATCGCGCTGTTACTTCCGCCGGGGGCTGCCTTCCTGATCGTCCGCCCCATCACCGCGACGTTGTACTTCTTTACCATGCGACGGTTCGTTTACCACTCGCATCGCTCAATACCCCGGCAGTTCGTTGAATATGTATCGCTAGTGGGGATCAACATACTCGTGGCATCACTGGTGATGGGTGGTATTGGTCCACTGGCCGGGAACTCCAGTACAATCTTCTACCTGATGATCACCAGTGTTCTGTTCTTCGTGAATTTCCTGATCCAGCGCTTCTTCATTTTCCGAACCTGAACCTCGGACTGTCGCTCAATACCCTCGGGTCAGCGCGACTTCTCTGTTAATATCAATCGCTTAGAGGCAGATTCTTACCCCCATTATGACTAACAGCACCTGGAAACCGCTGGGCGAATGGCTGGTGGAACTCGGCACCGTCTCCGAGACGGACATTCAGCAGGCCCTCGAACTACAGTCCCGCATCGGCGGCCGGCTGGGCCACCTGCTGGTTCGCTCGGGCGCGGCCAGCGAGGACATGATCATCCAGGCGCTGTCACGGCAATGGGGGTACCCGATCCTTGGTCAGGAAGTCACCGCCATCGATGATTTCGAGTTGTTCGAGACCATGCGAGAACTCCCCCTCTCAACCGACTGGCTGATCGACCACGACACCATCATCTGGCGGGATCCATCAGATCCGCAGTGCCTCTGGACGGTGTCATCGCAATTCGACCGCGATGAACTGCGGGAAGTTCTGGAAACTACGCTGGTTCCTGCCGGATTCAGGCTGGCGTGGGCACTGGCTTCCAGCTACGAAATCGAACGGATGACCGGGTTCATCAAGCAGGAGATCGCCGTCACCCGGCTCCTCTCCACCGATTCCAACCAGAGTTTGCTGGAACTCGCCGAGGAGGCCCCGGTGATTGAACTCGTCAACAATATCCTGACCCGGGCCGCTAACGCGGGTGCGTCAGACGTGCATATCGACCCGGACGAGGAACTGTTTGTCATCCGATACCGGGTTGACGGCGTGCTGCACTCCCAGATGACCCAGTCGATCAACCGTTTCCCCGCCGTCGCGTCCCGAATCAAGTTGATCAGTGGTATGGATATCGCCGAGTCCCGGCTGCCCCAGGACGGCCGAATCACTGCCAGACTGGGCGGCCGGGAGATGGACATCCGCGTGTCCACAGCGCCCTGTGCATTCGGCGAATCTGTCGTGCTGCGACTGCTTCCCAAGCACCGTGAGTCCATGTCCCTGGACACACTGGGCATGGAGCCGGATCACCTGAAGCTGATGCGGAGCATGCTCAAGGTGTCCAACGGCATCGTGCTGGTGACAGGCCCCACTGGCTCGGGCAAGTCTACAACGCTCTACAGTGGTCTTTCGGAACTGGTCGACGGACGCCAGAAGATCATCACCGTCGAGGACCCGGTCGAAGTCCAGGTCCAGGGAGTGACCCAGATCCAGGCCAATGCCGAGATCGGCTACACCTTTGCCCGGGCACTGCGCGCCATCCTGCGCCAGGACCCCGACATCATCATGATTGGTGAGATCCGCGACCTTGAGACCGCCGAGATTGCCATCCAGTCTGCGCTGACCGGGCACCTGGTGCTGTCCACAGTACACACCAACGACGCCCTGTCGGCCTTTACCAGGCTGATCGATATGGGTGTCGAACCGTATTTGGTCGCGGCTCCGATCAAGGCGGTGCAGGCCCAGCGGCTGGTTCGAAGGGCCTGTACCCATTGCGCCACACCCGCCTCACCGCCGGACTCACTCTGGCGACCTGCGGCCGGAGATTGGGTCACCGAACCCCGGTTCGTCGACGTTCAGGGCTGCGAACGGTGCCACGGTACCGGATACCGGGGCCGACTTGGTATCTACGAGATCATTCCTGCCGGGGAAGACCTGCAGAACCTTGTCGCCGAGAATGCCGAGATCAATGATTTGCGGCAGTGGGCAGAAGCCCAGGGCTATCGAACCCTGTTACAGGATGGGCTGATCAAGGCTGCCAGGGGTGAAACGACAATTTCCGAGGTATTGCGTGTAGCGGGCACGCAGGTCAGTGATGAAGCAGGTGTGCCAGCATGAGAGTACCGGCGTGAACTTTCGATACCGCGCCATCGACCCGAATGGCAGAAAACTGGAAGCAGATCTCCAGGCCATGGATCGCAGGGAAGCCCTTGAACAACTCGCCCGACAAGGACTCAGGGTTACCCGCTTGCACGAAGCTGACTCACGCCAGGCAACGGCTCGATCCGGCAGGGTCAGCCGCGATGCCTTGTTACTGACCCTGACAGAGCTGGCAACCCTGCTGCGTTCCGGCGTCAATCTGAAGGACGCGCTGGATTCGTTAAGTGGCGGCGATCGAGAGGCAAGTCTGCAGGCCCTCATCGAAAACTGGGCGACGCAACTGCGTCAGGGTAACTCCCTTAGCCAGGCCCTCACGGAGTCGTCGGTGGATCTGCCCGACTATGTGATCCAGTTGGTCCAGGCGGGCGAACTCACCGGTGAAATGGGAAGAAGCCTGCAGACCGCGGTGGATCAGCTGAGCTACGAAAAAAAGATCAGGGACGAGATGCAGAACGCGCTGATCTACCCGGCGGTCCTGGTTTTCTCCGGTATCGCGGCGGTACTGCTCGTATTTACCTTCGTCGTACCCAAGTTTGAGAACCTGCTTGACCGGAGTGCCGACCTGCCGCTACTGGCCTGGTCTGTCCTCGTCACAGGCAAATGGGTCAACGCCCACCTTTGGTGGGTGCTGGGCTGCGGGGCGGCCGCGGCCATCGTTCTCGTCCGCGTGGCAGCCATGCCAGGCGTTCGATTGAGAGTCGCGGACGCGCTGCAAAGGATTCCCGTGGTGGGCGAGTGGATCGTCGAAGCCGAAACAGCACGCTGGGCATCGATCATGGCCGCGCTGACTCGTCACCGGGTACCGATCCTCAAAGCGCTTGAACTGGCGGAATCCAGTGTCCAGCTACCCAGTCGGCGACGCCGACTGAACCGCGCCGCTTCGCAGGTGAAGTCCGGCGTACCCTTGTCGACCGCGCTCAAGGACAATGCCGTGATCACAGAAACGGGGTTCAACCTGCTGCGAGCCGGGGAAAAGTCGGGGGAAGTCGCGCAGTTATTGTCCGCGCTGGCAGAACTGCATGACACCTCGGGCCGAAACCGCATGACCCGGTTCCTGACCCTGATCGAACCCGCCGCGATCCTGCTGATCGGCGGCGTCATCGGTATCATTATCATGGGCGTGATACTGGCCATTACCAGCGCCAACGACATCGTCATCTAATCTCTTACCCGGAATTGAAATGAAATACCGCAACCACATGATTCAAAAAACATACGGCTTCACCCTGATAGAACTCCTTGTCGTACTCGTGATTCTGGGACTGCTGGCCGGCCTGGTAGGCCCACGTCTGTTCGGCAAGGCCGACACGGCGAAGATTCAGACGGCGGAAACCCAGATCCAGATGATCAAGTCCGCTTTGCTGACTTACCGGCTTGATATGGGCCGCTTCCCGACCGAAGCGGAGGGACTCATCGCACTGAACAACCCGCCCGCCAGCGAACGCGAACGAGCCTTCTGGCAGGGCCCCTACCTCGATGGGGAACTTCCTCTCGACCCCTGGCGAAATCCCTACATCTACCGACCCAGCCAGTCCCATTCACAGGGATTTGTACTGTATTCCTACGGCGCTGACGGTCAGCAAGGGGGTGATTTGCTGGATGGAGACGTGGGCTATCTGCCCGACCAAAGATGAAACACATGACCGGTTTTACTCTGCTGGAACTGATTGTCGTCCTGGTAATCCTGGGACTGGGCGCGAGTGTCGCTATGCCGTCCCTGGTCCGGCTGGTGGATTCACTGGATGAAGAACAGCATGAGAACAGCGTTATCGTCTACCTGCGGGCGTTACCGGTCCGAACGATGGAAGACATCGAGAGTTTCAACATCAACCGGACTGAAGGATTCAAACCAGCGACCCGGATTCTAAGTAAATCCCCGGAACCGCTGCCTGAGCATTTCCAGTCTTTAAAAGTATGGGTACAGGAACCTGTTACCTGGCGCGCCAACGGCGCCTGCACCGGCGGACTGCTCCGCTGGCAATTTGCCAATCAGACGCCCTTTACCATTCAACTTGAGGCACCACGATGCCAGCCCCAGCGCACCTGACCCACCAGAACAGGAAGCGGTTCGGCGGCTTTGCACTGCTGGAGGCGCTGGTTGCCATTGTGCTGGTCGCAGGTGCCGGTAGCGCCCTCTTTGCGCTGATCAATACCGGGCTGCAGGGGCTCACCAGGGCCGAAGCACATGCAATGGCCGCTGCGATTCAACCAGATGTCCTTGCCTGGATCAGGCACATCGAGATTCCGGAGCTGGCTGAGCAGCACACGGCGCAATTCAGCATCACCCGGAACGGCCAGGACTACCAGGTCAATGCCACCTTTGACCGGATGCGGGCAGCGACCACGCGAAGCCCGGTCGGCCAGCAGGGCATTCACCTGATCGCCCTGTACAACGTTGACGTCAACATCCTTGAAGACACAAGACTGATTGATCGATATGTCACCCGTAAGGTGGAGAGCCTTCAATATGCGCCGACGCCTCAATTCTGAATCGGGAATGACACTGATGGAACTGCTCGCCGCCATGGTGATCGGTACACTGCTGATCACTCTCGTCGTTCAGGGACTGGGCATCGCCCTGGGGCTTTATGAGCGGGTGACCCGTATCTCCGCTGGCCTCGATGTCCAGGTGCGGGATGCGCTCTGGTTCGAGGATTCTCTCGTCTCCCTGATCGGCTGCGCCGATGCCAGCCACTGCCTGACCGGCAACTCGACAGCCTTCGAAGGCTATACATTCGCCGGTATTCATTCGCGGCCGGGAACACGAACCTGGATCCGCTGGGAGCTGATGCCGGGTTCCGGCGATGCGACCCTCGTTGCCCGTGAAGGTCGTCCAGAAGCGCCTGCCACGACATCCTTGTCGTCGCTGGATTTGCCTGCCGATGCGCGTTTCAGCTACCAGGACGATGAGGGCAAATGGGTGAGTCGCTGGGAACACCCGACGGTTCTGCCAGGCGACGACGTCTATGGACGTCAACTGCCGCTGTCGATGCCAAAAGCGATCCGGATCGAAGACAGCCATCGAACCGTATTCGGCTTTGCCAACCTCCGGCAACGACCGGTGGGCATGCCCGACGTTCGAGAGGAGATCGGATTTTGAAGGAGCAGCATCGTGAATCCGGCTTCATCCTCGCTGTCGTCCTGTGGACGCTGGCGGCGATGACCATCATTGCCGGCACGATCATCGCGCAGATCAATGCCACGATCGACCAGACCTATCGAATGCGTCTCGTCTCCGAGCGGGAACGCAACATGCTGGCCACCGAGCAGACGCTGCTGTTCCTGCTGTCCGGCCTGCCCCGAACCGCAGCAGGTGCCGACCTGACGCCGAACGACAACGAGATGGAACTGGATCCTCTGTCTGGATTTGAAGACCAGGTGGATATCAGCCCGTCGTTGCGGTTCGACAGTACACCGTACGATGGAATTGGCGATGTCACCTTCGCCTTGCAGGATACCCTGTCGACCTTCTCTCTGGTTTCTGAGTTTGCGGAAGAATGGCGACCGATGACTCACACACTGGGGCTCTCCGCCGAAGCGGGTGCGCGTCTCATGAGCCAGGTGACCGACTACCAGGACCTCGATGATTTCAGGTCCATTAACGGTGCAGAAGATACCGACTATCGTTCGCTCTCGCTGCCCGCCCCGGCCAATCGCTATATGGTATCTCCTCACGAACTCAATAATCTGCCGATTGCTGACGAGCTGGGACCATCGCTGCAGGACCTGATCACCAACTCACACACGTTGCGTGGCGGTTCAGTACAGCTCAATACGGCAACCAGACTGTGGCTCCAGGCGGCGCTTGGCTGGTCTGAACAGCAGGCGTCGCGATTCGTCTCCGCCCGGCAGCGATACAACCTGACCGGCCCCGATACCGTGCAGAACCTGACCGGTATGATTGTTCCTTTCTCGGAGTCCACCCAATACTTTCCGCTCGGCCCGGTTCGAATCATGTTGGGAGCGGACGGGCGACAAGCACGCTGGATCAACGTAACATTTACTTCCTCGGGGGAAGAACCGTGGGTGATCGAATACGATCACCGCGTCGATCTTCCATTCACAAAGCTCCAGGAATCAACCCATGGCCCTGATGGAATCTCTCGATCAGATGGTGAGGCGCGTCCGGCAACTAGCTGGCCCAACTATCGAGCGTATTTCCCGTCCGAGCTTTCGCTGGACGGGTAACGACGCCCTGCCCATCGGCGCGATGCCATCGCTGCCGCTTGGCGCCTGCGCCCTGCCCCGGCAGGCGCTGCTGTTCGCCCGCATCGACCTGAAGGGAGTGCCACGCAGCCAATGGCGCGAATCCATTGCCCTCGAGCTGGAAGCAAGCGCCCCCTACAAGGATGCCAACGGTTGGTATGTCCGCGATGGTGAGCGCGCCCTCGTCTGGTATTGGCCCAGGACGCTCGAACAGCAGATTCACGAAAGTCTGGGTGACGTGACCCTGGTTCCTGAAACCGCAATGTGGCCTGTGCTAGCTGACGGCCAATACCGCTATGTCTGCGATGACGAGTCAGGCTTGTTCCTGCTTCAGTACCAGCACCCGACGCTTGGCTTGTTCGAGCGACGGGAAGTCCGTCCTATCTCCCCAGACGAGGCCCGAGCCTGGCTGGGTCGCCAGCAGGCCAGTATCACCGCCCCGCTTGAACCAACGCTCCGCCCCTCTATTGACAAGGACAGCCAGCCCCGCGGCGAACCTCTTGTGGCATCCACCAGCCTGCTGGAGTCCCGGGTCCTGCCCATGACCTGTGCCGCGCTGGCTGTCGTCGTTGCCATCTTTCTTGTCGCTAACCTGCGTGCCAGCTGGGAGGTCTATGCGCTAAAACGGTCACAGCAGGAGATCAAGGCAGAAGTTCAAAGCGTGCTGGCAAAGCGCGATCAGGTTCGCCTGTTAAGCCAGTTTAACCGGGCACTGACCTCGATGAGGCAGCCCTCCCACCTCGAACTGGCACGGGATATCGGAGATACGCTGCAACTGGATGACACCATGCTGCGCCAATGGTCCTACCGGGGCGGCCAGCTCACCCTGATGTGGCATAAACAGCCGATCGGTATCAATGCGGCGACCATCGTCCGCTCCCTTGAGGAGTTGCCCGCACTAAGTAACGTTCAGGCGGAGACGCCGACGAATCAGCACCTGGCCATTGTCAATCTGAACGTCGCAACGAACGACACCCCAGGCAGCGCTGATGATTGAGCGATTACAACTTGAACTGCGCGAGCAGTGGGCGAGCAGTGGATTATTGCGCCTGGGGACCTGGGCGATCGGCGCGATTCTGCTGCTCTATGCTGCTTTGTGGCTGGACGACGAACTAACCCTGAAACAGATCGCCTGGCAGCGTGAAACAGCAGCGCTTGAGAACCTGCGATCTTTACAGGACGATACCTTCTGGTCAAAGCAAGCCTCTGTGGTGGAGTCTCAACACCAGGCCCTGCTGGAACAGACCTGGACGGTTGATACCGGGGGGCTCGCCAAAGCTGTGATCAGGGAAGCGATCGACAACCTGAGCACCAATACCATCGACCCTGTCGAGATCCGAAGGGTCGAATTCGGCGAACCGCAGCCGATTTCGAGAGAACTCTGGACGATGACAGGTCAGATCACGGCTGCATTGGAAGACGGCGTCAATGTCCCCTGGGACTGGCTCGCCAGGCTCGAGTCCTATCAACCGTTAATGATCATTGACACCATCGACATTCGCGTCGGCACCCGAAAAGGGGTCTTTATGGTGATTGACGTGAATACACCATTGACCGGTCTTGAGAGTAACGACCAATGACGCTGCGCCAGAAAGTCGCACTGATCCTTGGTAGCACTATCCTCGTGCTGGGCTGGTGGCTGGCAGCGCCGGGATACCGCGGTTCGGGATTTAACGACACCAACACGATACTGGGTGACAGCCAGCAGGCATTTATTGGTCTTGAAACGACAGAACCCGCGCTAAATCAGATCATGGAGAAAAGTTACTTCTCGGCACCGTCAAGAGCACCCGCACCACCGGTTCAGGTCGAAGAACGGCCGTCCAAACCGGAACCTGTCATCGTGAAGCCGGCGCTTCCTTCGGGACTCGATCGTTTTCATCTCGTCGCCATCATCAACGTTCGCGGCTCGCCGGTCGAAGCCCTGCTAGCGGATCGTGGATCAGATGGCATCGAGATCCTTTCAGCAACAACAGGCACCCATCTTCCTGATGCTGTGATCCTGAAACGCATCGAAGGTAACCGCGTGCTGCTCAAGAACGCCCATCAGGAATCACGCTGGCTTGAGCTGTTCCCCAGGCCAGATTTAACTGCCAACATGAGTCAACTGACACAGTAGATCAGATATGAATAATCCGACCTTCAAGAAACGGGCACTCGCCGTCGCTATTTCAAGCACCGTCGCACTGGGGGGATGCGTTGGCACCCCACTTGACCGCAGCTCACTATTTGGCAGTCAACGATTGGAAACCGGTACAGGCCGGGCCGAGAGCACGGAACAAGCGGCAGTTGATCGGGGGCAGACCTCGATCGAAATAGAACCCGGCCCAGTCATGGCAACCGGCGCACCTCGGTCAGTTAGCAGCTCAAGCGAGGTTCCCGAGCTGAAGGGGCCACCGATCGAACTCAGCGTCAACGAACTGCCATTGCCTGTCTTTATCAACGAAATCTTCGGAGAAAAACTGAATCTCTCCTACACGCTTGCACCAGCACTCAGGAACCGGACAGATCTGGTGACGCTCAGGCTGACTGATCCGTTGCCCCCCAAAGAACTGTTTCGAACCGCGCGAACGGTCCTGTCCAATTATGGTGTGACGCTCGAACAGGTGGCCAACATCTGGCAATTCAATATGTCAGGTTCGGTGTCCGGCGATCAGCGGCCGCTGCTGATTACAGGCGAAGCCATGCCCGAAGTGCCCTCAAGCCACCGGCCGGTGTTTCAGGTAGTCGAGCTAAACGTGGTTCGAACCTCCCAGATCACCAGTATCGTGGACGGCCTGATCAAGGGGCAACGCGTCACCATGACCCAGGACAACACACGAAATGCAATACTGCTCCGCGGGCCCGCTGCAGAAGTGGCTGACGCGGTTGACGCAATTCGCTACTTCGATCAGCCCTTGTTAAAGGGCAAGAACTCGATCCTGATTCGACCCGCCTTTATCGAAATCCCGGCGTTGGAAAAAGGACTGACAGACCTGCTGTCTGCGTCCGGTTATGCCGTCAGTCGCCCCAGTGGTCTGCCGGGCACCATTACACTGGTTCCAATGCCAGAGCTGGAAGCGCTGGTTGTTCTGGCAAACGACAAAGTCGCCTTGAATAACGTACAGTCCTGGGCAACGCGCCTGGACCGGGATTACCAGCGCCAGATCGACTCCGGCATCTTTACCTACGAAGTGCAAAATACCAGCGCCGAAGACCTGGCTTCGCTGGTGAGCCGTCTATACAGCGGCAACGGAACTTCAATGCGAAGTCAGGGGTCAGAGGACCAGTCAACGGATGCAGTGAACAGTCAGGTCGGTGATGGCAGCCTGGTCGTGGATGAACAGCGAAACGTGCTGATCTATCGAGGCCGCGGCAGCGAATGGATGGAACTACTTGAGATCATCCAGAAGCTGGACAAGACAGTCCCGTCCGTACTGCTGGAAGTCCTGCTAGCGGAAGTCACGCTGAACGATTCAGAAGGCACCGGCGTCGAATGGCTGGCCAAAGGAACCGCTGATGATCTGTCAGGTACACTGGGAACGCTCGGCGGGCTGGGCCTGGGTGGGCGTGGCTTTACCTACACGCTCAACAGTGCGGGGCAGACCCGGGCAGTCATTAATGCGTTTTACGATTCAAATCGCGCAGTGATCCGCTCATCACCGAAACTCATGGTCAAAAGTGGCGAAGAGGCCACTATCGAAGTGGGCAATGAGATACCGGTTTTGACGTCAACGACGCAGGGCGATTTCCAGTCCGATGGAAATACCAATGTGCTGCAGCAGTTCCAATACCGCCGCACGGGCGTCACTCTCAGTGTGAAACCCATTGTCCAGGCCAGCGGACTGGTCGAGATCGAGATTCAACAGACGCTCGCGGAAACCCAGGACACTGGCTCCGGTGATACCTTTCTGCCCACTGTGTTCAATCGATCCGTCAATACCTCGCTAACCCTGCGGGACGGGGGTTCGATCGTACTCGGTGGTCTGATCTCCAATACCCAGAGCAAGGGCGAACAGGGTATCCCGTTGCTGGGCCGCATCCCGCTATTGGGCAAGGCGTTCAAATCCGAGTCGGCCACCGGGAGCAGTACTGAACTGCTTGTGATGGTGGCGGCCTATGTGTTGAAGGACGAGTCAGATGCGCAGCGAATATCCGATCAGCTGAGAGAAGCACTGATCCAGCCCGAGTAAGCAGCCAACCCGCAAGGCACCATGTCGATTAAGAACGCAAGCAGGGATATCCGTGCCTTAATTGGAGGTCGCAACGGTAGCCAGCCGATCGAAACCTGCGAGCAGGCCCGCCACTTTAGTCCGATCCATCATCACTCCAAACACACTTCCATGCCTTCGGGCCAGAACGCCTTGACGAGACTTATCTATCGCAGGGTTCAGAGGAACTCGTCGTTAACCTGCCAACGCCAGCTTAATCTTAACCGCGCCTGACATCAGGATTTCGCCAGTCGATATAGAGAAAGCGCTTCCGTCTTTCGGTTCAGTCAACCCAACATAGCAGGCGTTAGTTCCTGCAGGCAAAAAAAAGCCCCTGCGAGCAGGGGCTTTCTTGTCTTCAGATGTCTAAATCATCTTAGTTGATGTTGTCGATATCGACACCCCAACCGTTAGAAACAACCGTCACCTGAACTCGAACCGGGTTGGCTGCTGAACCAAACTCAGCATCAACTACAATGCGGTACTTGTTCTTCAGTGCTGAGGTCTGACCGAAGCCTGAATCAACCGTACGTGCTGCAGTGATCAGGTCACTCACTCGCATGGCAGGTGTCGCTTCACCAGCACCCAGATTTGACGAGGTGATGATGTCATTGCGGCCAAATGGATTGACCACTGACAGTGGGAAGGTCACCGAGTCACCGCCATCGTTATAGATGGTGATGCTCACGTCACCCGCAATGGACGACTTGTTCAGAATACGAACCGTGTTAACAAAGAGCGAGCTGTTCAGCAGGACGTTAACCATCGCTGAAGAACCGTTCTTGTCGAACTCACTCAAAGTGAACGGACCGAATACTGAAGCGTTAAATCCTGTCTGACCCGCCAGATTCGCAGTCAGCGAGAACGTGGTTTCTTCAATAATCGTAGTACCGTCAGCTTCAAAGAAACAGCTATACGTCTCGTTACCGTTGAAGGTCGCATCATCCGTGGCAGAGGCCGGGAAAACAGCATCCGCACCGTCCAGAATACTGGCTGCAGTGGATGAGGCAGAACCGTTACAACCGAGGTTTGCAGCTGCACCGAACTCACCAGTTACCGTCAGGTCACTGTCTGAATCGTCAACCACCTGGCTCACCGAGGTCAGCTGTACCAGATCACCACCTGACGGAATAAACGGAGCCGGAGAAGCCAGATCCAGGGTTGCATTACCAAACGGAGTTGTATCGTCACCAGTACCACCGTTAAAGAACGTGGAATCCTGAGTCACGTCAATCTGTTCCGTACCGGAATCTGCTGAAGCCGCAAATTCAAGAGCATCAGAAGATGTCAACACTGTATCGGATTCGGTTGAACCTGCTGGGTTGTTATCCGGGTCAGTTGCCGCGAATGAGTTTTCAAACAGTCGGTACTGAACGGTAACGGGGAATGCGCTTACATTCAGGCTCCCCACCCTGACGAAGATCCCAGCTTCCTGCGGCAAGTCTTCACCACAAGTGTTATCGAATTCGAAGATCAGGAACGAATCGCCAGAACCACCTACTGACGGGGTAACGCCAGTCACCGGCGTACCCATCGTACAGTCAGAACTGTCGACTTCGAACGTATGCTCTCCGTTGACTGTTGCGTTAGTCCAGTCAATACGGATCGCACGCGAAACGTTTTGCGCAGTACCAAAGCCCAGTTCTGTCGAAAGATCAAGCTGGTTCGTTGTAGAGTTAGTGATAAGACCACCTGCTGGGATGGTGTACTCGCCCGCAATGGCGATTGCATCCGCAGAGGATCCATCGTCAATGGCTACTACAGCGTTGGCCCCCACAGAAATCCCCATGGTCGCAACCATAGCCAGACTAAGTAACAGTTTTTTCATAAGAAACGTTTCCTACTTAATTGTTGGTTCGAAGAAACACCTTGTCGACCAAGGAATTCCGTGAGAGCCAAGAGCACCCTCAACGACGCATACTATGAACCGTGCTGCGCCTTGTCAAGCGCCGAAAGTCCCGCTACACACCGCTTATCGGCTTATTTGACCAACCAGAAAGGGTCGATTTTGGTCTTTGCGAAATCTTAATTCGAGCGACCTTCATCGCCTATTTTATAGCAACTTAATGGTCAAATATCGGCCAGAATCCGATAATTGCACGCTAACCCCATGATATTGCTGAAAAAGATGCTAATCCCGTGGCATCGGCAGACGACCTCAGGGTATGCTTCGACAGGTCCAGTTTTGGTAATAACATGCCCGCCCTCGACGGAATTCGCGGTATCGCCGTACTTATCGTACTGCTGAGCCATCTCAGTGGCTTTGGCCTGGACCTTATTCCAGGCGCCGATTTTCAGGGTATCGGCAAGGCCGGCGTGTACCTGTTTTTCGTTCTGAGCGCATGGCTACTGACAAACCAGGCTATTCAGGCGAGGGAAAGCCGCGGCTGGAGCACCCTCTACTGGTGCGGTTACCTTTTACGTCGATGCCTGCGTATCCTGCCCCTCTACACCACCGTTCTGCTGTTCTGCGTCGTTGCCACCAGCTACGCCTGGCCGATCAGTATTATCCGAATGGACCTGTCGGATGCGCTCAGGCACCTGGCCATGCTCGAAGGCCGCTCCATCTTCTGGGCAATACCGGTTGAATTCCTGTTCTACGGTCTGTTGCCGGTCGCGCTGGCAGCGGCTGTCTTCATCGGGCGCTTCGGTAACCTCTCGGCTGGCCTCGGCCTTTTTATTTTGCTTTTTATGCTGCCATTTGTTGTTCCCTGGGGTGGCGCCTACACCCGAAATACCATCAACCTCTGGGCCTACTGGCCCACGTTCATGGTCGGGATGGGACTCGCATACGCCGGCCACCACTACGCCCCTCTGCTCAGGCGTTGGCTCAAACCCTGCAGCATTGCGTTGTTTTGCCTGTCAATGTCGCTGGTCCTCATTTCAGTACCACGCCTGACTCAGCTGGTTTTCTCGAACGATGCTATCGGACTCGACTACTTTCACGGCTGGATCGGACCCTACGCGATCATCTGGGGTATGGTCATGGCCTGCACACTGTTTGGACCCGACATCATTCGCACCTGGCTCGGTCACCCTGCCCTGGCCATCACCGGGCGGATCAGTTTCAGCATCTATCTGCTGCACATTCCGGTAATCCGCGCTGTCACCCTGGCAGAGTCGTTACCATCGTTTTTGGCCGCATGGATTGCCTTGATCGCGACGATCGGATGTGCGGCAATCACCTATCGAGTGATCGAGCTGCCAGCCATGAACCTTGGTCGGCGCATATCGCGCGCAATGCAATCCGCCCCAAAATCCATCACAGAAACGAGTTCCTGAGTTGGCAAGAAACCAAAAACGCTCAAGCCCGGCCCGACTGGAACGCCTGCAAATAACACTGGAAAAACCGACGCGTCCGACGATCCTGTTGCTGGTTTTCGTTGCCTTTATCGTGGCGTTCGGCGCACGTTGCACCTGGTTCATCGACTACGGCAATGCTCCCTATACACGCTTCGATGACAGTTACATTCTCACGACCCACGACGGCTACGCCTGGGCTGATGGCACCCGGGACATTCTCGAAGACCGCCAGGATCCAAGATCGCGTACAGCATTCCCGGTCAGCCAGCTGACCGCCGTCGCAGCCCTGGCTTTGCCCCTGGAACTGGGAGACATTTTTGTTTTCGCACCTCCCCTGCTTGGCTCCCTGCTCGTCATACCCATCGTCCTGCTTGGCTCGGCACTGGGTTCTGTCTGGCTGGGTTTCGCCGCCGCAATCCTGGCAGCCACAGCGGAAGTCTATCTTGGCCGTACTATTCCGGGCGCCCTCGATACCGATATGCTTAACGTCACCCTGGCCACAGCGGCAGCCTGCGGGACCATCATCGCGCTGCAGACAGGCTCGCGGCTCATCGGACTTGTTGGCAGCCTGATGATCAGCATTGGCAGCTGGTGGTATCCATCCATGTGGATTGTATTCGCCGCCATGACGCCAATCGCGGGGGTCATTGCCATTTTTCTGAGCGGCAAGCACAGCGCGATCGCAATACCGGCCATGATGGCGGGTGCACTGGTTACCCAGTTGCAGCCGATCGCTGGTTTTATTGCGCCGATAGCAATCTACGCGCTGTGGCCGCTGGTCGATCGAGTGCCCACTGCATTCAATAACCCCAGGATGATCGCCGGCATCGGGGTCCTTGCCTGTGGGGCCATCGCGATCGCCAGCGCCGAATTCATCATCGACAAATTCCGTTTCTATTTCCTGCAGACGCCAGCTTCGCAGGGCAACTTTTCTTTTCTTGAGGTTCAATCGATGGTCGCGGAAATGTCCGTGACCGATTTCGGTGACACCATGGGCATGCTGTCGGGCGCCACGCCCTTCATATTTGTCTTCGCCGTCATCGGTATGGCTCTGATGATGGTGAGACGCCGTGAACTATCCATCGCCTTGCCAATGATCGGCCTGGGATTGCTGGCTTTCCCCTTTGGCATCCGCTTCGGCATTTTCGCCGTGCCCTGGCTGGCACTGGGGCTGGCTTATCTGGTCTTTTGTCTGGCCAACGCGTTCGTTCCGAAGTTTATTCGCACTACGGCTCTAGTCGCCTGCGGTGCAGTTGTCGTTCTCCAGGTCTCAGCTGCACGGAGTTCGCTGCAGGCACCGATCATTTTGAGCCCCACGGCAGAGGCTGCCGCCGCACTGGCTGACGTCGCCGGCGCCCGCGATCTGGCCATCACCTGGTGGGATTATGGCTATCCACTGCGCTATTACAGCAATGCCAACGTTGTGATCGATGGCGGCCTGATGGTCAACCAACAACTGCTCTTCGCCGTCAGCCATGCATTAATCTGCGGCGATGCGCAGGATGCAGGAAACCTGCTTCGCAGGCTGTCGCTGAACGTGGAGCAACAGGGCTATCGCTGGCAGGATGACGCGATGATCAACGCGCTGATTGGCGGTCAGGTAATTCCCGACAGTCATCCAGCGAATGACACCTATCTCTTTCTCAACGACGAGATGCTCGACGAACTGGGACAGATTTACCGTTTCTGTTCGGTAGATCCCCGAACAGGCGAAACATCCAGGCCACCGGTGATCACCTATTTCAAGGGAACCTCAACAGAAGGCCGGATTCTTCGCCAACAGTTCAACGACAACCCGGCCAAAGGCACGGTAGCAGTGTCCAATGCAAACGTTTCCCAGGTCATCTTTGCCGAGTCGGATGCGCAGGGCAGGGTCAACCGCACTTATCGCTGGCGTATACGGCCAGGCGGCAACCTGACCTACATTGTCCGGGTTGATCGCGGCGATACACTGCTGGTCGATACGAGACTACTCGATTCTCTGGTTGTTCAGGCGTTTTTGCTGGGCAATCCTCCCGCGGGATTCGAGGAGGTGGTCTCTACCGTTACCGCAAGAGCCTGGCGGATCAATTAAGGGGGACGTTGTGAACGGAAACAGCAAATATGACCGTGAAGAACTGAGTGCCGAGGATATTCGGCAGAAGCGCCATCGCGAATTTGTTGGTGGTATGTGGGAGCAGGTCGGCCGCCTGCAGCTCGACTATCTCATCTCCCGGGGCCTGAAACCTGAACACCGATTACTGGATGTCGGCTGCGGCAGCCTGCGGGGTGGATTGCATTTCATCGACTATCTGGCCACAGGCAACTATTACGGCATCGACGTGAATCCTTCATTGATCAAGGCCGCCGAGGTGGAGCTAACGGAAGCAGGACTGACCGCAAAGGCACCAAAACTAATCGTCAATGGCGAATTTGCTTTCGACAGGCTTGGCGATTCATTCGACATGGCAGTCGCAGTGTCCGTTTTCACCCATCTGCCCCGCGACCAGATTGTCAGGTGCCTGAAATCAGCCGCGAGTGTGCTCGGCCCCAATGCAGCGATGTACGCAACCTATTTCGAGGCGCCAGGTGATGCATGGGTCGATGAAATCCTCCATCAGCCAGGCGGCATCGTCACCCACCACGACATGAACCCCTATCACTATTCCCGCAAAGAAGTCAGCCGGATGGCTGAACTCGGCGGACTTTCGGCTTCCTTCGATGACACCTGGCGGCATCCAAGAGCGCAGCAGATGGCCGTGTTTCAGCGATAGCATATCAACCGATCAGGTCCAGCTCTCTTATCAAAGCGTCGGCGATAATATCTTCCGCGAACCTGCCAAGGACATCTTCGCTCGCTGCCGACGCGATGGCTCGACGTTCATCGGCGCTCGACATCAATCGCTCGAGGGCGACTGCCCATTCAGTTTCGTCAGCCGCCAGCAGGCCCGTTTTGCCGTGCCTGATCGCATCACGAAACGCGCCCGTCTCTGACGCGATGACAGGTACGTCCACGGCCGCAGCCTCGAACCACTTGAGCGGACTCTTGCCAGCACAAAAGGCGTTATTCATCTCAAGCGGCGCTACGGTCAGATCGAGCCGCGCGAGTTCGAAAGCAAGGTTGATGTGTGCGACCACCGGCCTGGTTTCGACTCTGCCTGCTCCCAGCCGCTTTCTGAGCGAGGTCACGTCGAGATGGCCAATCACAGTGATAGTCCAGTCGGGATGCTGCCCCAGACAATCGATCAGTACATCTTCTATCTGCGCAAAATCTCCCTGGTGAGTGGGCGTACCGCTGGCATAGCCCAGTCTCCTGGCACCAGAAAGCGGCCGTGATGCCCAGAAACGACTCAATGCGATCGTCTCCGGACTCAGCCCGTTGGGTTTGATCACCGATGGTGTCCCCGCTGCCTCAGCCGCCTCCTGTAGGCTCGCGGTCGGTACCAGCGACAGGTCTGCATGGCAGAGGGCCTGACGATACTTCTTAAACCGCGCCCTCCACATGGCCCGCTCGGCCTGGTTCAGACGCTGGATGAAATCGACCTCGCCTGCTTCCAGCACGGCAGGATCAAACACCAGGTCATCGATGTCATAGACGATCCTGATCCCGGCGGCGCGCGCGGCCCGATACAACGCTGCCAGACCCTCGCCCCATTCACAGCGATGCACGATCAGATGACGATAGCCAGCGAGGACGCTGAGGTCGCTCGAGACGTGCTCCAGTGTCGTCCAGTGCGTGGTCAGTCCTTTTCGAGACAGCGCATCAACCGGGTTCTTAACCCGGTAGAGATGCCCCCTGGTACCCGCATCTGCCGTTACAAACAGAATTCCATCCCGACCGGGATCGCGCCCTGGTGTACTCGTCTGCTTCTTTGGCGTATCGAGATATGGCCACGGCTTCGACCAGTGTGCGCTAACGTGACGGACCCTCGCTGCTGCAAGAAGCTCTACCGGGGGCAAGTCCGGAGCCCTCTGATTCGAAGCGGGGATTGGTTGCGATGCAAGCGCGTCGATGCCGTTCAGCGCATCAACATCGAGTCTGCGGATCGCATCGGCTACGGCCTTCAGGACATGAATCCAGTCCGCAGGGAGGTCAGGTTCTGCGTCAGCACGGCCCGGCCGGTTTGGAACAAATTCTTTGGTGATGGCGGAGAGCCCCAGCGAGCGAAGCAGGGTTTCACGAACCCCACGTTCCGACACAAATTCTTCGTATCCAACCACCCAGGGGGACACGCCCAATGCCCGCGCCTGGCAACAGAGATCCAGGTTATATCGCAGCCAGAGCAAGGTGCCATGGAGCGGGTCCTCAATAGCTGCAGGTGCAAGTTTCGGATCAAGTGCCCGCCGTCCGAGCGACACCGCTACCGAACAGGCATCGCGCAGCACATGAACCAGCCGAAAATCAGGGTCACACTCTTTCAGCAACGGCGCCCAGAACGGCATCAGTCGTGTCAGACGTGGATCTTTCAGCACCAGTGATTGTTTGCCGACGCCGACCTTCTGCAGGTATGCCCTGGCATCGGAACGGAACCCCGCAACATTTGCCGCAGAAAAACACCCGGGATCGATCGGATCGAAGGATTGCCAGCTCGCACCCATCTCTCGCAGCAATCCATTGTTCAACTGAACCAGTTCCCGGGGCTCAAAATAGCCACCCGGGTTGTCCTGCGGATGCGGCGGCAGAGTCTCTGACGGGACCGCGAAGCCGAGTTGTTCGAGATACCCTGCAACCGCCGAGGTTCCGGAACGGTGCATGCCCGTGACAACAACAGTGATCGGCGCCGATCCATTAATTGGTGGTTCATTCATCGCATCATGTTAACGCATGGCACAACAAATCCGCGGCTGTTCAACTACAATAAGCCATCATCATCGATCCACCTCGACCCCGCTCATGCGACTTCGCAGACTGCTGAACCCACGCCCGCTCATCTCCGTTGTTGTCATCGCGTACAACATGCCTCGAGAAATCTCACGCACGCTGCATACGCTGTCGAGAAGCTACCAGCAGAACTCTGCCGATACCGACTGGGAGGTCATTCTGGTCGACAACGGTTCGAAACCACCGCTCGACATCGATGCACGAGACATCGGTGTTCCGCTACGCTCTTATTATCTGGAGGAGGCCAGCCCCTCCCCGGCGGGCGCCGTCAATTATGGCGTCCAGCAGGCACAGGGAGATTACGTCGCCATCATGATCGACGGCGCACGCATGCTCAGTCCCGGTGTGGTGGCCGGCGCCCGTCGGGCGGTCAAGGACAACCCTGAACCCGTGATTGCCGTGCTTGGACTTCACCTGGGGCCCGACCATCAGCGAAACAGCGTCAACGCAGGGTATACCCAATCCGTGGAGGACCGGCTGCTTGCGCACATTGACTGGCCAAGCGATGGCTATCGCCTGTTTGAAATCGCCAGCTGGGGCGGTTCATGTCCGCAGGGCTGGTTTGGTCCGATTGCGGAAAGCAACTGCATCGTTGTGTCACAACGCCTCTTTCAGTCGCTGTCCGGTTTTGACGAAGCCTTTCAGTCTCCGGGTGGGGGGCTGGTGAACCTGGACTTCTACAAGCGAGCGGTCGAGCACAAAGGCGTCGTACCCATCTACCTGGCCGGTGAAGGCAGCTTTCATCAGTTGCACGAAGGCGTCACAACGGGCGATCAGGAATCCGGCCGCTCCTTCGATGAACTTAATGAGGAATACGCTGCAATTCGTGGGAACGGATTTGTCGTGCCGGAAGTCAATGTCCGCCTGTTTGGCGCCGATCACGGATCAGGTCGGTTCCGATATGTGACAAGCGAGGACGCCCCGATACCACCAACCGCCGAAGCGGTCCAGGCAACCTGCGCAAAGTACCTACCACCGAATTAGCGTTCTATTGGCTACGCACAACCTCCAGCACCTGGCTCGCCAGCTTCGAGTTGGGCAGTACTTCGTAATACCGTTCTCCGTCTTCCGGTCCGGGGGTTGATTGTTCACCGTCCCAGCGACCGACAATACCCTCGCGAATGACCAGCTCACGTTCCTTCCCCCTAACATCCGGGAAGCGGCCCACATACATCGTTTCGCTGCGATCCACGACCTTGATGCTGACCTTCTTTAGCTGAATCTCAGACTTCAGTTTGATAAAGGCATCGTTAGCCATCAGGATGCCGTTCAGGTTGTATCGAACCTGGGTCTGCCCCTTCTCACCTCGACTACTGTCGTCCTCGGACATGTTCAGTACCTGCACATGGAAGGGAGCTTCCGCAAACGCTTCTCGCAGTCGCCAGCTACAGGAGCTCATTCGATCGGCCTCACCAATGGCCGGCGAAATCATGATGGGCTTGTCTTCATCAAACAAAAACAGTGGTCGGTCATCCTCGTAGCAGATGCCGATACCCAGCTCCAGCAACGGCAGACCGGTGGATTTTGAATGGGCATTCTTCGAACTGACGATATCGAGAATTTCCTTGGCAATACCGCAGATGCGGCTCACCGAATACCAGTCCTCCGGTGACTGGTCGTACTCATGGATCCCGAGAATGATGGCATCCCCCTCAATGAAAATTTTCTCTGCCCCATACACCGACAGCAGGTCATTGATAGGCCCAAAGAATCGAGTACTGAAATAGGAAGCAGGATTCAGATTCTGCCGGATCAGTTCCTGTGTCACGGTCGTTGATCCCCTGACATCCGCCTTGAGCACCGCATGGTGGATGATCTGCGGCTCATGCAACACATCGTCTTCATCTTCCTCGCGACCGGTAAGCTGATAGAGCCGCCCGTTGGCCCTGGATAGATGGATCTCTTCAGGCTCAGTTAACACAGAAATTCGATTGAATATTCGATGGGCAAATCGGAAGTATTTGAGATGCAGTCGATATCGAGATACATCGGTGAGGATTCGCACCCGAATCTCATCCATGTCTTCCTTGTAAACTCGCGCAGCTTTTTTCGACAATTCGTCCAGCTTCTTGATCATCAGCAGTGCGCCTTCCTTGCTCTGATCAATGCGGGCGAGGATTCGCTTGTCATCCTGCCCTGCCACATAAGCACAGGCGCTGGCGACATCAAGAATGTCATCCCAGGCAGGCAGCCACTCTTCCCGCAACACATAACCTGCAATCATGATTTTCGCTTCAGCATCGGAGGCAAGGGCGCGTATCGCTTCAACGCCGATTTTCTCCAGTTTCCTGGCCCCAGAGCGGAATTTCCATTGGGCACGCCGACCTTCCTGCTGAGCCCGCATCCGCTCGTGCACGCTGGCGTCAAATAACAGGCGAAAATTGCCCGGATGATCGAGCCAGCTGAATTCCTCGGATACCGATTCCTTCTGATCGACCGCCGGGCCCAGCATCTCCTGAATGCTGAAAAGTCCGCCGAACTCGTCGTAAACTTCGGTTGCACCTTCCGACTTACCCGGTGGTTTCAACGAAACAATATCAAGCTGACTCAACCGCTTCCTGAGAAGCGCCTCAAGCTTCTCGTTGGCTGACGAAAATCTCTTACCGCTGTCAGCCCAAAGGGCATAGTTTTCCATCAGCAGCAGTGCATCCCGCGGTGGGCCCGCCAGCAACGGATTCAACAACACGTGAGGCAACTCCATCATGGCGTCGCCAAGAAACTGCTCTCGTAGCGTGCGCAGCTGGTTGTTTTCTTCCCGCTGCAGCAGCCTCAACATCGCGCGAGTGATACGAAACTGAAACGAAGCATAGTGCTGCCTGACCCAGGCGAACTTCTGCTGCGTAACCAGCAGGCTGCGGGAGCCGGCATACTGCTGCTGTGCCAGTGTCTCTTCCAGATCCTGGACGACAGCGTCGAGACTCGCCCGAATTTCAGCAATGACAAACTTGACCACGCCGAAATGCAATACACACACCTCGGCTGGCGTCAGGTCTGTCTTGGTCCGATGCAGGCTGTCCTCAACGATCTCAACGTAGGCCTCGCGGAACTCCTCGGCATCCTCGGATGTGGCCGCTGGCCGGCGTCCGGACAACGCGCGCTTCGACATGCCCTGGATGACTTCCCGGGTCGCACCGATAAAGCGTTTGGATAGCTGGATGTCAACATGGTAGTTGTCATTACCCTTTTTCAGCACACTGCAATCCAGCATCAAGGTACCGGGAGTGCGTATCTGGGCAAGCAAGTTGCCGGCTGATTCAGTTGGCTCGGAAGCCATCGTCAACTCCAAACACTAGGTTGCACAACACGTTGCAGACAAGCCTATAGTGAAGCAGGAAACAGGTACAGCGGATGTCCGCCAGGCCGATCAGGGGTTGCCGAGGCGGATCGGCTGTCGACGACGCCCCCAGTTACCGGGCTCAGGATCAAACACACCTGGCACTCGTGTACCGCAGGCGCGACAACAACCCTGGGCGTCCAATCGCCATTCACCCAGTGCGTACCAGTCTCGTTCGATCACTCTGGCGCCACATCCCGAGCAGTAGGTACTGCCGCCTTCACTGTCATGAACATTACCGGTGTAAACGTGCGCAATGCCATTGGCCCGGGCAATTTCCCTCGCTCGGCTCAGCGTCGCAGGGGGCGTCGCGCTCTTGTCCTGCATACGATAGTCGGGATGAAAGGCCGTAAAGTGCATCGGAACGTCAGGGCCCAGATTGTCGGCCACCCACCGGGACATGGCCTCGATCTCCTCTGCAGAGTCGTTTTCACCGGGAATCAACAGCGTCGTTAACTCAAACCATGTGGTGCTTTCATGCTTGAGGTAAAGCAATGTATCGAGCACGTCCCTGAGATGACCGCCGCAGATGCGGTGGTAGAAGCGCTCGGTAAAAGCCTTCAGATCGACGTTGGCCGCATCGATATGCTTAAAAAAATCTCGTCGCGGCTCAGGAGTAATGTAACCCGCTGTCACCGCCACAGAGGCAATGCCCAGCTCATGCGCAGCACGTGCAACATCCACTGCATATTCCAGAAAGATCACCGGATCGTTGTAGGTGTACGCGATACTTCGACATCCGAGTTCCGATGCAGCCCTGGCCAGCGTTTCGGGCGTCGCTTCATCGGCCAGTGTGTCCATTTCCCGGGACTTGCTCATGTCCCAGTTCTGGCAGAATTTACAGGCCAGGTTACAGCCTGCCGTGCCAAACGACAGGACCGGCGTACCCGGCAGAAAATGGTTGAGGGGTTTCTTTTCGATGGGATCAACGCAGAAACCGCTGGAACGACCATAGGTTGTCAGCACAATTTCGTCATTTTGCCGGGCCCTGACAAAGCAGAGCCCCCGCTGCCCTTCCCGTAAACGACAAAATCGAGGGCAGAGATCACATTGCAGTCGACCGTCAGACAGCCGGTGGAAATAACCGCCTGCCCGCATTGGCCCGGAGGCTCCCTGCCCCGACTGACCCAGTCTCCAGTCCAGAATCATTGACATTGGTGGACCTCAGACGCTTGCTCTAGAATCCAAATTAACGCAACGCTACCTATGAGTAAAAGTGCCATGGACGCGGTCAGGGAACCGGCGGTTGCCGGCACCTTTTATACGGCAGATCCGGTCGCACTCGCCAAATCTGTCGACCAGATGCTTGATGCCGCCGCCACGAGCGGTAGTCCGCCCAAGGCCGTCATCGCACCACACGCCGGACACATTTACTCGGGCCCGGTCGCAGCCAGCGTCTATGCCTCGCTCAAGAATGCCGCCGACCGGATTAACCGGGTCGTCTTGCTGGGCCCCTCCCACCGGGTTGGCTTTCGCGGCATCGCAGCGACCTCTGCGACGACTTACCGCACCCCGCTCGGCGATATACCCATCGACACCCAATCGATCCAGCAGGCATTGACTCGCCCCTCGGTCGGCTTTCTCGACGAGGCGCATGCACAGGAACACAGTCTTGAAGTGCACTTACCATTTCTGCAACGAACGCTCGGTGACTTTCAACTGGTTCCACTGGTCGTGGGTGACGCTGGTGCCACGGATGTCGCGGACATCCTTGAACTGCTCTGGGGTGGACCTGAGACGCTGGTTGTCATCAGTTCTGACCTGAGTCATTACCACTCTTATAACGAAGCTCGCCAAATCGACACTCGCACCTGTGAACGTATCGTCGCGCTGGATGACTGCCTGGTTGGCGAAGAGGCCTGTGGCTACCGACCGATCAATGGGCTGCTCACCCTGGCAAAACGACGCGGTCTTGCCATCGAACAGATCGACCTTCGTAACTCCGGTGACACGGCCGGAGACAAGAGCCGTGTCGTTGGCTACGGTGCCTTCGCCGTTCACGAACATCCACGACTGGGAAGCGAACTGCTACCTGCCTGGCGCCAGCGATTGCTTCAGGTGGCGCGGGAGGCGATTCTGCAACCACTGCTCGGCAAGGGTTCCTATTCTATCGACCCGGCATCGTTTCCTGCAGCGCTACGCGCGCAACGTGCCAGCTTTGTAACGATTAACCGGTCCGGGCACCTGCGGGGCTGTATCGGCAGCCTGACCGCGCACCGGGAACTCGTCGTCGACGTCCTCAACAACGCCCAGGCCGCGGCCTTTCAGGATCCGCGCTTCAAGCCGCTGAGCCTGGAGGAATACCAGGATATTGACGTTCATATCTCGGTACTCAGTGTGCCCGAGCCGGTGACAGTAGCGGATCGAGAAACGCTGGAAGGACAACTCAGGCCCGGCATCGACGGCCTGATCATTGATGATGGCGGCCGCCGCGCTACCTACCTGCCCTCAGTCTGGGAACAGATCGCGGATCCAACCGGATTCGTAGGCGAACTTCGCCGCAAGGCGGGGCTGCCCCGGGAAGGCTGGAGCAAAACGATCAAGGTGTGGCGATATCAGACGGAAGAATTCAGCTGATGGTCAACCTAGCTCGCAAGCAGGGAATCCCCCTGTCTTTTGAGACTGACCGCCTCTTTGTCAGACGCTATGTGCTGGCGGACGCCCGTCACCTGTATGAAGCAGCGCGTGAATCAATCCGAGAAGTCCACGCATTTCTGCCCTGGTGCCATCCCAACTACGCCATCGAGGATTCGAGAGACTGGATTCGTTCAGTCGAGCCAGCCTGGCAGGATCGATCCGTGTATTCCTTTGCCATCTACGATACGCAGCGGTCACGACTACTGGGCGGATGCGGCGTGAGCCGACTGGACGAACATCCGGTGATGAACCTCGGTTACTGGATGCGGACCAGCGAAACCAGTAAGGGGTACGCATCGGAAGCGACCCTGGGCCTCGCCAATTTTGCGTTTCGCTGGCTGGATGTCGAACGGATTGAAATCATCATGTCTACCGAGAACACCGCGAGCCGCAAGGTCGCAGAGAATGCGGGCGCCAGTTATGAAGGCCAACTGGCTCGAAGACTCAAGATTCATCAACGAATGCACGATGCCTACCTTTACTCGCTAACAAGGCCGCAATTGACCGGAGACCCACCATGACATCGATGCAAGAAGTACTGGAAATACAGCGCAAGTCTTATCTGAACGAGGGATTCGTCCCCGCCGAAGTCCGCATCGATCGTCTGCAGCGCGCCATCAGTTTGCTACAGGATCATGGTTCACGACTGATCGAAGCCATGGCGGAAGATTTTGGCCATCGCAGTCACCACCAGAGCCGGTCAACCGATATCAACGGCTCAATTGCACCACTCAAACACGCTGTCAAACACGTTCGGAGCTGGATGAAAACAGAGCGACGACCGCTGCAATTTCCACTTCGGCTGCTCGGCGGTAGAGCCGAGGTCCGATATCAGCCGGTCGGCGTGGTTGGCTGCATCAGTCCATGGAATTTCCCGGTCAATCTCACGTTCACACCGCTGGCCGGGATTCTAGCCGCGGGCAATCGCGCCATGATAAAACCGTCGGAGCTGACACCTCTGACATCAGAGCTGATGAAGGATCTGATCGAAGAGGCCTTTGCCCAGGAAGAAATCGCTGTATTCACAGGCGGTCCTGAGGTCGGTGCAGAGTTCAGCGGCCTGCCCTTCGATCACCTGCTGTTTACCGGCGCCACATCAATCGGGCGCATCATCATGAAGGCTGCAGCCGAGAACCTGGTCCCGGTAACCCTCGAACTGGGTGGCAAGTCACCGGTCATCGTCAGCGGTTCGGCGGATATGGCGCTCACTGCCGACAATGTCATGTCTGGAAAGACCATGAATGCCGGCCAGATCTGCCTCGCGCCGGACTATGCCATGTTGCCCGAGACTCGCCTCGATGAATTCGTTGATGCCGCTCGCGCGGCGGTGACTCGAATGTATCCCACCTTGAAGGACAACCCCGACTACACGACGATCATCAGCGACCGACACTATGACCGACTACGGGCATATCTCGACGATGCTCGCGCCAAGGGGGCAGAAATCGTCGAACTCAATCCCGCTGGCGAAGATTTCAGCCAGCAGCAACATCGCCGGATTCCCCCTACCCTGATCCTCGATCCGACCGACGACATGACCGTCATGCAGGACGAAATCTTCGGCCCTATCCTTCCGATCAGGCGTTACCAGCGAATCGACGAGCCAATCTCTTATATCAACGCGCACCCGAGGCCGCTGGGACTCTATTATTTCGGCGAGGATACGAACGAACGGGAACGGGTCCTCACCCATACAACGTCAGGCGGCGTCACACTCAATGACGTCATCATGCATGTGGCAATGGAAGATCTGCCCTTCGGCGGGATTGGCGCAAGCGGCATGGGCGCGTACCACGGTTTCGACGGCTTCAGGCAGTTCAGTCATGCCCGGTCCATCTACACCCAATCGCGGCGCATCTCGAAAATCATGGCAAGGATGCGACCGCCGTATTCACGGCAGTAGAGGAACATCGGGATACATCGCCTCACGGCGACGAATCCCGAATGGTCTCATTAGTCCGCTTCCAGAATCAGCGTACCTGTGGTGGACAGGGTTCCGCCGGTACCGTTAACGATCGCAGTGCGGGCATCGGTCTGCTTGCCCTTGATGCCGTTGATGCCATCTTCCGCCGTACCTGACAGCTGCCGATAACCTTCGATCAGAAGCTGCATGCCATACATGCCAGAGTGGTTAAACGACAGGCCGCCGCCGTTGGTATTGATCGGCAGCCGGCCACCGGGCGCGGCATGGCCATCACGCCATAGCTTGTAACCTTCCCCGCGGGGCGCCAGACCCAGCATCTCCATCGTGATACCCGCTGTCAGCGTAAACGAGTCATACACCAGCGCCAGTTCAATATCATTCGGCCCCATACCCGCCATCTCATAGGCAGTCTGGGCAGACAGGTAAGCCGATGTCTGGGTAAAGTCGCCCATCTCCAGCATGTTGGAATGGCTCATGTTCTCGCCCGCACCAGCGACCCAAACGGGCTTGGTCCTGAGGCTGCGGGCGATCTCGGGTCGTGCAACAATCACCGAACCGCCATGGTCAGTCTGCAGACAACAGTGAAGCATGGTCAGCGGCCAGGTAATCATCGGCGCTTTCTGAACGTCTTCAATCGTAATCGGACCACCAAATTCATGAGTGTCTTTGGAGTGCATCACCGCCCGTGGATTCAACGTCGCCCATTCCCGGGTCACCACCGCAATGTGAGCGAAATCCTCCGGCGTTGTTCCAAACCGGTGATTGTGGGCGACCATCGAATGCGCGTAGTTGGACGGTGCACCGAACAGTCCGTACGGCATCGACATCTGCACCGCCGGGGACGTTTCATTCCGTGGGTAACGCGCCCCGCCAGGGATCTTGCGCTGGGACCAGCCATTTTCACCATGGGTGACGAGCGCAATATCGATAATGCCGGCATGGATTGCGGCCATCGCGTGGTGAACATGAATTTCGAACGAACAGCCACCCACAGCCGTGGTTTCGATGTACTTCGGATGCAATCCCAGGTGTTCAGCGATCTCAGATGTCATGTTGACGGAGAAGATGCCATCGATATCCGAGATCGGGATGCCGGTCTGTTCACTGACATTTTTGATCGACTCCATATGGAGTTGCAGCGCGGTTACCGGCTCTTCGGGATAACCGATCTCATTGGCTTCGGCAGCACCGACAATTGCAGCGGAACGAGAAAAGCTCATGACGACGCCTCCTCTACCACCCGCCAAAAGGGAATATGAACATCCTCATTGGCTTGGTCGAACTCGATCTGGCAAAGAGAACCGATCTTGATGCTTTCGGGCTTCTTGCCATCCACGCCACGAAGTACACCCATCATCCGGTCGCCTTCGTTCAGATCGATGTAGCAGGTCACAAAGGGAACTTCCTTGGCCCAGCCACCAAACGCGCGGTGCTGTACCGCATAGGTATGCAGCCTGCCTTGTCCACTCGCTTCGAACCATTCGATCACATCGTGATGGCAAAACGGACAAAGGTGCCTTGGATACCAGTGAACACGATTACAGTTCGTGCATCTTGGCAACATGAGTTTGCCTTCCCTGGCGCCATCCCAGAATGGTTGGGTCAGCGCACTGGGCGTTGGAATAGGTTTGTCGTAAGCCACGCGATGTTGCTCCCTCTTTAAGAATAGACCGCTAAAAAAACTTCCGAAGGCTAGCAAAACCACACAATCGATGCCAGCAACATCAAGGTGCGTGTTAATTCAAATGAATGATGACTCGGCGGCGATGGGGTCGGTGACGATGTTCCCAGATAAAAATTCCCTGCCAGTTACCCAGCGCGAGTTTGCGGTCCAGCACCGGTACCGCAACGCTGGTTGCTGTCAGGGCAGACTTGATGTGCGCCGGCATGTCATCAGGTCCTTCCAGTGTATGTGTATAGATGTCATCGCCTTCTGGCACCAGGCGATTCAACCATCGCTCAAGATCAGCACGCGCTGAAGGGTCGTAGTTTTCCTGAATCAACAGACTCGCCGACGTATGCTGGATGAACAGCGTGCAGAGCCCTTCTGTGATATCCGCCTGGGAAACAGCCTCGGTGATCCGGTGCGTGATGTCATGAAGACCGGCGCCTGGCACCTCCACCTCAATCTCACAAATCACCGGAATCAGTGGCCGGTAAAGTTGGGTTTGCGCCGTTCAAGAAACGCACTCACGCCTTCCTTGAAGTCTTCGCTGCGGAACATACCGGCAAGATGAACCATCAGATGATCGACGGCCGTTTCATAGGACTCCTCGATCCCCATGCGCATCATCCGCTTGGTGGTCTGGACAGCAAGCGGCGCATTGTCTGCGACTTCCTGAGCCCAGGTCATTGCCGTCTCCATAAGCTGATCATCCGGCACGACAGCATTAACGAGCCCGAGTTCGAGACACTCCTCGGCGCCAATGGTTCTGGCCCGAAAATAGAGTTCCGCCGCCTTGCCCCATCCGATCAGTCTCGGCAGAAGCCAGGTGCCGCCCGACTCCGGTACGACATTTCTTTTCGCCGTCACTGCCGCCATCTTCGCCGAGCCGGCAGCGATGCGCATGTCGCAGAGCAGCGTGATATCCATGCCATACCCGGCGGCAGCACCATTCAAGGCACAGATCACCGGCGTATCCATGCGCCACATGACCGTCAGCGGGGCATCTCTCAGATCAAACAGACTCGGCCGCCGCTGACTGCGCTCTTCGGGACTGCCAATACCGCCACCGTCAGCATCGACCAGGTCAAGCCCTGAACAGAATCCCCTGCCCTTACCGGTCAGCACCACGCAGCGCACATCGGGGTCCTTGTCAGCCTCAACCATCTTTCGTGACAGCTCATTCAACATCGGACGGCTGATTGCATTCAGTCGGTCGGGACGATTGAGTGATATAACCGCAACATTTCCATGCGTTTCCACAATCAACTCTTCCGTACTCGAAGGGTTGAGCGACATGAGCAATCTCCCGTTCTGAGTGAACGTGAATGGTACTCCATAACGCTCGCGTATTGGCACACAACACGCCGGTTCTGTAGAATTCAACCCTTGTCACCCGTGCCCTAGCGCTAAAGGCCCCCGTGACGACGATCACCTGTTCCCACTAATTATGGTTAAGTCGCGCGGCTCGAACTGTTGAAACTGAGACTCGTTACGTTCGCACTTCCACTGCTGCTTCAGGCCTTTCATTCGGCCGTGGCGCAGATGCCCATCGCATTAACACAAGTTCCGGAAAAAGACCTCAATCTCACCATTGATGGTCGACTTGACGAGGAAATCTGGAAAAACCTCGAGAGCCGTGACGGCATGGTTGTAATCAGGCCAGACACACTTGAACAGACTGATCTCCAAACCAAAAAAATGATGTTCTATACCGAGCGCGGACTTTATGTCGGTGCCTGGAACGAGCAACCGGAAGAAACACAGGTTGTCAGACTGAGTGCCCGCGACAAGTTCCTGTCCCGTGACCGTTTCGGCATCACCATCGATCCAAGCGGCGAGGGACTCTATGGCTATTGGTTCACCATCAATCTGGGAGACACACTGAACGATGGCACCGTCCTGCCTGAACGGCAGTTCTCTAATCGATGGGATGGTCCCTGGAAAGGCGCCACCGCGCAAGGCGAAGGCGGCTGGTCAGCGGAGATGTTTCTGCCCTGGTCGATGATGTCCATGCCAGAGAGCGACGGCAACGTGCGGCAAATGGGCTATTACGTTAATCGTTATCTGTCACAAAGAAATGAGCAGTGGGCATATCCGGCGCTGCCGCCCACGCGGCCCGTATTCCTTTCCGCATTACAGCCATTTACCGTTGAGGACATCAACCCGAAACAGCAGTTCACCTTCTATCCGTTCGCATCAACCACCTATGACCGTACTGAAAGTGAGAATGGCTACAAGGCAGGGTTCGACATCTTCTGGCGCCCCTCGACCAACCTGCAGCTCACGGCAACGGTCAACCCGGATTTTGGCAACGTTGAATCTGACAATGTTGTCGTCAATCTATCCGCATTCGAGACTTTCTTTCCGGAAAAACGAGCCTTTTTCCTCGAAGGAAACGAAATCTTTGTTGCCACACCCCGCGCCAGGCGCCGCCGAAACAGCAATCAGCCACCGACAACCCTGGTCAATACCAGACGTATCGGCGGCCCGCCGCACTCAGTCGGGATCACGGGATTCGAGCTATCGGATATTGAGAAAAATCAGCCCAGCGAACTGCTCGGCGCCGCGAAAGTCACCGGTCAGAACGGGCGTTTTCGATACGGTTTTCTCGGCGCGTTTGAAGACGACACCCTGCTCAGGGGGGAACTGAACGGCCTGCCCTACGATGTCGAACAGGATGGCAGGGACTTCGGCATCGCGCGCGTTCTTTATGAGGAAACCAGCGGCGGCGGCAGACGCTCTCTTGGCTGGATGTCAACGATGGTGGCCCATCCGCAGGAAGACGCGCTGGCTCATGGTCTCGACTTTCACCTACTGACGGAGGACGGCAGCTGGTCACTCGACGGTCAACTCCTCATGAGTGACGTTGATGATGTCGAGGGCGTGGGCGGATTTGTTGATCTCAGCTATTCCCCGCGACGGGGGATCACCCATGATTTCAAACTCGACTATTTCGATGACCAGATTAACCTCAACGATCTGGGATTCCTTCGGCGCAATGACATCATGGGTGGGTCTTACGAGCTCGAGCTGCGTAGTCCCGGGTCCGGCCTCTTTAAAGAGGTCACGCGCAATATGAATCTCGTTCGCATGTACAACAGCAACAGTCAGCGCGTCATGGGCGTGTACAACTTCGAGCAGGATCTGGTACTGCGTAACAACCACTCGATATACACTCGCCTGCGCTACATTCCGTCGAGATGGGACGACATCACGAGCGACGACAATGGCGCTTTTCCAATCCAGGGTCGTCTCAACACGGGGATCTTCTTTGAAACGGACGAATCCCGACCTCTGTCGCTGGGATTTGGCGTCTTCGCAGAGCAGGAACCCATCGACGGGCTGATTCATGAATACGAGATCGAGGCCAACTGGCGACCCTCTGACCGGTTCTCACTGGCACTGGAACTTGAATACGAGAAGCGTGACGGCTGGCTTATTCACAAGACAGGTCGGGATTTTACGACCTTCGAGGCTGAATTCTGGCGGCCCGAGGTCGAAGCAGATTTCTTCCTCAGCGCCAGGCAGCAGTTCAGAGTCACCATGCAGTGGGCTGGCCTGAAGGCATTTGAAAATGCCCGGTGGCAGGTACCCGTGCAGGATGGGGCTCTGATGACAGATACCCGGGTAGCCACCAGTTCGAGAGACTTCTCAGTGAGTCGTCTGACCTTCCAGGCACGTTATCGCTGGGAAATCGCCCCGCTCTCTGATCTGTTCGTGGTTTACACCCGCGGATCAAACATTGAAAGAGGAGTGGGTGAAGGCTTTGAACGAAGCTTCCGCGATGCCCTGACCCAACCAGCCGTAGACACCTTCGTCGTCAAGCTTCGCTACCGCCTTGGCAGCTAGCGCGCATATCGCACCAAATGCCTGGATTTTCGCTTATGGTTCGCTGATCTGGCGAGCAGACTTCCCTTTTGAGGCACGAGAACCCGGCTTCATTTCCGATTTTGGTCGCCGCTTCTGGCAGGGCTCCACGGACCATCGCGGTGTACCCGAAGCACCCGGCCGGGTGGTCACCCTGGTGGACGCACCCGGAGAATCCTGTTGGGGCGTTGCCTACTGCATCAGCGCCGCGCAAGCGCCCATCGTCATGGCCCAACTCGATTTCCGCGAGAAGGGTGGATATCAAAGACGAGCAGTCCCGGTGATGCTGGCCTCAGGCATTGAAGTCGAGGGACTCGTCTATCACGCGACGAAAGAGAATCCCAACTACCTTGGTCCCGCCAGACCAGCGGAAATCGCCAGTCAGATCAGCACCGCGCGCGGTCCGAGCGGTACCAACCGGGAGTACCTGTTCAATCTTGAATCCGCCCTGAACGCCATCCGTCAGCCCGACGACCACGTATCTGAGATTGCCAACGCGCTGAGATCGCTGGAACAGGATCGCTAGACCGCGCGGTTATTGATCCGTTTGGTTAACCGAGCGACCTGACCATCTCGAGCACATCTTCATGATGGGTCTTGGTGTTGACCTTTTCCATGATGTGCTTCAATCGACCGTCGGCACCGATAATGAAAGTCATCCGATTCACACCCATGTACTCACGGCCCATAAACTTCTTGAGCCCCCAGACGCCATATTTTTCGGCGATCTTGTGATCTTCATCTGAGAGGAGGTCGAAATTCAGTTTCTCTTTCTCCCGGAATTTGCGCAGACGATCCACCGGGTCGGGGCTGACCCCCAGCACCACGACCCCGGCTCTCGATAACTTTGCCTTGTTGTCGCGAACGCCACATGCCTGGGTGGTACAACCCGGTGTCATGGCCTTAGGATAGAAATAGAGTACGACGATCTTGTTGTCGCGAAAATCTTTGAGCGTGACCGGCTTGCCATCCTGATTGTTCAGGGTAAACGCCGGTGCCATGTTGCCGATTTTGGGAAGTGCCATCGTAACCCCAAGCTTTTGAAAGCCAGCAAAGTAGCAGCTTCACCAGGTCATGGCTACTGCAGGAGGGGCCTGCAGTACATCGACAAGGATTTGACTATTCGACAGTCCAGGTCTGCCCGCTGCGAAGCAGCGCGTTCAAATCCGCCCTGCCCTTCTTTTCACGAACCGCAATCCGTTGCTCGTAAACATCAGCTACATAGGCAGGCGCCGGCGCGTTGTACAGCACGCCGAACGGCGTCGGGAAATCAGGGCCGCGCAGGTCCGCCAGCATCTGTGCGATCACCTTGTTGGTTTCATCATGTACCAGCAGGTCTTCTTCCTCGACACCATCCTCGCCCAGTGTCACGACACTCAGCTTCAGCGTCCTGGGATCAAGCATCAGACCCTTGTCATTATTCTGACCGAAACGCATCGGGTTGCCATGCTCCAGAACAAGCCGTGTTTCCGGCGCGTTCTTTTTATTCTTGACCGCTTCGAACACACCGTCGTTGTAGACAGGACAATTCTGGTAAATCTCCACGAAGGAAGCACCACGATGATCGTGCGCCCGCGTCAACATCTCGGTCAGATGTTTCATTTCCGTATCGATGGAACGGGCAACGAATCGTGCCCCGGAGCCGAGCGCGAACTGGCACGGAGAAAGCGGCAGATCCACCGATCCGTCAGGCGTCGATGGCGAACGCGTTCCCACCTTGGAGGTGGGCGAGTACTGGCCTTTGGTCAGACCATAGATTTCGTTGTTGAACAGCAGAATCTGCAGGTCAACGTTGCGGCGGAGCACATGCATCATGTGATTGCCACCGATACTGAGCCCGTCACCATCGCCGGTAATGACCCAGACATCCAGTTCCGGATTAGCGAGCTTGACACCACTGGCGATCGCCGGCGCACGGCCGTGAATCGTATGGAACCCGAAGGTCTCCATGTAATAGGGAAAGCGGGATGAACAGCCAATGCCGGAGATGAAAACGAAGTTCTCCTTCGGCACATCCAGTTCCGGCATCAGCTTCTGTACAGCCTTCAGGATGGCGTAATCACCGCAGCCCGGACACCAGCGAACTTCCTGGTCTGTCTCGAAATCCTTGATCGTCAGTTTGGCAGGCGCATTCATCGTCTATGACTCCAGCGATGCCTTGATGGCATCGACAATTTCTCGAATCTTGAAGGGTTGTCCGGAAACTTTGTTCAATGGTTTCGCATCGATCAGGAACTCTGCTCGCAACACCTTGACCAGTTGGCCCGTGTTCATCTCCGGCACAAGCACGGCGTCATATCCGGAAAGCAGCGACGCCAGGTTCGGCGGCAGCGGCCAGAGATGACGGATATGGATGTGAGAAACATCCATACCTTCGCGACGACATCGCTTGACCGCCTGGTGAATTGCACCGAAGGTCGAACCCCAGCCGACCACGGCCAGCTTGCCCGAGCTGTCGCCCATCGCGACTGTCTGTTCAGGAATATCGCGGGCAATGCCGTCGACCTTGGCCTTGCGGACGTCGGTCATCTTCTGGTGATTTTCCGGTTCATAGGAGATGTCACCGGTTTCATAGCTCTTTTCGATACCGCCAATTCGGTGCTCCAGACCCGGCGTACCCGGCTTCGCCCAGACCCGGGCCAGTGTCTCGGGATCGCGGTTGGCGGGACTAAAACCATCCGGCTGCGTTTCATAGGCCACCGGGAACGGCTCGTAGTCGCCCATATCCGGTACGTGCCAGGGTTCCGATGCATTCGCCATGTAACCATCACTGAGCAGCATCACCGGTACGCGGTACTTGGTCGCGATGCGCACAGCTTCGATGGCAACATCGAAACAGTCCGCGGAGGTACAGGACGCGATCACCGGAAGGCTGGTGTCCGCATGACGACCAAACAATGCCTGATTGAGGTCCGACTGCTCTGTCTTGGTCGGCAGACCCGTCGATGGTCCGCCGCGCTGGGTGTTGACGATAACCAGCGGCAGCTCGGTGGCGGCAGCCAGCGCAATGGCTTCACCTTTTAGGGCGATACCCGGCCCGGAACTGGATGTCACGCCCAGCGCGCCAGCAAAGGAAGCACCAATCGCCGCGCAGGCCGCCGCGATCTCGTCTTCCGCCTGAAAGGTCATGACATCAAACTCTTTATGGCTCGCCAGGGAGTGCAACAGGCTTGAGGCCGGCGTAATCGGATAAGACGCAAAAGCCAGCGGCACGCTGGCAAGCTGACTGCCAGCAATAAGACCAAACGCCAGCGCCTCGGTGCCGGTCGTGTTTCGATACAATCCCGGCGGCACCTCCGCACGTGGCACGCTGTAGACCTGCACGCCGGTGGGCAACTCGGTGGTTTCGCCATAGGCGTGGCCCGCATTCAGGGCAGCGATGTTGGCATCCCTGATCTCGGGCCGGTTGGCGAACTTGCTTTCAAGTCCTGCGATCGCCGCATCGCGGCTGCGCTCAAACAGCCACATCACCAGACCAAGGGTCCACATGTTCTTACAACGCACCGCGAACTTGTGGGTCAGGTCGTAAGGCTTGACGGCTTCCAGCACCCGCTTGGTAATTTCGATCGACAGCACGCGATAGCGATCAAGGGAACCGTCTTCGAGCGGGTTCTTCTCGTAGCCCGCGCGCGCCATATTCTTGTCGGTGAATGCATCGGCATCGACGATGACCAGCCCGCCTTCCACCAGATCCTTCAGGTTGGTAATCAGCGCCGCCGGATTCATTGCCACCAATACGTCGACATCGTCACCGGCCGTGGTAACGTCTTCAGAACCAAAGTAGATCTGGAATGCCGAGACGCCGAAGGTAGCCCCGGCCGGCGCGCGAATCTCGGCAGGAAAGTCAGGAAATGTCGCCAGGTCATTACCGTAGATTGCGGTCGCTTCGGTAAAATTGGTGCCGGTAAGTTGCATACCGTCGCCGGAATCACCGGCGAAACGCACAACGACCGACTCTACAGTCCGGGCATTAGAATCCTGACTGATTTCTTCGACAACTGACATATGATGCATGCTCCCGTCCGGTTACATCCAAGGACGCGGTCCAGCAATGAACCCGTACGCCCAAGCCGGACTAGATTGAAAGTAACTGGCAAAAAAAGTGGCTCACGACGAGTACGCGAGCTGTTTCCCCTCGACGAATTTACGCGATATTAACAGATCGAGCCCCCATTTGTAGGGGTCTCAGGCGTCCAGGACTCTCAGTTTCATCACCACCGAGCCGATGATGATCTGGTCACCGTTGTCCACCGAGACCGGTCCCTTGTCGTCGATCGACTGACCATTCACCGAGGTTCCGTTGGTGGAACCTAAATCCTCGATGAATACCCGGTTTTTCATAACCCGCATCCGGGCGTGCTTTCGGGACACGTCGGCATGATTGATGATGTAGGGAGAGTCCTGCGGATTTCGGCCAATGATGATCCCCTCGCCGTTCTTCATCTGATCACCGGAAATCCTGAGCAGATAGCGAATCCCGTCTTCGTCCCGTCCGTCGAGCACATACTCAACCAGAGACTCGTTGTGCATCACCGTATCGGGGTCAGGGTCTGCCGCATCGCTTCGACCCGGTCTAAGCACTGGGAGCGGCAGTTTTTGTGTCGAAGTGCGACGCCACAGCAACAACCCGATCGTCACGATGACCACCAGCGCAACCAGCGAAAAGGCGAGCCAGAGTCGCTCCCGACTCAACGCAGCCTGTTGCTGCTCATCCAATGCCTCGCGATAACGTTCTTCGGCCGCGCGGCGATCCCGTTCCAGCGATTGCATCAGCGCCCCGGTTTCGGCCTTGATCGTCGCCGTGCGACGCTCCAGTTCCAGCCGCGTCTCATCCGCATCGCGACGCGCCAGTTCCGCGGCGGCCATTGCCTGCTCCGCACGGGCCCGGGCCAGTTCGGTCTGCTGCACCAGTCCCTCATTTCGCTGATTGGAAGCTGATAACCGTTGTTCCAGGTCGCGGGCTACGGCCTGAGCACTCTCTGCATTCAGCACGGCGACCCGGGCCTGTTCCGAAGCACGTGCCGCTTCTTCCCGTGCCTGTTCGATCGCTGACACACAGCCGCCGTCCACATAATTCAGCCGGATATTGTGTCGCCCCGCTGCCGCCGCCACTCCCTCGACGCCCAACGCCCGGGTCAGCGAGTCCTCTGCGGGCGTCCTGATCGGGAACCGCTGGCCAATATTGACGCCAACAACATGGCCACACTCATTGACGACCATCGATGCGTTGTCGATGCCGACCCCGGCAGAATGCAAGAGATAGTCCACACTACCTGACTGCTCGACGCTGGCGAGCCTGCCCTGCGACGAAACCAGATAGTCACCCTCGCCCGCCAGTCGATGAACCGACCAGACGGGATGACCTATTTCGTAATCGCGACTGAACGCGAGCGGCACGGTAAATAATCCGTTTAC
Organism: Pseudomonadales bacterium; assembly: GCA_028281885.1. Taxonomy (GTDB): domain Bacteria; phylum Pseudomonadota; class Gammaproteobacteria; order Pseudomonadales; family Azotimanducaceae; genus JANQJA01. The sequence goes on along the minus strand of JANQJA010000011.1, from coordinate 129,291 downwards.
CTTAAGTACCGCGACTTCATCATCCGGCGCGGAGAGAGGCTGGGCGATCAGTTCGGCGGCTGAACCGGGCAGACGAACCGTGAGGGTGCGCCCGGCGCGGATCAATTCAGTACTGGTGACAACATACCCGTTCAGACGGTCAGTCTGAATAACAAAGCCCGATCCCTGTCGCTCGATGTTCGCACCCGCATAGACAGAAACAACAACAACGCCATCGTTCAGCGCATAGTCTTTCAAAGCGGCGTGGGTCACCAGTGCCGTCAGCAGATACGTCGTTAGCAGTACTCGCATTTTCACAATGAACGCCCGGATGGGAAGCATACTGGCTAGGGTAAGACGCAACTAATCATAAACCCTGAATTGCTTGATACTCAATGAGCTGGAGTGCGGCAGATAACATGTCCAATGTGATCTAAACCACAACTCGAACTCGACGAAGCCCTTGCCAGGCATTACGCTGTCGCCTTCCAGGCAAACGATCAACCTCGATGAGATTTTCATTCTGGCCGCAGCCAACCCAGGGATACGAAGACGTCAGCGCACTCGCCAGTCACGTGGAGCGCGGTGGCTGGGACGGCATCTGGCTCGCCGATCACTTCATGCCTAATGCGGCAGATACCAGCGCACCCTGGCCTGAGGCCTGGACCACACTTTCCGCCCTGGCCATATCCGTGCCACGACTTCGCCTTGGCACGCTCGTTAGCGGCAATACCTATCGCCATCCCGCTGTACTGGCAAAGATGGCAGCAACCCTGGACCACATTTCGGGAGGTCGACTCGTGCTGGGCCTCGGTGCTGGCTGGCAGGAGAACGAACATCACAAGTACGGAATCACGTTCTCGACGGTTGCCGGTCGACTCGCCAGGCTCGAAGAAGCCTGCCAGGTGATCAAAGGGTTATTTGAGAACACCAGCTACTCGTTTGAAGGAAAGTACTACCAGCTCGCCGAAGCCCCGCTCGAACCCAAGCCGCTGCAATCACCCCTGCCGCTGTTGATTGGCGGCGGCGGAGAGAAGGTCACATTGCGTATCGCCGCCAGCTACGCGAACGAATGGAATGTCTGGGGCACCGTTGAAACGCTGACCAGGAAGATGGCAATACTGGATCGTCACTGCAGCCGTATCGGCCGGGACCCGGGAGATGTCGAACGTTCCGCTGTCGCGCTGTTGTTCCTGTCCGACGACCAGGACCTCATCAAAAAAGTCACCGCGAATCCGTCACGACCTGCCATCGCCGGAAACGTCAATCAGGTGCGGGACACGATTGCCGCCTACGCCGAAGCTGGCGTCGATGAAGTGATTATTCCGGACTTTACACTTGGCTCGGGTTTTACCTCAGCCAAGACGGATGTACTGGATCGGTTTATAGAGGAAGTCGCGCCCGTCGCCCGCTGAAAAGCGTCCACTGAATCGATTAAAATGAAACGATCTGCCCAGTCGATCAGCGGAGTTCACGTGCACCTTCCCCCCCTGCGCCAGTTGCAATACCTGGTGGCGTTACGAGAAACGCAGCATTTTGGACGCGCGGCCGAGATGGTCAATGTCACCCAGTCAACACTCAGTACCGGCATCAAGGAACTGGAATCATTCCTCAATGTCGCGCTGGTAGAACGAACCAACAAGTCGGTCGCGTTTACGGAGCTTGGCAACCGTATTGCCGACAAGGCCCGTGACATTCTCATGCAGACCGAAGATCTGGTTGATGACGCCCGATCCCTGTCAGACCCGCTGGCAACTCCGGTTCGACTTGGCGCGATTCCCACCATCGCTCCCTATCTCGTCAGCAGGTTCGTCAAGGCCATCCGCCGCAGATTCGCCGGGTTGAATCTTTATATTCGTGAGAACACCACCGCTGCCCTGGTTGACGAACTTATCGCCAACAAGCTGGACCTGCTCCTGCTGGCGCTGCCTTTTGAAGCAGGCCAGGTCGAATCGATGGTCGTTTTTCGCGAGGGCATGCACCTTGCGTATCACAGCCAGTCCCAGTTGCTGAAAGGCAAACGTATCGACTTCGATTCCCTGCCGGATGAGACGCTGTTGTTACTGGACGACGGCCATTGTTTACGCGACCACGCGCTGGCCGGTTGTCGACTGAAGAATCAGAAGAAGATCCACACGTTTGGCGCCAACTCACTGGATATGCTGTTACAGATGGTGGACGAAGATCTCGGCGTGACCATTGTCCCTGACATGGCCGTCAAGGCGGGCGTCCTGAAAGGAACCAACATTGAAACAACGCAGCTGCCAATCAGCCGCTACTATCGTGATATCGGTTTCGCCTGGCGCAAGGGCGCCTCAAGAGAAAAACTGTTTTTCGAACTAATGGAACTGTTGCCGGTTAAATCCTGATGCCGGGGAAACGTGCCGACCGGGTGTTCTCAATCGGTCGATTGGTTGTTTCATGGTAGGTGAATACAACAGACAACTTGGTCTTCGCAGTGAGATTTCTGCCCGCGGCATGAAACAGTCGGCTGTGGAAGAAAAGTACATCGCCCGCGTTTAGCGGAACTGGCCGTGCCTGCGCCAGCAATGACTTGTTCTCAGCCAGGTCGGTCCTGAGGAACAGGGCGGCATCAAATCTGCCCGGCTCAAGGTCCAGCTGATGAGAACCCGGAATCACTCGAAGACAGCCATTGCTTAGTGTTTCGTCACCCAACGCGACCCAGACGCTGATGAGATTCTGCTGATCGAAGGACCAGTAACGATTGTCCTGGTGCCAAAGTGTGGCACTGCTATATCCAGGGTGCTTGGTCATCACGCAGTTGTGGTGACACTGGGATAGCTCGACATCGGTGCCGGAAAACAAATCTACCACTGCCTGACGAATCGGATCCCTCGTGGCAACCTCGCCGAAGACAGCGTCACGAGTCAACGCATGCAGCAATCGCCTCGGCGTCTGACCGCCTTCGGCATCAGCAGAAAGCGGAGCGCCCGGATACTGCACATCCACTTCATACTCGATCGGCGCCAGCTTGGCAGCGAGGTGAGTCTCGGCCGTCTGCCGCAATGATGTGATCGTTGCCTGATCGATCATGCCGGGTATCACGAGATATCCATCCCGCCGGAAACCGGCCATGTCGAGTTCACTCAGTTGTCGTAACGCTTCGTTCATTGTTCCATTCCCACCCGCAGCGCGGATTCTTCCCAGGTACCTGCAACCCGGGCGAGATAACCTTCAACGGCTGTCTCCGATGCTATCGTCCCCAGTTGCAGCAGGCAGGTCGCGACGCGAACACGCAGATGAGGGTCATCGGCATCGAGCAGTGGCAGCAATGCGGGCTCGATGAGTTCAGCCTGGGTGGGGACAAACCCGCACAGCGTATCCACCAGACGCCGACGCGCGACCGGAGAACCCTGAACGTGGAGACGAGCCAGCAGAAATTCAACCACCTCCTCGCCCGGGTAGTGTCCCAGTACTGCCACGGCTCGCTGGCGATAAAGCTCTGCCAGTGAACTATCAGCAACGATGTCCATGAGTGGTTGTGTGGCCTCGGTGCCGAGCTGCACAGCCGTCCGGGCCGCTGACCATTCATAGCCCTCCAGCGCCGCCAGAACCACGGACTGATCCGCTGCCGCATCAGCCAGCAACAAGCAGAACAGGACCGGCAACCATTGTTTCATGGCTGATTATTATATGTTGCAGTCGCGCAAATATCGCGCATTCAGATGCGCTTCTCCTGGCCCTGAATTGCCGCTAGGATGGCATCAGGCAGGGTCGTTAGGGAGACAGACATGCTGAAATCGGTCAAGGTCCGGGAGTACATGCTCCGCAAACAGATGACCGTCACCTCCGATATGTCCATCTATGAGGCAGCGGAAATCATTACTTCCAATACGCTGTCCGGCGTGGTTGTCGTCGATGAAAACGGTAATCTGGCGGGCATGCTGTCTGAACTGGATTGCCTGAAGGCGATTGTCGACGGTGTCTACAATGACGGGGATCCTGGCGCTGCGCGTGTCGGTGACGTTATGACCACGGATGTCGAGGTCAACAGACCGGATGATCTGATCATCGATGTGGCCTCGTCGATGCTCGATCACAAGCACCGCCGGCGCCCGGTGGTGGATAATGGCAAGCTGGTCGGTCAGCTGACCTGCCGCCAGATTCTGCGCGCAATCCGGGATTTCGGCGCAAGAATCGACAAGAAACCGGCCTGATTTACATCTCAATTACATCTTTCGGCTTGAGGTCAGGCCCGTACCCCAATACAAAGGCGTTTTTTCGTATACTGCGCCCATGACCGACGTACTGGACAAAATCGACGCCTCGCTGGAGGAAGTCGAGGAACAGCTGCTCAAGGAATTTGACCGGGTGCGGAATACGGTGAGCGCTGATCGCTACGCGCAGATCGACCCCGGCATCCGCAATGCGCTTGAAGAGGTCATCGACGTTCTGAAGGTCGAGCTTGAGCACAGCGGCGAGGGGCAGGCGCTCAGTCTTATTACTGAACGACACGAAGTGCTCTATTCTCGGATCGCGGTGCTCAAACACCTGGTCATATCGCCGATCAGGACCGCCTATCTCGAGGAAGCCCACGAAGGTATCGACAAACGTCGTCAGCAGCTGGAAACCCGCGTCATCGCGCAGCGGAACAAGCAGGACCCATCCATCACCCGCCAGACCGAAGAACGCAAGGGAGGTTTGGTGGGCAGCCTGCGGGGACTGTTCGACCACAAGCCCAGTGACCAGCATCTCGCCCGCAACGCCATCAAGGTCACCGCCACGGAGGAGAAAGAACTACAACAGACCCAGGTCTATCTGGATAACGGCATCTATTCCGCGTCGCGGGAACTGGGCATGATTGCCAGCCTGAATCGCGGCGGCTCACTGGACCGGCCCCCCGAAGCAAGGAATGATGCTGCGGAGGCGAGAGGCAGGGCCATCTTCGAGTCCAAGGACCTTAGCCACAAACCACCACCCGAAGTCGATGGCAGAAAAGAACCCCAACCAAAACCTGAGCCCGTGATATCCAAACGGGAGATCGCGCAGACGCCGGAAGAGATTCGTCGCAAACTGGAGTCCCGTAGCGGCCAGGGCGCTGGCGGCAAGGCGTCATTCGCGGCCCGGGACCTGTCCTCCCATACCGAGAACCCGACTCCGACACCTCAGCCAGAGCCGAAGACCCCCGCCGCCCCCGAACCACCCCCAGCCGGAAAGGCGGTCTTTGCCTCCCGGGATATTGATCCCGTCGCTCCTTCCGATCCGCCTCGTCGCCGCGGCAAACAAGAAGAAGAGGAAGAAGAAAAGCCCCCGGAACGACGATCAGGACCCGCCGTTTTTGAGTCCCGGGACCTGTCCAAGACACCCTTCCCGAAAAAAGACTGATCAGGTCATCGCACCGTCGGTTTCAACACCGGCGAGGTGTGCGATGTCGTTGAACCGGCGCACCATCACTCTCTCTTTCGTCAGCACAACATGACTGATCGAGCCGTTGTCAGCCCCGTTAAAGGCAAAGGGTCGCGAAGAAACGGCTTCTGACAATATGTGGCCGATGATGCCCCCATGGACGACGGCAACAATCAACTCATCCGGATGGCCTTCGTTGAGTCGCTGCAGTGCCGCCGAGACCCTGAACCGAAGCGTATCGTGCGATTCCGCACCAGGGATCACATCCCAACGTTCTTCCTGTTGCATACGAACATAGGTCGGATCGCGTTCGGCGGCCATCACCCGAAACTTGCCGCCCTCCCAGTCCCCCAGATGAACTTCCCTCAGATCTGCTTCAACGCGAGGTTCGATACCCAGATGTTCGGCCAGTGGGGCGGCAGTTTCCACGGTGCGTCGCAGACTGGTGACATAAATGGCACCGATCGGTTCCGACGCCAGCCGCATCTTCACGGCCAGCGCCTGGCTCCGCCCCACAGCAGAGAGTTCGGGGTCGCCATGGCCGTCACGAAGCGGAAAAGGGTCTTCGGGCCTCGCCGCCCGAGACTCACCATGGCGAACCAGTAGTATTTCGGTGGCACCCGGCGGGCGTACGAACCGGGACTGTCGATATTCCTTCATGGATTAACCCGATGCTGATCTGAACGTATTATCATAGCCCTTTGTCCCAACACTGATCACAGTCGCCCATGAAACCGATGACCTGCAAAAACATCATCGCCCTACTCCTGTACGGGCTATTACTGGCCATGAATGCCGCCAGCAGCTACGCCCATGAATATCAATGTCGCGGTGGCGGGGTCGAACGGATCATCAGCGTCGAATACGAATCGACCTCTAGCGGCGTGCCCTGTGCTGTTCGCTACGACAAACCTGATGAAGGCGGTACCAGCTATCCCTGGCGGGCGCAGAACACGGCTGGATACTGCGAGGAAAAGGCTGCACTACTGGCGACCCAGCTGGAAGGATACGGTTTCGATTGCACCAGGGTTGAGTCCGACGACAAACACTAGAGCCGACCCTGTCCTCGCTCAAGACGGGCTTTCGCCAGGTTGATCCGAAGCAGGTCGCTGGCACCCTCGACAAATCGCAATGATCGAACCTGCCGGTAGAGGCGTTCCAACGGATGTCCCTGCACAAGCGCCCCGCCACCAACCAGTTGCACCGCGGCATCAACCACACGGCCCGCAGTCTCCGTGGCAAGAACCTTGACGGCCATAATCTCCTCTGCAGGCTGGGACTCGGCCGGGGACGCTTCCGCCAGCTCGGCGGTTCTATATAGGGCGGCGCGAGCTGCATAGGTATCAATTCGCATGTCGGCATACCTCAATCGGACACCCTCACGATCACCCAGCGGTGTACCACTTCGATGTGGTGCCAGCAGGTGACGCTCAGCAAACTGAATCGCCCATCGACACATGCCACAAGCCTGCGCGGCCACCAGCAGACGAGTATCACCGATTCCCCGGAGCGCACGAGGCATGCCATCACCCGGTTTGCCGATGATGCAATCGGCGGGAACAACAACCTCATCGAAACACATGGCAACGTGGCCACCACCTTCCATGGATCGAAACTCACGTTCAATCGTGATTCCCGGTCGGTCACGATCGACAACCACCAGCGCGGTGCCTAGCTTGTTCCCGCCAATATCCTCGACATTCACCAGAATGGAAACAAAGTCCGCCGTCGCACCCCCTGTGACATAGGACTTTCGCCCGGAGATAGTCAGTGAATCATCCTGCAACACAGCCCAGGTCGGCCGCTCCGCATCTTCTGGTTCGGTAAAACCGAACGCCCCGCGCTTCTCGCCTCCAAGCACCGGTAGCAGGTACTTCTCTTTCAGCACGCCCTCCGCCTGATGCAGGAAACCAGGACCGGGACCGAATACGAGGTTCGACAACCTCGTATTGGCTGCCGCCAGGTGCTCCCGCAAGGCAGTCAACTCAAGGACGCCCGCGGGCTGACCACCGAACTCGGCAGGTTGCGTCTTGCCAAAAAAGCCCGCTACTTTCGAGGCCGCGCGCACCGCCATGGCGATGGAATCCGGTATCTCGGTGGCCTCACCCAGCTCACGTTCCCGCGGAATCAGTTCTTCATCGATAAATGACTGCAGTCGTGCCACAGACGCCTCGATCTCGCGGGGCAGGTTGTCAGGCATCACAGTTCACCTACAGAGCCGGCGACAGTCCGCCATCGACATTGATCGACGTGCCGGTCACATAACCACAGGCATCGGAACAAAGCAGACAGGCGAGGTTGGCCACCTCCTCCGCATCTCCCATCCGACCGAGTGGAACGCTCGTTCCCGCACGCGCAATAAAATCGTCCAGCGACATATCCGCACTGGAACGGTCATGAGCACGCTTGATCTGGTCCGATTTGATGCGACCGATGTTAAAGCCGTTAACGAGGATATTATGGGGCGCCCCTTCACTGGCGAGTACTTTTGTCAACGCCATACCTGCAGCTCGCGTCACCGAGGTCGGCGCCGACCTGGCACCGGGGGTCTTGGCGGCGGTATTGAGCATATTGATGATACGTCCCCACTTGCGTGCCTTCATGCCCGGGAAAGCAAGCCGGGACAATCGCACCGCCGCCATCAGTTTCAGGTCCAGGTCGTATTGCCACTCATCGTCGGTGATGTCCTCGATGGCGCCCGTCTTGGCATGACCTGCATTGTTGATCAGGATATCTACCCTACCGAAGTCGGACTCCACTTCAGAGAACAATCGTTCAATGTCATCGCCGCGAGAGACATCGGCCGAATACCCCTTGACCCTGCCGCCACCCACAGCAGTAATCTCATCGACCGCAGCGTTAAGGACTTCCTGTCGCCTTGCCACCAGCGCCACTTCCGCGCCATTAAGCGAGAACTCCCGAGCCATAGCCAATCCGATCCCGAGACTCGCACCAGTGACCAAAGCCACCCGGCCATCAAACTTCACATCCATCACTTAGCATCCGATCAACGATTTCGCGTCATCATGCCGTGAGTGCTGCCCAAATGCACACGCGCAAGCCTCGCGAGGCTAATCGCTACCGCGATTTCGTGTTGAAAGGAAAATCAGTGACCACCGGGTAACCTTCTGCCGGCGACCGACATACCCAGATGGACCAACTGCTGGTTTGCGGCCGCTGCAAGCTGACCAAAGCGATCCATCACGAACCGGTGAAACAACGCGACCATCAGCTTGCGCTCCTGGTAGGTAAGATCAACCGCCTCGGTGGCATGCCAGAAGCAAAGGTAAAGATTACCCGGCAACAATGGGTGAAAGGCGACACTACCGCCGACCATCAAACTGAATCGCACTCGAACCTCTTCCAGCAAAATTTTGTAATGATTCAGGTTGCGGTCGCTGTAGGCTTTCAGGGTCGGCGTCATATCTGCCGGTGCATCGGCAACCGCCTGGCGATCCTTACGCTGTGCCAATACCACCCAGGACCTGTTCAGCTGGGTCACAAACTCGCGACAAAGCACCGGCCATTCGGTACGCAGGGCACGCATCACATTAAAATGGGTCGCCAGCGCGCGTTCCTCGTCAAGATCGCGCATCTCTTCAAACAACGCATCTTCGGCGTTCACGCACAAACCTTCCATCAGCAGGTGGAGTTTGCGCACCACCGCCGACCTGACCTGCTTGACAGATTCAACCCGTCGCGTCGCATCCGGGGAACGAAACGGTAGAACATCGGCGGTAGGTTGATTGGATGCCATGTGAAGTCCGGCCAGGGGACGTGGAGAAGCAGTAAACATCGGCGCGGCACTATCAGGAAAGCACACAATGTCAAAACCGTGCACTCGTTCACATATTTTTACCTGGTGTATGATGCGGCAATGTCCCTTGAATACCCTTTTGAACAGGCGCCGCCATTCGGCCGGACCGTGGAAGTCGCGCCTGGCGTGTACTGGCTGCAGATGCCGTTGCCGATGTCACTGGCGGCCATCAACCTCTACCTGCTGGACGGTAACGATGGCTGGACGCTGGTGGATACCGGAATCCGCGGCGCAGAAACCCGCGATCTGTGGCTACAGACGTTCGAGCAGGAACTTGGCGGGAAACCCATCAACCAGGTTATCTGCACGCATCTGCATCCCGACCATACCGGCCAGGCTGGTTTTGTCTGCGAACACTGGCGCGCACCCCTGATGATGAGCTACTCGGAGTATTATCAGGCCCGCATGATCGGCTCGATGATATCGGCCGGAAGTAGCTGGCAGATGGAACAGCATTTCACGCGCGCCGGCTTCCCACCTGACTTTATGGAAACGATGCGGGAAGGTCGGAGAAACTTTCTTCCCCAGCCTGAAGATCACCCGCTGCCACCGGCCTTTATCAGGCTCAGGGCGGGCGACGAACTGCCAATCGGCGAGAACTCATGGCGGATTTTGGTGGGTACCGGTCACTCGCCCGAACATGTCTGCCTCTACAGCGAACAGCTTCGTGTGCTGATCTCCGGTGACCAGATTCTGCCGGTCATCACCTCCAATGTCAGCGTGCACCCCACCGAGCCGTTCAGCAATCCCATGGTCGGCTGGCTCGAATCCCATGAGCGATTTAAGCAACTGCTGCCGGACGACATCCTCGTGCTGCCTGCCCACAACCTGCCCTTCTACGGCGTACAGGAGCGGCTGCAGCAGCTGATTGACCATCACGAAGACAGGATGCTGCTGTTGGAGGAAAGCTGCATCGAGCCGCAGGTCGCGGCCGACCTGCTGCCCCGGCTGTTCGCCCGCAAACTGGAAGGGCATTCCAGGTTTATGGCACTGGGCGAATGCCTGGCCCACCTGCATTGTCTGATCAGCCGAAACCGCATTGAACGGTTCCTCGATGGCGAGGTGTTCCGCTATCGGTCGATCGATCCGACCCTGGCGGAGCGCGCCAGGCCCAACGCCCATGAGGCGCCCGACGATGAGCCGAAGATGGTTTGATCCTTTTTATATCAAAGGGTTACGCTGCTAACTTGAAGTCAGGTCTTTTGGTCGACGAAAAAGCATTCGTCGATCGACCGACGAGTCGGACGGCCATATTTCCCCTTCGGCCAGCCGATCGGAAGCATCGCGCAACTGGGCGTTCGGTCCGGGTCCAGTCCCAGTAGTTCATCAATTTCCCGGCCATGGGATCGATGCGCCATGGTCAGCGAGGCGCCAAGACCCACCGCCCGACAGGCCAGCAGCACATTCTGGATCGCCGGAAACAGCGCCTGTAACTGCGGCGCGCCACGCCGCGTCCACCCCGCCACAAACAACAGGACAGGGGCTTCGTGCAGGTGTTCTGCCAGATAGATGGCTGCCTTCATGTTGCGACGCTTCGCTTCGGGGTATGCAGGATCTTTTGCGGCCTCGATCGCAGGCGCAATGTACTCCCTGAATCTGTTCCGGTATCGCTCGGCAATAAAGGCTCTTTTTTTCGGATCCATCACAGCAATGAACATCCAGGGCTGACGATTGCCGCCACTGGGTGCAAACGTACCTGCCTCACACACTTTCCTCACCAGTTCCACGGGAACCGGATCTGGCTTCAGTCGGCGGATCGCTCGCGCCGTTCGAATACCTTCAAGCAGTGGCACATCTTCGCCGATCGTTGTCACATCCATTGGGGCGCTCACACTCAGGAAAACTGTTAGCGTAAAGATTGCATGAGCACCAGGCAAAAAGCGATGATCGCCTGATGGGTCCGGGCCGGCTACAACAGAATCTCGCTGCAACGATTGCCACCGCGCGGGTTGTTTCCACACCCCTACCCATCGCGCCCGAAGTCCACCTCTACCTGATCAGCGAAGACTATCCCCGTGGCCGGCTTTCCGATGATGAGATGGTTGCCATTATCAACCAGCCAGCCTACTGGGCATTCTGCTGGGCCAGCGGGCAGGTGCTCGCGCGTTATCTGCTCGACAATCCGTCGCTGGTAGCAGACCGGACTGTGCTGGACTTCGGTGCCGGCTCGGGCGTCGTCGGTATCGCCGCGGCACTGGCTGGCGCCCGCCGCGTGATTGCCTGCGATATCGACCCCATGGCCATCGATGCCATTCAGGCAAACAGCGAACTCAATGGCGTCGAAGTTGAATTGCTCGAGGATCTGGACCAGCTGGCGTCTGATGTAGATATCGCAATCGCCGCGGACGTGTTGTACGACAGGGAAAACCTGCCTCTGCTGAAACAGCTGCCAGCGGTGGCGAGCCGGGTGATCGTCGCGGATTCCCGTATGAAAGACGTCTGCCCTCACGGATATCGGGAACTCTCACGGCGAGAGGCCACCACGATTCCCGATCTCGACGAGTTCGAGGAATACAACCGCGTCAGGGTTTATGAGGCGATCTGAGCCGCCTGACTACAGGGGCGCTAGAAAAAACCGTCAAGGTCGATCCGCCAGGCATCTTCCACCAGGGTCGCTGTACCCTCGTTACGCATCCGCTGCATCTGCGCGACTCTTTCAAAGCCAACCGAGGCAAGCACCCGGGTCGCCGCAGGGCTATCCGCCCACACCCAGGCAATGACTGTTTCAAAGTGGCGCCGTTTGAGCACGCTGATCCCCTGGACCAGCAATTTATGCCCGATGCCATGGCCCTGAAACCGCGGCAGCACAAACAAGCCAAGTATCTCTCCCTCGCCGTCGCGTTCATCCCCCATCGCTTTGGTACCCGCGGCAACAAACCCGAACGCCCGTTCAGTCTCGGCGAGATAGATGAACCGGTCCCTGGCCGAAAGCACTGCAGCCAGCGCCACCGCAGGGGGCGGTGCCTCGCAGCCTTCGATGACAGCGTCCAGATCCGGCAGATCAGCGGGCAATCCTCGCCGGATCGAGACCGATGACAGCCGCTTCAGGCTCACCATTCGCCTGCAACCCCGGCCAGGAATCTGTACCAAACCAGCCGGGTCCGATATGCTTCGCGCCTGCCACAGGAAAGATATTTGAGGATCACCACATCAATGATGATGAATGACGACTCCCCGGAATTGAAGTCTCCCGGAATCAGCATAATCGACGAGAAACTGTTCAAGTCCCGTTCGATCTCGGTGTTCGGCCAGATCAACGAGAAGATTGCCCGCACCGTCACCGAACAACTGCTGGCACTGGCGGCAGACAGTGATGACCCGATTACGATCTATGTCAGTTCACCCGGCGGTCATGTTGAGTCGGGCGACGTCATCTACGACATGATCAAGTACGTGAAGCCCGAGGTTCGCGTGGTCGGTACCGGCTGGGTCGCCAGCGCAGCGACCACGATCTATCTGGCAGCAAAGAAAGAGAATCGATACGCGCTGCCCAACACCCGTTTTCTGGTCCACCAGCCATCCGGTGGCTCTCAGGGCGACGCCACCGACATCAGCATTCAGGCCGATCAGATCCTCAAGACCAAGGCTCGGATCAACAAGCTGATTGCCGAAGAGACCGGGCAGCCCATCGAGCGGGTGGAACAGGATACGGACCGGGATTTCTGGATGACGGTCGCCGAAGCCATCGAATATGGCATCGTCGGCAAACAGATCACTTCGATCGCAGAAGTCGATTAGGTCACACCCAGTTCCTGCAACCGCTCGGCCAGATAGCTTGCCGCGGTATGCCGCGACGACAGCACAACCTCGGGCCGCGGATGCAGGAACAATGGTAACGACATCCGCGATACATTGACCTGGTCAGAAGCCGGATTAATCACCCGATGTTTGGTTGATCGAAAGAACCCGCCGGAAGCTTCCTGCAACATGTCACCGGCATTGACGATAACGTTGTCAAAGTCACATGGCACTTCAATCCATTTGCCGTCGTTGCTCAGGACCTGTAGTCCGATCATCGATGCCGCCGGCAGAATCGTCAGCAAATTGATATCTTCATGGGCCGCTGCCCTGACTGCATTGCCGTTCTCTGATCCGGTCAACGGCGGGTAATGCAGGATTCTCAACAGTGTCTGCTCGCTGCCGTTAATCATGTCAGAAAGTGGTTCGCTGAAGTTCCGGCGAACCTGTTCCGGGCAAGCCTGTTCGATCCAGCGTAGCAGCGTCGCGGCAAGCTCGTGAGCTTCTCGATAATAGATCTCGAGATTGGTTCGCAGTGACGCCGGACATTGCCCCCAGGGATAGAAATGAAAATATTCCTTGATGTCCTGCTGAGAATAATCTTTTGCTTTCTCCGCATCCTCACTACTGTAGTAACCATCCTGGGTATCGGGATGGAAACGGTAATCAAACTTCTCACTCGAACGAAAGAAAGCAGCCCACTGCTGGTAAATCGTCTCAACCAGTGATCGTGACATGCGGTGGTTCCTGAGCACGCCAAATCCGGTCGTTCGCAGGGACTCGACAAACGCCTGATCGGCATCAGGCATCTGCAGATCGATCGCGGTCAACGTCACGGTGACATCTCAAGTATTCCGACGCCAGCATGATCAACTAAGGGACAGGAAGAAGCCGGCGATGGCCGCACTCATCAGGTTCGCCAGTGTCGCTGCGGCGAGTGCGCGCAAACCCAGCGAGGCAATTTCGGCACGTCGTGTGGGTGCCATGGCACCGATTCCGCCGAGCAGAATAGCAATGGAGGAAAAGTTGGCAAAACCACACAGCGCAAATGTGACGACCCCTTCCGTCAGCATGGAAAGATCGTCACGTACACCGACAAATTCGACATAGGCGACAAACTCGTTCAGCACGACCTTCTGGCCAATCAGGCTGCCCGCCTGATGGGCCTCTGTCCAGGGGACACCAAGCACCCAGGCCAACGGCTGGAACAGATAACCAAGAATCTGCTGGAAGGTAATGTCCCCATATCCAAACAGGCCGCCAACGCCACCCAGGATACCGTTCAACATCGCGATAAAAGCGATAAACGCGAGCAACATGGCACCAACCGCCAGAGCGATCTGCAAACCTGTCAGCGCGCCGCTGGCGGCCGCATCAAAAACATTGACATAGTCCTGCTCGCGATCGTCCAGTTCATTCACTTCGTTGATCGGCTCGCCGGTCTCCGGCAGCAGCATCTTTGCCATCAGCAAGCCACCCGGCGCTGCCATGAAACATGCCGCCAGCAAATACTCCAGTCTGACACCGAGCGACGCATAACCAGCGAGCACGGAACCGGCAATCGAGGCAAGACCGCCCACCATAATGGCGAACAGCTCGGAGCGAGTCATCTGTGGCACGAAAGGCCTGACCACCAACGGCGCCTCAGCCTGGCCGACAAAAATATTCGCCGCCGCCGACAATGATTCGGGCCGGCTGGTCTTTAATACCCATTGCAGGAAGCCGCCGATCACGCGAACAAACCAGGTCATGATGCCAAGGTGGTAGAGCACCGCAATCAGCGACGAGAAAAAGACAATCACGGGCAGCACATTGATCACAAAAACAAAACCGATGGAATCACCCGCCAACGGGCCGAACAGAAAATCGATGCCTGCCTGACTGAACATCAGTATCTGCGAGACACCGGAGGCGATCACTTCGAGGGTCCGCTTGCCGAAGGGAATGTACAGAACAAAGGCGGCAACACCGAACTGGATCGTGAGGGCACCAAAGATTGTGCGCGGATTGACTGCCTGGCGATCACTTGAGAGCAACCATGCCACGATGAGCAACAGCGCAACACCCAGTAAACTAATCACTGACAGCGGAAACCCGGCACGGAAGAAGCAGACAAGTTACCGAGGCACCAAGCGAGAGGCAAGCAGGAATTGAAGGTGGTTCGCCGGGAGGTCATACTGAGATGCCACCTGATGCTCCGATCCAATGTCCGCGAGAGTCTTGTCACAGATCGAAGTCGACGCCGCAACTTCCTTGTTGGTACGGGCATTTACCCCTGACCCCGGATTCAGGTTTATTGTGCCCGACAATGACCAATGGGCCAGGGCGGCTGCCGATTTTTTTCGACGGGTTGTTGCCAGGGCAGACAAACAAGGACTATGCCTGGTCGACAGTACATTGAACGCCGTCTCCGTGTGGGAACCCCCGGCAGTTGCAACTTCAAGCCCGCTTAAGGCACTGTTCGAGCTTTTTCAGCTCGGCTGGATTCTTCGTGGCAACCTGGGCCGCGCACTCTCGATCCAGCGTCGTATGCAGGGTTACCGGCCACAGCGGCCTCACTGGTACCTGGCGTACATCGCGACCGATCCCGACACCCGACGCCGGGGCCTGGGTAGCATTGTTATGAGGCCCATGCTTGAACACGCCGATCAGGCGCAGTTACCCATTTATCTGGAATGCTCCAATATCAGCAATATTCCGTTTTATACCAGTCACGGGTTCACTCTGATTGCCGAAGTTTCCATTACCACGTCGCACGCGTACTGGCCCATGATTCGAGAGCCACAAACCTGATGAACACACCGGCTCTACTCGAAGTGGAGGCTGTCATCGACAGCAACACATCGGAAAATCTTCTCCACAGCGACAAGGTGGCACGTCAATACGGGTTTGACGGCGCACTCGTTTCCAGTGCTCGACTGTTTGGCCATCTTTGTTACCTGCCGGTCAAACGTGACGGCGAAGCCTGGTTTAATGGCAATCACTGCAACGTTCGCTTCATCAGCCCCGCCTACGACAGTGAGATCCTCACCGTCGAACTCGGCGCCGGGAATCTGGCGACCTGCCACAACAGCACGGGCAAACTGTTGGCAGAACTTCGCTATGACCTGGGTCATCCTGCACCCCGCCAGATTACAGTGAAAACAGCCACTGTGAAGGCTAAACCTGGCTGGGACCAACTTGCGGCCAATCAATCATTTCCACCCTATCGATTCTCGATCAGACGGGAAAACAATGACCACATCGGCCGGCAGCTTCAGGACGACCTTGCGATCTACCAGCAGGATCTCGCCCCAATTCATCCGTACTGCCTGCTCAGAGAATGCAATCGAAGCCTCGCCCGCAACCTGTCGATGACAGCGTGGATTCACCTTGGCAGTGAAATAACCCTTCACCGGGCGATCAGGTGCGACGAACCTGTGAACGTCAGCACAGTGATAACCAGAAAATGGCAGAAACGTCGGCACAAGATCGCGACTTTTTACCTTCGCTTTTCAGTCAACGACGAACTCCGCGCAGAAGCCCTCCATACGGCAATTATCGAGTTTGCGACGGATTCCTGATTGGGATCCGGGCCATCATCCAGTCCAGGACCGGCTGAAAAACATCAGTTCTTGCCCCCTCGCCAACAAGCACGTCGAGGTGTCCGTGATTTTCTAGCACATGAATCGTCACATCATCGCTGCCGCTTCGTGAGGCAGAGAAGATGCCGTTCATGAGACTGTCTGCACCCATGTTTGCAGTACCGAAATAAATCACCGGCACATCAATGCCACCAAAATGGTCATCCAATGACGTGTCAGGATCATCGGATTGTGCGCGTATTGATTCTGCCTCCACATACTGGATCGCGGGGAACGTGCGATCGTAGCCGACCATCAGCCGGGCGAGGACGTCGACGCGAGACACGCCATCGACCGGGTTAGCCAGTCTGCCTTCGCCCCAGGCGTTGTACAGCGTCGACGAGAGCTGCTCGCCGATCGAGTCAAACTTGCCCGTGGCCGGACCCTGGGGATTCGTCGCGGCCTGCATCATCATCTGTGTGCGTGCATCCCAGCCACGACTTTGCGACAACACCATGCCATAGCTCCCGCCAGCGTCCAGCCTCTCGAGCGCCTTGTCCCGGTCGAATTCGGTTGGCAAAAATCGTTTGAAACTGCCGTCCAGCAATATCAGACCGGATACGTCATCTCTGCGTGCGAGCACATAGGAATAGGTCACGCCCCGGCTGAATCCACCGACAAACACCGGCAAGTCGGGCGCATCGCGCCGAATCAATTCGAGCGCGAGTTCAGCATCGTCCACAAATCGGGCCACCGTCCAGGCTCTCATGAAATCCAGATCAGTCGGCACCGGGTCGTTTGGGACTGCATGGGTACGATAATCCAGTGTGTAAACCACAACGCCACGGCGAGCCAGGAATAACCAGAGATTGTAGTTTTCGTCATGAATGTTGATCTCGCCATTCATGTTGGTACCCGGCAGGTAGAGCATCGCGGCTCGCGGCTGGATACTCCCCCTTATCCGGTGAACCGAGATCAGGTCAAACGGGCCGTTCGGGGCAACTTCAGCCTGCCAGACAGTCTCCTCAAGGTCAGGATTCGCAGGAACCAGCCGGGTTTCAATCTGTTGATCGAATGCCGACCCCTGTACCCGCGGTGAGATCAGGATCAGCAGTATGAACAACGTCTTTAAGCCGCCATTCGCGGCAATTTTCACTGTACTTTTCAGGGAAATTTTCACGACACCCTCGCAGGCAATTGCCGGCGATGCTATCACAGCGGCAGGATGATAAATGCCGGGTAACGAACTAGTATCAACCGGAGATTGCAGGATACAGGTACTTATGATCACACCAATCCCTGTCGGCACAATCGCGGTCGAGCCGGGCCAGCCGGAACGCCACGATGTCGTGTGCTACCTGATTTCCGTGGACGATGCCCGCATCCTGGTTAACACAGGCATGTCCCTCGACGCAGTGGAAGAGAATGGCGACTGGCAACCGGAGGGAACAGCGTTCCCTGAGGCATTGAAGTCAGCGACGGGGCTGACAACCGAGGACGTTGACATCATCATCAATACCCATCTCGGTATTGACCACTCCGGCAACAATCCCGCCTTCCACCGGCCACCGGTCTATGTCCAGGGCATCGAATACGACAACGCGATGAGCGGCGGAACAATTCCGCAACACTGCTTCGATCCCATGACCGTTCACTACCAACAACTACAAGGCGACTACCGCATCACCGATCACGTCCAGGTGATTGCGACACCGGGCTATACTGCGGGGCATCAGTCGGTATTGCTGGACCAGGAAGGCGAGCTACCCAGCCTCATTGCCGGCCGTGCCATCTACGATCGGGCCGAATACGAGCAGTACCTCCGGCAACCGACGCCAAGGCGCGGCGTGTTCAATGAGTCAGACTACCTGGCATCCGCCGCCAGACTTCAGGCGCTCCAGCCCAAAGCGGTGTATTTCAGCCATGACACTCAGCCGTGGCTGGCCTAGCCATGATCGGCTGAAACGTCAGCGGGCGCTGGCGCCTCGAAAGGCACCGGGCCCTCACCACGGCGCCAGCTATGGTAGCGACCCACCAGTTCCAGCAGTCGATCAGGCTTATTCGCCTTGCGCCATTCACTGGCAGCAAACTTGTTCATTTCAGCGAGCGTGGGATAGACATGAATCGTGCCGAGTATCTTGTTGAGCCCGAGGCCATGCTTCATGGCAAGCACAAACTCAGCCAACAGATCACCGGCATGATCCGCGACGATGGTGACTCCCAGTATTCGATCCTTGCCCGGGGGGGTCAGCACCTTGACGACGCCGTGAGCTTCCTCATCGGCAAGCGCCCGGTCCAGTTCTGACACATCGAAAGTAGTCACCTGAACGCTGATCCCCTGCTCTGCAGCTTCAGTTTCGCTCAGCCCGACACGGGCGACCTCCGGTGATGTGAACGTTGCCCACGGAATCACGGAATAGTCGACGGCGAATTTCCAGACGTCACCAAAGAGCGCATTAACGGCAGCGTACCAGGCCATGTGCGATGCCGTATGAGTGAATTGATAAGGACCCGCTGCATCACCAATGGCGAAGATGTTGGGAATATTCGTGCGTAAGTAGTCATCTACCGCAATCGTGCCGTTGCCACGAATCTCGACACCCAGCGCGTCCAGGCCAATACCTGTCGCGTTTGCCCTTCGGCCGACTGCAACCAACATCTTGTCGAAGGGGATGCGATCAACAGCCTCAGTTTCCCGATTCCGCACAACCAGACAATGCTCACCGTTGGCCGACTCAACCGCCTCCGCCATATGATTGACACGAACATCAACCCCATCTGATGCAAACGACGTCATCATCATGCCGGCGATTTCAGGGTCCTCCCGCGGCAGTATCTGGGCCAGTGCTTCCACCTGGGTGACCCTGCTGCCAAATCTGGAGAAACTCTGTGCCAGCTCCGACCCAATCGGGCCGCCGCCGAGCACGATCAGCCTGTCGGGTAAGTCGCGGAGCGACCAGAGGTTGTCGGAGGTCAAATAGTCAACCTGTTCGATTCCTTCAATAGGAGGCACGAACGGTTCCGCGCCGGTCGCCACAATAATATTCCGCGTGGTAATGACCTCACCGTTCACCTCGACCTCAAAGGGTGAACGAACCACACCTTCACCAAGCCTCACATCCACACCGAGTCCCTGGAAACGTTCTACAGAGTCGTGGGGTTCAATGGTTGCGATAATGCGGTGAACCCGATCCATGACCTCCTTGAAATCAAATTCGGGCTGCATCGCCTTAAATCCCAGCGCCGGCCCTCGCTGAATATCGGCGGCAAGTTTGGCAGAGCGAATGAGGGACTTGCTGGGAACACAGCCGGTGTTGAGGCAGTCGCCCCCCATCTTGTTCTTTTCTATCAGCGTGACCTTTCCCTTGACGGTAGCGACTATCAGGGCAGCGACGAGTCCCCCACTACCTGCCCCGATCACGACAACATCGCGATCGAAGACAGCAGGACGGGAAAAATCCCGGTAAACACGGCGTGCCCTGATGATGTCCACGATTTTTTTGGCGATCAGGGGAAATACCCCCAGCAACGTAAAGGATGCAATCAGGCCAAATGAGGCGACATCACCCAGCGCCTCGATATCCGCTAGCTGGGTGCCGGCATTCACATAGACCACCGTACCTGCCAGCATGCCGACCTGACTCACCACAAAGAACACCGGCACTGAAATTTTTGTCAGGCCCATCGCCAGGTTGATGGCAAAGAATGGAAACAGCGGGACCAGCCTTAGCGTAAAAAGGTAAAATGCACCTTCACGGTCAATCCCTTCGTCGATACGGGATATCTGCTTCTCGAACCGAGCCTTCACATGTTCCCGGAAAACGAAGCGAGCGAGCAACATGGCAAGGGTCGCGCCAATGGTAGAAGCGAATGACACCAGCACCACCCCCCAGATAAGACCGAACAGGGCGCCCGCTGCAAGCGTCATGATAGCCGCCCCTGGCAGCGAGAGCGCGGTCACAGCCACATAACCAAGGAAAAACATGGCGGCAAATTCCAGCGGGTTCTGTTCCAGGCGTCCGGTCAGCTCAGCCTGGCTGGATTTCAGATACTCGAGTGTGAAGTACTGCTGCAGATCGAAGGCAAAAAAGCTAATCACCACGACCAACACTGCGACCAAAACCAACCATCGACTGCTCATTTGTTCTCCCGCTCAGTATCAAATCTGTCCATTGCCCGACATGCAGCAAAAAATCAGTCATTCTGATTGCCGCCAGCGCGTGTGCTTGATCGAGCATAACAAAGAGGACCGGATATAAGACCTGCTCACCGCAGACTTGCTTTCACGGGCCTTGCCTTTGACGATTCTTCTTACGAACGCCCGGGATTCCAGGAACGTCCGCTGGGGCTGGGAAAAGTGCCCGGCTCGTAGCTGCGCGATTCCCGTTCGGACGCACCCTGACGCGGGCCAGGTAACCACTGATCGACAGGTGGCGCCACATCGGATTGCGTTTGGAAATGAGTCGAAACAGCTGGGGTCTGGACCAGGATTCCAGTTCATGCTGGCGTTCCACCGCGGCACAGATTCCCACGAATGACTCAATCAGCACGACCTTCTGCTGCACGTACCTGCGCCCGAGCTTCCGATAGATTCTGCGCCGATGGTGACGAACACCGTGCCGAAGATCAGCTGTGGCACGAATTACCAGGTGTCGTCGATTACGGCTGCACAGGATATAGAGATAACAGGTATTCACGGCCAGCATCCTAGCCAACCTTGAAGCCGGATGATGTCCTCGAATTTCCTGCAATTGTGAGCGAAATCAACCCGAAACCGTGGCCGCTGGAACGTTGTTCGCCACTGAATTTGCAGTTAGTGTACCCGGAACATGCCGGCAGGATTCGCTAATGCAAGCCTTCGTCATATTGTTAGCACTCATCACCAGCACCGCTGTCCTGGCCGAACCGCCAGTAGAGTTGAGAAAAGCCATCGAGCAGGACTATGACGAGCATCTCGGTCCTCTCTTCAGACACTTCCACGCCAACCCCGAACTGTCTTTTGTTGAATTCGAAACAGCGGCCCGCATCGCATCTGAATTAAGGGATCTTGGCTTCGACGTCACCGAAGGCGTTGGCAAAACCGGCGTCGTTGCACTGCTAAAAAACGGTGCAGGACCCCTCGTCATGATGCGGGCAGACATGGACGGGCTACCGGTACGGGAACTGACCGGGCTCCCCTATGCCTCGAAGGCAACCCAGGTCAATGCCGACGGACAGTCCTTTCCGGTGATGCATGCCTGCGGTCATGATGTACACATTACTGCCTTGATCGGAACCGCCAGACGAATGGTGGCAGACCGGGGTATCTGGTCCGGCACCCTGATGCTGGTCGCGCAACCCGCTGAGGAATGGAAAGAATCAGGCGCCAAGGCCATGCGTGAGGATGGGATCTGGGCCCGCTTCGGCACCCCTGACTATGCGCTGGCTTTTCATGTTTCCTCGGACATTGCGGCTGGAAAACTCTACGCTGCGCCAGCGGCTGCCTACTCCGGTGTCGACTCTCTGGACATCGTCGTCCCGGGCGTCGGTGCGCACGGCGCGAGCCCACACCGCGCCAGGGACCCGGTGGTCATCGGTGCACAGATCGTCCTTGCACTACAGACACTGATATCAAGAGAACTATCCCCACGCGAACCTGGTGTTGTAACAGTTGGCGTGTTTCGCGCCGGCAGCAAACGCAACGTGATTGGTGAGGAAGCACGACTGGAACTCACTGTACGCAGTGACAGTACCAAAACCCGACAACGCCTGCTCGACGGTATCGCTCGCATTGCTGAGCACACGGGTCGAGCCGCCGGACTCCCGGAAGACCGCCTGCCTCGACTGGAACTCATTGGAACTCTGCCAGTGGTTACAAACGATACTGCACTGGTGAATAGAATTGTCACCCGCTGGCGAAAAGAGCTTGGAGCTGAAGCACTGGCGGACTACGAACGCCAGGGAATGGGCGGCGAAGATTTTTCCTGGTTTACCCGCGACCCTTACATACCCAGCGTCTACTTTCAGGTAGGTGGGACAGCGGCCGAGGATTTCGAACGGGAGAAAGCCGGTGGAAAACCAGTGCCCTCTCACCATTCTCCCTTGTTTCAGATTACGCCGAAGCCCGCTATCGAAAATGGTGTGTTAGCGACCGTGCTCGCGCTACGCGAACTGATGCCCGCCCGGTAAATCAGTCACGCACAGCCCTCGCGGGCGATGAACTCGGTACCGACGTCAGCGGCGGGCGCCGCAGCTGAGTCTGGGTTCGCGTTACCGTCTGACGTCGCCGCAGCAATCCTCGCCACCATCGATGCAATCGAAGAGGAACCTGCATCAGCGACGTTGTTCTCAGCGCGGCCCCGATACGTTCGATCAGGTCCAGTCGGCGCGGCCAGTCAGGCACAGCGGCGACGCTGATTCCCCCCATCGCATCACGCGATGTCACCATCGAAGGCACCACAGCACGCAGATGACAACCGGTAAAGTAGGTGGCCCGGTCCCAGTCCCCGGCCAGAAAACGTATCGGGAAGTTATGCTGCATCATCAGCCTGGCCGCACGGGCGTTGATGATATATCCCCAGGCCAATCCGGCCGCTGCCACATCAACCAGCTGATACCGGTCAATCAGCGTCTTACCCTCCAGGAAATAGGCCTCGATAGGACCGAGCAGAATGATCTCCGGTTCACTCACCGACAGCGTTTGCGCCATCTTGTCGACATGCCGGGTAATGTCACGATCCAGCAGGGTGTCATCTTCGAGAATGACCGCCCGCCCGTAACCCGACTCGAGCATCTTCCGATAAGCCTTGAGATGAGACAGGGCCCGGCCTACCTGTTCAGCAGCAAACAACTGACCGTTGGTGCGGAACTGGTATTCCTGATCACTGAACTCGCGAAACGATCCTTCCTTTAATGCCCGACCATCCAGACCGGCAACCCAGGTGAATTCAACACCGAGGCGACGCAACTGCGACTCCATAAAGCGCTTTCGGTTGTTTGCTTCCGGCAAGCTAATGCAAAAGTAGTGCATATCCAGCCAATCCCCCCGGGGGCAACCATGTTAGCATGGCAAATAATGGTCGTCCTGTGGAAACACGTATGCCGGGGTAAGACTTACGAGGTCCGATCCGCAGGCGCTTCTCTTCGCCTTTACACCAATGGCGCCTTCCACAGCCAGTATCATCCAGGGCGGTATCTGCCTGGCGGCGTATGGGACCTGCTCGGCTTGCCCGGACTGCTGCTCGACAAACCCGCGCCCAACGTATTGATACTCGGCGTCGGCGGTGGTGCAGTGGTGCATCTGCTCGATCGAATGATCGCGCCCGCACGCATCGTCGGCGTTGACATTGATCCCGTTCACCTGCGTGTCGCACTAGACCATTTTCAATGTCGGCAGGCGGCCGTAAAGCTGGTTTGCGCAGACGCACGGCAATGGGTCAGGCGCTCCCGTCGACGGTTCGACCTCATCGTCGACGATCTTTACATTGATAGTGACCACGATCCACAGCGACCCGAGGGGCTCGATCAGGCATGGCATTCCCTGCTCGCCCGCAGACTGACCGACCGGGGTGCACTGGTCCAGAATCACCTGTCAGCGAAACTGGCAAAACACTCGATTGCCGCCAACGAAGCCTGGTATCGGGCACAGTTTAAATCCGCCGTGCTACTGCAAAGGCCACACTATGAAAACGGCATCGTGGCACTGCATCGCGACCCCGTAGGTCCGGGTTATCGGCGATCCCTGTTCACCGCTCTGCGACAGCGCAACCAGGCCGCCGCGGATCAGCTGTCGCTGCGGGTACGGCAGTTGTTCTAGACTGCCGATAATGAAAAGCTGCACCTGGTATGGAATCCTTTGATGTCATCGTCGTCGGTGCCGGAATATCCGGCATCGGCGCCGCCTGCCACCTGCAACGCGAGTCTCCACAACAGTCTTTTATCGTGCTCGAAGCACGCGACAACATCGGCGGCACCTGGGATCTGTTCCGGTATCCGGGAATTCGCTCCGACTCCGACATGTACACCATGGGCTACAGCTTCAAGCCATGGAAACACCCAAGGTCGATCGCCGATGGCTCCTCGATCCTGAGCTACCTGGAAGAGACCATCGAGGAGGAGGGATTGCAGGACAAGATCAGACTCAACCATCGAATCCAGGCGGCGCAATGGGACAGCGATCAGGGTCACTGGACCGTCGATGTACAGATTGATGGCAATCAGGCCACCCGCTTCAACTGTCGGTTCCTGTTCATGTGCACCGGGTACTATCGCTATGACGCCGGTTACACGCCCACCTTCGAAGGCAGCGAAGACTTCCGCGGCCAACTCATCCATCCCCAGCACTGGCCACAAGACCTGGATTACCGCAACAAACGTGTCGTGGTAATCGGCAGCGGCGCTACGGCGGTCACCATCGTGCCGGTGATAGCGGAAACGGCTGCCCAGGTCACCATGCTGCAACGCTCACCCACCTATATGCTGACCCGGCCCGGGGAAGACTCCCAGGCTGAATTGTTGTACCGCTGGCTACCGGACCGGATTGCCTATTGGTTGATTCGCTGGCGTAACATTCTGCTCACCGCCTATCTGTTCCATTTCTGCCGAAGCCGACCCGAACGCGCACGAAGGCTTCTGCTGAGACACATCCAGCAACAGATTCCAGATATCGATGCGGAAATACATTTCAACCCGAACTACGGCCCATGGGAACAACGCCTTTGCCTGGTTCGCGATGGTGACCTGTTCGAGGCGATCAATGCAGGAACCGTGACCATCGAGACAGACACCATCGATCACTTCACGACCGATGGCATACGGCTTACTTCAGGGAAGGAGCTTCCTGCAGACATCATCGTCACCGCGACGGGACTCGAACTCTGCCTGCTGGATGACATTCCAGTATCTGTCGACGGCAACCTCATTGACCCAGGCAAGACGCTCAGCTACCGCGGCGTCATGCTAAGCGGAGTACCCAACCTTGCGATGAGTTTTGGCTACACCAACGCCTCCTGGACGCTGAAGAGCGATCTCACTGGCAGATTTGTCTGCGCACTGATCAACCACATGGACAGGGCAGGCTACCGCAGTTGCTGGCCTTGTGCTGATGACAGCGAATCGCCACAGGCGGCGTTTATCGATTTCAGTTCTGGCTATGTCAAACGCGGCATTCATCGATTTCCCGCACAGGGTATGGCACCACCATGGCGGGTCTAC
This sequence comes from Pseudomonadales bacterium, assembly GCA_028281885.1. Lineage (GTDB taxonomy): Bacteria > Pseudomonadota > Gammaproteobacteria > Pseudomonadales > Azotimanducaceae > JANQJA01. The sequence continues at coordinate 103,635 of JANQJA010000011.1, read as the reverse complement.
CAGAGCTACCTGAAGGACCGGAAATATCTCGGACCTGTGGCAATGAATGATTCCTCTCTGCAATTCAGGAAGTAGCCGCCTGACTGAACATTGCACCGACCTGCCCGTTGTGTATAAATCCAATCGAACCCGCAGTCGCGGCATCAGCGCTCGATGACGACCTGGCAATTCACATCCTTCGGCTTTCTCTATTTCATCGCCCTGATCGTCGCACTGTTGCTCGCCTTCGCATCCTGGCGCATGAGACCAGTCAGAGGCGCCAGACTGTTTTCAATCTTCGCCATTGCCGTCGCCTGCTGGATTGCCGGTTACGTCTCCGGTTTCTTCAACACTGACCTCGCATGGAAGATGGTGAGCCTGCGCGTTGAGTATCTTGGCATCGTGCTTTGTCCCGTCTTGATGCTGGTGTTCGTGGCCGAGTATGTGCAGGTAAAGATTCCCGCATTCTGGAAGTCCGTCATCTGGGTCCCCTCCCTTATCACGCTGGCAGTCGTGATGACCTTTCCATCACATGGCCTGCTCTATACCGCGTTCGGTATCGGCATACTGGATTCCGGCTTTGTTGTCCTGACCAAAGTCTACGGGCCTGCTTTTTACTTCTGGATGGCCTGTTCCTACTTGCTGATGGCTGCCAGCGGCCTGGTGATGGTGTGGGGCGTTGCCGAGATGCCCGGGCGCTATCGGCGGCAAGCAACCATCCTGGCAAGCATCATCGTCCTTGTTCTTGTGACGAACATCCTGTTCGTGACCGGCAACAACCCGATCGCGCCATACGATCCGACACCACTCACATTTCTGGCTGGTTCGATCCTCGTCATGATCAACATGCGCATGTTCCGGTTTCTGAATATCGTACCGGTTGCCCACAAACTGGTATTCGATCAGATTCACACCAGCGTCATCATTCTGAACGAGAGCGACTCGATCATTGACCTAAACGAGGCCACAGCGGAGGCGCTTGGCATACAGCGAGCCGACATTCTTGGTCGACCGATCTCAAGGCTCCTGCCTGTCGATAGACTGACCTCTGACAAAGCCATTAAGCTAGGACCTGGCGAACGACTGTTCGAAATCGACACTTCGAAACTGACCAGCCCCGCCGGCCAGAGCGCGGGCCGGATTATCCTGCTGCATGACATCACGGAACGGGTGAACATGACCGAGCGACAGGACCAGCTCATTGTCGAGCTGCAGGAGGCATTGTCGGAAGTCAGAATGCTGGAAGGCATGTTGCCAATCTGTTCAAACTGCAAGAACATCCGTGACGATGATGGACAATGGCATGAGCTCGAGACCTTCATCGATTCCCACTCGGACGCCAAGTTCAGTCACGGCATCTGCCCGGACTGTGCCAAGGCCCTCTATCCGGGGTGGGACGGATAATCGAGCGGCATTTTTTTACCAGGAGCGGCGATGGGATCGAATAAGTCCAGTGAAGACATGACGGCAGATGAAGCTCGCACGGAGCTCGCCCTTCAGAACATCAAGGATATTCTCTGGCGACTCGAGGAATCCTGTGAGGGCCGGCGCAATCTGTACGAGGTCTTCGGCTACCTGGTTGAAGACCTGATCCGGGAAGGAATCTGTCCCGCCTGCGTGCAGGAAACCTTAACAGCAGTGTTCGAGGCGACCGGCGCCGATCTGGAAAATCATCGTGACGACGAAGGTTCAGTCTACCATTGAAAGTCAGCCAGGAATCGTCAGCTCGTACGTGACGCCGCCATACTCTTCTCCCCGCGGGCCACGCTGGGATGAGAACAGCAACCGCGACCCGTCCGGTGTGAATGCCGGCCCCGCGATTTCCGATCCGTCCTGGTCGTGCAGGGTCACCAGCGGCACTGCGCGATAGTTCCGATCCAGCACAACAATCTGCATGTCGCCGCCATCCTCGGCAATCAGCAACTCGCCATCCTGGGACACTTCGATATTGTCGACACCCGTCAGTATCGGCTCATCATAGAGCGCGGCATCATAGACCACACTCAGCCTGCCCGTATCAAGATGAAGAGACCACACCCGGTTATCTTTCTTGGTCGTGAAATAAACATGGCGATTCGCATAGACAATGCCTTCGCCGCCGTGAAAACGGGCCGCATGAGGCAACTGATATCGTAGTGGCACGTCACGACTGAACACATCCAGCGGACCCTCCCACCGAAGGGTCATGCCGTCAACCACGGCCACTTCCAGCTTTCCTTCGCTGAGGTCCTGTTTCCGGGCAGGAGAAAAACGATACAGGCAACCGCCGGTAATATCTTCGGTCAGGTACACCTGATGGGAGCGGGGATCCACCGCTGCCGCCTCGTGATTGCAGGCGCCAAGGCCAGGCCTGAGAATAGCGGAGCCGCCGTTGGGGTCACACTCATACACCTGACCGGCATCGCCATTCTCTTCACAGGAAAGCCAGGTTCCCCACGGCGTTCTGCCACCGGCACAGTTTCGCGATGAACCTTCCAGAATCGAATAGGCGTCGATGATCTCGCCATGTCGATCGAAACGAATGGCACCTACCCCGCCCTTGCCTTCTCCAAGTTCACTGTTCGATACATAGACCCAGCCGCCATCACTCCGGTCAAAACAGGCGCCACCATCGGGAAGCCCGTGCCAGCGATAGCCCGAGCGACCGACGACTTCGCCTACGCGAGCCACCGCACGCAACTCGCAGCCTGTCGGCAGGGTCGCGTTGAGCACACTGTCATAGTGGGTCCGCGTCGCCCGAACAGACAAAGTCGGCTTCGCGCCGACCGGGAACACGGACGCCGATGCCAGGGCAACAAGAGAATTGCCGAGCAACTGTCTTCGACTGATCATGTAGCCAGTCTACCCCACCTTCATAAACGCAGTATGAAGATCATCCATCCTGACGATAAATATACTGCTGGTCGAGAATAAGACCTTCGCTCCACACGACAGGCTTCCAAATCTGCTCGCCCGTCCCGATTAGAAACAAGGCCTTCCCAAAGACACAGGATCAGCAGTCGTTGAAGGAGATCCCGACGCCAGTACGTTGCCGACAACAGTGTCCCTGTACCCGCAGCCATACCGTGCAGACGGTTTATCTAAGGGGCGCCTCAATTGGCCTCAAACGCCGCCGGCCAGACCGGCGCCCCTGTGGCGCGAGTGTCATAGGATGGTGCGAAAATCTCGCAATCGCACCTCTATCGACCAGGCCCCTTTCGAGATGAATGAATCTAATTCTTTGTTTTATAAGGCTTTTAAAGCCGGCAGGAGGTTGGCACAGAGTTTGGTATATCCCATATGCGTGCTTCGGTTGGCACGTTGTGTGAGAGAGCAGCAGTGCCTGTTCGTTGTGAAACGAGCAGGCACTGTCTCATACACGCCCATCTATATCTGTTCTTAATCCATTAAGACGTTACCTTTTGCTAGACTACCCGGGCTTATTGTCTGCAGAGGTAAGGGATGAATTCATCCATCAAGAACATTCTGGTTGTGGTAACCGATGCCGAGAGCGGAGAAATTGCCCTCGACAAGGCGTTCTCGCTGGCGCAGAAGGGCGGCGCCAGGCTTCATGTACTGACTCTGGTGTATACAGACTACGCGGACCTGACCATCCATGACGAGAAGACGCGCCAGGAAATCCGAGATTCCCTTTGCGAATCCGCCCGGAATGCCCTTGAGAAGTTACTGGCGCCCCTGCGTGATCAGGATGTTGAATTGACGACGACCTGCCAATGGCAGAAATACGAGTGGCAGGGAGTAACCGAACATGCGGAACAGATCAATGCCGACCTGATCGTCAAGGCCACCGAGTTTCCGGTCAGGGAAGTAGTCAGAACACCGGCAGACTGGAACCTGCTACGTCACTCAGACGCGCCGGTACTATTGGTCAAACCAATCAACTGGGTTGATCGACCGATCGTCCTTGCTTCGATTGATGTCATTGCCGACGAAGACCTCGAACTCAACCGGAAGATACTGCGCCGCGGCGCAGAACTCGCCAGGACACTGAACGGCAGTCTCCACGTCATCAACATCTACCCATCGGTAGAACACTGGGTTGGCCCCATTACCATCGTGATCGACTTCGACCATGTTCGTACCAAGGTACACCAGGAAATTTCAGCCAAGGTTGAAACCATCGTTGAAGAACTCGAAATCGACGTCGAGCAAGTGCATACGAGAGAAGGTCACGCAGAGGTGGAAATTCAGCGAACCGTGGAGGAGACCGGTGCCGAGATTCTGGTAATGGGCACTCACCACCGCGACGGAGCCAAGGGAATGGTGATGGGAAATACGTCCGAGAAAATCCTTCACACCGCCAGATGCGATGTAGAAGTCCTGCACTAGCGCGGACATTGCACCAAATGCCTGACCCAGACGACGACCAGGACAAGTGATTTGGTGCAATATGCGCGCTAGCTCAGAGCGCGTCCAGACCCAACGCCTGCATTTTTGATCGAAACCCCGGCACGTCGTGACTCATAACGAGCAGGTCATGGGTGTCGCCATATTTGTCCCGCACGTGATCCCTGAACATGGCTTCGCGTCGAAATCCCAGCTCTTCGAAAACAACCATGGCTCGATCCTGATCCAGCGTCATGCGAACGGTCAGCTTCTCCAGCCCCATGTCCAGCCCAAGCAAGAAACTCTGCTGGATCAGCTGGCGGCCCAGACCGGTCTCCCTCAATGCCGGCGCAACAAGCACTCGCAACTCACCAACATGAGCTGACCATGATTGCGGATCACGGAATATCGCTGTGGTGCCAACGAGTTCATCCTGTCTCCAGGCAGCGAGGCTCACAATATCCCCTGCCTCAACCCGCCGCTGCCATGCGGCCAGCACCCTGGGCTCACGAACGTCCCGATCCAGAAACAGCAGGTCATGCTCCGGCAGCGCCTGATGGAATGCAACCACAGCCTTATCTGTCGGCTCCCGCAGAAAGTCGATCTGGAATTCTGTACCCCCCAGCGTGACCGCCAGGGGATAACGGTCTGCGAGGTCACTCATGCCGATCGAGCCGCCAGCCAGTCATTCAGTTCGGGCCAGAGCCTGTTCACGGCGTTGGGCCCCGCAATCAGGCTGACGTGCCCTCCTTTGAGCAGCACTTCGTGACGATCATGAGACCCTACCAGGTCAAGCAACGGTCGGACCGCCGCCACCGGTGAGATATGATCGTGCTGCGCCATGGCGTTGAACACCGGAATGGTGATCTGAGCCAGATCAGCCAGCTTTCCATCGACCACGAGTTCACCCCGGCACAGCTTGTTTTCCCACAGCAATTCGCGGACGGTATCGCGATAATATTCACCCGCCAGGGGCAGGTAATCATTGCTCCAGCGATCGATGGCCCGGTAGGAACGAACAAAATCATCGTTCCACAGATTGTTCCAGGCACGCAATTGACCTGCCGGTCTGGCTGCCGGCCGCAGCATCTCAAACGCGCTCGCAACGAACTCTTCCGGAATATTCCCCAGTGTCTCAACCAGCTTGTCGACATCCAGAAATCGGGAATCGGTCCAGATACGGAACAGTCCCATCTCATGCCAGTCGACCGGCGTGGTCATGCAGGCCAGGTTTTTGAGCGGGCCATCCGGATGGGTGGCAGCATAGATCAGCGACAATACACCGCCCATACAATAGGCAACGATACTGACATCAGGCTCACCCGACTCCGCCTGCACCTTCTCGATACAGGCAGGAATAAACTCCTGGGTATAGTCTTTCAAACCGAGCTCTCGCTCGGAAGCAACCGGCGGCTCCCAGTCGATCATGAAGACATCGAAACCTTCTTGCAGAAGATACTCAACCAGGCTTTGACCAGGCAGCAGGTCCAGCAGGTATCCTCGATTGGTCGTTGCCATCACCAGCAACACCGGCACGCGATAAACCTCGTCGGAAATCGGCAGATACCGATAGAGTTGCAGGGTACCATTGTCGAGCAAGCAGTCCCTCGGGGTCGGGCCCACCTGTACCTTCTGGCTCTGGGCATACTGCACCCCCTTGATCGATCGTTGGATCGTCTTCTCAACGAGGTCCTGCATCTGCGCGATCATTTGCTCTTCGGTGGTCGGTTCAGTCATCCGCAGAAGACTCCCGACTCTTCGCAGGTGGCTTTTTTGTTCGCGGAGGAAACTGACGTTTCGGCGCCGAGTGATTCACACCGTCAGGAACCAGGCTTCTGATCTGTGTCTCGATCCGAGCCAGACGCCGGTCCATATCCCGGACAGCTGCGGCCAGGTCCAGCACGTCGTCTCTCGAGGGCATGTTGAAAGTCGCAAGCTGACGAGCCATCAGTTCGCCAAATGATCGTTGCAACTCAAGCTGGAGGTTCTGCATCTGATTGAGAGACTGGGCGAAATCCTCGGTTCCCATCACCTCATTAGAAGCCTTGTCGAACGCCCGCTCCCACTGCGTTACCCACTCCTGGAAGGTCGCAGAGGGATCCTTTGACCCGTCGCCTGCCATCAGCCCGCTGATCCGTCAGATGATGTCCAAAATGGTACGCCAATGACAGCCCAAATGACATGCACTGATATACTTGGGCACTGCGGCGATTCCTCTGAACAGGTGCGATGTTCCAGGTCATACACTCCAATTCGATGCATCGTCTCGCCGATCGATTCATTGAACAAACCGGAATTGCACCGCTCGGCCCCTTCGATCAACAAATGGTCGTGGTGCAGAGTTTTGGCATGGGCCAATGGCTAAAACTAAGGCAGGCGGAACAAATCGGTATCGCCGCCAACCTGAATTGCATACTGCCCGCCAACCTGATCTGGAACCTCTACCGCGAGCTACTGCCGGATCTGGACCTGCCGTCAACATCACCCTACGCCATTGAATACCTGACCTGGCATCTGATCAGGTATTTCCCGGATTGTCAGCGTGACGACTTCGATGAGGTTCGAGCGTTTCTGGAAGGAACCGGTGACGGGCAGGTGCGGGAATATCAGCTGGCCGAAAAGATCGCCACGCTGTTCGACCAGTACCTGATCTATCGCAGTGACTGGATCGACCAGTGGGAACAGGCATCGGGCAGGCCACCAGACCTGAGTATCGCAGAAGTATGGCAACGGCAGCTGTGGCAAAGGCTGTCACAGGATCCACTGCTGGCATCCGGCACTCATCGCGCGGGATTACACAGGGCGCTGCTTCGTCGGCTTGAATCCAGCGAGCCGCTGCCCGGGCATCTGCCCGGACATATTGCCGTCATGGGACTGTCGGCATTGCCGCCCATGCACCTGCAAACCCTGCAGGCCTATTCGCGAAAAGCTGAAGTCGACCTCTATTTCCTCAACCCCAGCGAGCACTATTGGGGCGACATCGTTTCCGAGCAAAACCAGGCAAAGCGTTCGATCAGACGCCTGCTCAGCAAAGCCAGCCTGGCTGCAGACGACTACCTCGAAACGGGCAATCCGTTGTTGTCATCCTGGGGCCGCCAGGGCCGGGAGTTCCTGGAGCAATTACTGGAGACACCCGATGTCGCCGAAGTTGACGACTTCGATCCACCGACCCCCGGCAAACTTCTCAACGACGTGAAACGCGACATTTTCGACCTTTCGTTCGGAACGGAGTTTGGGCAGAACGTCGCACCGGGCAAAAAACCGGTCGCCGCAACAGATATCAGCATTCAGATACATAGCTGTCATAGTCGGATGCGAGAAATTGAGGTTCTCTACGACCAGCTCATGCGGATGTTCGACGAATCCCCCGAACTCAGGCCGGCCGATGTTATCGTCATGACACCCGATGTTTCCGCGTATGCCCCTTTTGCCCAGGCAGTGTTCAAACAACATGGCCTGCCCATATCAATCGCGGACCGGACGACAGCTGGTCAATCGCCCATACTCATCGCTCTCTTGTCGCTGCTTGCGCTGCCCGATGCCAGGGTCACAGGCACAGAGGTCATGGACCTGCTGGAAATACCTGCCGTCAGTCGCCGCTTTGGTCTGGATGACAGCGAACTGATGGTCATCGGCCGCTGGATAGAAACATCCGGCATTCGTTGGGAGATCGACGAATCGACCAGGGAACAGCACTGGCAACTGCCCCGGCAGCGTCACAACACCTGGCGGTTCGGGCTCGACCGATTGCTGCTCGGAATCACGATGGAATCCGAAGCAGGCACCTGCCAGGACATTCTGCCGCTCGATGTCGATACCGGGCAGGCGGAACTGCTGGGAACGCTCTGCGAAATCATCGACCTGATAGACCGATATCGGGAAGCCTTGTCAGATTCGCACGTCAGCCGCGGCTGGCGCGAACTCGTCAGCGACATCATCGAAGATTTCTTCGAACCGGACCAGCAGGAAGAGCAGGACCTGGTGCAGGTTCGGGAGTTGCTGATCAGGCTCGAAACCGAACACGAGGAAACCGGATTCGATCAGGCCCTCACACCCAAGATGTTTCGATACTGGCTCGACCGGCAGCTGTCAGTCGCCACCCAGAGTCGAGGTTTCATTTCCGGGTCGATCACCTTCGCCACACTGGTACCGATGCGCAGCGTCCCATTTCGCGTGGTCTGTCTGCTCGGCATGAACGACGGCGAATATCCAAGGACAGATCGTCCTCAGGATTTCGACCTGATGGCGGCCGCACACCGGCGCGGCGACCGATCCAAGCGAGATGATGACCGTTACCTTTTTCTGGAGGCATTGCTGTCCGCGGATGAGTATTTCTATATCAGCTATATCGGCAGAGGTATCCGGGACAATCAGGAGCAGCCACCTTCAGTACTGGTCAGCGAGTTGGTGAGCTACCTGGATCGCACCTTCGAGCATTCAGCGGTCACGGAACACCCGCTGCAGCCCTTCAGCGACGCTTACTATCAGCCAGAGGGACATCCAAATCTGGTCACCTACCGATCCGAGTGGTACGACGCCCTGCGCTCGCATTCCCCGCCAGCACCCTTTACCGATTCACCGTTGGCCAATCATCCCGAACTCGATCTGGTGTCACTGGAACAGTTGCGTCGGTTTTTTCGTGCACCAGCGCAGTCGTTCCTGCGTCTTCGGCTCGGCGTCTATTTCGAAGATCGAGATATCGAACTGGATGACGTGGAGCCATTCGAACTCGGAGGACTCGAACAATACGCACTGGTTCAGCGGTGCCTGGATGGCCTGGAGACAGGCATACCTGTTGGCAGAATCCGTGAGGAAGCGCTGGCGGGTGGCATGGTAATCCCGGGCGAACCCGGTGAACGCGCCCTGAATCAGGCCCTGTTGCGAGCTTCCGCGATCCACGAACGCGTTCGAGACATGGCCATCGAGGAAGCGATCGTATTTGACGGCGAATGTGTGCTGAATCAGGGAACCGACGCTGAGCGCAGAATCAGCGGTACGGTTGTCGGGCTTGTCAACGATCGGGTCATCAACTTTCGGGCCGCGACACTGCGAAAACGTCAGCTGCTGGAAGCCTGGATCAACCATCTGTTCGTCAATGCGCTACGAGGCGAGACGCCTACCAGCCTGGTATCACTCAGAAATGACAAGGTGCTCGAACAGGAACTCCTGCCAATATCCCCTGCCGCGGCCCTGGCACAGCTTTCGGCGTTCGCGCTGCTCTATGATCAGGGTTTGAGACATCCGCTGCCGCTGATCCCTGAGACAAGCGGTCGATACCTGGAAGCCGTCAAGAAGCACGGCGACCATGCGGCGGCCCGAAAGGCGGCCACCGCAATCTGGCATCAGGAATTCGGCTTCAGCGAAAGCCAGGACCCCTGTTACGCGCGGCTGTTCGATATCCCCCGGGACATCGATGAGGAATTTATCGAAGTTGCCAGCCAGGTATTCGGCCCCTTGCTGGAGCAACTCAAGTGATGCACCAGCCACTGCCAGTAACAGGAAAACATCTTATCGAGGCGAGTGCCGGTACCGGCAAGACCTATACGATCACCAACCTTTACCTGCTATTTGTACTGGGACGCGGCGGCGACGCCCTCGGCGTCGACAACATCCTGGTACTGACATTCACCGTGGCCGCCACGCAGGAACTGCGGGCACGTATCCGGCGACGGATCGAGGACGCCAGAACCGCCTTCATGAATGGCGGATCTGAAGACGAGTTCTTACATCAACTCGTTGAGCAGAGCCAGGACGCCAGCCGTGACCGTCAGCTATTGACGGCGGCCAGCCAACTGATGGATGAGGCATCCATATTCACCATTCACGGATTCTGCGCTCGCGTACTCGCCGATCATGCCTTTGCCACCGCCACGCTGTTTGACCAGCCATTGGATGCGGATCGGGATGAACTGCTGGAACAGGCCGTCAGGGACACGTTTCGGGCGGATATCATGACGCTGCCACCTTTACAGCGACGCGCTGCACTCGGTCTCTGGCGTTCGCCGGATCAACTTTCAAAGGCGATCAAGGCTTATCTGTTTCGTCCGGCGCTTGCGCTGGTCCCTGCAGAACAGGTACTTGATGAAGCGCAACTGGTCGCCAACATCAAGCAGGCCAAGCAACGCTGGATCAGCGAAGATTTCGCGGCAGCGATTGCCGGCTCCGGCGTCTACAAGAACAGACCCATCTTTACCAGACTCGCGTCGATGACCGCCTGGTGCGAGCAGGACAATGAACTGGATACCGACCTCTGGCAATACTGGACCAGTCAATCCATTCAAAATGCACCACTGAGAAAAGGCGGGCAGCAACCGCAGCACCCGCTCATCGAACTGATCGACCAGATTGATACTGACCTGTCACTGTTGCGGACCAATCTGTGGCATCTGGTGTTCCGGAACGCGCGGCGCCACCTGGAACGCTACAAGCAGGAACAACAACAGTTCACGCTCGATGATCTGCTCACTCGTCTGCACCAGGCACTGACTGGCAGCGTGGCACCGCAACTGATCAACCATCTCGCTGGCCGCTGGCCGGTCGCTTTGATTGACGAATTTCAGGATACCGATGACGTTCAGTGGAACATCTTCGATCAGATCTATCGCAACCGGGGCCGCGGATTATTTCTGATTGGTGACCCGAAACAGGCCATCTACCAGTTTCGAGGCGCCGACGTCTACACCTATATCAACGCCAAGCGCACCATCAGCAGCACACTTACCCTGGATACCAATTGGCGCAGCCAGACCAGCCTGGTGCAGGCGTTAAATGCATTGTTCGGCAAACCGAAGGGAACCAACCTGTTTGGCAACGAACAGGACATACCCTTCCATCCCGTCAATCCCTCCCCCAACAGTGTCGACATGTCATTATCACTCCGCGGCGAAACACCGGCCCCCATCTGCCTGGCCAGAATTGAAGGTGAAGACACCCGCGTCGCAGCAATGAACTGGGCGGCAAACGAAATCGCGAACCTGCTGAATGATTCGGCGCAGGGCCTCGCGCGCATTGAAGACAGGCCGCTCGATGCCGGTCAGATTGCCTTGCTGGTGCGTGATCGGCACGACGCCCGCGCCGCTCGCGCCGCGCTCTCGGCCCGGGGAATCCATTCTGTGTATGTCACCCTGGAAAGTGTTTTTCTGACCGAAACCGCCGATGACCTGAAGACTATCCTGCAGGCAATCCTGGAGCCCACCAATGAATCCGCCATTCGCGCCGCCCTGGCAACGTCGCTGATGCAAACCAGGGCGGCAGATATCGCCGCCCTTGGCGACGATCTGGACCTGCAACAGCAGACCCTGCGCGAATTCGCCGACTATCACCGGCAATGGGCGGAACTCGATGTAGCAACCATGATCGAAACGATGATAGCGAGGCGGCAAATCGCACAGAAATGGTTCGCCCGGGAAGACGGGGAACGACAGATCACCAACCTGCGCCATCTCACCGAACTGTTACAACAGCGTTCAGCCATTGCGCCGGGCATGCACCGGCTGCTGAAGTGGTTCATTCGCGAGAAGCGCGAGGCCAACACGGTCGCGGCCGATGAACGTCAGTTACGGCTTGAGAGCGACCGGGACCTCGTCAAGATCGTCACCATGCACGCGGCCAAGGGGCTTGAGTATGACATCGTGATGATCCCGGTGGCCGCGTTCGGCAGCCGGCCGCGGAAAAATGAACCCAGTCTGTATCACGTGAGCAGCAACCAGCTGTTTCGCGCCGAACTTGATATCAGCATGAGTGAGGAAAAGCGAGCGCTGGCGAAGGCAGAGCAGCAGGAAGAAGATATGAGGCTGCTCTATGTCGCCATGACCCGAGCCAGGTATCGTTGTTACCTGGGTATCCCCATTGATGACAAACTGGACGATTCAGCCCTGGCGCGGGTACTTCAGACCTCCAAAGACGAGCATCCGGAACAGTTGCAGGAGCGCTGGCAGCAACCGCTATTCGAGGTGGTTGAACCCGCAACCGAGGCGTTGCTCGTCACGTATCGCCGAAGCAATATCCCGGACGAATTGGCAGCACCGAGATCGCGGCCCAGTATCGACACCAGCTGGCGAGTACACTCCTATACCGGGGTAGCCCAAATGGTGCAACAGGGAAGCCAGGTCGCCCCTGTCACCGATCTGCGCGGCTTTAACGATGACGAAACAGAAACCCGGTCGCCGGACGAGATTGAACGGAGCCGATTTACCTTTCCCCGTGGCCCACGCATCGGCGTCGCGCTACACACATTGATGGAGCAACTGGACTTTTCACGCCCTGCCACGGACCAACTCGGCATCGTCGACCAGTGCCTCGGCCGGTGCAGCCTGGATGAGACCTGGCGCGATGTGGTCGTTGACTGGATCGATGATATTACGGCAACGCCAGTCGCCAACACGCGGCTGTCGACAATCGAGTCGAATCGACGACTGGACGAGCTTGAGTTTCACTTCTCCTTGAACCACAGCCGGAACTGGCTCAACCTCATCCGGTCGGCAGGTTACTGTCAGGCCGCTTCGAAAACCGAAGACATTCACCTCAGTGGCATGATGAATGGATTCATTGACCTCGTTTTTGAGTGGCAGGGTCGATTCTATGTCGTTGACTACAAGTCAAATCATCTGGGCGACAATCATCAAGCCTATAGTCAGGCCGCCATGGCCGCGGCGATCCACCATCACCTTTACGACCTTCAATACCTGGTTTATACGGTCGCACTGCACCGATATCTGAAAACCCGGATAGACGGATATCGCTATGAAACCCATTTTGGCGGCGTGGCCTACCTGTTTCTGCGAGGAATGCCGGGCAGCGTCGGAAATACGGGCGTCTTTATGGATTTACCAGAACCCGATCTGGTCCACCAACTTTCCCAGGCGCTTGGGGGTGCAGGCGTAGTATGAGCCGCAGCTACCGGACCGGTCTGGAGATCAAAAAGCATCTGACTCGGCTGTTGATTCGCCTCTCCAACAACAGCGATCAAAGGCTATTTCAGGTCTTCTCTGATCTTACCCAGGCGCTAACGAACCAGCACAGTTGCATTGACCTTTCCCGCTACAACGACGTGGAGGCGATCCGTTCACTGCTTTTGAACCTGGACATCGTGGGAACCGGCCAGACAGCGACCCCGCTTGTACTCGATGATGGCAGACTCTTCCTGAGCCGCTTCTATCAGTATGAACAGCGAGTCGCCACGAGGCTCAGCCAACTAAACAGATCTATCGAAGTCGATGAGCGTGCGGTGGCAGAAACGATTGACAGGCTGTTTCCGGAACCGTCCCGACAAAAGCTGGCCGCCTTTCAGGCGCTCAGTCGCAAGCTGACCATCATAGCGGGAGGCCCTGGTACTGGTAAGACCACCACCGTGAACCACATCCTGGCTGCGCTCCAAACGCTGGTACCAGACAATAGCAACCGCATTGCGATCGCGGCTCCCACTGGCAAGGCTGCCATGCGATTGCAGGATAGCCTTGGTGATGATGTCGAGTGGCCGGACGTAACCACATTGCACCGGCTATTGGGCTACCATCCGGCCGATGGCAGCTATCGTCACGGCCCCGAGTTTCCACTCGCCATCGACGTTCTCGTGATCGATGAGGTCTCCATGGTGGACCTGGCCATGATGGATCGTGTGCTCGCCGCCCTGCCACCAGCTGCCAGGCTGATTCTGCTGGGAGATCCTGTGCAGCTACCTTCAGTGGATACCGGCAATCTCCTGGCAGACATTTGTAGCAACGGGTTCCATTACTCGCCAGATTTCGCAACGAAGGTCCGGCAGTTGACTGGTATTGAGGTGATCACGGACGGGATTCCACATCGTCTGCAGGATGCCCTTTGCGAACTGACGAAGAACTATCGCTTCTCGCCGCATCAGGGTATCGGCAGGCTCGCGGCCGCCCTAAGAGAGGATCAGCAGGTCGAACTGGTCGATGATGACCAGGTGCGAGTCGGCGACATCGATGCGCTTGACGAGAGCACGTTGATGGCTTTCTTCGACGACTATCTGGCGGCTGTGCGGCGTGGTGAACCTGGCGACGTGTTGACTGATCTGTTTGCATCGAAGCGTGTACTGTCGCCGGTCCGGGACGGAGAACTGGGCGTCATCCGACTCAATGCCCGCATCGAGCAGGCATTGACCGATAAGAACCTCATTCTGCCAGGCCAGCCCTTCTATCATGGCCGACCCGTGATGATCAGTCGTAATGATTACAACCTGAGACTGTTCAACGGCGATGTCGGCATCTGTACCGCCGTTAACGGCACCGATGCCCGGGTGCTGTTTCGGCAAGGCAACAGTTACCGCGAGTTTCTTGCCTCACGTCTCCCCGCGCATGAGACCTGCTTCGCCATGACGGTACACAAATCCCAGGGGTCCGAGTTCGATCATGTGATGCTGGTGCTGCCACAACCCCATTCGCCAGCACAGACGCAGCTGCTGACAAGGGAAATGCTTTATACGGGGATTACTCGCGCCAGGAAACAGCTGACCGTGAACCTTGACGCGGAGGCTCTGGCACTGTGCCTGTCTCAACACAACCAGCGCAACAGTGGTCTGGGAGAACGCTTTCGAATCACGGACTAGTGCGCTGGCGTCTATTCGCCGCCCTGCACTTCCGCTTCCGTACAGTCCGGATCATCCTGCTCAGACTGGGCACAAAATGGCAGTGGTTCAGCCATCACGGCGGTGGAATCAATCACGGGAGCATGGCCTCGATACCAGTAAACAGCGACCATCAAAGCCGGGACCAGTAAGACAATCGCAAAGGGAACAGCGGCGAGATGACGCCTGAACCGGGTGACAAAGCTGACAGACAAAGCGGAATACCTGCAAAAAACATCGCTATTGTAATTGGAGTCAGTCGCGACAGCCAGCGCCGGGCATTGACGTCGCGACGATCAGCGGTTTTGATCCCTACCATGGCGCCACATCGACATCTGATCGCAGCCGGGATAATGCTGGCTCTGGCGGGCAATCTATTGCTCTGGCTGTTTCCGCTATTCGTGGTTGCCGGAATTCGCGCCGCGTCGTCAACGAGCCTCATATCAGCCGATCGCTTCGCCCGCGGCTGCGATGCCATCGTCGAATCAATGTATCGTGCGGCCGTCGCTATCAACTCAATCCTGATCGAACGGTTCCTCAGGATCCGCCTCCGGGTGCATGGTGAGACCTCCATCGACGGACCGGTCATTGTGATCAGCAACCACCGAACCTGGTTTGACATTCTCCTTCTGCACCAGGTCATCACACGACGAGGGCCAATTCTCAAGTTTCTGATCAAACGAGAACTGCTGTTCGTGCCCATTCTTGGCTGGCTCTGCTTTGCCCTCGGCTTTCCCCGATTGATCAGGGGCCGGCAGGAAGGCGGCCGGGAACAGGACCTGAAAGTGATTGCGACTGCGGCCGCAGACAACACCAATTCCTCCTACGCATTGACAGTCTTCGTTGAAGGCACTCGCTTTACCCGCGATAAACATGAACACCAGGCAGCACCGTTCACCCATCTACTGAAACCTCGTCATGGTGCCCTGCAAACCATCCTTAAGCATGCGCCCGCGCCGATCATCGATAGCACGATTATCTATCCACGCGATGATGTGACATTCTGGCAATGCATCGGTGGTGCCGTTCGACAGATCGACATCTTTATCGAGGCTGCTGCGCCGCCTGAACCGGCTGACACACAAGACTGGCTGAACCGACGCTGGCAGGCAAAGGACGCACTGATCGATCGGCACATCCAGCCGGTAGCGAGCGTATAATTGTCCACGAACCGTTTCTGACGCGACACACGAAGATGTTGTTACCCATCGCCGCTCTGCTCGGCGGTATTCTGATACTGATGATCAGCGCTGACCGTTTCGTCGAGGGGTCTGCATCCACCGCCCGCCAGCTGGGCCTGCCGCCATTGTTAATCGGCATGGTGATCATCGGTTTTGGCAGTTCCATGCCCGAGATGGTGATATCAGGACTTTCTGCCTGGGCCGGCAATCCTGGCCTGGCACTGGGTAATGCACTCGGCTCCAACATCGCCAATATCGCGTTGATTCTTGGCTTCACCGCCCTCCTGAGCCCGATCGCCGTTCGCTCATCCATTGTTGTCAATGAACTTCCGGCACTGGCTGGGTTAACAGCAGTCGCCGGCGGGCTGATGCTATTCGACCAGCACCTGTCGAGGATTGATGGCCTGATTCTGATTGGACTGTTTATTGTGCTCATGGGCTGGTCCATTCGCAGGTCACTGATCAGCCAGGATGACGAAATCGCCGCCATCTTTGAAGCTGAGCTGGAGGATCCAAAGCCGCTTGGTTACGCCATTGGCGAGCTGGTCGTGGGCCTGGTGTTCCTGGTAATCAGCTCAAGAGTGATGGTGTGGGGCGGGATTGAATGTGCCCGTGCACTCGGCATTTCAGATCTTATTATCGGCCTGACGGTCGTCGCCATCGGCACGTCGCTGCCCGAGCTTGCCTCGTCAATCGCAGCGGTACGAAAGAATGAACACGAACTTGCGCTTGGCAATGTGCTTGGCTCAAACATGTTCAATACGTCTATTGTACTCGGTATCGCCGCAGTCATTACGCCGACGGCGGTCGAATCGGATGTAATGACACGAGATTTTCCGTTTCTTGGCGTACTGACGCTGGTCCTGTTTCTGGTGACCTACTGGTTCCGGGGGCCAGGTACGGGACTCATCAACCGAGCTGAAGGTTTTTTCCTGCTAATGGGATACGTCGGCTACACGATTGTGCTCATTACCATGGCAATAAACCAGGCGAGCACCTAGCTATTTCAGCAGATCCGCACAGTGCAGATCATCGATGACAGCAAGATTACGCTCCAGCATGCACGTCGCCAGCGCCTTGCCCCTATCGTTAGAGAGATCGAGCGTTCCGCACGCTGACAGAGGATAAACAAGACAGAACAGGCTAAAGACCCTGTAATCGTTCCAGGCGCTCGTATGATCGTAGTCCTGAATACCTTCTTCTTTCAGCGCATCGATATAACGAACAAAAATCTCATGGTCAATTTCACGGCGAAGATCGACCTGCAGGCTCTGGCAGAGAAAATAAGAAAGATCAAACGCCGGATTCGCAAAGCCAGATATCTGCCAATCCATGATCACGGCCTCACCCGAGGCGGTATAGATAAAGTTGTCCTGCCTGAAGTCGCCATGACAGAAGGTTCGCGGCGACGTGAGATTCGACAGCAGTTCGACGTACTGCTCACCGACCCGACGACACAATGTCTCTGTCGCTTCATCGAAATGTTCCGGGAACTTCTCAGTCGCGAGGGCCAGCGAAGGCATATAGATCAAATCCCTGATCTTGACCGCCTCTTCCGGCGTCTGGATCGGATACATCCAATCGTACTCAGGTCGATCAACCAGGTTCCAGTAACGCGCATGAAGCCTGGAAATGGGCACGACCCGGTCCAGCGCCTCTTTCTCGCTGGAGCCCGTCAGCTGGTCGTTTGGCGCGACGTCACCCAGGTCCTCCATCAGGATGACAAAGTCGGCACTGTCTTCATCAATGGCTGCAAAATAGCTCTTTGGTACCCGGAACGGAGAATCAGCAGAAATCCGGTTGTAGAAGTTGACTTCCCGACGGTAGAAGTCCATGAGTTGCGCAAGGCCACGATTCTCATTTCGGGCGGCAGTCTTGGCAACCAGTGTCGGTGGCAGATTCTCGGCACCCGCATGTTCGAGATGAAGGCGAGTCAGCTCAGCCAGCAGCCCTATACCCTCGCCGATACGCTCCTCAGCAACGCTGACAACACGTCCCGCAAGCACACCCTGCTGTTTCAGGACTTCAGTCAGCCAGTCGGCAGTTATCTCCCCGGCATGGGCGGGAATACGAACCATCGCAAACCTCTCTTACGGGATTCAAGACTACTATGATCCCGAAGCTAAAGAAAATGCCTGATCTTGCTTTTGTAGGTACGGCTCATCTTTACTGAGGAGCCATTGGACAGCGACAAAAAATATTCCCCGTTCATGTGCGAACTGACCTTCACAACCCGGTCCAGATTCACAATGGTGCTTCGGTGGACCCGCTGAAACCGCTTCGGATCGAGCTGTTCCTCCAGTTCCTTCATGGTGATCCGCATGATGTGTGTCTCACCGTCGGCATGGACACACATATAATCCCCAGCCGCATCAACCCAATCGATGTCTTCCGCCCTGACCAGCGTGGTTTCACCGCCATCTTTGATCGCGATTCGGTCCGGATATGCACGCTGCCCGGTATGATCCTGCAGCATCTGGGATACAGATGTCTCCGACTTGCCGGTGATCGAGATAATCAGTTCAATCAGACGCTGTTTTTCACTGATCGCACCTCGCTGGCCAAGATGTTCCCGGGCTCTCGCCACAGCTTCCCTCAGGCGTTCTTCGTCAATCGGTTTCAGCAGGTAATCGACCGCGTGGACCTCAAACGCTTCGATGGCGTATTCATCATAGGCTGTCACGAAAATCACCAGCGGCATGTTGTCCGACTGTAAATTGCCAACCACATCAAAGCCGCTCATGCCCGGCATCTGAATGTCGAGAAAGATCACGTCCGGTGTCAATTCAGCAGCTGCAGCAAGCGCCTCACGCCCGTTGGCACATTGCGCCACAATGTTGACACCGTCGATCTGTGCGAGCCGCAACGCAAGCCCTTTTCGCGCCAGGGCTTCATCGTCAACAATGATGCAGCTAAATGGTTGCATCGCCCCCCCTTTCCAGGGGAATTCGAATATCGATCTGCAGTCCATGAGGTTCAGCACGGCTGAACCGCAACGACTGACGCTCGCCGTAGAGCTCGCTTAATCTTTCTCGGGTATTTGCAAGCCCGACACCACCTCGCCGTTCACCACGCCCCTTGTTTTCAGGCACGGAAACATCTGACCCGGGCCCCTCCATACCAGGGCCGTCGTCGATCACCTGCAGGTGAAGATCATCGTCAATGACCCTGCCTTTAATCGTGATCTTGCCACCTTCTTCGCTGCCAGCCACCGCGTACTTGATGGCATTTTCAATCAACGGCTGCAGGATCAGGCTCGGCACCAGCGCGCGCCGCGCATCTTCAGCGACATCAATCTCGACAGTGAGGCGGTCATCGAACCGTACCTGTTCGATCTCAAGGTAAAGCCGCATGGTATTGATCTCATGTTCCAGCTCCACCTTTTGCATCGGGTCCTTGTCGAGGGAATAGCGTAAAAAGTGACTTAGCTTGCTGACCATATGATTGGCGCTCTCGCTGTTACGCTCAAGGATCAGCGTCGAGATGGCATTGAGTGTATTAAACAGAAAATGGGGGTTCAGCTGGTAACGCAACATCCTGAGTTGAGCTTCGTGCGCAAGCGATTCCGCACGAACTGTCCTCGCACGCTCAATCTGGAGCAGATTGTAGTACTTGATCCCGAAATACAGGCCGCTCCATCCCAGTATCAGGAACCATGAGTAGCCGAGCATCCCATTGAAATAAATGGCCGGGCCGAACTCATTAACGATGTCGAATTCATCGTAGTAGACAAACTGGGAAAAGTTCTTGATCGGCTGCCAGATCGCTGCCGTCAGGTAGGACCCACCCAGCACGGCAACCACCCGCTTCCAGACCGGGGCCTCCCAGATCGCGCGATAGAAGTAACGCAGCAGTGTCGTCAATGCGAAACCAGCGCTCGCATCGACCAGTAGCAGTGCGATGCGATCAGCCGGCTGGCCCCAATAGAAGTCGCGGACGGCGAACAACACAACCCAGCCTACCCAGCCCACAACCTGGAGAACCCAGAACTGATACTGGATGTTGTTTTCCGGCACCAGCCGGGGAAGCGCCATTTCGCTCACATGACCTCAGTGCGATCCGGTGACTGCATGACGATTATAGAAAATTTCATCGTAACCAACGGCAACGGCCTGTCGAAGAAGCAACTCTGCTGGTCGCAGCGCTAGTCGGATCGGCGCGGGTTATTCCAGATGTCGCGGGCAATCTTCCAGCTGTTGTCTGCCTGCCGTCTGAGCAACCAGACATGTCGGGATACGGATCGCAGCGGCTTGACCGAGTCATCCGATTTGGGACGCAGATAACCGTCAAAACTCAGCCGGACAAACGCCAGGTCACCATCGACCACCAGCTCCTCGATCGATACGTCCTGGTCAAAACGGAATTTGTCTGTGAACCGATAGAAACTGCGAGCTTCTTCTTTCTGAACGTCGCTGTACTGAGATGGCATCATCCAGACCGCGTCGTCTGTGAACAGCTCAAAGTAGCGGTCAAAATTGTCAGAACGGATGATGTCCAGCGCTTCCAGAATAAGCTGGCGCACACCCTCATAGGCATCCGTGAGATTGGAAGTTGCGCGCTGCACAGCCGTCTCCCCTGGCCAGAACAGATATTGATGTTACCCCCCACCCCCATGGAATCAAAGTCTGGCGGGATTGGAGTATCCTAGCGCCATGCGAGCCCTGCTCTATATGTTCGTTGTTTTCGCCGCCCTGTTGCTGATCGGTGCCGCGTTTCTATATCAGGGGGACCTGCCGGCAGCCTACGTGGACCAGAAATACCAGAATGAAGCCTCCCGGTTCCTGCTGACGGAAAGCGGTGCCAGGCTCCATTACCGTGACCAGGGCGAGGGTATGCCCATCGTCCTGATCCACGGATCCAGCGCCTCCCTGCATACCTGGGAGCCCTGGACTGATCTGCTTGCCGATGGTTATCGCGTCATTACACTCGACCTGCCAGGACATGGCCTGACCGGGAGAGTGCCCGGCGACGATTACTCCGCCGCCGCCAATGTCAGCGCCGTCGCCAGCCTTGTCAGCAAGCTGCAACTCGAGCATTTTGTGCTGGGCGGCAACTCGATGGGTGGCGGCGTTTCCTGGGCCTATGCGCTGGAGTTTCCGGAACAGGTTCGGGCGCTGATCCTGGTGGCTTCGAGCGCCCCTGCATCCTGGTGGCGGGCAGAAAACAATCCCTCCGGGCGTTCACCTCTGGCCTTTACACTGCTTGGACAGGCCTGGTTTCGAGCCATCGGCGAGTACCTGGACCCTTGGGCACTGGTTTATCAGGGTGTCCAGGTAGCCTACAACGACGCGCCAATGATTGACGATGCCCTCGTGCGACGCTACTACGAGCTGGCGCTCCGGGAAGGTAGCCGGGCAGCGACCATGGCGCGGTTCGCCGCGTTCGATCCGTCCGCCGCCCTGGATCCGGATCTGTCGAGACTGACCCAACCTGTGCTGGTGATGTGGGGAGCCCAGGATGCACTGATACCGGTTAATACCGCTGATCAGTTTGAGCAGGCGCTGCCGGATGCCACGGTGGTGATTTACGAAGATCTGGGTCATGTGCCGATGGAAGAAGCCCCCGCACGCACCGCAGCGGACCTCCGGCAGTTTCTCGAATCACTGAATGAGATGAGCGCAAGCCACTGAAATTTGTCCACTTATCGTCCGCGTACTCACAAAATCGATACAAAAAAAGGGCGATGTGCCGGAAAATTGTGAACCAGTTCACAAAATTCGACGCGCAAAGCTCAGAGAATCTTAAAAAAAGGGCTGGACCTCCGGCCAAGAAGCCATGAGCACGCTGGCACGGGCAATAGATATGCGGGTCTCCCCGAAACAAGACCTCCCTCTGTCTCTCAGTAACGACGGAGACCTCGAACTGTATTTCATCGGCGCAGGCTCGGCATTTGCCCGGACGCTCAATCAGACCAATATCATCATCATCAAGGGAGACAACCACGTCCTCATCGACTGCGGCACCAAGTGCTGCCAGGCGCTGCACGAACTGGGCGTTCATTTCTCTGATATCAGGCACTTCCTGATTACCCACAGCCACGCAGATCACATTGGCGGTCTGGAAGAAGTGCAACTGTTCGGCCGTTATGTTTCTCAGCAGAAACCCACCATGATCATCAACGAGGACTATCAGGAGATCCTCTGGCAGCAGTCGCTTCGCGGCGGCTCGGAGATGTCTGAAAGTACGCCACTCAGATTTGAAGACCTTTGGCAGATACAACGTCCGACGCTGGTAGAACATGCACCTCGCGAAACCTGGGAAACGAATGTCGGCAGCATCAACATCAAGATGCCCCGCACTATGCACTTTCCCGACGACGCACCAAGCTGGCGGGAATCACAGTGGAGTTGCGGAGTGATCGTCGATGATCGCGTGTTGTTTACCAGCGATACGCGGTTTGATCCGGACCTGCTACACGATTTCGATCAACACTATCACCTGGACATTATCTTTCATGATTGCCAGCTGTTTACCGGTGGCGTCCATGCCTCCATCAACGAACTGGCTACCCTGCCCGCGTCCCTCAAGTCTCGTATCGTGCTCATGCACTACGGTGACAACCATGAAGAATTCAAGGAACTGGCCGCGCGGGAAGGCTTTCATTCGTGGGCCAGGCAGGGTACTTCCTACTGTTTCGCCCCCCCGGCACTCGCTACTTCCTAGCGCGCAAAAACAGGTAGTGTCCTAATTAGGACACTACCCAAAAACAGCGTTTCTGGCGTCAGCCGGGCCGAATATGGTTTACTTGCGCCCCGCGTTTAAACACTGTGACATCCAACGAAAATAGAGGGACTGACCTATGAAGGAGCAATACGGTGATATCACCGTCACACGGGTGGAAGACCATATTATCCAGTGCGAAATCCACAGAGCACCTAATAACTTTTTTGATATCCCGCTGATTCAGGACCTCGGTACGTGTTTCGATGACGCCGACGAAGACCCTTCGGTCAGGGCGATCGTGCTTTGCTCTGAAGGCAAGCACTTCTGCGCCGGTGCCAATTTCGGGGCACCACGTGACGGTGTCGCGCGACCGAAACGCACCATCGACAGCGGCAACCCGCTCTACAATGAGGCGGTCAGGCTCTTTGGCAACAAGAAACCTGTTGTTGCCGCGGTTCAGGGTGCCGCCGTCGGCGGTGGCTTCGGACTTGCCATGATGGCGGACTTTCGTGTGCTGTGTCCCTCCACCAGAATGACAGCCAACTTTGTAAAGCTCGGCTTCTCTCCAGGGTTTGGCCTCACCCACACGCTGCCCCGTGCCATTGGTATCCAGAAAACCAATCTGATGTTCCTGACCGGTCGGCGGGTCGACGGGAAAACCGCCTATGAGTGGGGCATGGGAGAAGTCTTCACGGATGATGACAACCTCAGAAATGCAGCGATAGAACTCGCGCGCGAGGTTGCAGAAAATGCACCACTCGCACTGGTTTCCATTCGAGAGCAGATGCGACCGGGACTGAAGGACGGTGTGAAAGCCGCCACCGACATGGAAGGACGCGAACAATTCCTGCTACAGCAGACCGAAGACCACAAGGAAGGCGTCAAGGCTGTCGCAGAAAGACGCGTCGGCAACTTCAAGGGTAAATGATCCAGACCGCGATCATTGTTGGCGGCGGCATTGTCGTCGCCATACTCTTGTATCTGGTCACGATACGCCGACCATCGCAGCGTCAGCCTGACAGCAAACAGCGAGAATGGATTGTCACGACCCTGGAATCCATCAGGCTTGAGGCAGACCGCAAGCGCCTCGACATTCACGCCACACCCAAGATTGATGTCAATTCGGCCTTCGGCCAACTTCGCGACCTGATGAATGACTATCCTGGACCAACTCGCCAGAAGATCGAAGAGCTGGCAACAGGCTGGCAGAACCTGGCCTCGCAATATGCCGAGTTCGAAGGTCAGGGAACCGGATCAACGCTGCAGAACAGTTTACTGGCAACGCGAACCAGCAAGCTCGCCAACGAGATTGGTGCCCTCGTCAAAACACTGGAATCAGAGCTTTGAAGTAGGAGGTTCGTAAGACCAGAGTCTGGTCATCACCTGGCGACCCGCCAGGCCCAACACCCTGTTCCTCATCCAGGCTGCCATTCCCTCCAGGTGATAGATTCGCGCGT
Source organism: Pseudomonadales bacterium (assembly GCA_028281885.1). Taxonomy (GTDB): domain Bacteria; phylum Pseudomonadota; class Gammaproteobacteria; order Pseudomonadales; family Azotimanducaceae; genus JANQJA01. The sequence goes on along the minus strand of JANQJA010000011.1, from coordinate 79,444 downwards.
TGCGACGAGAGAGACGTTGAGCCCACGCAGTTCGCGGTCGACGCTCACTTTCATAACGCTGAAGACCGGTCTCCACCGATTGCTCGCTGAGCGACTCCGCCAATACTGCGGCATCTTCAACGGCCATTGCCGCACCCTGGGCCAGAAACGGCAACATCGGATGCGCCGCATCGCCAAGCAAAGCCACGCGACCATTCACATATCGGGCCATGGGTGGACGGTCAAACAGTCCCCACTTGAAGCATTGTCCAGACTCAGCGGCACTGATGAGTGTCGTCACGGTATCGTGCCAACCCGCGAATCGCTGCGCCAGTGCACTGACATCGGCAGGCAGCGACCAGGACTCTTCTTCCCATTGCTCGGTTTCTGTCACCGCAACCAGGTTGATCAGTTCGCCACCCCGAACCGGATAGCAGACCAGATGTGCCTGCGGCCCCAGATAGACCATCGTGCGAGCAAGCCCTTCCCACCCGGGCAACCGATCAGCAGTCACCAGACCACGCCAGGCAACGTTGCCCGCGAAGTTCGTTTCCGGTTCACCAAATAGCTGGCCCCTGACCGTCGAACGAATCCCATCGGCGGCAATCATGACGGATGCCTCCACTGTCTCACCCGAAAATGAGGCGCTCGCCCCGGTTGCAGAGACTGCGACCTGATCGACACTCGCACCCGTGGTCAGCTCAATATCCGGCCTCGCCCGCACGGCATCTGCCAACACCCTGATCAGGTCGCCTCGATGTATATGCCAGTAAGGCGCCCCAAAAGCCCGGGTATCGAGGCGCATTGAAAACAGCGATCGTGCCGACGCCCAGTCCCGCAGCTCAATGGCATCAGGGACAGAGACGACCTGTTCTAACCGGGGCCCGAGACCAAGCGCCAGCAGGACCCTGGCGCTGTTTGGTGTTACCTGTAACCCTGCACCAAGTTCCCTGACGTCTCCGCCTCGTTCCAGCACACGAACCCGCCAGCCCGTCCGGGCGAGACACAGTGCTGCCGTTAGCCCGCCGATCCCTGCACCAACAACAATGGCACTTCTGTCAGTCATGCGGGTTCTCACAATCCAGACTCAGCGAGATCATAACCAGACTGCCTGACAATGCTGGCAGCACGATCACTCCGCAGATAGTCGAACCATGCCCGTGCCCCGGCACGACCCACAGCGCGACGAAGCAGCACCGCATCCTGCCGAATCGGCTGGTGCAGATCGATTGGCACGTTGAGACGACTGCCGGTTTTCTTATTGCGATCACTCAGCACATAAGACAATGCAACAAACCCACAGTTCGCATTGCCGGTTCTTACCATCGCATGCGTCTGCCCAATGTTGGCCCCCATGACCAAACGGCTTGCCACCTGCTCGCTGATGGCTAACGCCTGTATCGTTTCCATCGCGGCGGCGCCGTAGGGAGCAACTTCCGGATTCGCGATAGCGACCTTGCCAGAGCACCTTGTCAGCAAACTCGACTTGAGACTATCGCCGACCCGACTGGGGTCTGCACTCCACAGGGTCAGGCGACCCACGGCATAGGTGAACTGCGAACCCGCAACCGCCAGTCGATCTGCTACCAGCTGCGCGGGTCGGACCTCATCGGCGGCCAGTAACACATCCATCGGAGCACCGTGCACAACTTGCGCATAGAGGGCGCCAGTCGAACCCATCATGACGCGAATACGGTGTTCCGAAACAGCTTCGAAATCCGACTTCAGCCTCTCCATGGTTTCCGCAAAGTTCGCTGCAACCCCGACCACGACGACCTCCGCAGCCGAGGCCAGGGTCCAGAACAGCAGGCAGAGAACCAGCACTTGTTTCATCGGACGTAGAAATACCTAAAAGCTGGGACGCCGCCGCAACGATTTGATCTTTGCGCGCTGACTTTTTCTGTTAAGGCGACGTTCGACGGAACCCCGGGTCGGTCGCGTACGACGACGGCTTTTTTTGACGATCTGCGCCTTGCGCAGCAACTCATCAAGACGCCTCAGTGCATCTTCGCGGTTGGCCTCCTGGCTCCGCGACCTCTGCGCCTTGATGACCACAATCCCGTCGGACGATATTCGACGGTCCCGCAGTGCCAACAGCCGGGACTTCAGTTCATCAGGCAGGGATGACTTCGATATATCAAAACGCAGGTGGATCGCCGACGAAACCTTGTTGACGTTCTGACCACCGGGGCCTGCCGACCGCACAGCCGTCATCTCAATTTCCGCTTCGGGGATCTGTTCGACGCCAAACATGCTGCTATGCTCGCGCCATAAACTTGCCGTTGGCGGTATTTACCTTGATACGCTCACCTGACTCGATATATTCGGGAATCTGGACCACCAGACCACCCGCAAGTGTTGCTGGTTTGGTACGGGCACTGGCGGACGCGCCTCTGATGCCAGGCGCGGTTTCAGCAATTTCCATCACGACCGACTGAGGCAGATCGATCCCTACAATCCGACCTTCGACCAGCAACGCTGTGATCCCTTCCAGACCTTCGTAGAGATATTCAAACTGTCCCTCCAGATTTTCACGATCAAGACTATGCTGACTGAAATCTTCGGTATTCATAAAAACGTAGTGATCGCCGTCAAGATAGGAATACTGCACCGGAACGCGCTCACAGTCAGCCTCAGGCAACATCGCGTCACCCTTGAACGATTCATCGACGCGCTGACCGGAAACCAGATTACTGAACCTGATCTTGTACAACGTGGAGGCGCCTCTGGCCGAAGGGCTCTTGGCTTCCACCTGAGTCACCATGTGCGGGGCACCGCCAATATCAACGACGACACCCCGTTTCAGTTCGCTTGCCCTTGGCATGCCAACGCTATCCTCACGTAAACTACTCGCTGTCTGTATTCTACGTGAATCGATGATCAATAAGGACGACCTGACAAAAATCGCGAACACCCGAATGCCTTTCGGGCGTTTCAGGAACACACGGCTCATCGATCTGCCGGAACCATATCTGCTCTGGTTTGCGAACCGCGGCTTTCCATCCGGTCAGCTTGGAGAACTCATGGCAGCGACGCTCGAAATCAGAACTCACGGACTGGAAGCGCTGATCGAACCACTCAAGTCAGAATGAGTCCGTCATTTGACTCGTCCCGAAGCGGCAGCAACAATGTCGCTTCTTTATCTGATCGGGAAACCACCATGGCTGTCAGTCTGCTTGTCCGGATGAAGGTCCAACCGGGCAAGAACGATATATTTGAGAAAACTTTCAGCGAACTGGCCGCGAAGGTCCGCGCTAACGAACCGGGCAACATCTTCTATTGCTGCCACCGGACCGATGATCCAACCGAATACATCATCATGGAACAGTACATCGACGACGAAGCGATCAAGGCTCACGGCGCATCCGAACATTTCCAGGCACATATCGGCGATCTGAGAGCAGTACTGGACGGCGCCGCCGACCTCCAGCGGCTCAGGACAATAGATGACTGACCCGTTCGAACAGCCACGGCAGTGACTCATCCATCCGATAGTCAACGCCCGAATGGTTGTCATCGAATTCATGGTAAACATGCTCAATACCTAGCTGTCCCAGACGGGCGGCCAGGCGCCTGGCACCGAACACCAGGTTGTACTGGTCCCGGCTACCGCAATCGACATAGATACCAGCGAGGGACATAAGTCGCGACTGAACATCATCACGTTCAATCATCACCAGCGGGTCCCATTGCAACCAGTTTTGCCACCGTTCAGCGATCACCTCGCAGGTATCGAGCGTCACCGGCAGGCGAATACCCCAGGGAGCATCCGGATCCGGATCATAGGTTGCCGCCATGGCGAGCATCATCAGATGGTGAAAGTCGCCGCCAGCCATTTTGCGGGTATCCTGAACGTGTTCCACGAAGCGGGCGATGTCATTGTCGTATCGGGCCAGCGTCATCAGGGTACGCGGGAATTCGTTCAGGTAGCACAGCTCAAACGCCATATCTCCCGAATGACAGGCCACAGCCCCCCAGGCCTCCCCATGCAACATGGCATGGGCTAGTGCCCCGTAACCGCCACTGGATTTGCCAAACAACGCCCGATGGCGACTTCCCGGGAGAATCCGATAATCAGCCATGAGTGCCGGCACCATCTCATCAATCAGAAAGTCCGCCCATCGACCCAGGACAGCCGAATTGACGTACTGATTACCACCCAGCCGAGTGAAGCAATCAGGCAGGGCAAGAATTACGGGCCCCATCGCCCCAGAGTCCAACAGCCGGTCAAGTCGTTGCGGCAAACTCTCGCCAAATGCTTTCCACCCGAGGTGAGACAAACCACTACCGGTAAACCCTGCCAGATCGACAAACAGCGGGTACGCCGCATCAGATTCGTCGTAACCGGGTGGCAGATAAACAGCGACCGTTCGTTCGAGGTGTTCTCCAACGCAGTTATCCACAAGTACGCTGGATTGGACTGTCAGATGTTCTACCCGCCCCTGTGGCAGGCGATAGTTATGAATCGGCATCGAGTTTGTCTGACTTTATGACATCGTCAGGATAACAGAGCGCAGCAGGACTATTCTCTGGAAGTTCGGCGCAGAATGCTCGACAGCAGCGAATCGATTGAGCGAACCACCGCATCGAGGGTCATGAATAACACCAGTCGCATTCGGTCCAGTCCCCGGGCCATGGAAATCTGCGACACCCGTCTTTCCACACCAGTATAGATTGCGCTGGAACGGCTCCACACCCTCACACGCTCGGACGCCTTGCCCAGGCAAAAAATTGCGGCAAACAGGAACAGCACGCCAGGCATCAGCGGGAACACCAGCCCGATCACACCGAACACCAGCAGTACCAGCGCAAGTGCTATGTAAACCAGCTTAACGGGTGACCGTGCCAACTGTCTGATCATCGACGACAACTCTTTTGACTGTAACTCATGACAACTGATTCTGCAGGGACCATGCCATCATATAATCTACTGATTTTGGTGGATATTTTTGACCACGCCTTGCGCTTTTCGTTCGATTTCGCGAATCGATGGCGATTCTGACCACAATTCAGCCAACGACTCAGCCCACAACTCTGCCAACAACGTGACCCTGTTCACTGAGCCCAGACCACGTTCTGTTAAGATGAAGCGCCGGTATGCCGCCGGCCAAGTCTGAGGATTGCGATGGCCGATGTGCTAGGCAACATCAAACCGGAAAACATCGCCGCGGCGTTGCGAGGGTTTTATACACCGCCAAAGCCAACCGGTCGCCTGGTCGACGATGAAGCACTCATCGAGCTGCTTCACACCCTGCCATCCCTTTCGGTCGAGGATCATGTTGATCCCGTTCACGTCCAGATTCAGAAACACCACCGTGGTGTGAGCTTCTCGGCGGACGATCACGCCGTCATCGCCTTCGTCGACGACGCGGCAACTCAGATACTCAGCCAGACAGACCTGGACTTTAAGATCGAAGCCTTCGTTCGCTCACTGGCGCCGCTCGTAGCCGCCGAAGCCCTACGCCAGGGCGTGCGCGAATTGACCGCGAAACAGCCCATCCTGGCGCTCATTGACACCCTGATCCGCGAGTGTGTCGGCTGGAGCGAGGATCTGGGCGTCCTTGGCGATCAGTTCATGGAGAAGATCGACCTCATCATACGAACGCTGGCTCGTGGGCGGGCAACAGTCGAGGAAACGCAAGACGCGCTGAACGCGATATTTGAGAAAGAGCGTCCGATCTACGAAAAGATGGAGCAGCGTCTTTGCGACTCCGAACTCGGTGAACTGATCGGACAAAAGGGCAAATATTATGCGGCGGAACTGCTGAACCAGCAGATGGCCGACAAGGCCCTGCCGCTGTTCATCATCTTTATGCTGCAAGGCTCCTGGTACGATTTCCTTCGCGAAGTCTTTGTTCACTACGGTCAGAAATCCGGTGAGTGGCAGCGCGCCAGCAAACTGACTGAACATCTGGTGTGGTCACTGCAGGTTCAGGAAGACAAGGAACGCCAGGCCAAGGTCATGCAGGCCCTGCCGAACGAGCTGCGAGAATTCCTGAGCAAGCTTGAGTTTGACACGACCCAGTACGAGAACTGCCTGGCAGATGTCGAGGGCGAATACGAACAAATTCAGTCAGGCACCGCCTCGGACCCCTGTGATTTCGAACTGATCGAGACCGACGCCGGGGTCGCCGGCACCGATAGCGAGGTGTCCCGCGATGTGCTGCGCACTATCGAACAGTTCAAGGAAGGACAGTGGTTCATCTTCGATGACAAAACGGATTCGTCAGAGAAAGTTGCCCGTATCAAGTTGATTCTCAACTGGCGAGATACCGAGCGGTTGCTGTTTACCAACCAGAACCGACGTAAAGCGCTGCACGTGACCTACGAAGAACTCGCCGGCTACCTCGGCTCGGAGACGGTGAAACCACTGAACCCGCGATCCGCCGCCCAGGACATCATAAAGAACCATCTGCTTGTGGTAATTCAGGGAATCCAGCAACAGAAGAAGAAAGAAATCGAGATCGATGAGGTGCAGGAGCGCCGCCAGGTCTCTCAGGAATATCTGGCGAAACGCAAACAATCGCTGCTAAAAGCACTCGAGAAACATGAACAGCTGGCGGCAAAGAAAAGAGAGCGAGCCAGGGTCCTGCGCGAGAAAGCAGAGCGCAAGCGGGAGGCAGCCGAACAGGCAGTCAAATCTCTCAAGGTCGAAGCCTGGGTCAGGCTGCCGATTATGGAGGGTACGTTAACGCCCTGTCGGCTGGTCGCCATCATTCCCGGAGCAGGCAAATATATTTTTGCCAACCGGGCCGGCATCAAGGTGGCGGAGTTCACAGACGGCCAGCTTGCCAACATGATCATCACCGAGAATAGCGAAATTCTGGACACCGGCGCCGAATTCGAAAACGTTCTGGCATCGGTTGTCACCGGCCTGCGAGAAGATCGCAACAAGAGCTATGAAGAACTGACCGGGGACACAGCCTGACCCCATGGTATCCCAGAACATCAACATGGACAGGCTGCTGGAGGATATCGACAACCAGATCGAAATCCTGGTGGCGATTGCCGGCGACAATGCAATTCTGATTGAGCAACTAAGAATCCTGCAGGAATCGCGCGACCTTATCGTTGCCCAGGAGCTGGAAATTGCAAGACTGGAAGAACTGATCGATCCTGACGATCTGTCGGATCACTCATGGACCATCGACAGGCTAAAGTCTCAGGAAGAACTGTGAGATAGTCTCACCAACATTTCATCATCATCAAAGGGGTAGATATGCCGTTAGACCCAGTCAATGAATCCTGGTTGGCGCAGATCAACGAGCCCATTGTCGATCCGGAAAGACCCATCATTGATCCCCATCATCATCTCTGGCGGCGACCGGCCCCCAGGGGCTCCTATCTGATCGAGGACTTCTGGCGTGATACCGGCTCCGGACACAATGTTGTCAAGTCAGTGTTCATTGAATGTCGTGCGGAATACCGCACAGACGGACCAGAGCACATGAAGTGCCTCGGCGAAACCGAGTTCGTTACCGAACAGGCTGACGCCAGTGAGAACGACGACAACCAGACGATGATCGTCGCAATCACCGCCCACGCGGATCTGACGCTCGGCGACTCCCTGACTGAAGTGCTTGACGGACATCGCGAAATCAGCAAAGGCAGGTTTCGCGGTATTCGACATTCAGGGCCACGGGACCCCAACCCTGAGATGTTCAGTATTCGGGGCAATGGACTGGAAGGTCAGTACGCAAGGGAAGACTTTCGTCAGGGTGTTCGAACCCTCGGTCAGCAGGAACTGGTCTATGAAACCTGGCACTACCACCACCAGAATCGCGACTATCTGGAACTGGCCCGCGCGGTACCGGATACCACAATGATCCTGGATCACATGGGTACCCCCATCGGCATCGGCCACTACGCCGCGAAGCGCGAGGAAATCTACGCGCAGTGGCGAGAGGATGTGGCAGAGATCGCAAAGTGCCCTAATGTCTACGCCAAGCTGGGGGGCCTGGCCATGCCGGACAATGGCTTCGGTTTTGACAAGGCCGAGCGCCCGCCTACGTCAGACGAATTCGCTGAGGCGCAACGCCGATACTACCTGCACATGATCGATTGTTTCGGCCCGGAACGCTGCATGTTCGAAAGCAATTTCCCGGTAGACAAACTGTCGGTTTCCTACCATGTGCTGTACAACGCAATGAAAAAGATGGTCGCCGACTTCAGTGAAGCCGAAAAAGATCGCATGTTCTACGGCACCGCCGCTGAGGTTTACAAAATCGATTGATGCCCCCTGCATGAAACATCCCGTGATTGACATCAAGCTGACACCCGGCGACGAGATCGATGTTCTGTCTCAACGGGAGGTCAACAAGCTGCTCGACAAAAGCCAGTCCGGTCTATACAACCTTTACCGAAAGTGCTCTCTTGCGGTACTTAATTGTGGCAGCAACCTTGATGACGCCAGGTCAATGCTCGCCGCTTATCCGGATTTCGAGATCAGGTTGGTCCAGCTTGAACGGGGCGTCCGGATAGAACTGACCAACGCCCCGGCAGAAGCGCTGGTCGAAGGCAGAATGATCCAGGGCATCAAGGAACTGCTGTTCTCGGTATTGCGTGACATTATTTACGTCAGTAGTGAAATCTCGGATAACCCGAATTTTGATACTGACTCACCCCAGGGCATCACCAACGCCATCTTCCATATCCTGCGCAATGCTGGCCTGTTCCGCCGGGGACGACCTCCAAACCTGGTCGTTTGCTGGGGCGGGCATTCCATCAATCGCGAAGAATACGATTACACCAAGGAGGTCGGTTACCAGATGGGATTGAGAGGCCTGGACATCTGCACCGGCTGCGGCCCGGGCGCGATGAAGGGCCCCATGAAGGGCGCGACCATCGGCCACTCAAAACAACGGAACAAACAGGGCCGATACGTCGGCATCTCGGAGCCCGGTATCATCGCTGCCGAACCGCCAAATCCTATCGTCAATGAACTCGCGATCATGCCCGATATCGAGAAACGACTCGAAGCCTTTGTTCGCCTCGGACATGGCATCGTCGTCTTTCCAGGCGGTGTGGGGACAGCCGAGGAAATACTGTACCTGCTAGGCGTTCTGCTCCACCCTGCCAACGAGTCCGTTCCCTTTCCCGTGGTGTTCACCGGCCCATCCGGTTCCGCAGAGTACTTTGATCAGATTGATCGGTTCATTCGCTTTGCGTTGGGAGACAAGGCTGCATCTCGGTACGAGATCATCATCAACGATCCGGCGAAGGTCGCAAGCCAGATGCTTCGCGGCATCAGACAAGTCAGAAAGTTTCGCAAGGCGCGGAATGACGCCTACTATTTCAACTGGCTACTGGAGGTCGACCACGAATATCAAAAGCCGTTCTATCCATCCCATGAAGCAGTGAATGGGCTGCAGATCCACCGTGACCAGCCCGACTATCTGCTTGCAGCTAATCTACGGCGCGCGTTTTCCGCACTGGTCGCTGGCAATGTCAAGGAAGAAGGAGTCCGGGAAATCGAGGAGAAGGGACTATTCGAAATGCGCGGCGATCCAGCCATCATGATGAAGATGGATCGACTCCTCACTTCGTTTATTACGGAACAACGAATGAAACTACCAGGGTCCGCCTACACCCCCTGCTATCGAATCATCTAGGCACGACGCAGGTAGTAGTCTGCAATGGGCAGCGCCCTGATTCGACGCTTTGTGATCTTAAAGAGCGCATTACAAACGGCCGCCGCCACCGGTGGCGTCCCCGGCTCCCCAAGACCACCCCACTCATCGCCCCGGGACAAGGAGAAATGCGTATCGAGTTCGGGCATGTCCCGCAGCTTGATCATGCGATACTGATCAAAATTAGTCTCAACCAACTCACCATCTTCGAAAGTCAGCTTGCCGTACAAGGCAGCCGTCAGACCAAACACGATACCGCTTTCAATCTGCTGCCGGGCCGTCATGGGATTCACCAGATTGCCGCAGTCAACCACGGTGACGATACGATCAACGCTGAGCTGCCCCTGCTCTGAAACCGTCACCTCGGCCACCTGCCCGCAGATGGTGCCAAAAGACTCGTGTAGCGCCAGCCCCTGGGCGCTGCCGTGGGGCATGGCGCGACCCCAACGTGCCTTTTCTGCCAGCTCAGCCAGCACCTCCCGAAGTTTCGGCCGACCCGCCAGGTACTGCCGTCGAAATGCAACGGGATCGGTTCCTGCCGCTGATGCCATCTCATCGACAAAACATTCCATAGCAAAAGCGTTCTGCGAATGACCGACCGATCGCCAAAACCAGCTCGTCAGATGAGTATTGCGAATACGATGACTGATCCGTTTATTCGGCACGTAATAAGGCATGTCCGTGAGGCCGTCGATGGAGAACGGGTCAACACCACCGACAATCCCACTACCACCGGAGTCCTGCTGAATCGAATGAGTCACCGAATGGTTGATGTAGGCAATCAGCTTGCCCCCGAGGTCGAAACCAGCCTTGAAACGAACCGCTGCCATGGGTCGATACCGGCCTGAGCGGCTGTCCTCTTCACGACTCCAGATCATCTGCACCGGAACGCCACGATAGGCCTGGGCAATCATCGTTGCTTCCCTGACGTAGTCGGTGTGGGCGCGGCGCCCGAAACCACCGCCCAGCAGGTAGTTATGCAGGGTGACCTGAGCGGCATCCAGTCCGGCCACTTCAGCAACTGCTGCTACAGCTGCTTCGGGATCCTGGGTACCTACCCAGGCTTCTGCATGATCGGCATGGACAACAACTGTACAGTTGAGCGGCTCCATACAGGCATGGGCCAGATACGGAACCGAATAATCTGATTCGATGGACTTCTCCGCTTCGTCCATGACTGATTCTGCGTCGCCGTCGTTGACAACGACGATGCCTGGTTCATCCAGCGCCGCTACAAAGTTTCGTTGTTCGGTGGCGGAGTAGAAGTCTTCCTCGTCACCGACTTCCCATTCCACGGGCATCGCTTCGGCAGCCTGGTGCGCCTGCCACCAGGTATCCGCGATAACAGCGACGCCATGATCGAGACGCACTGCCTGCCTCACACCCGGACGATTACGCACGACATTGAATCGATAGCTCAGCAGCCTGCCGCCGATGACCGGACAATGCACAACCGCCGCGTAGACCATACCCGGCAACCGGACGTCCATGGAGTAATGCGCAGAGCCGTCTACCTTGGACGGCACATCGAGCCTCGGCGTCGGCAATCCCAGCAGGTCAAAATCCCTGGGCGACTTAATCTCGACGCCTGCAACCGACACCTGGGCAGCTGCCGCCGCGATTTCACCGTACGCCACGGAACGGTTGGTGGCACGGTGAACCACCCGCCCATAATCCGCATAGCACTCGTCCGGCGCCAGGTTCCAGCTTTCGGCAGCCGCCTTGATCAATCTTTCCCGGGCTTCCGCCCCCGCCATCCTGAGATAGGGCATCGAATGTCGGACAGCGCTGCTACCACCGGTCAGCATCCGGCCATACACACGACCCCCGCGAAGATGACGGTTCACATCCGCATATTCGGCGCGCACCTGACGCCAGTCGACTTCCAGTTCCTCGGCAATAATCATTGCCAGCGACGTCAGCACACCCTGTCCCATCTCAGACTGGGCGACGCGAATCGTCACCGTGTTGTCCGGATCGATCACCAGCCAGGCACCGACTTCGACAGACCCGGCAGCAGACCCGGCATTGGTATTCGCAACAACAGGGGGCAGGTGCAGCGACAACATCATGCCGCCTGCCGCTGTGATCGATACCTGAAGAAATCGTCGTCGGTCCAGGTCAGTCATTGACTAGGACCTCCACTTGCGAGCGGCTTCGTGTACCGCACGACGAATCTGCGGATAGGTTCCACATCGACAGATGTTGGTAATGTAGCGGTCAATGTCCTCGTCAGTGGGATTCGATTTCTGTTTCAGCAGCGCGACAACCGCCATAATCTGTCCCGATTGACAATAGCCACACTGAGGCACGTCCTGCTCGATCCAGGCCTGCTGCACCGGATGATCACGATGCTCCGACAAGCCTTCAATCGTTACGACATCAAAATTGGCCGCCTGGCCGAGTGTCGTCTTGCAGGACCGCACAGCCTGTCCATTCAGATGGACGGTGCAAGCACCGCACTGTGCAATGCCACAACCATACTTGGTCCCGGTCAGATTGAGGGTGTCACGCAATACCCACAACAACGGTGTTTCGGGATCGATATCCAGTTCATGGTCGATGCCATTGACACGCAGTTTGATCATTCAGTACAACGCCATCTTTTGACTGTCAGCGAAATTGATTGTATTCGTCGCATGAAACGAGAACAAATAACGGCTTTTGTTCATTCGTCCCAGTCGGTACATTCCCTCTCATGAATTTGACTGTACCCGCCATCGATGTTTCCTCGCTGCCTGAAAAGCACACCATCACCGCCATCGCAGACGCCTGTGAGACGTGGGGGTTTTTCCAGGCAGTGGGACACGGCATACAGACTGATCAGATTGAGGATTTCCTCGCAGCAACCCGCCAGTTCTTTCAACTGCCCGCCGCAACAAAACAGGCCGTCCGACGCGATCATGACAATCCGATGGGATTTTTTGACAAAGAACTCACCAAGAACACCCTGGATTGGAAACAGATCTTTGATTTTGGCGTGGATCTGGGTGACCCGCTTGCCTCACAACCCAGTCAATGGCCAGCGCTGCCCGGATTCCGCGAAGCCATGACCGGATGGTATCGGCGCTGTGAACAAATCGGTTTCATCCTGTTGGACGCAATAGAACAGGCCATGCAACTGCAGCCGGGTCAGTTGAGCACCCACTTCACCAGGCGACACACCAGCTTTCTTCGGCTCAATTACTATCCGCTGTGCGATGACCCGCTGCAGGATCGCGGCTCGACCGTTGACCAGCAGGCGGCCGGTCAACTGGGCGTCAATCGTCATACTGACGCCGGCGTTTTAACGATTCTGGTTCAGGATGATGTGGCCTCCCTGCAGGTTAAGAAGTCAAGTCAGTGGCATACGATTCACCCGGAACCCGGCGGGTTGATCATCAACGTTGGGGACATGCTGCAAATCTGGTCCAACGATCGCTTCCAGGCACCTGAGCATCGCGTCATGGCCAGTGCCACGCAGGAACGTTTCAGCGCCCCATTCTTCTTTAACCCGGATTACAGCACCTGGTGCGAACCCTTGTCGGGCAATCCCCGATACCGACCGGTTAACTGGGGTGAATTCAGGCGTCTGAGGGCCAGTGGTGACTACACAGACCTGGGCGAGGAGATCCAGATCGACCAATATCGGCTCTAAATATTCCTATAAAGAATCATAGTTATCATTTTTTATCGCTTTATATTGCTCGATTGGCATGAATAATAGCGCCATATCATTCATACCAAGGAGATCCCGATGCGAACATTGCTCAAATTCGAAGCCGACTGGTGCGGCCCCTGCCAGCAAATCAAACCCGTGGTCAGGGATGTCATCGACGCCAGCGACGGTGCGGTAGAACTACAGTCGGTCAATGTCGATGACCCGGCCAATCGGGAACTCGTGAACACTCATGGCGTACGAGCCATCCCGACACTGGTTCTACTCGACAACGGTGAAGTTAAGGGGATTCACCGCGGCACCCTGAGCAAGGCGCAGCTCGAACGTTTCGTCGCGGCTTAGCACAGTGCCCCTCCAACCGGGCCCTCGAGCGGGGCCCGCCGCCATCTGTCGCCCGCTATGACCCGTCGATCAGCACGACCGACTCAATCAGTACCGGCTCAAGGGGCACATCGCGATGGCCGCCAACGGTTCTCGTTTCAACACCCGCGATTCGCTCAATGACGCCCATGCCGCCAACAACCCGGCCAAACACCGTGTAACCATAACTATCACAGGCAAGCGGTTTATAGAGTCCCTTCTGCCTTGCCGCCGCTACCGACGCAACCTGCTCTCGGGTACAACTGGTGGACTTGTGATCAAGGTGCGTGTTGTCGTTCACGTTGATAAAGAACTGCCGCGACGCGCTGTCGATCTCCGCCATTCGCGCCATCGCAATGGTACCAGTGACATTGGCCAGACCATTGTCCGCCTCATTGAGGATCGTATCTCCGTCCGGACGGAGGGTCATATCGGGGTCATGCCCGCCCCCTTGCACCATGAATCCAGGAATGACGCGATGGAAAACTGTGCCGTCGTAGTCGCCGCGCCGGACATAACCGAGAAAGTTCTCAACGGAAACCGGCGCCAGCTGTGGCTCAAGCTCAATCAGCACCTCACCGAACGTGGTCTTCATCAACACGCTAGGCTTGGCTGTGATCTGCTCGGCATTCGCATAGCCAATGAACAAAATAACAATCAGGTGTAACAGTCTCATCAGTCTCGATAGTTCTCCGGTGGTATGAATGGCCCCATCACCTGGGAAATCTGCTCAGCAAAGGCGATCGACGTCAGATCACCCATCTCACGCGTGATCGCCTGGACCCCGACGGGCAATCCTCGCGCATCCAGACCGGTCGGGAAGACTGTCGCCGGCAAATAAGAGACACTGGCCAGGCCGGCCCAGAACCCCTGTTCGAACATCGGTCTGGTGTCGCCGTTCACCAGCACGGTTCGCTCACTCATCCTGGGATTGTGGTCATGAGGGAACGCATCAGTGACACAGATCGGTGCCAGGAGAACGTCGTAGTCCTCAAAGAAGCTGTGCCATGACCAGCGCAACTGATTGCGCATTTCGTTTCTCCCATGCCACTCCCGGTAGTACTGGGTAGAAGCGCGCAGCACTCTCGCGGTTGCCGAACTGTCATCCGGATCGAGCGCGGCGACTCGATCCAGCGCCCTGGTAAACATCGATTCCGGCTGGCGTGCAGAAAGTGCGGCATGTAGCAGGTACTGATACAACTCGTTGATAAAATCAGCCGGGAACTCCGGCCGCGCATCATAATCAACCTGTCCGCCTGCCTTCTCAATCAGGCTGGCGACTGCAAGGACTCGCGCCTTTACCATATCGTCGACTGGTGCCATCGGATCATCTGGCCATACCGCCACCCGCCACTCACCGAGGTGCCGCGGCCCGGGTTGCGGCAGCACAAGTTCCCAGCCGGGCCGATGCAATTCGTCGGCACCGCCAACGACATCCAGCACAAGCCGAAGATCGCGGGCGCTTCGCGCCAGCGGCCCAATCACCGAGAGATCAGCCGGTGTCACGATGCCAGGCAATGCATTGCCTCTCGACGGCAGGATCCCCCAGGTAGGCTTATGACCAAAGACGCCACAGAAATGGGCAGGATTACGAATGGATCCACCGATATCGGAACCTACTTCGAAGCTGGTCAGGCCAGCCGCCACCGCGGCGGCCGAGCCGCCGGAGGACCCCCCCGGCGTACGGGTCAGATCATAGGGATTGGAGGTGACGCCGTAGATGTCATTGTAGGACTGGAAATCAGCCAGCATTAAAGGCACGTTGGTCTTCCCGAATATCACCGCTCCGGCCTGTCTGAGTCGCTCACAGGCAACCGCATCGAATTGTGACCGACTGTCCTTGTAGGCCGGGTCTCCCCAGGTGGTCGGCAACCCAGTCAGGTTGAACGACTCCTTCACCGTCATCGGCAAGCCATGCAGCGGACCAGGAGTATCACCCTTTGCCAGCGCGGCGTCTGCCGCTTTTGCCTCGGCCATCGCCTCGTCGAGACGAGTGATCACAATGGCATTGATGGCCGGGTTGTATCGCTCCATTCGACCGACGAAGTGTTCGAGCAATTCAACGCTGCTCAGTTCGCGTCGGGCCAGTCGGTGCACCAGTCCGGTTGCATCGCTAAACGCCAGTTCATCCATTGCCTAGCGATATCCCTCATTGACCGGTCGGCGTGGCAGCGACCACCAGGCGGCTTCGCAGGCAGCCGACAGCTCTTCGTCGAACGAAATGTCGAGTGCCTGCAGGTTGGCATCAAGCTGGTCAGGTCGGCTGGCACCGATAATCGCCGACGTGATGCCTTGCTGCGCCAGCACCCAGGCGACCGCAACAGAAACCATATTGAGCTCCTTTGCTTCCACCACCTGCTTCAACATTTCGACGGCATTGAACTGAGCGTCCTGCCAGTACCGTTCCTGGTAGCGACCGGCGGCCGAGCCCAGCGTAAATCGCGTGCCCTCTTCAGGAGCCTGACCCGGCTTGTACTTTCCAGAAAGAAATCCACCCGCGAGCGGGTTATAAACCAGCACACCCAAGCCTTCGGCGTTGATGAGCGGTAACAATTCGGTTTCGATCTCTCGGTAGAGCAGATTGTAGCGAGGCTGGACCGAAACATAACCTTCGATACCCATCCGTTCTGCTGCCCGTAGCGCCTCGGCAAGCCGCCAGGCAGGATAATTGGAGCAGCCGACGTAGCGAACCTTGCCAACGCGCACGAGGTCCTCGAACGCACGCAGCGATTCTTCGATTGGAGTCCGCGCATCAAAACCATGAGACTGATAGATGTCTACGTGATCCGTCTGCAGTCGTGCCAGACTCTTGTCAATGGCTTCAATGATGTGCTGCCGCGACAGACCTCGATTGTTGGGGCCACCGCGAATTGCAGCAAAACACTTGGTAGCGATAATAAGCCGGTCGCGGATACCCCGCTTGTTCATCCAACGACCAATGATGGATTCTGTTTCGCCGACCGTTTTCATGCTGCCACCCAGCGGATAGGCATCTGCCGTATCAAGGAACGTCAGGCCAAGTTCATAGGCGCGATCGAGTATCTCAAATGACTTCTTCTCATCAACCTGCAACCCGAAAGTCATCGTGCCCAAACATAATACCGGTACTTCGATACCGTGCCGGCCGAGCTTGCGGTACTCCATCTAAAGTCCCTCAGCGAAAATTTCTACCGTACTCGCGATGCCGCGCCTGGTAAAGAAACTAACTTTCCGACTCTGCTGTCGACTTGTCTCGCAACATGAAATGGAACAGGAACAACATAATGCGTCGACCCAGGCGGCCCAGCGCCTGGGGAGCCATCAGCATGGCGGGCGTAACGATCAACGTCAGGACGGTCGCAAAGGTCAGGCCCGAGACGATCGCCGAGGCAAGCTGAACCCAGAAAGTCGCAACCGGCCCGCCAATCTCGACTTCCCGGCCGATCAGATCAATCGATACCCCGCTCGCCATGGGAAGCAGGCCAAAGCCTGTGGTGAACGTGGTCAGGAACACCGGTCGCAGTCGCTGGCAGCCGGTTGTCACAATGACACGGGACAGGTTCCAGCCGGGGTTTTCCCGACGCAGATAATTGAATGTGTCAATCAGCACAATATTATTATTCACAATGATGCCGGCGAGCGCGACGATGCCGACACCCGTCATGATGGCGCTAAATGGCTGATCGAGAATGATAAGCCCCAGCAGGACACCTACCGTCGACATGATCACGGCCGACAGAATTAGCGTTGACTGATAGAAGCTGTTGAATTGGGTGATGAGCAAAATACCCATCAACGCCAACGAGAGCGTAAAGGCTGTACCAACAAATCGAATGGATTCCGCCTGTTCCTCATTCGCACCTCGGAAGACCACTTTGATTGACGGATCAATCGCCGCGCTCTCAGTCAGCCACTGCCGAATCTGCTGTACCATATCGTCGGGCAGCACACCTTCTCTGGTATTGGCTCGAACGTACATGATCCGATGGCCATCCTGGCGGAAGATGGTCCCGATCTTTCGCTGTGGACTACGCTCAACAAAGCTGCTGATAGGTACGGCGCCTTGATTCGTCGAAACGCGAAGGTCGTCAAGCCGCGAGATAGCCCTGTGAGACTCCGGATACCGGACCCGGATATCGACTTCATCATCGACGTCATCGGGACGGTATCTGCCCACCAGAACTCCGTTGGTCACCAGCTGGACGGCTGTGCCAACGCTGGTGACATCGGCGCCAAGCATAGCGGCCTTGGCACGGTCGACACTGAGTTCCCACTCGATACCCGGTACCGCCGTGGTGTCATCAACATCACGCAAGTCCGACATACCTTCCAGGTGAGCCCGGATTCTTCGTGCTTCCTGGGTTAGCAGATCCAGGTCAGTACCGGCCAGCTGGATCTGTATGTCCTTGCCCACCGGCGGTCCCTGTTCCGGCTCGTCGACCTCCACCCGGACACCAGGGACATCGCTGACCGCATGACGGAAATCCTCCAGCACCTCGAATCCCGAGTCATCTCGGGTCCGCCGGTCGCTCAGCTCAATGAACATGCTACCGATCCGGTCTGAAGCAGAACCTCCAGAGCCACCGATGTTGATGCCACCTCCGCCGGAACGAGTATAAACACTCTTGATCCTGCCTTCGTTAAGAATACGCTGCTCAACATCCTTCACGATCTCAAGCAGTTCGCTCGCCGAGTAGTTTCCCTTCGCGTTGACGCTGATCTGGCCAAAAGTTGGTTCAACCTCGGTAAAAAACTGTGTACCGTTTCCTTTTTCTCCATACAGCCAGATGATGCCATAAAGACTGATGAGTGCGACAAAAATGACCAGCAAGGGGTGCCGGGTCGTAAACAACAGCACCTTCGCATAAAGCCCAACAACCCCGCTAAGGTGTTCAAACCGGCCCTGGTCTACCTGAACGAAATCATTTGACGTTTCTTCAGCGCTTGCCGCGCGGCTGATCAGGGCCCCCAGCACAGGCGCAAACAGCAGGGCATAGAGCAGCGATCCCACCAGCACTGCAAACACTGTCACCGGCAAATACCGCATGAAACCGCCGGTGACTCCCGGCCAGAACATCAGCGGCAAAAACGCCGCCAGCGTGGTCGCCGTGGACGCCACAACCGGCCAGAACATACGGCGAATTGAATAGCTATAGGCTTCCCTCGGCGGAATCCCTTCGGCAAGGCGACGATCTGCGAGTTCCACCACCACGATGGCGCCGTCGATCAACATACCCAGCCCCAGCAGCATCCCGAACATCACCATAAAGTTATAAGTGAAGCCGAGCAGGTTGACGATCATGAACGCAAACAGGAAAGAGAATGGGATACCCATTGCGACCAGCAGACCGGATCGAAGACCAACGGCCGCGACAACTACCGTTAACACCAGGAACATGGCCGTGGATATATTTCCCTGGAGCGTATTGATCTGCTCGATCGTCTCCGGCGCCTGGTCTGCCATGTAGCTGACAATAACTTCCGACGGATAAGAGATCCTTTCAGCCTCAACGGCTTCCTTGACCTTCTCTACCGCCTCAACGAGGCTTACACCTTTGCGCTTGGAGACTTCTACCGCGACGGCAGGCGTACCATTGGAGCGCGTGTAATTGGTGGCATCCTTGAAGGTCCGCCGTAACGTCGTCACGTCAGCAATCGTGATCACGCCATCAGGTGTTGCCTTGACAGGGATGGAAAGTACATCCGAGACCTCTTCAATCAGGCTTGGCACCTTGACTGAGAAACTACCCCGTCCCGTATCCAGCGCGCCGGCCGCAATCAGTCGATTGTTTCTGGCGACGGCGGTCGCGAGCTCGTCATTGGTAATGCCATACGCTTCAAGCAACGCCGGGTCGATCACCGCCTCAAGCAGTTCCTCCCGGTCACCGTTGAGATTCGCCTCAAGTACTTCGGGGATCGACTCAAGCTCATCCCTGAGGTCACGTGCAAGGCGGTACAACACACGATCCGGCACCCGCTCACCCCCCAGCGAAACAGTGATGATCGGAAACTCGGCCGCGGCCACCTCCTCGATGAAAGGTTCTTCGGTCGAGTCCGGCATCTTGACCCGCGCACGATCGACAGCCTCACGCACATCGATCAGCACATCATCGGGATCAAGGTCATAGTCGAATTCCACCACGACAACGGCCGACCCCTCGCGGGAATAGGAATTGACTTCCTCAACACCCTCAACCGCTTTCAGCTCAAGCTCAACTGGTCGAGACAGCAAACGTTCCGCATCCTCAGGTGAGATACCTTCATGGGGGACAGTTACAACAAAGATGGGTACTGCGACGTCTGGAGCAGATTCAACGGGAATAGCGAGATAGGAGACCCAGCCAACCAACAGCAGCGCTACCAGAACCGACAGCGTGGTCCTGGAGCGTTCAATTGCAGTCGACACATAGGTCGTCGTGAAGGCCATAGGTCAGGACCTGACGACATTACCAAGGGGAGTGATCTCAACCCTGACGGTCTGCCCTTCGAAGACTTCTTCCTGACCGACGGTGATGACGCGAGCGGCAGCGGGAAGCCCCCTCACCCAGATCCCGTCAAGATCCTCACTGACAACCGTCACCGGCACGAAGCGAACGGTATCTTCTGAGTCAACCAACCTAACCCCGACATCACCGGCATCGTTCAACACTAAAGACGCAGGAGAAATCAGATGCGCCATCTCGTCCCCCATTGGCAAACGCATCTCGCCTGACAGGCCGGCGCGAGCGTTCTCGCCAGGGTCAACTACCGTGACCTCGATCGGGAATGCACGAGTTTGGCGATCAGGTGATCGGCTAACATAGGACACGGTGCCGTTAAGTACTTCGCCGTTGATAAGCTGAATCTCAACCTGTTCGCCCACGGTTACCCGACTTATCTCACGTTCGGCGACCTGACCAACCACCAAAAGGGGCTTGATTTCCATTAGCGTCGCGCAAATCTGGCCGGTACTCAGGTAATCACCGATTTCTACTGCCTGATCATTGATTGTGCCGCTGAACGGCGCCACGATCCTTGTCTTCGCCAGCGACAACTCAGCCGCTTTCAGCTGCGCCCGCGCCGCTTCCATTTGCGCCGCCAGCCGCGCGGTTTCGATTTCCGACTGCAGACCGCGCTGCTTCATGTCCAGTGCACCCTGGTGCTCAAGGGCGGCGCTGTTGACGCTTGCCCGCGCCCGTTCAAGATCTGCCTGACGTGTGTCGACGGCGATTCGACAGACAACATCACCGGCCATCACCGAGGTACCCTTTTGCGCTGGAATCTCATCTACCCGGCCATGAACTTCCGAACGCAGTTCAACCACCCTGTTGGCCTGGGTCTGCGCCCGGACATGCAGATAGACAGTACGCGACTCCGCCTGGCTTTGGATCGCCCGAACCAGAGGCAAGGTCGGCTGACCCGACAGATCCGGCCCTTCCTCGGCTATCACCCGACCGCCACTCAGCGCGCCCGAGAACAACCAGGCAACGATGGCAAGTGCGATCAGGCCAGCGATCAGGTTCTTGTCCGTCAACGAGTTCTCCTAGGGCATCCGTAACCAGGCGCCAACCACCTGAAAGATGAGTTGTCCGCAGCCATTGACCCGGTGCCGAATCAATTCAGCAAATGACCTGACAATGCGGTTTTACGGTGAGTCTACGGCCGCGAAGCTTAGGTAGATTAACCCTCGTTTTCAAGCGAAGCGAGTCGAAAGCCCACAAATCTGCGACGTTCAGAAGTGATCAGAACAACTTTCAGACAAACAGCTAACATACGCGGCTTTCGTTCTGCCGACCCATGGGACTTGTCAGCCCACCGCCATCTTCAAAGTAAGCAGCAATCTGCCCGCCAGGCCAGCGCGTAATACTGTTGACGCCTTCCCGGCAGGAGTGCAGTGAACGCAACTTCTCCCCCCAGACAAAAGGACAATACGCTCACACGCGATGCCGTCGGCATCGCCGGGGCAGAACGACTGAGTACCGGCGTAATCTGGACCTATTCCCTGCCTAAGGTCGCCTTCGGCATTATGGGGCTGTTGTTCGCGACCTATTTCATGAAGTTCGCGACCGACGTGCTGTTAATCGCACCCGCCGCTATCGGCACGCTCATCGCCGCCTCCCGGTTCTGGGACGCGGTTTCCGACCCCCTGGTGGGCTACCTGTCAGACCGAACTCGTTCCCGGCTCGGGCGCCGCCGGGCCTGGATGTTCTTTGCTGCGGTGCCAATGGGAATAGGTCTGATGATGATCTGGTCGCCGCCCGGCGCGCTGACCGGCATCTGGCTGATCGCTTGGATGGGGGTGGCGCTACTCGCATACGAAACTGCCAGCACCGCCTTCTTCGTCCCTCATGGTGCACTTGGCGTCGAATTAACACCGAACTACCACGAACGGACGCGGTTGTACGGTTACAGCCATCTAATCAGCGCGATTGGCTCCTGTTTTGGCCTGATCTCGCTGTATTTCATGGATAATTCGGAAGATAAGCGCACGTTCGCGTATTTTCTCAGCATTTTTACTGGATTTATCGTCATTTTGATCGTTTTATGGTCAACCCGGTTCATTCCGGAACGCACTGACTACCAGGGCCGAGGGGGCACCAATCCATTTCGGTCGTTCCAGGATGTCTTCAAGAACGCCCATGCCCGGCTACTACTGTTTGTGTTCGCCGTAGAGATGTTCGGCGCCGCCAGCGTCGGCCTGCTGGTCCCCTACCTTCTCGACTACGTCGTCATCGGCATGCAAGGCATGATGGTCTGGGTTCTGCTGGTCTATACAGTACCCCAGTTCGTGTTTACACCAGTCTGGATCAGGCTGGCGCGACGATTCGGCAAAAAGCAGCTGTGGGTGTTTGCCTTGTGCCTGAATGCATTTGCCTTTATCAGCCTGTTCTTCGCAGTGAACCATGTTCCGCTGATCTGGCTGCTGGCATTCCTGCTGGGGCTTGCGAGCGGCTGCGGCAATGTCATTGCGCCCGCCATCAAGGCAGACGTCATCGACTACGATGAGATGTTGACCGGAGAACGCAAGGAAGGGGCCTATTTCGCAGCCTGGAACTTTGTTCGTAAATGCGCCGCATCGGTGACTGCCGTGATCACCGGCTATGTACTGCAGTTCTCTGGCTTCGAACCCAATATCGAACAGACTGAAACAACCCAGACAGCCATGAAGGCGATTTTCGCCCTGCTTCCGGGAGGCTGCTATATCGTTGGCGCCATCCTGTTCACCCGATTCTCGCTGAATGAGCCAGAGCACGCTAAAATCAGACAACAACTTGCTGAACGTGGGGACGGAGTACCCGCAGCACGTGAAAAATCATCCAACCAGAGATCGACGACTGGACGCTAGAAGCAAGCATTGCCCTGACGGCACCCTGCCACTTTCACATCGTGCGTTCTCACTGATTGAACTGCTGATCACCATCGCCGTCATCGGCGTGGTGTCTGCCATTGCCATGCCCGCCTATACCACCTATGTTCAGACCGCGAACATGTCTAAAGTCAACGCAGCCTACGAGAATGCAATTCGCGTGATCCGATCGGAGTTTCAGAAGGCGGAAACACGGGTCTCGATGGGGTTGCCATCAACCTTCCCGGCACATAAGAAAGAGTGGCCCGACATCCTGAACCCGGACAACAGCATTGAGGCGCCGGGCGGAGGCCCGATGTACAGTCATCTCGGCAAGAAGAAAGTGGACTGGGATGGTACCGGCGCCATCCGTATCGCGATGCCAAAGAGCGCCGAATACGTCAGGGTGTTTCGCCCGGCCTATCTCGAGCTCAAACCATTACGGGCGCAAGTTTACCCGGATCGGGTCGACGTCAAAGAACTCTGAGCCTGTCGGGTTGCAACGCCGTTAGACGGCCGGCGCCAACGACATATCCGCGCGTCGCGTCATGGCCCTCAACCGCTGTTGCAGATAGCAGGTCATCGCCGCCGCGCCCAGCGGTTTGCTGTAATAGTAACCCTGAATCAGATCACAACCACTCTCTCTCAGCAGCGTAATCTGATCATCAGTCTCAACACCCTCGGCGAGTACCTTCAGTTGCAGATTCTGCCCCATGGCAATGATCGCCCGGGTGATCTCGCGGTCCTCGTCATTGGTTGTGATGTCCTTGATGAAAGAGCGGTCGATCTTCAGCGTATTGAGCGGAAAGCGTTTCAGATAAGCCAGGGATGAATACCCGGTGCCGAAATCATCAATGCTGATGGACAAACCAAGAAAGCGCAGTTCATTGAGCATACGAATGTTACGTTCAACGTTCTTCATGGCGATACCCTCGGTGATCTCGAGGGTAAGCGACTCCGGCGAAATGCCAGTGCGTTCGAGCAGGTTGGCAACGAGCTTTGGCACCTCGCCTTCAAATTGCCGTGCGGAAAGATTGACTGCAACCCGGGGCGCATCCAGTCCGCGTCGTTGCCAGTACTCTATCTGCTCGCAAACCGTAGCCAACACCCATTCACCCAATGGCAGTATCAGTCCGGTTTCTTCAGCCACGGGTATGAATTCCACCGGCGAGACATAGCCCCGCTCAGGATGCTTCCAACGTACCAGCGCCTCCATGCTGACCAGTTCTTCCGTATCGGCATCCACAATTGGTTGGTAATGAACTTCGAACTCATCATTATCAAGTCCGGTCTGTATTCCTCGACGACAATCGATGAACTTTAGTGCACTCTCATACATGGCAGCGTCAAACACAGCACAGGAGCCCCTGACCTCAGACTTGGCCCGATGCAAGGCGGTATCCGCAT
Organism: Pseudomonadales bacterium; assembly: GCA_028281885.1. Classification (GTDB taxonomy): domain Bacteria; phylum Pseudomonadota; class Gammaproteobacteria; order Pseudomonadales; family Azotimanducaceae; genus JANQJA01. The sequence continues at coordinate 55,107 of JANQJA010000011.1, read as the reverse complement.
CCCTAATCATATCTTCGGCGCAGGTATAGTCCGGCTGGTACAACACGATCCCCGTAGACGCAGTGAGATTGATCGTGACGTCGCCGAGATCGAATGGCTGCTCAATTGCCTTTTGCATCCGACTGACCGCCGTTATCGCTCCTCGAACCGAATCCACCGGATCCAGTAGAATCGCAAAGATGTCGCCACTGAAACGGGACAACGTATCGTCCGGTCGCAATGACCTCTCCAGTCGACGGGCAACCTCGTCAATCACCCGGTCACCCGAGTCATGGCCCAGACCTTCGTTGACAACACCAAACTTGTCGAGATCGAGAAAAGCCACGGCAAAGGGTGCATCGTGACTGCGACTGCGGTGATTCAGTGCATTTTCCAGGCGATCGAAAAACAGCGCGCGATTGGGCAGACCCGTCAGGCCGTCAAAGAAAGCGTTATGCCGGATCTGCTCTTCGTAACCTAACTGCTGACTGATATCCCGAAATGTAATGACGATCAGTTCTGATCGATGATTCTCGATTCTGTTAACACACAGTTCAATCGGCTTTAGTTCGCCACCCGGCCGGCGAAGATACTGCCGGACGTACCGCCCATTCGAGAACTGGGCGCCAGCCAGCATATGAGGCCTGAGCTGTATTCCACCGGCCTCGAAGGGCTCCAGCGTCATGATGCGGTCCAGCGTCACATGTTGCAGATCCTGCCGACGCCAGCCGGTAATCTGCTCCGCCATTGGGTTGATCAGGTGAATCACCCCATCAGGGTCCGCCGCTATGATGCCGTCACTCACATGGGCCAGCGTCGCATCCAGCCGCGTTCTGGTATCGGAAAGATCTCGTTCAACCTTGTGCTTGTAGAGTGCAATCTCGATATTGATCTCGAGTTCACGATTGTCAAACGGCTTCAACACATATCCATACGGCTCCGACACCTTGGCCCGCTCCAGAGTGTCTTCGTTAGAGTACGCAGTACAGAAAATGATGGGGACGTCATATTGTTCGCGGATATGAATCGCCGTATCCACACCATCCATATCATCCTTCAAATTGATGTCCATCAGGATCAGATCCGGCCGAAGGTCCAGCGCCTTTTCCACGGCTTCCTGACCTCGGGAGGCGACATCGACGACTGTATATCCCATCTTCGTCAGGCGCGACTTGATATCCATCGCCACCAATACCTCATCCTCCACGATCAGGAGGTTACTACTAGACATGACTCTTCTCCTTACGCGGGAACGAGATTTCAAAACTGGCGCCCTCAACACCGGAGATTTTCATCCGACCGTCAAGTTGCTGGGTAAGAATCGAAACAATCTCCATACCCATCGATGACGATGCCGCCGGGTCGAAATCTTCGGACAGGCCGATGCCATCATCACTGATCGTCAGTCGATACTGGCAACCGAGGTTACGGAAACTCACTGAGATTGTTGCTACACCTTCACGATTCGGGAAGGCATGCTTGAGCGAATTGGAAATCAGCTCGTTAATGATCAGGCCACAAGGGACAGCAGTTTCGATATCGAGATTGACGTCTTCGACCTGGATGTCGAGATTCACAGTGACGCCTGGCACCGTGTAGAACCGGCACAGACTATTGGCCAGCATCCTGATGTAATCCTCGAAATCAATCTCGAGCAGGTTATCGGATTGATAGAGGTTTTCATGAATCAATGCCATGGATTTGATGCGCTGCTGGCTTTCACCCAACAGGTTCGCAAAATCCTGGTTGTCGATTGTCTCCGCCTGGATATTCAGCAGGCTGGAGATGACCTGCATGTTGTTCTTGACCCGGTGATGGACCTCTTTTAACAGCAGCTCTTTTTCCCTGAGGGAGTTCGCCAGATCCCGCTGGAATGCCTTGTTCTCCGAAATCTCGCGCTCAAGCGCCTTGGTCCTTTCGGCCACCAGCGATTCGAGATTCCGGCGGTGCTGTTCGAGTTCCGCCTGGGTACGTTTCCGTTCGCTGATATCACGAGCAATACAAACGAAAGCCGTCTCGTTTTGCGCTCCGTCTTTTACGGACGCGATGGTGATTTCGGTCGTCACTGTCTCACCATCACGAATCCGATCGACCTCTCCATGCCAACGCCCTTCACGTTCAAGACCCTGGCGGGCGAGGTCGACATCCGACTCCTCCGCGAATAACAAAGCGAGAATCGAACGACCAACAGACTGGGCAGCATTCAATCCCAGGATGGGGAAGATCGCATTGTTCGCATACATGAGATTCTTATTGGAATCAGCGATCAATACACAATCTGTCGCTTCCTCAAGCGATTCGATGTAGAGCTGCAATCGCTCGCTGTACCGTTTCTCTGCCTCGCGACGCAGTCTCTGTTCATTGGCTCGCTGAACCTGATACAACGCGATGACTGCAAGCCCGGCATAACCCAGATAGGCCCACCAGGTAGCCCACATCGGCGGATTCACCGTGATGCTGATCGAACTTCCGCGATCATTCCAGATACCGTCATTGTTCGAGCCACGGACCCTGAACCGATAATCCCCGGGGTCCAGGTTCGTATATGTCACCTGTCGTGCACCTGGCCTTGCATCCACCCAGTCACGATCAAAGCCTTCCAGCATATATTGATAACGGTTCTTCTCGGGCGCGGTGAAATCCATCGCCGAGAATTCAAAGCCAATGACAAAGTCGTCGTAGGCCAGGTCAATGTGCTTTGAAAGGAATATCGGGGCATCGAACGAGAACGGCTCGTTAAATTTGGAGAACTCGGTAATGACAATCTCGGGTACGTAGGTATTGCCACGGATATGCGACGGATCAAAAGCATTGAAACCGTTGTTGCCGCCAAACAGAAAACTTCCGTCCGCCAGTTTCAGGCTGGCGCCGCTGTTGAAGTCATCGGCCTGTAACCCGTGTGTTGCGTCATAACGCTGGAACTCACCGGACAACGGATTCAGCACCGAAAGCCCTTTGCCGCCACTGATCCACAGATTGCCGCGCTCATCATCGAGAATCCCATAGACCGCATCGCTCGCCAGGCCGTCCGTCTTGGTGAAATGAGAAAAGCTGCCAGTTTCCTGCCGATACGCATTGAGCCCCCGGTCACGCGTACCCACCCACATGGTATCGGCGGCGTAGTGCAGGCTGATGACATTGTCGCTACTCAGGCTGGCAGGGTTATCAGGCTGATATCGCAAGGACTCGGTCTGTCCATTGACGGGATCCAGGATAACCACGCCGCCGCCGTCAGTCGCAATCCAGAGCCTGCCATCCGGCGCCTGTTCAATGGCAACCGCCCGAAGGTCACTGAATTCTCCACCTTCTACCGAAGCGTCGGGGTAGCGCTTGAAACGCCCATCGTCAAGATACCGGTTGACACCACCTCCCCAGATCGTAAACCACAGTCGACCCACACTATCGACCAGAACGTCACTCACTGCGTCACCGCTAATGGTCGTCTCATCGGCCTCGTCGTGACGAAAGTTCGCGACAAACCTGCCATCCACAAACAGTCCAACGCCCCCCGACATGGTCCCGACCCACAGTTCATCGCGGCGCGAGGCAAGCGACATCACCCGGTCGTCGGGGAGACCATCTGCGGTGGTCAGGACAAGATCGAACCTGCCGGAATCGGCGTTCCACCGGTTCAGCCCACCAAAGGTTCCGACCCATATCGATTCCGCCATCTCTGAAAATGACGTGATCGAATTATTGCTCAGCCCTTCCCCGGACTCAGAACCCCGGCGCACATGCGGGAAAGTTTCGATATTCGCGTTCCACTTGCTGACCCCGTTGAAGGTCCCCACCCAGATCACGCCGCCTATATCCTGAAACAGGACGAAGACGGTGTTGTCGCTAATACTCTGCGGATCCGTCGGATCGTAGACATAGTGGGTGAACTGTTCCCTTTCACGGTCCCAGAGATGCAGCCCACCGTCGGTACCCACCCAGATATCGCCACGTTGATCCTTCAGTAGCGCACGAACACGATCAGATCTCAGGCCCGACCGTCGATCACTCGTACTGATCTGCCGCACCTCGCCGGAAGCAAGGTCAAGTACCGTGATGCCGCCGTTGAAGGTCGACACCCAAAGCTGTCCGCTGTCTTCCATGAGGGCGCGTACATAGTTGTCCCTCAGTACACCCGTTTCCCGCGTGTAATGCTGAAACTGGCCTCCGTCGCGATCGAACTGTTGCAGGCCGCCGAGTTCAGTCCCGACCCAGAGATGACCATTGGAATCTTCGAGGATGGCTCGCACACTGCCTCGACCAATGGAAGATGGATCATTCACGTCATAGTGGAAGTGTTCAAAACTACCGTCTGCGACCTGGCGTGCAAGGCCGGCGCCGGTACCAACCCAAAGCACGCCCGCACTATCCCGGTAGAGGGTGTGAATCACTTCATGACGACTCCCAGGAACACTGGACCCCTCACCGATCAGCCAATGTCGCTCAAATCTGTCCGTGGTCGGATCATATCGATTAAGGCCGGCGTCCGTTCCAACCCATAAGCTGCCATCCTCACCCGGCAACAGATCCCAGATAGCGTCATGGGACAATGAACCAGCCTCACTCTCCATCCGATAGTAGGGCTTGAAGCCGTAGCCATCGTATTGGTAGAGGCCTTCCTGGGTACCAACCCAGACGAAGCCCTGACTGTCCTGAACGATGGCAGAGATACCCGCCTGGGACAGACCGTGCTCGGTGCTCAGCCGGTCGAAAATCAGATTGCGACGATCAGACAGTTTGGGTGCGTCAGCCTGGACAACCGTAGTAAACGCAGCTGTCGCGATGACAACAAGCAACAATGCAAGGTGCAGCGGGCTGAGCAACATCCTTCGCCCAACCCGCTGTTGAACCCTGCGACCATGTGGCCAGTAAAACTGTAATAGATCGTCAAACAATGATCATTCCTGCGCGACCCAGCGATTGGTCGTCAGTTGGCTCATATTCCAGATATAACCGGCATTTTCAGTGTCGTTCATGTTCCAGATATATCCCGCACTGTCGGCGCCCGACATGTTCCAGATGTAACCCGCGCTTTCGCTGGCGGCCATGTTCCAGATGTAGCCGGCGCTCTCAGGCGAGTTCATGTTCCAGATGTAGCCCTCAGTCTGCGGCGCGTTCATGTTCCAGATGTAACCCGCATTGTCCGCGGTAGACATATTCCAGATATAGCCCGCACTGTTTGCATTCGACATGTTCCAGATGTAACCGGCACTGTCAGCGCTGGACATGTTCCAGATATAACCTTCGGTCTCTGGCGCGCTCATGTTCCAGATGTAACCCTCTGTCTCCGGCGCACTCATATTCCAGATATAACCCTCGGTCTCCGGCGCGCTCATGTTCCAGATGTAGCCGGCGTTTTCTGCCGAATTCATATTCCAGATGTACCCTGAGTTTTCAGCGCTCGCCATGTTCCAGATATAGCCTTCGGTCTCCGCACCGGACATGTTCCAGATATAACCGGCGTTATCAGAGGCGCCCATATTCCAGATGTAGCCTGCGCTCTCAGGGCTGTTCATGTTCCAGATGTAGCCCATGTTCCAGATGTAGCCTTCGGTCTCCGAGAAGGCCATGTTCCAGATATAACCCGCGTTTTCGGGATTGCCCATGTTCCAGATATAACCCTGCGATTCGGGCGAACCCATGTTCCAGATGTAGCCCTCGGTTTCCGCAGAACTCATGTTCCAGATGTAGCCGGCATTCTCCGGATCATTCATGTTCCAGATATAACCCGCGTTCTCCGGATCATTCATATTCCAGATGTAGCCCTCGGTTTCTGCAGAACTCATGTTCCAGATGTAGCCATCCTGTTCGAGCTGCGCCATGTTCCAGATGTAACCGTTGGCTTCAAAGTCGGACATGTTCCAGATGTAGCCATTGGATTCGAGGGCACTCATGTTCCAGATGTAGCCCATGTTCCAGATGTAACCCATATTCCAGATGTAGCCCATGTTCCAGATGTAGCCATCCGTACTGGCGACATCACCCATGTTCCAGATGTAGCCGTCACTGGTTGTCATGTAGAAATTGCCATCGGCAGTGCGATTGGCCGGGCCACCATAATGTTCAATGCCGGCCAGGTCCTTGAGCAGATCGAGACCGCCGTTGGCACAACCACTCGCTTCACTGAATACGGCATCGACCGCGTTGATCAGTCCTGCTCCCTGCTGGAACAGGCTGTAAGCCAGAGATCCGTCCTCCCGCGTCGCCGCCCTGGCCGACGCCATCAGCTTGCACTTCACTTCGTTCGGTGTAAGTTCAGGCCTCAGCTGCAGCATCAGTGCCGCGACGCCCGCCGCGACGGCCGACGCCTGGGACGTGCCGGACATCATGAAAAAGTTGTAACCATCATGAAATTCCGGATGCTCAAGTGCGATGGTCGTGCCCTTCTGGATGATGCCGGTGATATGGCCACCGGGTGCGGTAATTTCCGGTTTTACAAATCCCTCAAGCGTGGGACCCGCAGAGGAGAAGGTCGCAAGATAATCATCGCTCGGATCGTCCGGCGTGTAGTGATCAGTCATCGCCCCCACAGTCACCACGTAGGGGACATTGCCAGGTACACCGATCGTCATTGGATCAGGTCCATGGTTGCCGGCCGACACCACGACCACGATTCCCGCCTGCCAGGCTGCCATCACAGCCAGGTTCATCGGATCCTGCCAGTAGTGAGACATCGGAGTGCCGCTGAACGACAGGTTCAGCACGCGAATGTTGTACTCTTCCTTGTGGGCAATCGCGAACGCAATACCACGTATGACGTTCAGGTAGGTACCACGGCCGTCCTCGTCAAACGCCTTGATAACCACCAGGTCGGCGTCCGGCGCTACCCCGTGGTACGCGCCTGTCGGGGTTCCCTTGACGGTACTACCCTCGTCAATAGACGGAATTGAACTCGCCACAACACTGGCGATGTGAGAGCCATGGCCGTTCTCATCCGTGATCTTCAGATCAGTACGATTCTCGATCGCATCGTAGAACGCGATAACACGATCATCTCCCTGGGTATCCCGTGAAAGTGCCCGAGTGTCCCATAGCCCGGTATCAACAATGGCCACACCGATGCCATCCCCGGTCACGCCCTCGCGATGGAGCACATCTGCTTCAATCAGCTCCGGAAAATGTGTCTTTCGGCGCCAGCGGTTCAGATCACTGAGTAGTTTGTCGCCTCGATCACTTGCGTCATCAGACTCACTGGCACTACTCGCTTCGTCCGTGCCGGTCTGCCTACGCCACTCGTTGAGATAGCTGCGCAACTTCTGGCCACGACCATTGATCTTCTCAAACTCTTTGGATGACCAGGCATCAATTCGGCGCTGTTCGTTGGCGACAGCGGTTTTTACCGATCTGTTCTCTGTGATCGCCGTGACATTCGGATCCCGCTGCAACTGCCTCAGCTGCTCGTCCGTCAGGCTGGCTGCCACCGCATTGATCAGTTCAATCGATTCAATATCACTTGCATTCAGGAGCCGCAGGCGCGCTTCAAGCCTCGCCGGGTCTTTTGCCACCAGAATAAATTCGCGCTTTGTCGGTGCCAGCATGATCTGGCCGATCGAGGCAAGCATCTGTCCCTGAGCGGCCTGACTCTCGGCGTCCCAAAGGTATCTCCCGAGAAGGTCCGAGGGCCGATAACCGCTACCACCCTCTTTTCTCTCTTCATCCCACAAATAGCCAGCCATACGGTGAGCTGGCGCTTCTTCCGTGCGAAGATCCAACAGCGCCCTTTCAACCACGCCTGGTAGTAGGGTCCCATCGGTTTCCGCATCCCACAGATAGCGGGCGATCATTCCATCGAACCGGATATCCGCATGCACTTCTTCCGCGCGAAGGTCAGGCAACTGAGGTTCGATCACGCCAGGTACCAGCCCACCCGCTGACTCCGCATCCCAAAGGAAGTGTCCAATCATCGCTTCCGTTGCTGGAAGCTCTTCCTGAAGCACGGACTTGATGCCACTGCTGCTTTCTCCGTCCCAGAGGTAATGGGCGAGCACAGCCGATTCTGTATCCCAGAGATAGCGACCGCCTTTTGCACCGGTTTCACCATCCCAGAGATAGTGAGTGATACCGGAAGTGACGTCCCTGTCATTCCCTTCCAGAAACTCCGAGTCGGACGCATCCTTGAGATGATCCTGAAGGTCGAAGGTGACGTCCTTGTCCTCTTCTTCCCTAACCTGTACGTCCAGCGACGTAGCCTGACCGAGTCGAGAAGACTTCAGCTCCTGGTCCCATACGAAATGAGCGAGCAGAGAATTCTCGTCAGCAATGACGTCCATGTTTGCAAAGACCATTAAAAACAGTACTACGAACTTGATTCGGTTCATTCGGCACTCCATTGGGCAGCGAACAGCAACTGATCAACGTGATCAGCGAAGATCCGCAATTTTCCTGTAATAAACGTGAGAGTATTAAAGCAGAAGTTATGCCAGCTTCAAGTTACCATCGTAACTTGCTGATTTAGTGAGGGTTCAATCTTCGCGAAGAAATAGAAAAGAAATTTTTGGCGGATATTTTTGGCGTATTTTCGCCATTTTTATACGTCATATTATTCGTATGTGAAAATTACGGCGTTTCTGATACCAGTTTTCGATAGGTTGGCAGCGACACACCCATCACCTCCGCGGCGGTCTGGCGACTGACATGTCGTTGCTCCAGATTGCGAAGAATCAGGGTTTCAACCACGGTCAAGGCGGAATGTCCTTCTTCTGCTGCCAGGGCAAACAGGTCAGACATGGCGCGTCCAACTGTCTCTGCTGCCGGGCTCCGCTCCGCGTCCCGTTGCGATTCCCGCAACCGCGCCACCCTGCGACGCAGCGTCGACTCAGGCACTTGCAGTTGCCTGGCCGCGCGATTTAACACGTCTCCCTGCTCCACCATCGTCATCTCTATCAGATCTTCCTCCAGCCACTGTGCCAGCGGGGGCGGTTGCGGCAACTCAAGCGCGCGACCGACCCACTCGTTCACCCAGCGTCCCAGTCGCTCTACCTTGCCTTCCGATACTTCTGCGGCCGTATCCGGGTTTGGGAACAAACCCAGATGAATGTTGCTGATCCGATCATCGCGGCAAAGAATGACGGCTCGGTTGACGATGTTCATGAGTTCCCGAATATTGCCGAGCCAGGGTTGCTCCAGCAATGCCGCTTCCGCTTCTGCCGTGAAGCCCACGATCTGCTTGCCATACTGTGCAGCGTAGCGAGCGAGAAAGTGCCTCGCGAGCAACACCAGGTCACCTTCGCGGTCGCGCAGAGGCGGCACATTGATCGCAAACACGTTGAGCCGATAAAACAGGTCCTCACGAAATGAGCCTTCGCGGACAGCAGCCTCGAGGTCCCGGTTGGTCGCCGCCACGATGCGGGTATCAACCCGCTCGTACCCACGACCACCAACGGGCACAAACTGTTGATCCTGGACAAACCGCAACAGCTTGACCTGTACATCAAGTGGTAGTTCGCCGACCTCGTCCAGCAGTACAGTGCCTCCGTCAGCTTCCTTTAGCCGCCCCGGAAAATCACGATCGGCTCCGGTAAACGCACCCCGCACATGACCAAAGAGCTCACTTTCAACCAGGGAACTGACTACCGCGCCACAATCAACGATAGTAAAAGGCTTGGACGCCCGTGGACTCAGTTCATGAATCCTCCGCGCAATACTCTCCTTTCCTGTCCCCGACTCACCGACGATCAATACCGTCGCCTCAGTCGGCGCCACCAGTTCTACGCTGTCGAGAATGCTCTTCATCCGCGGTGAACGATAGATGATCTGGCGTTCATCGACACGCTGGTCTCGTTCGCCGCCATTGCTGCTGGCAACCAGGCCGGGGGCCGCATAATTCAACAATGTCTGAAGGAACTCTCGCTGTTCGGGATCCGGGGCCCAGCTGGAGACAATGAAAACAAGAAGTGATGAACCCGCCCGAAAGATACAACGATCATCGATCTGAACGTTGCCATTCTCACTGGCCATCAGTTCGTTGATGGCGACAAAGTCACGTTCATTCAGATGCAGGTCCGCGACACTGTCGATCAGATTTGCCTCTGGCCCCTGCACGCCACCAATACTCATAACAGCATCGCCGCGTTGTTCCAGCACTGCGACGCACTCGAAACCAAACGAATTCAACACATGCTCACTGACCCGCTCAGACAACGTCTGCCGATCGCGGGTATTGACCACCAGGTTCATGACGTTCCAGAGCAGCACGACATTGTGATAGGCACGTTCCCGGTCACTGGATAACGCCGGGATTGAATCGACCGATTCGCCATCATCATTGAAAACGACTACTCGCCCCCCACCAGTGTCCCGGGACAGCTCCAGTGCCCGTGCAGCGCGTCGAAACAGCTCAAAGGGCTGCTGTTCGTTTGGCATTGCCGAGGCAAGCCCAACGCTGAACACGACCTCACTATCCTGCTCCTTGAGAGCGGCCAGAATCGAATCAGCAATCGGCCGGCCCTCTGCCAGTTGCGTATAGGGCATGCTGACGGCCAGTTCCCGACGTCCGTGAGGACTCACCAGATCCGTTGATCGCAGCCGCTGATGTAGCAACATCTGCGCTTGCGACACTGCATGATCGTTACCATCGACACCCACCATCATCAGACAAAGCGATGATTCTGAGGGCGTCAGCCGCTCCTCATCTGGTCGGGGAATTGGCTCAAGCGGGTCTCGAAGGTCCGACAATTCACGAATAATCAACACGGCGCCGGCTTCCCGGGGACCGACGATCCCATCGACCAGCCGGCTGCCGCCGGAGGTTTGAACAATAAAAGGGGCCAGCTTCGTGATCTGGGCATCCGCCTGTGCCCGGCTGATTTTTTCGCCAATCGATGATGCCGGATCAATTCCAAACAGCTCATACCAGGGGCGCCCTTCGCCCTCTGCATCCAGCAACTCCCGGGCATCGTCATTCATGTCCACGACCTGGCCGTCGCGGTCAACAAATACCACTGAATTGCCGATACACTGCAGCGCTGTCTGCAACAGATCCCGGGTCTGCTTGAGTTCCTGCTCGATATTGTGTTTGTAAAGCGCCATTTCCAGGACAATCTGCAGCTCCCTGTTTTCTACCGGCTTGATGATGTAGCCATAGGGTGTCACCGATTTGGCGCGGGATACGGTTTCTTCATCGGAATACGCGGTCAGAAACACCACCGGCAGATTCAAATGGCGCTGAATTTCTTCTGCCACGGCAATGCCGTCTTCGCCGTCTTTGAGATGAATGTCAGTGAGCAGAATGTCCGGGATTACCTCGCGGGCAAGCTCAATGCCATCCCTGCCATAAGCCACACCGCAAACGTCGTATCCCATGTTGGTCAGTCTCGCCTTCAGCTCTCTGGCGACGAGCGCTTCATCTTCTATGATGAGGACCTTGTAAGACATGATAGGCGTGCCGTTGCAGGAGTTTCCGTAGGGGACTAGCGCGGATATTGCACCAAATACCTGAATAATCGCGCAGGACGTTTTCCTCCTGAGCTGGCTCGTGAGCGCAGCAGCGTTCTGGGCGACCCCGTCGAGAACGCGGCGCAGCGAGCACGGCAGCTCAGGGGGAAAAAGAACGGGCGAGGTTCAGGTAAATGCCGGTGGCTGACAACGTGTGATTTCATAGAATTCATGTACCTCCCCGAATTGCCTGACCCAGACGACCAGTACAATGATTTGGTGCAATATCCGCGCTAGACGCCAGCCAACCGCTTTGCTTCCTTCCGGCGGGCATGCAGAATCGGCTCTGTATATCCGCTCGGCTGCTCGTGACCCCTGAAAATCAGGTCGCAGGCCGCCTGGAAGGCTACACTCTTGTCATAGTCCGGCGCCATATTCCGGTACTGGGAATCCCCTTCATTCTGGCGGTCGACAACAATCGCCATTCGCCGCAGGGTTTCACGTACCTGCTCCTCGGAACAGATTTCGTGGCGCAGCCAGTTGGCAATGTGCTGGCTGGAGATTCGCAGGGTCGCGCGATCTTCCATTAAACCGACGTCATTGATATCAGGAACCTTGGAACAACCGATACCCTGATCAATCCAGCGAACCACATAACCGAGAATTCCCTGTACATTATTATCGAGTTCCTGCTGGACCTCATCCGCTGACAGGTTTTCTCCCCTTAGCAGTGGAACGGTCAACAGGTCGGCGACGCTGGCTCGCTCTCGAGTCGACAGTTCCTGCTGACGACGCTGCACGTCGACAGCATGATAGTGCATTGCATGCAGCGTTGCGGCGGTGGGCGAAGGCACCCAGGCTGTTGTGGCACCGGCACTCGGATGATTGACCTTCTCAACCATCATCCTCGCCATCTCGTCGGGCATTGCCCACATCCCCTTGCCAATCTGCGCGTGGCGAATGAAGCCGGATTCCAGGCCGATATCGACATTCCAGTCTTCGTAGGCTTTGATCCAGGGCTGTTGTTTCATAAGACTCTTGCGCACCACCGGGCCTGCTTCCATACAGGTATGGATTTCATCGCCAGTACGGTCAAGAAAACCGGTGTTAATGAAGATGATTCTTTCCCGGGCAGCCCTGATGCACGCTTTCAGATTGAGTGTCGTTCGGCGTTCCTCGTCCATGATGCCGACTTTCAGCGTATTGCGAGTCAGCCCGAGCGCATCTTCGATCATCGCGAACAGATCGACGGTAAACGCGACTTCATCCGGCCCATGCATCTTTGGTTTGACGATGTAAACGCTCCCCTTGCGTGAATTCATTCGCCGTTCGAGATCATGCATGGCGGCAAGACTGGTGACCATGCCGTCAAGAATGCCTTCCGGTACCTCTTGTCCGTCAAACAACACCGCATCGGTGGTCATCAGGTGTCCCACATTGCGAACCAGCAACAGGCTTCTTCCTGACAAGGTCAACTCGTCGCCATCAGGCGCAATATAGATACGATCAGGATTCAGCGTGCGCCTGATGGTGACATCACCTTTCTGGAACTCCTCCGCCAGATCCCCCTTCATCAGTCCGAGCCAGTTGCGATAGACCACCGCTTTGTCTTCACCGTCAACAGCCGCGACTGAGTCCTCGCAGTCCTGGATCGTGCTGACCGCTGACTCAAGCAGGACATCCTTGATGCCAGCCTTGTGGTCGCGCCCAATCGGATCGTTCGGGTCGATCTGTACTTCGATATGCAACCCGTGGTTTGTCAGCAGTACTGCAGTTAGTTGATCAGCGGGCCCCTGAAAGCCTGCGAACTGCACCGGATGCGCCAGTGTGGTTGAACCGCCATCAAGCCTGATTTCAAGTTGGCCATCGACCACTTCGAATCCGGCGACATCCGCAAAACGGGCGCCATTCAATGGCACCGCTCGATCGAGGAACTCACTTGCATAGGCAATCACCCTCGCACCCCGCACGGGGTTGTAGGCACTACCCTTCTCGGCTCCTTCTGATTCAGGAATAACGTCCGTACCGTAAAGTGCATCGTACAGGCTGCCCCAGCGAGCGTTGGCCGCATTAAGCGCATACCGCGCATTCATTACAGGCACGACGAGCTGGGGTCCCGACAACAACGCGACTTCGTCGTCAACGTTCTCGGTTTCAATCTCAAAGTCGTCGCCTTCGTCGACCAGGTAACCGATCTGCTTAAGGAAGGCAGTGTAAGCATCAAGATCGAATGGCTTGCCAGCACTGGCGCGGTACCACTCATCAATCTTTGACTGGAGCTCGTCCCTGAATTCCAGCAGCGCGGCATTTCGCGGCATCATCACTTCGAGAATCCGTTCAAGCTCAGAGAAAAAACGTTCCGGTTCAACGCCTGTTCCCGGTGCAATCTCCTCGCTCACGAGGTGAAAAATCGCGGGTTCAATCTGAAGTCTGCCGAGTTGAACTCTATCCGTCATTGATCGATCCGAAACCATATCCATGCCTGAATGGGGGAGTAATCCTACGCGAAAATGATTACAGCATCGAGTTACAATGCGTCTCAACACACGCGATCACTCATTCATGATGAAATTTCTCCGGTGACGGAAATCGAACCCAATACCCCGACGCAGGATCGCAATCCGAAACTCGCACTCACTTTTATTTTCATCACAGCACTGCTTGATTCAATCGGCTTTGGCATCATCCTTCCGGTCATCCCACAGCTGATCATGGACGTCAGCGGCAGATCGCTCGCACAGGCCGCAGAACTGGGCGGCTGGCTGATGTTCAGCTTCGCCGCGATGCAGTTCCTGTTTGCACCGCTCCTGGGCGGCCTGTCTGACCGATTCGGTCGCCGACCAGTGTTGTTGATTTCCCTTGGGGTCATGGGGCTTAACTACATCCTCATGGGCATCGCCGAAACGGTGGCAGTGTTGTTCATCGGGCGCATCATTTCGGGGATCGGCGCGTCAACCATGAGCACTTGCAACGCCTACATTGCAGACACGGTCAGCGAACAGGAACGTGCCCAGAGTTTTGGTCTGATGGGAGCGGCTTTCGGCATGGGCTTTGTACTCGGACCCGTCATCGGCGGCTTCCTGGGCGAATTTGGTCCTCGTGTGCCGTTTTTTTCGGCGGCCGCGCTCTGCTTCATCAATATGACGTTCGGCATCCTCGTATTACGGGAATCGCTCCCTCCAGAACATAGACGGCCCCTGAAGCTGCAACGCGCGAACCCGTTCGGCACCATGACCCAGCTTGCCGCCAAACCCATGATCATTGGCATTGTCATGGTCATGTTCCTGATGCAGCTGGGGCATTTCGTACTGCCTGCGACATGGAACTTTTACACCATAGAGCGCTTTGACTGGTCACCACGACAAATCGGTTACTCACTCGGCTTTGTAGGCATCTGTATGGTGTTGGTACAGGGCTACCTGATTCGGCTCGTTATTCCTGTCACCGGCCTCAGGCTGGCCGGCATTCTGGGCCTCACCTTCCACATCATTGCGTTCCTCGGCTACGCCTTTGCGATGAATCCCTGGGTCCTCTACATCGCCCTGATTCCCGGCGCCCTCGGCGCGCTTTCCGGACCTCCCATGCAGGGTATCGTGACCGCCGAGGCTGCCCGCGATCAACAGGGTGAACTCCAGGGCGGCATCGCCAGCATTGTTAGCCTGGCCTCGATCATCAGCCCCCCACTGATGACGCAGACCTTCGGCTATTTCTCATCCCCCAGCGCCTTCATTTATTTCCCCGGCGCAGCATTCGCGCTGGCGGCAGCCTTGACCGTGGCCAGTCTGTTGCTCTTTATTCGGATTACGGCAAAACTGAAACCCGTGGCCGGGTAATCATGAACTGATTTCTCGCCAATTCGGCCGATTAGCCTTATACTCCGCGCCGAAAAAACCTTAGGGGTGGCGTAAGCCTGAGATGCCTTGTGGCGAACCCTGGAACCTGATCCGGTTAATGCCGGCGTAGGAAAAGGACTATCACTTTTTACCGCGTCTCAAACCGGGTCTCTTTTTCAATGCAGCACATGCAGGAGAGACTCATGACTCGACTACTCATTTTCCTGACTCTGACCACCGTCACGGCAACCAGCGTTGCCTTACCTTCTGAAGAGCCTTCTGAAGAGCCTGTTGAAGAGATTGTCGTAACCGCCGACTTCAATGAGCCGGAGGAAATGACGCTGGCCGAAAGTGTCAGCGTGCTGACCGCTGACGTGATAAGCGCTCGAGGCGCTCAGCATCTCGAAGACATTATCGGCGCCGTGCCTAACCTGAACTTTGCCAGCGGCACCGGTCGAACCCGGTTTTTCCAGATTCGCGGTATCGGTGAACGCAGTCAATTTGCTGACCCGGTGACCCCTTCCGTCGGTGTGCTGGTTGACCATATCGACCTGTCGGGTGCCGCAACCGCCGCCACACTGCTCGACGTTGAACAGGTCGAAGTCCTGCGTGGACCCCAGGGTACCCGTTACGGCGCGAACGGCCTGGCCGGCCTGATCCAGATCAAGACCCATGATGCAACAGAGAATCCACTGGCGCGCGTTTCCGCCACCCATGGCAGCTATGGCCAGCAGGCCGCTACCGCCATTCTGAACGGTGCAATCAGCAATCACGTCAACGCCCGAATCGCGCTGGGCAAGTTCGACAGCGATGGCTTTACCAACAACGCCTTCCTCGGGCGCAATGACGTCAACTATCGCGACGAAACCACGCTGCGTACAAAATTCGCAGTCACCCTGTCCGACATTCACGAGATGGACATCGCCCTGTCTCATGTTGACGTGGACAACGGCTATGACGCCTTTTCGCTGGACAACACGCGCATCACGCTGTCTGACCAGCCGGGTCGTGACCGACAACAAACCGATACGCTTTCCATCGATAGTCGATGGCACTTCCCGACACTTGATCTGCGAGTGATTGCCGCAGTCTCCCGATCGGACCTGGAATACGCCTACGATGAAGACTGGACCTACGTCGGCATCCATGAAGAGGGTTATTCATCCACGGACACCTACCTCAGGCAACGAGATAACGGTTCGATCGAGGTGCGGTTGCAATCTCCGGGTGCTGATGACAGCAGCTGGGTTGCAGGTCTCTACGTGCTGGACTCGGGCGAAGATCTGACTCGGCTATATACCTATCTGCCAGCACCATTCACGTCAGCCTATGACTTTACCTCGGCAGCCGCGTTTGGCCGACGGACAACATCTCTGGGCGAACGCACCGAGATTGTCACCGGAATCCGCATCGAACGTCGATCTGTCGAATACCGGGACTCTGATGGAATCGCCTTTGAACCCGATCACACCATGTGGGGCGGACAACTCGCCCTCAACTATCAGATCTCACCGTCGACGCTGCTATACGCCAGCCTGGCGCGGGGATACAAGGCGGGCGGTTTCAATACGGACGGCTCGCTTGATGCACGCCTGAGAGAATTTGACCCAGAATATCTGTGGGAGTGGGAAGCCGGCATCAAGACCTTCCTCGCCGAGAACAGGGTGCGGCTACGTTCGACGCTCTTCTATGACATCCGGCGAGACCAGCAGGTGAAGAGTTCGATCGTGACCCGGCGCGACGACGACAGCACTGAGTTCGTTGACTTCCTGGGAAATGCAGCAGAAGGAACGAACCTCGGTGTTGAAGTCCAGATCGACTGGTACGCATCAGAGCAGATCAGGCTGTTTGCCAATGTCGGCCTGCTGTCTGCTGAATTCGACGAATTTATCAACGAATTTGGTCAGGACCTTTCGGGTCGGGATCAGGCACAGGCGCCGTCCTGGACTGCTTCATTTGGCGTCGATATCGAACGGGGTCCAATCTTCGGTACGCTCACATTCGATGGAAAGGACGAGTTCTACTTCTCGGATCGGCATGACCTCAGGAGTGAGCATTACCTGATCGCAAACCTGCGAGCGGGGTATCAACACGATCACTGGCGGCTCACCTTTTGGGCCAGAAACCTGAATGATGAGGACATCCATGTGCGTGGATTTGGTAGTTTCGGCAATGACCCTCGAAAGGGCTGGATCGTCGAACCCTATCTTCAGTTTGGCGAGCCTCGCGTGTTCGGCCTGACATTCGACTACCTGCTCGAGGGGGCGCCATGAAAGCATCTGTAGATATTAGCCTGTACCCGCTGGCCGACGATTACATCCCGGCGATCAAGGAGTTTATCGAACGAATCAGTGACTATCCGGAAGTCAGCATCGTCCGAGGTGACCTGAGCACCCAGCTGTTTGGCGAGTTTGAGGCGATCATGCAACTGCTCAGAATCGAAGTGGAGCGAAGCTGGGCAACCCACGGCAAAGGCGTCTTCGTCATGAAGTTTCTCATGGACGATCTTCGCGGGCTCGCATCCGACTAGTATGACGGAAATCCTTCTGCGCCAGCTGCTCGATAACTCCATTTTGGAGCTGGCCGCTGTGATCTTTGCCATCGCCTACCTGGTGCTCGCAATCCGGGAGCACATTGGCTGCTGGGCGATGGCCCTGATCTCGACCACGCTGTATCTCGTCATATTCATCGACGTCAAGCTCTACATGGAAGCCGGCCTGCAGCTGTACTACATCGCGATGGCGATTTACGGCTGGCAGCAATGGCAGCGCGGCGGCGACGGAACCGGCGTTGTTATCACCACCTGGCACCCGATCAACCACCTTGTCGCACTGGCACTGATCGCAATGCTGACTTTCGCGTCCAGCCACCTGCTATCGACCTATACGGATGCCAGACTGCCCGTAATCGACTCGTTCACAACCTGGAGCGCCATCGTCACCACCTATATGGTCGCCCGCAAGGTGCTGGAGAACTGGATCTACTGGTTTGTGATCGATGCAATCTCGATCTACCTTTATCTGGATCGGGGACTCTACTTCACCAGCGCACTGTTTCTCCTGTACCTGATCCTCGTCGTCGCCGGATTTATGACATGGATGGAGCACTATCGACACCGCCCATCGACACCACCCGGTAGCCTCGACACCGCACCATGAGTGTACAATGGGCGCTTTTCACTTCAGGAGGGACCGGTAAATGAAGATTGAAGATGTGAAGCGCATCGGCGTTGTTGGCGGTGGCGTGATGGGCGGTGGTATCGCCCAGGTTCACGCTGCGGGTGGATTTAACGTCACCATCCGTGACATTTCCCAGGAGGCCATCGACGCCTCGCGCGATGCCATTGTCGAAGGCAAGTGGGGCGTCAAGCGGGCCTGTGAAAAAGGCAAGATGGGGTTCGATACAGCGACCCAGGTCATCAACCTGGTGGACTACACCACTGACGTCAACGATCTCGCCGACTGTGATTTCATCATTGAGGCTGTCCCTGAAAAACTCGACCTGAAACAGGACGTGTTTGCCGAACTGGACAAGATCGTCAAACCGGAAGCGATCTTTTCATCCAATACGTCCGGTTTCGTCATCCAGGAAATTGCTGAGAAAGTCTCTGACCAGCGCAAGACGCAGTTTCTCGGTCTGCACTATTCCAATCCAGTGCCGGTCATGGCCATGTGTGAAATCATCACCACGCCACAGGCATCAACAGAAACCATTGAAACGGCGATTGCCGTCGAGGAACGGGCAAACCGTGCAATCTCCATGGTCAAGGACATGCCGGGTACCTACGGTTTCATACTCAACCGCGTCTTCGCCGCGGCCCGCCGGGAAGCCCAGAAGATTCTGGACGACGGACTTGCCACCGAGGAAGACATCGACCGTGCCATGATCACTGGCCGGAACTGGCCAGCCGCCTTCTTTGGCAAGCGCGGAGGTATCGGCAAGCAGTGGTAACAGCGCCGTTCTCGACGACGCTAATCAACCTCGACATTGCCGACCGAACCTGGCGCCTCCGGGTCCTTTCAGATCGACAGCAGTATCACGATCCCGACGGGGCCCATGAGGCTGCAGGTGTTATCCCTGCCCACTGGTCCCTGTTCGGCGTGACCTGGGACGCGGGCCTTGTCCTCGCCCGCCTGATGATCGAAGAGCCCATCGATGGCCGCCGCATACTCGAACTGGGTGCCGGGCTTGGACTACCCAGCCTGGTTCTGCACGCCCGCGGCGCCGACGTCACCCCCACCGACGTTCATCCAATGGCGGCTAAATTTTTCGCTGACAACCTCAAGCTGAACGGATTACCCGATCTTGAATTTCGCCATGCCGACTGGCGGGAAACCTGTGAAAACCTGCCCCGGTTCGACCTCATCGTGGCGAGCGATGTGCTTTACGACCCGTCAGACGTCGCCCCGCTCGCGACATTCCTGCAACACCATTGCAAGGAGTCTGGCTCGATCTTGATGACCGATCCCGGCAGGAAACACATGGGGAGATTCAATCGCCGGATGACTGAAGCTGGATTCACGGTGACGCCGCTCGGAAATGACGATTCCATTCGCACCTGCCGATATGATCGCCGGCCGTTACCCGTTGGGTAACATCACGGTCTTGTCGTCCTCGACGGTCCCCGAATATTCGGCATTGAGCTTGTAGGCGACTTCACCGTCCTTGCGATCACGCAGCACAAACCCCATCAATACGATTTGTTCCAGCCGGTAATACAGTTCGCGATCAGGAATGAAGGAAAATCGTTCCTGGCAGTCGCCAATTGTTGCTTCCTTGCGACCTTCCATAAACTGCAAAATCTGTAGCTGCGTGCCCGTCAGCGATTTCCTGGATTCCCACCAATCCTTGCCGGAATCAACGGTGGCAGCAGGTGCTTTACCCTTACGCAATCGGGCAACCACAAGGCCCACCACCAGACCAATCACGAATCCCGCAATTCCGGCCACTAAAGCCATATTCATGTCAGGTTTCCTCTTTTCGTTGTCATAGATTAAGGGATTGCAGACTGTGATTAAATGGCCCCTCATCCAGCCGGTAAGCCCGTGTATGAAGTACGTGCTGCCCCTAACCTTGCTACTGGCGCCTATGACAGGCGTCGCTGAGACCGATTGCGCCACCAAGTTTAAACCGGCGAGCGGAAGTTATGAGTTCGCTGCCAGTAGTCTTAGTCACCTCCCTCCGGATCATCGATCGCCAGCGACGATTGATGACGTCCATATCACTCGCCTCGCCGTGTTCGATGAGTCAAATCCGAAAGAGAACAATGCCATCTATCGCTTCGGCAACCGCATGCACATATTGACCCGGGACCACGTGGTGCGACGTGATTTGCTGTTCGCCTCCGGTGACAGGTACGCCCCCTCGATCATCGAGGAATCTGCCCGACTGTTGCGAAATCGGGACCACCTCTATGACGCCGATATCAGGGTCATATCTCACTGTGACGACGAGGTCGACCTCGAGGTGATCACCCGTGACGTGTGGTCGTTCACACCGGAGGTATCATTCGACCGTTCCGGTGGCGAGAACTCGTACCGGTTTGGCATCGCGGAAACAAACCTGCTGGGGCGCGGCAAGGAACTCTCGTTTGTTGCCGATCATGACATCGACAGAACCTCATCAAGACTGGTCTACGATGACGTCAACATTGGCGGTAGCCGCACCAATCTCAGGCTCGACTACACGGACAGCGATGACGGCTTCCAACAGTTTGTGCGCCTGGAACAGCCATTTTATTCCCTGGATACGGAACGAGCCTGGCTTATTTCCTATGATCGCCTTGAGGAAGACGCCGCCCAGTATTTCCTCGGCGAGAAGGTCACGGAAGTTCGACGAGACATCCATGAAGCCATCATCAGTACTGGTTTCTCCCGGGGACGTGTAAATGGACTCGCCAGACGATGGAGACTTGGCTGGACCTGGCGAGACGACAGGGTTTTGACCAGCGAGACCCTGCCACCTCCAACACCCTTCCCGGCGGACAGACTGTTGTCCTATCCCTGGCTTTCCTACGCGGTTATCGAAGACAACTACACTACCGTATTCAACCGGGACGAAATCTATCGTACCGAGGATCTTCACCTCGGCTACGCGCTGAATGCGCGTGTCGGTTTCGCCTTCGAATCCTTGGGTTCCGATCAGGATCGCATCGTGCTGCAATTGGGTTTCCGGGACACAATCCTGTTCGACGGGAAGCACCTGATGCAGCACAGGTTGTCCCTGGAGGGTTTCTACAACCAGGATGTTCGCGCCACCGAGGACCTGACACTTGGCTACCAGCTGCGCTATTTTCGCAGTCGCTCACCGAAACGTGCCTTCTTTGCCGTCTTCGATGGACTCTACACCCGCAACCTGAACACCTATCGTCAGATTGTTCTTGGTGGAATCACCGGCGCCCGGGCATTTGACAATCGATTCCAGGTCGGCGACCGCCGCCTGCATCTCACCCTCGAAGAGCGCCAGTACACGGATTGGCACCCATTCAACCTGATCCGAATCGGATTCGCGGCGTTCATCGATGTGGGGCGCGCCTGGACACCTGGCCGAGACGATGGGCTTGATGACAAGCTGCTTGCCAACATTGGCATCGGTATGCGCATCGCCTCAAGCAAAGCCAATGTCGGCCGCATGATTCACATCGATGTTTCATACCCCCTGACCAACCGGGATCATCCGCTGGTTGACAGCGTTCAGTTGTCGGTCAACATCAAGGACACATTTTAGTTAGACGGGGAGTGCCTATGACCTTCCGGCCTTTTGATCTTTCCGGCAGGGTTGCCCTGATCACCGGTGGCAACAGCGGCATCGGGCTCGGCATGGCCGAAGGCCTTGCCGCTGCCGGTTGCGAAATCTCAGTCTGGGGGACGAATCCGCAAAAGAACGAAGCCGCCGTCGCAGCCCTTGATGCGTACGGCGTGAAGGTCTCCGCTTTCACCTGCAATGTTGCCAATGAGGCAGCCGTTGGTTCTGCGTTTGCGAATACCCTGGCAGCGCATGGCAGGGTGGACGGATGCTTCGCCAATGCGGGCGTCGGCGGCCGCGGAGCCCGTTTCGATGAGATGACCAACGATGAATGGCAACGCGTTCTCAACATCAACCTGGACGGCGTCTTCAATACTTTTCGGGTCGCCGCCGGACACATGCGTGAGCGCGCAGCAAAGGGCGACGCGTTCGGACGACTGGTGTCAACCTCGAGTCTTGCCGCGATATCGGGTGCCCCCCGGGGCGAACACTATGCCGCCACCAAGGGCGGACTCATCTCAATGAATCGCGCACTGGCGGTGGAATACGCTCGCTATGGGGTTACCGCCAACGTGATACTGCCTGGCTGGATCGAGACGGCGATGACTGAGCGATCGCTCAACAATCCCAGATTCGAGGAGGCAGTGCTCAGACGAATACCGGCGCGAAGATGGGGTAAGCCGGAAGACTTTGCCGGCATCGCGGTTTATCTGATGAGCAATGCCAGCAGCTACCATACAGCCGACTCATTTCTGATCGATGGCGGCTACGCCAGCTTTTGACGCGATAAAAAAAGGCGGGTTATACCCGCCTTTTTCTGATGAACTGACCCGTGCCTAAACTGCAGCAAGAAACGGCTGCATCTTTTCAAACGCCTTGGCTTCGATCTGGCGAATGCGTTCCATCGACACTCCATAGCGCTGCGATAGTTCTTTCAAACCCAGTTTCTCGTCGCCCAGCCAACGACTCTCGACAATATCCCGCGACCTGGCATCCAGCGAACGTAACGCACGTGTCAGATTATCTGTCTGTAGGGTCGTCATTTCCTCATCGGCCGCGACACTGGCGGGATCCTCCACTTCGCCGAGGGTCAGATAACTCACCGGGCCAGCCGGACTCTCTTCGTCATCATTGTGCATCTCGAAGCTCTGGTCGAAGTTGGTCAGCCGCGACTCCATCTCCATCACTTCCTCCGGCTTGACACCGAGGTCCGATGCAACGCTCTCGACTTCTTCCCGGTTCAACCAGCCCAGCCGCTGTTTCTGTTTTCGCAGATTGAAGAACAGCTTTCGCTGCGCCTTGGTGGTGGCAACTTTGACAATCTTCCAGTTCTTCAGGATGTACTCGTGAATCTCGGCCTTGATCCAATGCACGGCGAACGACACCAGCCGGACACCATGGCTAAGGTCAAAACGCTTGACAGATTTCATCAAACCGACATTGCCCTGCTGGACCAGATCCTCAAGCGGTAAACCGTAGCCAGAATAGCTTCTGGCCACGTACACCACGTAGCGCAGGTGCGACATGACGATGGCGCGCGCCGCATCGAGATCATTGTCTGACTGGTAACGATGAAACAGGTCGACTTCTTCCTCTCGACTCAGAACAGGAATTTGGTGCACTGCATCAAGATAGCTCTGCAGGCTGCCACCACCAGGCGCTGGCAGCTGCTGTCGCGCAGTCAAAGCGGTCATCTAGGTCTCTCCCTTGGAAACTTTCTCTGCAATTACAGTGTGTTAGAGCAGAAACGGCCCCATTGGTTCCAGAAATGTGGTCAATCGATCAATTTTCAAGGGGGTCTTTGACCTGGATCAAAATGGCCTCCCGGGTCGCATCTGGCACCAGACGGGGTAAGCTGCCGCAGATGCCTGAATTACCCGATATCACCGTCTATCTGGAAGCGCTCGAACATCGCCTGCTCGATGAGCCGCTGCTGGGCATTCGGATCGCCAGCCCGTTCGTGCTGCGAACCACGTCACCGACCCCCGAGACCTTCATCGGCCGCCGCGTGGTTCGGTTGCA
Source organism: Pseudomonadales bacterium (assembly GCA_028281885.1). Lineage (GTDB taxonomy): Bacteria > Pseudomonadota > Gammaproteobacteria > Pseudomonadales > Azotimanducaceae > JANQJA01. The sequence goes on along the minus strand of JANQJA010000011.1, from coordinate 31,162 downwards.
GCGGATTGCCAAGCGTATCGTGATCGGTTTCGAGGGAGATCACTACGCGGTGATTCACCTCATGATTGCCGGAAGACTGAAGTGGCTCGCCGCCGGGAAAGCTATTCCAAAGAGACTGGGACTGGCCGCGTTCGACTTCAGTGGCGGCACGCTGCTACTCACTGAAGCAAGCCAGAAACGTCGAGCATCGCTGCACCTGATTGGCAGTGACGAGGACCTCGCCTCGCTGGACCCGGGTGGTGCTGACCCCCTCTCGCTATCGCTGGATGCCTTTACACGCGTACTCAGTCAGCAAAATCATACCCTGAAGCGAGCCTTGACCGATCAACGATATCTGGCAGGGATTGGCAACGCCTACTCCGACGAAATCCTGCACCAGGCCCGCCTCAGCCCGATGAAACAGACCAGCCGACTGTCTGACCAAGAGTGGGAAGCGCTCTATGACTCGACCTGCAAGATCCTCACGGATTGGATCGAAAGACTCCGCGCCGAAACCGCGGACAGCTTTCCCGAGAAGGTCACCGCGTTCCATGAGGAAATGGCTGTACATGGCAAGTACAAGGCCCCCTGCCCGGATTGCGGCAGACCCATCCAACGAATCCGCTACGCCAGCAACGAATGCAACTACTGCGCCGAGTGCCAGAATCAGGGTAACCTGCTGGCTGACCGCTCCCTTTCACGACTGCTGAAAAAAGACTGGCCAAAGCGAATTGAAGATCTGGACTAACAAACCGTGACCAGGAAAGTCTCCGAGATTAACTGGGACAACTGGCAACCCGAGCAGACCGCAACGCTGATGTTCGTCCAGCGGGATTCAAGCGTGCTGCTGATTCGAAAAAAACGGGGCCTCGGTGCCGGCAAGATCAATGGTCCGGGAGGCAGACTCGAACCCGGGGAGACGCCCATGGAGTGCGCGGTGCGCGAAACGGAGGAAGAAGTCCTGGTAACACCGACTGGTGTCAGGCCAGCGGGCGAGTTGTTCTTTCATGCCGAGGACGACATGCCCAACATTCACGCCTACCTATTCACTGCGACAGGCTACCAGGGCAGACCGGGCGAGACACCGGAGGCTGAGCCAATCTGGATTCCTCACGACGCCTTGCCATTTGAACAGATGTGGGATGACGATCGACTGTGGCTACCTCAGGTGCTGGCTGGTCACAATGTGACCGGCTGGTTCACTTTTTTGGGGGAAGCGATGATCGACCATCGGGTAGAAGTCACCCCACATTGAAGCCGTGACGCATTTGCGGTTTCATTCAGGGGCACCCAGCGCGGATATTGCACCAAATCATTTGTACAGGTGTCTGGGTCAGGCAATTCAGGGAGGCACATGAATGCTATGAAATCACACGTTGTCAGCCACCGGCATTTACCTGAATCTCGCTCGCTCTTTTTCCCCCTGAGCCGCCGTGCTCGCTGCGCCGTATTCTCGACGGGGTCGCCCAGAACAGGGCTGCGCTCACGAGCCAGCTCAGGAGGAAAAAGTCCTTCGCGATTTTTCAGACATTTGGTGCAATGTCCGCGCTAGTGGAACAGGCTAATGTACGAAATTCCAAAGATTCAGGTTCCGGTCATCCTTCATCTCATCAACGAGGAGTCGATACCGGGCGGCATCTTCGTGACCGAAGATTTACTTTCTCCAGCCGGAAATCCGGAAATTGAAGACTACCTGAACGAGGACGAAGACCGCTTCTTTTCGTTCCAAAGTGAAGGCGGCGCGTATCGCCTGATCAACAAAAATCACCTGCTTTATGTTGAGACGCAACAAACTGACGAGGAAATAAAGTCGCAAACACCATTGGAACCTCGCGCATTGGTTGTTCATTTTACCAACGCAACAACTCTGTTCGGGATCGTATATCCGACACTTGCCGAAGAAGCACGGGTGTCAGACGTCCTTAACTCCGAGGGTCACTTCTTTACTATCTATCGCCAGGAAACCAAACTCATCGTCAACAGCGACAAGGTCGTCTACGTCAACGCTAACTAGTCTGCCACCTGCTTGCATCATCGCCCGGGTAGTCGCTATGGTGACCACCAAAGTCATCCGGAAAAGCCTATGAGCATGCTGGAAGTCCACCAGTTTCCCTGCCTGTCCGACAATTACGGCTACCTGATCCACGACGCTGACAGTGGCCTGACGGCGTCCATAGACACCCCGGAAGCCGAGGCAATCAACGCGGCACTGGCTGAGAAAGGCTGGCAGTTGACCCATATCCTCAATACCCATCATCACCGTGATCACACCGGGGGCAACGAGGCTCTCAAGTCCAGATGGGGATGCACGATTGCCGGCTCGAAGGGCGATCGTGATCGCATCCCGGGCATCGATGTCGAGTTTGCCGAGGGAGACATCTTCCCGTTTGGCAGCCACGAGGCTCAGATATTTGAGGTTTCCGGCCATACCATCGGACATATCGCCTATTACTTTGCCACGGACCGGGCCCTGTTCTGCGGCGATACACTGTTTGTCATGGGCTGCGGCCGTCTGTTCGAAGGTACGCCGACGCAGATGTGGGGCAGCCTCTCCAAGCTGATGTCACTGCCGGACGATACCAGAGTGTATTGCGCCCACGAATACACCCAGGCCAACGCCCGCTTCGCCCTTTCGGTGGAACCCCAGAACGATTCACTGCAAGCCCGGGCGGCCGAAGTCGACCAGCTGCGCGCCCAGGACAAACCGACCGTGCCTTCGACCATCGGTCAGGAGAAAGCAACCAATCCGTTCCTTCGTCCAGCCAGTGCCGCACTGCAATCGAACCTGGGAATGACTGGCGGTGAGCTGGTGGAAGTCTTTGCTGAAACGAGACGACGCAAGGACAACTTCTGAGCTGCTGCTGAACCGTTGGCATCCAACAAGCGTAACTTTCAAGACGTGGTTACGGACCCGACCTCAGCATGTCACGCCCCCTAGTCATCCACTGGTTTCGCCAGGACCTGCGCCTCGCGGACAACCCCGCGCTGCTGGCGGCTGCCAATGCCGGACAGGTGCTGCCTCTCTATATCTTTGACGATGTCGATGCCGGCGATCACAAGATGGGCGCAGCGAGCCGGTGGTGGTTGCATCACTCGCTTTCGAGTCTCAATACCGAACTCAACGGTCGGCTTCAGTGTTTCGCAGGCGACGCCCGCGAGATCATCGCCAGGCTCGTCAGTCAGTACTCAACCGTGGCCATCTACTGGAATCGTTGCTATGAACCCTGGCGGGTTGAGCAAGATCGAGAGATCAGGGAACAGCTGCAGTCACTCGGAGTGGCTGCAGCAAGCTTCAACGGCTCGTTACTGTGGGAACCCTGGGAGAATTTAAAATCTGACGGTACGCCCTACAAAGTCTTTACGCCGTTTTACCAGCGTGGCTGCCTCGGCGCGCCCGCGCCCCGGGCTCCATTACCTTGCCCCCCATCACTGGAACTCGCACCGCCGAACGGCGGCACCGTCAGTGAGCTTCAACTATTACCTGCCAATCCATGGCATAAGAAACTCGGCCAGGCCTGGCACGTTGGCGAGCAAGCCGCACAGGCGCGACTCAAAACATTTGTTAGTGAAATCCTGAAAGATTATGAGACAGGTCGGGATTTCCCGGCGCAACAATCCGTTTCGCGGCTGTCACCCCACCTGCACTTCGGCGAGATATCCCCCAACCAGGCCTGGCATGCGGCGACAGCAATATCCGGCAGCAATCAGGAAACATTTCACAAAGAACTGGCCTGGCGCGAATTTTCATACAGCCTGCTGTTTCACTTCCCGGCATTACCCGATAATAACTGGCAGCCCAAGTTCGACGCCTTCCCATGGCGGCAGGATGACGAGGCACTCCACCGGTGGCAACGTGGCCAGACCGGAATCCCGGTGGTCGACGCGGGTATGCGGGAGCTCTGGGAAACAGGTTACATGCACAATCGTATTCGCATGGTGGTAGCGTCATTCCTCGTCAAGAATCTGCTGATCCACTGGCGGGAAGGCGCACGGTGGTTCTGGGACTGCCTGGTTGACGCCGACCTCGCCAACAACTCTGCAAGCTGGCAATGGGTTGCAGGTTGCGGCGCCGACGCAGCACCCTATTTCAGGATATTTAATCCAGTCACCCAGGGTGAAAAGTTTGATCCGGACGGCAGCTATACCCGCCGTTTTGTTCCCGAACTGGCATCGCTGCCGGACAAATATTTATTCAGACCCTGGCAGGCCCCGGCGGACCTGCTCGACGAGGCAGGCGTCAGCCTTGGACAGACCTACCCGCATCCCATTGCCGATCTCAAGGCGTCCAGGGAAAGCGCTCTCGCTGCTTTCAAATCGCTGGGAACCTGACGGCCCGTTCACAATTCGATAGCATGGGCGCATTTCAGGTACAACAAAACGTATGAGCAATCTGTTAACCCCCCTCAAATTCAAACGTGGCCCCGAGATGACCAATCGATTCATGCTGGCGCCACTCACCAACCTGCAAAGTCACGATGACGGCACACTGTCAGACGAGGAGTTTAACTGGCTGACCATGCGCGCCGCGGGCGGCTTCGGCCTGACCATGACCTGTGCCGCTCATGTACAGGCAATTGGCCAGGGGTTTCCCGGGCAGCTTGGCATCTTCGAAGACAAGCATATCGAGGGGTTGTCCCGCCTGGCAGCGGAGATCAAACGACACGGCAGTGTTGCAATCCTGCAACTGCATCACGCAGGCATGCGTTCGCCGGCGAACCTTGTCGGTGAACAACCGGTTTGTCCCAGCGACAACGAAGAAACCGGCGCCAGAGCATTCACGCATGCTGAAACGGTGCAGCTGGTCGAGGATTTCGTGCTCGCTGCCGAACGGGCAGAGCGCGCCGGTTTTGACGGAGTAGAGGTGCATGGCGCCCATGGCTACGTGATCTGCCAGTTCCTGAGCGATGAAATCAATTTTCGCGATGACGAGTACGGCGGCAGCCTTGAGAATCGCTGTCGCGTGCTGTTCGACATCGTTCAAGGTATCCGCCATCGCTGCGGAAACGACTTCATCATGGGCGTCCGTCTGTCCCCGGAACGTTTTGGCATGCATATCGCTGAAGTCATCGAGATCGTCAAACAACTCTACCGAAACGACCACATCGATTTCCTCGACATGTCCCTCTGGGACGTATTCAAAGAACCCAATGAAGAAGCGTACAGGCACCGTCCTCTGTTCGATTGGTTCTCCGAAATCGACCGTGGTGATATCCGGCTCGGCGCCGCCGGTCAAATCCGGATGCCCGAGGAGGCAGAACGACTGATTGATGCCGGTGCGGACTTTGCGATTCTTGGCCGCGCCGGCATCCTGAATCATGATTTCCCCAACCTCTACCGGCAGGACCAGAGATTCGCGCCGCAGGGATTACCGGCGACCCGCGAACACCTCGCCAGGGAAGGAATATCTCCGAAGTTTCTCGCCTACCTGTCAGGCTGGAAGGGCTTCGTGGCCGAGGACGAGGCGGTCCCAAGCAACTGAGATGCCGTCGCGGAGCGACCTCAACCTTAGGGCACGCGATGTCAGAGATCAGCTCGATCCGGCTCCCATTTCAGGGGTCAGCACAATACGACCGTTAGCTGGACGCATCTGGCCACTGCCTTTAGACTCCTTAGGCTACCCCTACAAATCAAGAGGACAACCATGGATTTCGATGAAGTGATCATGGGCCGAGGCAGCGTTCGTGGCTATCTCGATAAACCCGTCCCAAAAGAACTCATTGATGAGATCATCTCGATGGCCAAACGGTGTCCGTCTTCGATGAACTCCCAACCATGGCATGTACACGTATTATCAGGATCCGTCCTTGACGAAGTACGTCGCCGGAATGTCGAAGTGATGGAGGCCGGAGGCGGTTCAAAACGCGACGTCTTCCCCCACCCGCGGTATGAGGGAGAACATCGTCGAAGACAGGTCGACGTCGCCAAAAAACTCTTTGCATCCATGGGGATCGCACGAGAAGACAAGACGATGCGGCATGACTGGGTACTACGCGGCTATCGCCAGTTCGATGCGCCGGTATCGATCGTCCTGACCTATGACCGCATCCTGGAACCGGGGATCACCCCCCTGTTTGACCTGGGCGCGCTGAGCTTTGGTATCGTGCTCGCCGCAACTGCCCGCGGGCTGGGAGCTGTTGTAAACGGAACAGGCATCAACCGCTCCGACATCGTGCGCGAGGTGGCGGGCATTCCGGAAGAGGAAGTCATCACTGTCTGCATCGCGCTCGGTTACCCCGACGAGAGCTTTCCCGCCAACCAGGTCCGCTCGGACCGTGAACCCAATGACGTGTTTGTCAGGTATCTGGGATTCGAATAACGAACAGACAAAAACTGAGGAATCAAGACGCGGTCACCATGGCTACCAAGAAAGAACAAATCAGCCGCAGAACACAGGAAGAAAGACGGGCCGAAGCGGAAGAAGCGCTTATTCGTTCGGCACTTGAGCTAATCTCGACAAACGGGGTGGCACGCACCTCACTTGCCGAAATCGGTCAACGGGCCGGTTACAGCCGAGGGCTCGCAAGTCATTATTTTGGCTCCAAGGATTCGCTAATCAATCAGTTGATTAGTCACGCCCGCAGAAAATACCTGCAAAGGATTCGCGGTCAACGTGCCGGCACAGGCGCCGAAGCACTGGTCATGGGCGCCGATGAATACGTCAAGGAACACTATGACCCGAACCCGGCGACGCCTGCCCTGATCGTCATGTGGGGAGCCACCCTGCCCCAGGGAGCCAACAACACGGAGGCGATCGCCCAGGCGGACGAGAGTGCGCGTCGAATCATTCGCAAAACCATTGCCCAGGGACAACGCGATGGCTCCATCTCAAAAGACGTGGATGCCGAAGGATTTTCAGTGGCCTACCTTGGCATGCTGAGGGGCATCGCAGCACAGGCACTCATTTCACCGGAACTCATGAAACCCCGGAAAATCCGCGCCGAACTCAAGCGTTTTATTGGTGCCGCACTCAGCGGGTCTGCCCCTGGGTGCTGACGTCTGGCGGTTCCAGCATCAGGGTAATCTGAGCGCGCAACCGGAGAACTAAAATAGAACAACCAATCCCCTCTCCAGCAACATTGGATCAGTTCGAGCAGCAGGCGCAACGAGAATGCCTGCTCATGCTCTATCGGCAAATTCCCCAGGCGGTAGCGGGACACGCGTTGGCGGCAACCCTTATCACCTACGCCCTGTGGCCCGTCAGCGCCCATGACAATCTGCTTATCTGGCTTGCCGGGATCATCCTGGTGGGATCGGTACGCATCGTCACTGCTATTCGGTTTCTGGGCCGATGGCCGATCGCGGAACATATCCTTCCCTACTGGACCTCGACGCTCACCGCGCTGGCCTTCTGCCAGACTTTGATGTGGGGACTCTCGGTTTTTCTGATCTGGCCCGAGGAAACTGAATACCGGGCGCTGCTTACCGTGGCTCTTGCTGGCGTGATCGCAGCGGGAGGCATCATGCTGGCGGTGCACCAGCGTTCTTTTCTGGTCTACTGCCTGCCTATCGCCATTCCGGCATTCCTGCAACTCATGCTATCGGGAGGGCGCCTCGAAACCGTACTGGGCGGACTCATCCTGCTCTACAGTGTGATGCTCATATTTGCTATCCATCGACTGGGCAAGAGTTTTCTCGAAGGCATGGTTACCCGACTGCAGATGGAGTCCTTGTCACGCACCGACCCGCTGACCCACATCGCCAACCGCCGTGGCTTCGATGACTATATTCAGGGGATATGGAGCAATGCGATACGGTCATCGCAGTCTGTCGGTCTGATGATCATCGATATCGACTTCTTCAAGCGCTACAACGATCACTACGGTCACCCTCAGGGTGACATCGCGCTGACCCGGCTCGCTGAAATACTGACCCAGATTGCCGGTCGAGGCACCGACCTATGCGCTAGGGTGGGTGGCGAGGAGTTTGCCATCGTACTGCCCAGTACTGACCTCGAAGGCGCGAAAAATGTCGCCAAGCAGATTCAGGAACACCTGGACATCAATGCGATCCCACACGAGTCATCGCCCTTTGGCCGGCTTACCGTCAGCATTGGCTACGGCGCACGAATTCCTCGACGAAACAGCACCATTGATGATTTTTATCAGTCAGTCGACGAGGCCCTTTACCGTGCCAAACAAGGTGGCAGGAACGCCATCCGGGCAGAAACAGATTAACATTGCGTTGTCCCGTGAGAATTTTCATCACGATGTGATGAATTCTCATTTGACCTGGTGAACCAATCTCCTTAATCTGCGTGCGTCCATTTGTTGGAGGTGTCCGGACTATTCATTGGTCCGGATGAAACGGGAAGCCAGTGCGCGAACGCAATAATGCAGACGCAATTCTGGCGCTGCCCCCGCAACGGTGAATCGAGATAGTCGCTTCATACGCCACTGCCTACAGGCGGGAAGGCGAAGCGACGGAGCTAACCCTCACTCGTAAGCCCGGAGACCGGCCTTTGATATCTGACGAACATCGCGGCGGGCGATGGTGCGTGCAAAAAGGCCTCATCCCCTGCCCTTTTACTAATACCGATCGCACTCGGGTGAGAGTGCCAGGGGATAATATGCCAATCAGATACCTTACTGTCTGCCTTCTTCTGTGGTCCGCTGCAACAGCCATTGCAGACGACAACATCACAGACGAGACGCTTGAAAATATCACCGTCACAGCATCACGTACCGACACGTTAATCAACAATGTCGGTTCGTCAATCACGATCATCACGGCAGAAGAAATCCAGCAGCGGGGAGCAAGAACGCTCGCCAGCCTGATTCGAGACGCTGCCGGACTCGCCGTCAATCAACCAGGCGGGATGGGCACACTGACCCAGGTCAGGATGCGAGGTGCCGAGGCAAACCAGGTACTGGTGCTGATTGATGGCATCGAAGCCAACGATTTGTCACAAGGTGGCGAATTCAATTTCGCCCACGTAATGACCGCCGGGATCGAACGGGTTGAGATCGTAAGGGGCCCCCAGAGTGCCCTCTGGGGAAGTGACGCGCTGGCGGGAGTCATCAACATCATTACCCGACCCCGTTCTCCCATCCAGCGCTCACAGGTGGATATTGAGCAGGGTAGTTTTGGCACATCCCAGATCGCGGCAACCGTTGATCGGTCAGAAGAGGCCCTGGCGGTGGCTTTCAGTGCACATCGGACGGTAACCGACGGCACTAACATTTCTCGTGTCGGTGACGAATCTGACGGCTACGACAACACGACATTCAATACCTCAATCCGTACCGACATCGGTCCTCGCATGTCTGCGACCGCCCAGCTTCGCTATACCGATGCGAGTATCGATTTTGATGCCATCGACTTTGTGACCACCGGACTTCCCGTGGACGCCGCCAACGTGACGGACACGAAGCAGATCTACAGCAAGATTTCCTGGCAGGGCAAGATCTCAGATAATATCGAACAGATCATTGCGGTCCATCGAATCCACACCAGAAACGTCAATCGCACAGGCAACCCGGTCGACGATAAGACCGAAGGTGACAAACGCAGCATCGTGCTGCAGACCAATATCCAGTTCGATGCGCAACGTCTGACGCTGGTCGCGGAAAACGAGACCGATGATTTCACTCAACGCGGTGAGGCCACGTTTTTCGGCGATCCGAATCGCGACTTGTCGACATCGCGCAACGCCTTTGCCGCCGAATTTCGTCACGATGGTGACCAATACAATCTCTCCGCCAGCCTACGTCATGAAAACAATGAAGATTTCGACGACGCCAACACCTGGCGCCTGACAGGACTCTGGCGCGCCACGGATTCGATCGGCCTGTTCGCGTCCTGGGGACGCAGTATCAAAAACCCGACCTTTACCGAACGCTTCGGGTTTTTCGACAGCTTTTTCGGCAACCCCGACCTGCAACCGGAAAAATCCCTCGCCTATGAGGTAGGCCTGCGATATCACGCCGGCGCATCCCGCGTATCCTTAAGCTACTTCGATGCGGTCCTTGAAAATGAAATCAATGGTTTCGTCTTCGACCCGGATAGCGGCAGCTTCACCGCACGGAATACCGCAGGCGATTCCAACCGTGACGGCGCTGAACTCGAAGCGAGCTGGCAGCTTTCAAGCAACCATTCTCTGAACTTTGGCTACACCTGGCTGAACGCCAGCGAACCCTTCGGAGACACGTCGGTCACGGAAATCAGACGGCCACAGCATACTGCGTCGGTGCGGCTGAACTCGGAATTTGGACGCGTCAATTTCAATATTGGCGCCCAATACAACGGTTCACAGTTCGACAAATTCTTCCCGCCTTTTCCGGAGCCAGAACAGCGGGTAAAACTGTCTGCCTACACCCTGGTCGATGCCACCGTTCGTTATCAGCTCAATCAGCACCTGGTGTTGCAGGCACGGCTGGAAAACCTGCTGGACGAAGAATATGAAGACGTATTCGGTTTCCGCAGTTCCGGTTTCGGCGCCTATGGTGCACTTCAGCTGAGCTGGTAACAGGCCATGAAAAATGTCGGTATCTATCTTCTGATAGCCGCTGCGGGCCTGGCGCGGCTGATACCTCATCCGTTCAACGTGACACCAGTCGGCGGTCTGGCGCTGTTCTCGGGCGCCTACGTCAACGATCGACGCGCCCTGCTGATCCCGGTGGGTGCGCTGGTGCTGGGTGACCTGTTGCTGGGATTCTACGCCGCCGTCGTCATGGCGGGCGTCTATGCCGGGTTCATCGTTTCCGTGCTGATATCGAGATGGATACTGCTGGAACGGGTCACCCTGTCGCGCTATATCATCGCCGTGCTGGTCGCGGCGATTGCCTTCTATCTGATCTCCAACATCGGTATGTGGTACTACCTCTGGCCCCATACACTCACCGGATTCATCGCCTGCCTCGTGGAGGGTCTGCCGTTTCTCGCGCGGTCAATCCTCGGAGACTTCATTTACTCGGGCATCATGTTTGCATCAATGCACTATTTCGTTTCAACAGCACAGCCCGATCCGGCCTGACACTTGTCCAGGGCCAATCGTATTGTCACGCTGCTTCCCTCGGCCACCGAGATCGTCTGCGCACTCGGGCTGGGGGAACGTCTCGTCGGCGTAACGCATGAGTGCGACTACCCAAGTTATGTTACACAACTACCTCAGGTCACCCGCAGTAACATTGCCAAGGGTCTGAGCAGCCAGAAAATTGATGAACAGGTTCGCGCGCAGCTCAATCACGTCGATGCCCTCTATCACCTTGATGATCAGCTACTGCGAAAATTATCGCCGGATCTGATCGTGACCCAGGCACTGTGTGATGTCTGCGCCGTCACTGAAGAGGAGGTCAGCGCTGTTCTCAAAACACTGCCTGGTGCCCCCGAACTCATCAATCTTGAGCCGATGTCGCTGGGCGACGTACTGGACACCATCTTGATGGTAGGCAAAGCAACCGGCCACAGCGATGAGGCACAACGTCTCGTTGCGTCTCTCAATCGTCGGATATCACGGGTCACAGAACGTGCCGTTCGGTCCTGGCGACCACGGGTTGGTTTCCTCGAGTGGATCACGCCGCCCTTCAACGGCGGTCACTGGAATCCGGAACTGATCGAGATGGCAGGCGGCATCGACTGTTTCGGCGCCAGGTTTCAACCGTCCCGCACCATCAGCTACGAGCTTATTCAGGAATCTGATCCGGACATTCTCATCATCTCCCTGTGTGGCTTTGGGCCAGAACGCGCGCGACAAGACCTCACGCTGCTACAGGAAAAACTGGAATGGCACCGACTTACCTGCGTTCAGACGAATCGCATCTATATCATGGATGGCAACAGCTATTTCAGCCGACCCGGACCGCGGCTGGTCGACAGCCTGGAGCAGCTCGCCGACATTTTTGAACGGGATGCGAAGACTGCCTGACCCGGACTGGATCGCCCGGGTCAGGTACTTCACCGCAATGCCCTGGGCTTTACAACGCAAACCGCGCCACATACGCTTGGGGCCTTCATTTATTTCAGCAAAGAGGGCTTATCATGCCGAAGTTGGGCGTGCGCACAATCACCGGTAGTTCAGGTAACGACTACGAATTTAACGTCTATCCCGGAAAAATGGTTTTCAACGATTTCATCCCCGGGATCTTTGCCATCTGCAAGGACGAAGACGTGATCTATCTTGGCGAGTCTGATCATGTTGATCGCGCCCTCACACAACACGAGAAAAAGGACGACTTCGCAAAGGCAGGATTCAACCAGATCTGTTTCCATCGCATCGCCAATCCATCAAAACGACGCGCTGCCTATGACGACCTGCTCAAAACCGTCAAACCGGAAATCTCATAGGAATGAAGAAACTGGAACTTTTCTTCGACTGCTCAAGTCCCTGGACTTATTTCGGATTTGAAGCAACGCAGAAACTGCTTGAACAACATCCAGACGTCGAGATGGTCTATCGCCCGATCCTTGTCGGCGGCGTATTCAATGCGGTCAACCAGAGCGTTTATCAGCGGCGGGAAAATTCGCAGAGCGAAAGCCCGAAGTCAAAATACTCGAAGAAAGACATGCAGGACTGGGCCAGATATGTGGGCGTTGAGATCGTCTGGCCCGACGTCTTTCCCGTAAACGCTGTGAAATCAATGCGTGGCGCTTTCGTCGCGATGGAGCAGAACCTGCTGGTTCCGTACGCGAGGGCAATGTTCAAGGCTTATTGGACTGACAAGAAGGACATCTCCCAGGACGATGCGCTGAAAGAAGTGATATCGGGTCTGGGCATGGATGAGAGCGCGTTCTTCGAGAAAATCAACGATCAGCTCTATAAGGACAAGCTGCGGGAAACGACCGACGAACTGATCCGCCGAGGAGGCTTTGGTTCACCAACATTCTTCGTTAACGACACGGACATGTACTGGGGCAACGACCGTATCCCCCTGATCGAAGCCGCCCTCAGCGACGGCTAGAAAATCGATACGAGATAGCCGGCGTAGGCCGCAAGGAATGCGACGCCCCACAGGCGACCGATGGTTCCTCTCGCCAGCACAAACATCCATAGCAGCACGGCTGAACCAAGCATGATCCAGAGATCATAACGGAAGAACGACGGGTCAACGCGGATTGGCACCAGCATCGACGTGATGCCCAGTATCGCCAGGATATTGAACAGGTTACTGCCCACGACGTTGCCAATGGCAACATCTGAACTGCGGTGAAACGCCGCCATAACCGTAGTGCTCAGCTCAGGTAACGATGTCGCTACAGCAATCACACTCAATCCGATGACGGCCTCCGAGACGCCCCAGCTTGCGGCAAGACCTACCGCCCCCTCGACCACCAGGTCGGCGCCCAGCGGCAGGCCTATAACGCCAAGTACGATGAACAGCGAGATGTTGGTTGTTGTGCCTGGCATGCCCAACGCACGTTCCAGTTCCTCATCTGCCTCTCCGACGCCGGGCATCACTGACATACCTCGCGTCGTTGCAACAAGAAAACACGCCAGGATGAATACGAGCAATACCCCACTCCAGAACCCGATGGTGCCGATCAGGCACAAAACAAGCAGCAGGACCGATACCATAATCATCAGGCTGGTCTGCTTAATCAGGTTGTCCTGGTTACAGACAATCGGCTGAATCAGCACCGGCACACCAATCACGAGCAGCACATTGGCAATGTTGGAGCCCACCACATTGCCAATCGCCAGTTCCGGATAGCCAGACAAAGCTGAGAAGGAGGAGACCATCAGCTCCGGTGCCGAGGTACCCATCGCAACGATGGTAAGACCCACCACCATGGGCGGAACTCTGCTTTCCCTCGCCAGACCCAGTGCGCCTCGAACCAACAGGTCGCCGCCCATCAACAGATAGACAAAACCGCCAAACAGCTTCAGAAGATCGATGACTTCGGTCATGAAAAAGGTCAGACCTGCGGTGGGTCGTTCGTGTCGCTGCGCGGTTCGCCGGGATGGTAGTGATCGAGTAATGCGTTCAGGGACTCGGCCAGATACGCAACCTCATCATCGCCGCTGACGTCAGCCCGCAAGTGGGTCTCTCCCTCGCGAACCCGATGTACAGTCCGGGTCAGTACCTGGATCGGACGAGCCAGATAGAAACCAAGCACCGTCCCACCAACAATCGCAAAAGCGCCAAGTGCCAGGCCAATATCAATCAGGGCATCGCGTAGCGCCGCAGCTCGTTGCCCCTCTTCGGCGACATCCACTTTGACCACCAGCCCCCACCCCGCACCGGACAGGTAGCGGGTCGCCGCCAGCACATCGACGCTGCGATAGTCAGATGTTCTGAGCCATCCTTGCTCGGCCTCAGCGTCCAGTGACTGCTGAACAGCGCTGGAAACCTCAGACAGCGCATAGGTCTGCTGCTCAGCCCCTGGAACAGGATGTCGCAGTGTGTTCAGGAACCGGACCCGGTCATTGTCTTCTCGCATCGACAAAATGATCTCACCCGTCTGTCCGAGACCCGTATAGTTTTCGGCAACCGAGGCAACCCCAATTGCATCGAAAACAATCTCGATCACACCGATGGGAGTCGACCCACTCGCCAGCAGCGACGAGAACACGACCCGAACATTGCCGGAGTTCGTCGAAAACGAATCGTTGAATACAATCACGCCGGACTTTTCGGGAATGACCGTGCGATACCCCGGCGCTACCCTCCCATAGCGCACAATCTCTTCGCCCGCCATGTTCATAATTCTGATCTGATCGACATCATCAACGGCCGTCGCCGCATCCTCGATGACGCTCAGCACATACTGGCGAGCATTTTCGTCACCAGACGCGATATAGGTCTGCAGGTTGGTGACGAGCGGTGTGCGGCTCTTGATCAGTCGCAGTTGATCGCGCCATCCCGCTCCGACCTTGCCAAGGTCCCGACGTTTACTCTCCGCCAGCGCGTCGAGTTGTCGAATCGAAATTTCCCGCAACAATGAGGCGCTCGTGCTGTACGCGAACGCACCCAGAATGGCCATTCCCGTCAACGCAACGGAAACGAGCGCAAGGGCTAGTTTGGTTCGAATATCCAACGGGTATGAGTTATGCGGTAGCCTCAGCGAGCCTGCATCTTGTCATTTTTGTATCGCGGATACCAGCGATGGGAAGCGACCAGTCAGCTGACCTGCATCACCTGTATCAGATTGTCACTTTGCGGAACAATACGACGACCAAGCTGCTTCAGCTGAAAAACAAAGATTGAAATCACCAACAAACAGCCAACAATCCACGCAGTCGCACTCAATGGATTCACAAGCAATTGGCTCGACTGATAAACGATACACGCGGTGACGTAGGCCACCGTCGTCGTCCAGGAGAACACCAGCATCATATATCGCCATCCAGCTTCCTTGGCAATGGTCCCCATCACAGCCACACAGGGCGCATACAACAGCACAAACACCAGATAACAAAACGCGGCAAACGGACTGCCGAAAGCAGCAGCCATGTTGGTCAGTGTCGAGGTTTCGACACCCTGGCTCTCCGCCGCAGATCGCACGTCAGTCTCCGCCGACAGCGCCGACAGACCAAGCGGATCGAACAGAAGCCCGCCCAGCGCGGCGCCATTGTCGAGAATCGACATCACTGCTTCGCTAACGGCCTGCGCAACGTCGGGCGCCCCTTCCGGTGCGGGTACATCGCTGTAAAGTGCATCCAACGTACCCACCACAGCTTCCTTGGCAAACAATCCGGTGAAAAGGCCCACTGTCGCGGGCCAGTTATCTTGCTGCAGGCCTATCGGAGCAAACAGTGGCGTGATTTGCTGGCCGACTGTAGCAAGCACGGAATTTTCGCTATCTTCGTTGCCGAAACTGCCATCAAAGCTAAATGAGTTGAAGAAACTCAGGGCTACAACCACCAGAACGATCGTTTTCCCCGCACGCAGCACAAACCCGCGCAGGCGATACCAGGTTGTGATCAGGATGTTTCGCAGCACCGGCAAATGATAAGCAGGCATTTCCTGGAACGAGGGTGTTACTTCCGCCGGAAACATCTGCCTGCGAAAAATCCAGCCGGTAGCCACGGCCATCGTGATACCAAGCAGGTAAAGCAGGAAGACGATGTTTGAACCGTTCACCGGAAATAACGCGGCAGCGAACAACGCGTAAACGGTCAACCGGGCACCACAGGACATAAAAGGCGCCATCGCAATCGTCAGCAAGCGATCACTGTTTCGTCCAAGCGTGCGCGAAGCCATCACCGCCGGCACATTGCAGCCAAACCCGACGATGAGCGGCACGAAGGCAGAGCCGGGTAAACCGATGCCCGCCATCAATCGATCGACCACGAAAGCCGCGCGAGACATGTAACCTGAATCTTCAAGCACTGAAAGGGCCAGAAACAGGAATCCGATGACCGGAATAAAGGTGGCTACCAGCTGGATTCCTCCCCCCAGGCCATCGGCAACGAGCACAATGATCCACTCCGGTATATCGAGCCCCTCGAGCAAAAATCGCGTGCCATCCACAAAGACGGCACCAAAGAGAATGTCAAAAAAGTCGATAAAGACCGCGCCCACGTTCACCGCAAAAGTAAACATCAGGTACATCATGAGCAGAAACACCGGGATACCGAGGTAACGATTCAGCATCCACTGATCTAACGCTTCCGACAGGTTGTCGCCTGCGGCTTCAACTTCGACGACCCCATCGGTGAGTTCACGGGAGCGATGGTATCGGGCGACGATTCGCTCGCTGGCGGATGAATCCGCACTGATGCCAGTCGAGTGGTTGCCCACCCTAGCCTCCTTCGCGAGCCTTGCCACCAGTTCATCAAGTCCCGTACCACGGGAGGCAACCACCGGGACAACGGGAACTCCGAGACGACGCTCGAGCGCCCCGGCATCGATGAATATGCCCTGCTGACGGGCGACATCGAGCATATTGAGTGCCACCAGCACGGGTTTGCCCAGGTCGATGAGTTGCTGGGTCAGTACCAGATTACGCTCTAGGTTGCTGGCGTCGACAATATTCAGAATGACATCGACTGCTTCGTCCTGCAGATAGTCCCGGGCAATCTGCTCATCCAGTCCCATGTACTCCTGCTCAAGGGAATAGATTCCCGGCAGGTCGACCAACTCAACAGTCTGTCCGGCCAGTTGGAAGTGACCGACTTTCTGTTCCACCGTAACCCCCGGCCAGTTACCAACCCGCTGGTGCGCGCCAGTCAAACTATTGAACAGTGTGGTCTTGCCGCTGTTCGGATTCCCAATCAGGGCAATTACCTGGTGACTCATTGGATCTCCTCGACCGCCACCGATCGTGCTTCCTTTTTGCGAATACTCAGCAAGGTGGTGCCAATCCTAATCTGAATCGGATCACCCGCGGGAGCGAAGCGAAGAATATCGACCTCAACCCCAGGATAGAGGCCGAGCGCATACAGACGACTCTGTAACGGCAAGTTATCCACGGCCGCCGCCAGTACGCGGCAGCGAGCCGATGCCTGAACTTCAGCGAGCGTCATGGCGATTAACCTGCAAAAAGAACACACAACCAGAAAGATAAATGAGAATTATTATTACTTGGCTCGAGAATGCAAGTGGTAACCACAACAGCGGCACGCCAAACTCATTCCGAGCAATCAACATCACCTGGCGGAACACCCATGACAACCGATCCGTTCACGCATCTGGAAGCCCGCAAGCAGGCGGACCTTCGCCGTATGAAGCATGTCGCGACCGGGCTGCTGATACTGATGGCACTGATCTACATCGGCTGCCAGTTCTACCACGATGTCTTCTGGCTCGGCTTCATCGAGTCCGCCGCTGAGGCGGCCATGGTCGGGGCACTGGCCGACTGGTTCGCGGTCACCGCCCTGTTCCGCTATCCCCTCGGCGTGAGAATTCCCCATACCGCCATCATTCCCCGTCGCAAGGATGCTATCGCCGATCAGTTCGGGATGTTTGTTCAGCAGAACTTCCTGTCAGAGTCCGTGGTTTCGTCACGACTGGCATCTCTGGATCTGAGTCGGCAGGTCGCTGACTGGCTCGTGGTGCCGAAGAATGCCGCCACCATTGCCGATCATGTCGCCGCCATCATCGCGGGCATGACCAGCGTCGTACGAGATGCGGAAGTACAGGCGATGATCGAGCGTGGGATCGAGCACCGTGTTCGCACCACTTCTTTTACCCCTGTCATCGGCGAGATTCTGTCCTTTGTCACCTCGGGACGCCGACAGCAGGCTTTGTTTGACGGCGCGGTGAACGTCGTCCTGACCCTGCTTGACGACAGCGGCGATGAATTACAGGTATCAATACAGCGGCAGACTCCCTGGTGGTTTCCCGAGTCCGTGGATGCTGCGATATACCGTCGACTGATGCGGTCGATTACCAAAACCCTGTACGAAATGCAGACGGACATCCATCATCCAATGCGGGTCCACCTGGTGAACAGACTGGAACGGTTCCTTGACGACCTGAAACATTCCAAAGAATTCCTGGACAAAGAAGCAGCGCTGAAAGAGGACCTGCTGCAACAATCAGGCGTAACAGAATTCACGGCATCCTTGTGGCACGACATCAAGCAGATGTTGCTGCGTCAGGATCGGGAACCCGATGCAGAATTCAAAAAAGCCATAGAGAGCAGCGTGATTCGTTTCGGGGAGTCGATTCGTGAAGACCCCGCGCTGGCCGCCAAGATCAATCGCTGGGCAGACGAGAGCGCCCGCTACCTGATTCGCACCTACGGGCACGAAGTGGCAGACCTGATCTCCAACACGATTGCAGGCTGGGACCCGGACGCCACGTCCGAACGGATTGAAATACAGATCGGCCGCGACCTGCAGTTCATCAGAATCAACGGCACCATCGTGGGCGGGCTGGTTGGTCTGTTGATTCACACGCTGAGTATCGGGCTGCCGATGATTGGCCCATGGGCTTAAACGCTGCGGCCACCATCGACGTTCAGCGCCGTGCCAGTAATCATGTCGGCATCGTCGGACGCCAGGAAGCATACGGCGGCGGCTACATCGTCCGGCTCCAGCAGGCGTCCGCGAGGAATGGTCTTGATAAACGTCTCTACCTGATCCTCTGACAGCCGGTCCTGAACGCCCATCGCCCCCTTCATGAAGTCCGTATCGGAAGCGACAGGATTAACGCAGTTCACCCGGATGTTGTGCCGTGCAGTTTCCAGCGCGAGACCTCGCGTCATTGTGAGAACCGCTCCTTTGCTCGCGTTATACGGCGTCAGCCCCGGCCGAGGCGATACGGCAGCGATGGAAGCCGTGTTAACGATGGCGCCGCCTCCCTGATCAATCATCTTCGGAATGGCGTACTTACAGCCCAAAAAGACGCCTTTGACATTCACTTCAAACACCCCAACGAACTGCTCTTCTGTCAGCTTCCACATTGCGGCTGCCTGGTGAGAATACCCGGCATTGTTAACGAGCACATCAAGGCGCCCATACGTTTCAATGCAAGCTTCGACCATTTTTTCAACCTGGTCCGCCCTGGAAACATCAACTGTCTGGAAGGCGGCGTTCCCTCCTGCGTTCGTTATCTCCTCCACGACTGACTCACCATTCTCGCGAGCAAGGTCGGCTACCATAACCTGGGCACCCTCAGATGACATTCGCATTGCAATCGCCCGGCCAAAACCGGAACCCGCACCGGTCACCAGAACCACTTTGTCGTCAAATCTGTTCATTCGTTCCTCCCGCCATTTGCGAGCGCCTGGGTGTAACCAGAATACTTCGGCTGGTCGATGGCGACCTTGTTGATAACCGCGTCCCGCAGATAGGACTTTAAAGCCTCATCGTCCAGATCAAGCTGACCAAGGCGAAGTTCCTCCACGAGCCTCCACTTCAAGGTCGCAAGAGAAGCGTTCTCATCATAGATTCTGGCCAGGTGGCTTTGTTCCAGTGCCTGTAGTGGTACGCCTGAAGTGAGTTCACGCAAAACGCAGTCAAGGGAGTTTCCCGCGACGCGGGCGAGAAAATTCAAGCGGCCTTCTGTCTGCTCCATGACTTCTCCACGAAGGAAATCGCGCACACTTGTGACCAGTTCATCCATTGTTGGCGCATCAAGCATGATCTCCCGCGAGCCAGGCTCCACCACCGTGAACGATCCCGGAATCAGCAGGTTCAAGCAGTCAACCTCACCCTCACTGGTACGTCGCGCGATCGCGGCGCGTTCAACCGACGCATCGCTCCCGGAGCGGTACCGGGTACCCGAGCTGGCGCAGGCGGCTGCCCACCAGAAGGAACCAAACACCTGCCAGTAGCGAACCGCATCTGAGTCAACCCGCGTACCAGCGACTTCCTCATATCCCGCAAACAGATCCGCGTATTCACCAATACCACCGACAGGCTTGTCACCCCCAAATCGCCAGGAGTTGATACAGATCCACCCAAGATCGCGCATTGGATCACCGATATGGGCCAACTCCCAATCCAGCACTGCGACAATACCGTTTTCATCAACCATGATATTGCCGATGCGAAAATCATTGTGAACCAGCGCAGGCGTGTAGTTTTCAGGCAGATTCGCCAGCAGCCACTGCGCCGTGTAATCAATCATGGGGTGAGGTGCAGGCGCCTGCTTATTGCGTTCCCAGGTTTGCCGGATAAATTCCTCGGGCGTCACTAAGCTCAGATAACGATCGAGGCCGGCGGACTTCACATCAATTGAATGAATGCGCGCAAGGATACGACCACATTCGCGTGCGAGCTGAGGACGTAAAGCAGCAAAACGATCTGAACGGACAATTCTTGCGCCGAGCGTCTCACCTTCCAGCCACTCCATCACAAAGCCGTCGCCGAGACCGTCCTCTGGCACAAAGGTGTAGTAAATCTCCGGCTCCGGAACACCTGCCTCACGGGCCGCGCGAAAAACCAGCGACTCGCTTCGGATACCGGCATTACCGCCCGTTGGCGCAACCAGCTGTCCACCCCTGGATCGCCGAAGCGCGAGAAGACTTTCTGCGCCATGACGCCGAACGCTCACCCGATAAGTTTCCTGGCTTGCGCCACCGGACAAACGTTCAATGGAGATCAGCCGTTCAACACCAGGCACTTCACGTATGACGATCTCTTCGACGCAGGACTCGAAATCATCTTCGCCCACTACTTGTTCTCCTGCATTCCCTTTGGCGCCCGCTGTTTCATATAACCCAGGAGGTATCCGGCCACACGACGCAGCTGGATTTCTTCCGCACCTTCGGTAATTCGGTAGCGACGATGGTGACGATAAATATGCTCAAACGGCTTATGCCTTGAGTAGCCCATGCCACCATGAAACTGCATGGCAGTATCTGCGGCCTGACAACACAACCGGTTCGAGTAGTAGTTGCACATGGACACCTTGTCGGAAACTGTGAAGTTGCCATAGGTATCCATGGTCCAGGCGGTCTTGTGAATGAGTGCACGAAGCATCTCAATCTGCGTCTGCAGTTCGGCAATGGGGAACTGTATGCCCTGATTCTGCCCGAGTGGTTTGCCAAAAGGGCTGCGCTCTTTGACATGGGCAATGGTCTCGTTCACACAGTACTGTGCCGCACCAAGGCTCGATGCCGCCTGACGAATCCGATTCTCATGGAAGAAGTGCTGAACGACTTTCAGGCCGCCTCCCTCCCCGCCGAAAATCTGCGCGTCGGTGGCATACACATCGTTAAGAGAAATGCGGCCGTGGTCGGTGGGCATATTGAACGTCCACATCATTTCCTCGACCTTGAAGCCTTCCGTGTTGACCGGAACGATAAACCCCGTAATGCCCTCCGCCTCACCGGGTTTGCCGCTGGTGCGAGCAAGAATCAGATCGTGACCACGGCGATCCACACCGGTGTTCCAGGTCTTTTCACCATTGATTCTCCAACCGTCACCATCACGCACGGCGGTCGTTTCCATGTAGGTCGCATCAGAACCATGCGCGGGCTCGGTGATGCCATAAGAAAAGCCACCCTTTCGGTTGAGCATGCGCGGAATCCATTCAGCCTTCTGCTCTTCTGTCCCGTAGGCCTCCATCAGTTTGATCCCGAGATGGTTACCAACGATCGAGTGCTCGTTTTGCAGATCGCAGTGGAGCCCCAACCCCTTGCCCGCAAGATGTTCACGAATGATTGCCATACCGAGATTCGTCCCATCCCGGCCACCGTACTCGCCCGACGGCAGAAGATAACGATAGATGCCCGCCTCGTCGGCACGACGCCTGGCCTCCCTCAGCAACGCCTCCCACTCTTCATTGGGAAGGCCACCCCGATCCCAGTCCGTGCGCTCGTTCTCTCGTCGGTGGTCGAAAAAACGAATGTTGTCGTTTTCCTGCTCCAGCGGTTTGATTTCCCGTTTGATGAATTCATCCACCTCGTCCAGAAAATCCTGTATCTCTTTTGGAATATCGAAATCCATACCTGCCCCTCAATCAAGAAAAACGACCAAACGTCGAGTGTATCAGGCCAGCAGTTATCGGCGCCAAGCTGGACCGGCAACCTGTCGTGTTACGTTGTTGTGCCATAATCGCGGAGCGACAAAAGGCTGAGCCGAACCATGACGAACGTTCCCTGGCCCCTGCTTCCCGGCCGGACTCCCGCTTCAGTGGCAAGTGCTGAAGGTGCGTATTTCAATATGAAAGATGGTCGTCGTGTACTTGACGCCGCAGGCGGCGCCGTCGTGGCGAGCATCGGTCATGGCAGAAAAGAAGTCGCCGATGCGATCCATGCTGCCGTGATGAACGCAACCTATCTGATTCCACCCTGGCTCACGCCCGAGCGGGAAGCGCTCGTCGACGAGCTGACAGGGCACTGGCTGCCCGACTACCTGACGCGAATACATCTTTGTTCCGGCGGTTCCGAAAGCAATGAATCTGCTCTCAAGATTGCGATTCAATATCACGCCAGTCGCGGCGAGCCTGATCGCAATATCATTCTCGCCCGCGATCTGTCGTATCACGGCACGACGATTTCTACTGCTGCCGTTTCTGGCCATCCCGGTCGCAAACGGGGACTGGAAACTTTCCTCCAGGACTTCCCACGCATCGCGACACCCTATCCACTGCGATGTCCACTCGGGCCTTATCATCCCGATACCGCGGACTACTATGTCCAGAGTCTCATCGACACCATCGAAAGAGTTGGCGCAAATAACATTGCCGCCCTGATCGCGGAACCACTGAACGGCTCCAGCGGCGGCGCCATCACCCCGCCTGAAAACTATTGGAACCGGGTACAAAAGATCCTGAAGGACAACGGCATCCTGCTGGTCATCGATGAGGTGATGACAGGCTTCGGGCGCTGCGGCGAAAAATTCGGCATTGATCTGTACGACATCCGCCCCGATATACTCGCTGCCGGCAAAGGTCTGGCGGCAGGCTATGCTCCTATCGGCGGCGTCTATACTACGGATGAGGTTGCACGCAGTATCGCCGACGCGGGTCTTGAAGTGATGTTTCATACCTACGCGGCGCTGCCACAATCCTGCGCCGCCGCGGCCACTGTGCTTGGGATTGTCCGCCGGGAGTCGCTTGTTCACCGATCCAAAACCCTTGGGGCTGCACTAAAGGAACGACTGCAATCCCGCTTTGGACAACATCCCAATGTCGCTGAGATTCGCGGTGAGGGCATGTTCATCGGTATCGAAGTCGTCCGGGACCGGGAAACGCTCGAACGGTTTGCGACCGAAGACACCATGACTTCGAAGATGATCGCTGCGGGCATGAAAGCAGGTGCTTTTTTCTATCCGGGGGGTACTGGCGAAGTCCGTGACATCCTTTGTATCGGCGCACCATTCACCATCGGTGAACCTGAAATGGATATCATTGAAACGGCGCTGGCGGCGGCGTTGGCCGTGCCCGCTGGCACGAAAACCTGAGCTGACTAGAGCCCGTTTCGCGAGAGAAAATCCAGCACGGCACGGTTGAATGCTTCAGGCTGGTCTATGTTGGATGAATGTCCGGCATCGGCGATCACAACTTTTTCCGCACCGGGAATCTTATTCGCCATGTAGTCCGTTCCCGCCAGGTAGGCTTCATCATTGGCACCTACAATAATCAAGGTAGGCACGCTGATACCCGGCAGGGAGTCGATAACGCGTGAATCGTACTGTCGCAGCATGGACCGCGCCGTGCGGGCAGGTCCCAGGGGATCGTTGTGCCGGGCCTGGGCCTGCTCCGGAGAGGCGCTCGCATTTTCGCCCTGACCCTCGATTCGTTCGGCGATCTTCTCCGCATACTGATTCCAGGCGTCACGAGCTTCGTCACTCCGATATCCCGGTCCGCAGTCGATCGGCATGAGCGCGCTGACCCGTTCCGGATAGGCCAGATAAAAAGCGAGGGTCATGAAACCTCCCAGCGACAACCCGCCAACCACCGCCTGTTCAACGCCCAACCGATCGAGAATCGCGGCCATATCATCAACGGTCAGCTGCTCGCTGTAGAGCGCCAGGTTTTCCGGGGCATCCGATTTGCCGTGGCCACGAAAGTCCCAGAGGATCAATGTGTGTTCTTTCGACAACGCCTCACGTTGTGGATCCCACATACCCAACGTCGATCCATGACCATGGGTCAGGAGTATCGCGGGACCGTCGCCGTAGACCTCGTAATAGATCCTGACCCCATCACGTTCAATATAATCGCCGCTCATATCTCTTCCTCTCTCAATGCGCTACTTCGACACCCAACGCACAAACAGACAAACCGATAACAGATAACACTAGATAGCCGCAAGCTCCCGCATCGCCACGTCGGTGGTAAAGAACACCTGACCACGCATATTCGCGAAGAATTCCGTCTCTTTGAGCCGATCCATCACCGGGCCCTTCACCTCCGAGAGATGCAGGGTCACGCCGACCTCTGCCAGGTTCTCTGACAATTTTTCGAGCATCTCAAGACCGCTGGAATCAATGAAATTGGTTGCCGTGCAGATCAGCACGAGATGTTCCGCATCCGGTGATCCAGCGACCAGGTCAAGCAGATGGTTCTCAATGAAGCGCACATTTACAAAATAGAGACTCTCATCAATCCGTACCGCCAGCACCTGGTTCGAGGTTTTCACGTCATGGCGGTTTACATTGCGAAAATGCTCGGTATCACGCCACCGCCCAACGACAGCAATATGGGGCTTGCTACTGGCACGAATGAGCAGGATAAACGAGATGACAATCCCGACCAGAATACCCATCTCGACGCCAACAATCAGTACAGCAAAAAATGTGACCGAAAACGTAACGCCATCAACAGGGTTAAACGAAAAGATCTTCCGGATACCGCGCAGGTCTATCAGTTGCAAGGCGGAGACAACAATGATGGCCGCGAGTACAGCACTCGGCAGGTAGTAAAAGGCGGGCGACAATAACAGCAGCGTCAACAACAATAACAGTGCAGTGAACAGCGATGCGACAGGAGACACAGCACCCGAGTCGAAATTGACCACAGTTCGACCGAAGCTGCCGGCTACTGGGAAACCTCCCACCAGCGACGCACCGATATTGGCAACACCGGTGCCGATCAATTCCTGGTTTGGATCAATAGTCTCGCGACGTTTACTTGCGACAGCCGTCCCGACAGATGTACTTTCAACAAAGATCACCATGCCAATCAGCAGCGCGGACGGCAGTAACTGGGTCACCTCTCGCCAGACGGGCACGGAAAACATCACCTCCGGCAGTCCGGCCGGCAACACACCAATCACCGATACCCCTGCATCGCTGTGCAGCGACAGGGCCCAGACCGCGGCAGCACCAATCACAACAACGTAGAGTGGCGCAGAACGGACCAGGACCATCTGCCAGAAATCCGACAATCCCGCGGCTCGCAGCAACCTGCCCAGAATAAGTTTTATCCCGATCAACAGCAGGAGCGCAAAGCAGCCAATCAGCGCCGTCGTAACATTTGCATTCCCCAGCGAAGATACGAACCCGGCAACTTTGCTGAAGACATCCGCTGACCGGTTCGCGGGCAAACCCAGCAGATCAGGGAGCTGGCTTACAACAATGATCACCGCCGCCGCAGCGATAAAGCCAGTCACGACCGCGTGAGAGAGGAAACTAACGACAGCGCCAAAATTAATTGCCCGCAGAATAAGCAATATGACGCCAGTCATCGCTGCCAGCCGAATCGCCACACCGACATATTCCACTGTACCAGCGATCGCAACGCGGCTGACGGCTTCCAGGGTCATGACAGAGACGATGGCCGTCGGCCCAACGGCGAGCACACGACTACTGCCAAAGGCGGCATAACACACCAGCCCCGCTACAGCCGCATAAAGCCCGGCAACAGGGGGCATACCCGCCAGCAGTGCGTAGGCGATGGACTGGGGAATGGTAATGACAAGCACGATCATTCCGGCAATGAGGTCCAGGCGCAACTTGTCCACGGTATAGTCACGCCCCCAGACAAGCGGCGGAAAAAAAGCTTCGGGCTTCAATCCCCCTTCCCCCCGAACAATTCGTCAGATCTGAGAATAACCTGTGCCATCGCGATCAACGCCGGTACCTCGCGCCTCCTCAATCCAGCCAAACTCCTTCAGAATCTGCTGACTATAGGTAACGCGCCCACTGACCCTGGCGAGTGGTTCGGTAGCAAGCAGCAACGCCGCCTTGGACATGTATTCCGTTGGCTCACCACGCGGATCATCCTCACCGTCTACCAGTCCGTGATGAACCGTTCCCGGCGTCGGGACAACCTGCGATGGTGAGAAGGCACTGACGGCAATGCCGAATTGCTCAACCTCTTCGGCAAGCCCCTGGGTAAATCGCTCCAAAGCGGCTTTGCTCGCACCATACATGCTGGCGCCGCGCCCCACCGAATCATAGGGCCCCCGGCCCGGACCAATCGCCGAACCCGAGGAGATGTTCACAATCGCACCGCTACCGCGTTCGATCATGCCCGGCAGGGCGAACTTCGACAGCATGAAGGGGCCATGCACGTTGACCGCGAACGCCCGTCGCCATCGATTAACGTCGTAATCGACCACCGGCATGTAATAGTTGAGTGCAGCATTGTTTATCAGCACATCAATTCGACCATAGGCACCAAGCGCCCCGTCAATGAGGTTTCTGCAGTCCTGCTCCTCAGAGACATCAGCGGCCACTGCAAGCGCCTCGCCCCCTTTGTCCTTGATCTGCCTGATGGTGTGGGACAACGAACCTTCCAGTATGTGATCACCATCATTCACTGTTCTTGCGGCACAAACCACATTCGCGCCCTCCTCGGCGAAGAGCAACGCGATCCGCGCACCGATGCCCCGACTGGCACCCGTCACAACTGCCGTTTTTCCGTCCAATCTGCCCATATCTCCCTCCTCGCTGCCTTGCAGATGGCAAACATCGATAACCTAAGCTAACGTTCACTACAAGCAGGCGCAATCGGTAGTTGGAAACGCCCCTTTGGACCCCGTTACACAAGGCACTCTGGGTGCCGCGCTCCCCGGCGCTGTTACCCGCAAACGTGAACACATCATCACCGCAACCTGGCTCGGCTGCCTGGCAGGCCTGGCACCGGATCTTGATGTCTTCATTCGATCCGGCACCGATCCGTTGCTGTTTCTGGAATATCATCGACAATTCACCCACTCCCTGGTTTTTATTCCTGTCGGTGCTCTGATCTGCGCGCTGGTCTTTTATCCTTTCGCGCGCAAGAACCTCTCCCTGGCGCAAACCTACTTTTTCTGTCTGCTCGGGTATACCACCCACGGCGTACTCGATGCCTGTACCAGCTATGGCACCCAGCTGTTCTGGCCGTTCTCGGATATCCGAATCGCGTGGAACAACGTGGCAGTCATCGATCCGTTCTTTTCGATTCCCTTGCTCGTGCTGGTCGTGCTGGGCGCGGTGAGAAAGCAGCCGAGACTGGCACAACTGGGCCTGGCCTGGGGACTCATCTATCTCTCATTCGGGCTGATACAGCGCGAACGGGCCCTGGTCTTTGGCGAAGCCATCGCTCGCGCCGACAATCTGGACATCATTCACATGGATGCGAAACCCGGATTCGCCAATCTCCTGCTCTGGAAACTGGTCATCGAGACGACCAGCGAATACCACGTCAGCGCCGTAAGACTCGGTTGGACACCCAAACACTTCCCCGGCGACAGCGTCCAGAAGCTCGACATTGCAAGGGATCTACACTGGCTTGAGACTGACTCTCAGCAGGCCCGGGACATCGAGCGATTTCGATGGTTCTCTGCCGGTTATCTCGCCATGGACCCGAGTAAAGAAAACTTCGTGATCGATATCCGTTATTCCATCGTCCCGAACGAGATTACACCGCTTTGGGGTATCCTGCTCAGACCAGACGCGGCTCCGGCCGACCATGTGGAATTTATCGCCGACCGGGGTAACGCTCAGGAACGACTGAGCCAACTGTGGCAAATGTTGTCCGACTGAATTCTGGTTGCATTAACATGATCAACTGCTGCCTGGAAAACTTTCATGGATATTCGTGACTATCGCGCCTCGAAAGACCTCCGCGCCGTACGCCGGATCTGGAAAGAATGCGGCTGGATCAAGAACATCGAAGAGGACGGCACCTTCGTTGAACCTTTTTTTGAAGCCGCAGACGATGCCCTGGTAGGGATACTGGACGGCGAGGCTGAATGCGCCGTTCATGGTGCAAATGGCGACATCACCTACCAGGATGAATGCCTGCCGATGGGTGGTGTCATGGCCGTGACCACCAGTCGAGTTGCGAGAAAACGAAGATTCGCCGCCCGCGCAACCGCCGAACTCGTCGCAAGGCAGGCGATATCCGGGATGGCAGTCAGTGCCCTCGGCATGTTCGACCAGGGGTTCTACAATCAGGTGGGTTTCGGCACCGGCAGCTATGAGCAACATATTCGCTTTGATCCGGCAACGCTGACCATCGACAGCGACTTTCGCCCGCCGCGACGCCTTGAAGCCAAGGACTTTGCCGCCGTCCACGCCGCGATGTGCCACCGCCGGCGTACCCACGGCAGTGTGAGCTTCCCCAACGCCGACATTCTGAAAGCAGAGCTCAACTGGATCGAGGAACCTTTCGGACTGGGTTATTTCGACGGTCCCAACGGCGAACTGACGCATTTCATCTTCGGTACCGCGAAGGCAGAACACGGCCCTTACGAGATCACCTGGCAAGCCTGGCAGACCCCGACCCAACTATTCGAGCTGCTGGCTTTGATTCGCAGCCTCGGAGATCAGGTCTATAGCGTATCCATGCTGGAGATTGGCGATCTGCAGATTCAGGACCTGCTGCGCCAGCCGATCAGAAACCGGCTCAGCAACGAGAAAGGCGAGTACCGAAGCGGCAGTGATTCCCTCGCTTATTGGCAGATCAGGATGCTCGACCTGCCGCACTGTCTGGGTAAAACCAGCCTGCCGGGCCCCGACGTCAGGTTCAACCTGACACTGACTGATCCGATTGAAGCGCAGCTTCCGCCCAATGCATCCTGGAAAGGCATCGGCGGGGAATATGTTGTGCGATTTGGAGAGCAGTCTTCAGCAGAATCCGGGCGCGACAGTTCCCTGCCAACACTGTCTGCCTCAGTCGGGGCATTTTCACGCCTGTGGCTGGGTATACGCCCGGCATCGAGCCTTGCGATCACTGACGACCTGCAGGGTGAGGAGTCCCTGCTTAACGGGCTGGATCGTACCGTTCGTCCGCCACGGGCACATCCCGGCTGGGATTTCTAGTC
This sequence comes from Pseudomonadales bacterium, assembly GCA_028281885.1. Lineage (GTDB taxonomy): Bacteria > Pseudomonadota > Gammaproteobacteria > Pseudomonadales > Azotimanducaceae > JANQJA01. The sequence goes on along the minus strand of JANQJA010000011.1, from coordinate 1,651 downwards.
CAGCACATCGATCCGGAACGCGGAACAGTAGCGATTGTGCTTTTTCGTATCGTCGATGTAGACAATGACCTGCTTGTTCGTCGCCATTGCCATCTGCGCCGAATCCTTTAGCGACTTATTCTAATCAAATGCTTGATAGGCAACCCTCAAAAAGCTAACTGCAGTCTGTGGTGGACTTGGGGTTGGAAAAGCGGTTGTCCTGACTCTCTCCGGGTCTGGGCTCAAGGCACTCGAAATCCTTTTCAACCAGAATGTTCAGGCCGGCCTGGACACCACGCAATGATACCGCCGTGTCATCCTCCGCCCAGGCCACTGCCTCAGTACACTCAATCTCAATCAGCATCACTCCTTCACTGAAACTGGCCGTCGTCTCCGCGCCATTTTGAAGCTGGTAAGTGAATTGCTCACCACCGGGAAACCCGGTTTGCGCAATTACGGCTTCGCCGCGACCAATCGCGTCCACTTCATCACGGTCGAGCCTGAGGCGTATCGCATCATCAAGTATTCGGAGTTTCATCGCACCAACGCTGGAGGTCTTCGGGAAGATTGATGTTATCGAATCGTGCGGCGGCTGGAAAATCCACCGCTACCGCACCCTGTTCATGCAACCAGTCACCCACCTTGCGGCCGCCCCGTTTCAGCCAGGTATGGAGATTTTTCTGAAGATCGCGATGAATCAGCATGAACAGAAACTGGTCATTTCTTCCGTGGCGTGCATAGACCACGCCTGAATCAGTCATCCCTGCATACAGCATCGCGACGAGGTCGGCGGGAAAGGCAGGCGCATCCCCCGGACATATCACCGCAAATCGTGTGGCAATCTGACCGAGTGCGGCTTCGATCCCCGCGAGCGGACCACCGTCGTCGAGACGGTCGGTGACCACAGGGTAACCAAGATGAGCGTACCCGGCCGTGTTCTGGCGACAACTCAGCACAAGCGAGTCGACCTGGGGCAGAATGCGCGAGATGACCCGCTCAACCAGCGTCTGCCCGCCAACTTCAATAAGCGGCTTGTCACGGCCTCCCAGCCGCCGCCCGCTGCCACCACAGAGCACAATCGCCGTCACATCGTGGTTCACGGCGGATTCATTTGCATTATTTGTTGCCATAAGGTCAGTTTAGCCCAGTTGCAGGGATCACTGACTGCGCTATCCTCAGGGTTTTCTCTTACCGTTCTGAGGCCTCTCCAGTGAGCGAATCCCGAGACATTTCCACCTTCTGCAGGGTCTGTGAACCGTCCTGTGGCCTGATTGCCACCGTCGAAAGTGGCGAAATCACCAGAATACGACCAGACAAGAACCATCCTGTGACCAAAGGGTTCGCCTGCCACAAAGGTATCGCGATGCTCGATGTCCACAACGACCCTGATCGGCTCAACTATCCAGTGCGACGCGAGCCAGGTGAGGCGGATCAACGTATCAGCTGGGACGAGGCGGCGAGCGAGATCGCTGAACGACTCAATCAGATTCGTGAGCAATACGGCAATGAGGCTATCGCCATGTATGGTGGCAATCCCGGCGCCTTCAATTCGTTGTCAGGACAGGGCTCTGGCCCCTTTGCCCTCGCCAACGGGATCCGACGTCGCTTCGGTGCTGGCACTCAGGACTGTTCGAACAAGTTCGCCGCCGGAGAAGCGGTATTTGGCTCGAGC
>JANQJA010000004.1 GCA_028281885.1 Pseudomonadales bacterium | reverse complement strand
GCAAGCCTTTCGGGTTGCTGTAAGCTATTGATTACTCGTGATCGAGACCTATTACTGGTGCCGATTGAGGGCGATGACGCCACCTCTGGCCACCATCTAAACCTTGGAGTGCTTTGTAGGTCTCTGAAGTCTCACGAGTTTCTCGTTGGGCGAAGCTCAAATTTCGAGAGAATGCGTACCCTTCTCGTAGAACGGACCCACTCCAAAGGTTGAGTCTTTCAACTCTGGTGCGACCATCGAAGTCGTGAAGATTATTTGGAACTGATTGTCTAGATCACCACATCTTTCCACGAGGACCTTCTGAAAGTTCTGGCTACGTTCCTGCTGCATGCCTTGGTCTTCCATGTTGTCGATGATGAGTAGCGAGGGCATTCGGGAATCGGAATCAGTGAGCCCCTGCAGAAAGATTGCGATGCGGATCGAGTTCTTCATGATAACCCTAGAGCTTGCGGAAAAGCGTGACTTTCCGTCAACCCACATTGAGTTTCTCTCGAAGTCGATAGTTACTTCCTGTGCGTCGGAAAACTCGTCTTCCCAACCACCATCGCGTTCAAGCAGGTCCTTGGCTATGCTTTCAATTCCCCTATAAACAAACTCCGCGCGCTCCGCTGTCGCGTATTCAAGTTGTTCGATCTGACTTTCAATACTCGATATCTCTCTCTGTAACTCATCCTTTTGTCGCTGTAGGCTCGTCACATTGTCGATACTCGTAAGCTGGTTTTCTAGTCGAGACAAGTCATTCTGGGCGAATCCGATTTCACGATTGATTCTGCTTAAGACGCCGCTATCTGCTCTTCCGCTTCCCTCAATTGATCGATACTGTGACTTGAGCTTCGCGAGCTCAAGGTCTAGCTGAGTCCGTTCGTTCTGCAGCGAACTCATTCTCTGTTCAAGGCCCACCAGTAGCCTTTGGGTTTCCTTCTGTTGAAAGTTTAGCTCCGTGATTGCGCGAATATGTCCGCCTGCAAATTCCTCCTCAGTTATGGGTTCTTTACAAACCGGACAATGGGCTTCCTCAGTTTCGGTAAGCGGTTGTAAACACGCAGGGCAATACTTGAAGTCTGCATCGACGAACCATTGCTTTGCTTCGCTGGACTGCTCAATTGCTCGAACTTTCTCCTCCAAGGAATCCAAGAAGAGCATTGAATCGAGGCGTTCTTCTTTTGTTGCTTCACTCTGATCTACTAGTTCAAGCTTTTTCTCTGTCAACTCCTTCAGTTGTTGTGTGAGCTCGTCAAGTGACTTCTTGTTCTCTTCGGAAAGTTCATCGTCGGATAGAAGGAGCTGCTCGCTCAGTTGCTGTTCAAGTTTGTCGATTTCATTCTTTCTCTCCTCGATAGATTCGAGGAGCCTCTCTCGATTGAACTCGTCCACCGTGGAGCCGAGTATTCGATAGATTGCTCGGAGCTCTCCCTCGATTGACTCATACTTACGCTCCGTAGTGCGTAGTTTCTGACGAAGTTCATGTGCCTCTAAGTCGTCGATTCCAAGCAAGTACTCACCAATTGCCCTTCTGAGAGTACCTCGATCAAACTGGCTTTCGTGATTAAGTAGCTCACCAGTCTCGGTCATCTGGTCAACATACAACAGCCGAAGTAACTGATGCATTGTCAGATTGTTGTTTGTCTCAGTTGTATGTTGCGGAAGCCCCATTAGTGAGAAAAACTGCTCAGAGAAACTCATGCGTTGCTCGGACCGTATGTAGCCAAAGGTTAGCCATTCAGTAGCTGAGCCAAGTGTCTCTGACAGTTCACCTTCAGCGAATGCAATCGGTGGGCGACCTTTGTCGATTTCTCGTTTTACCGTATATGGTTGCTCCCTGATTCTTAGCTCAAGGAAAACAACGTCACAAGCAAGTTGTTGACTGTGGAAGTCGTGTATGTCTGCTCCCAATGCAAACGTCATCAACTCGATGATGGTTGATTTGCCGGTCCCGTTGTCCCCGCGAATGATGTTGACACCATGGTGGAAGTCCAGGTGAAGAACCTCTTCAGCATCTTTGTAGACGCTCATGATCTCGATCTTCAGTCCAACGCTCATTGGTCGTATCGAAACTCCATCAGTCCAGATCGTTCACGAAGGCCTGAGCGTCCGCGAAAACGGACCTTGGGGAGCTGGTTTGCAATCACGTCGAATGTCTCATTGTTAAAGAGAGGTTCGGCCAATAGATGATCTCGGATCTCAGTTGGTACGCTTCCGAGAGTCGCAGTCTTTGAGTCCAAGAACGCATCGACGTCAAAGATGCCTTTGGCAAGCACGACGCGCGCGGCTTGATTCTGGATCGTCAGTGCGTCAAAAGCGATTCGTCGTGGGTTCTGAACGATCTCGTATGGCGACGGTATCGTGTGAGCTAAGCGTCGATGTTGGGAAATCTCTCTGGGCCAAGGCGAAATCGTCTTTAACAGATGAGGAAAGACCAGATAGAAATCCAATAAGCGAAGCTGTTGCCACTCGTAGCTCTCTACATTGGAGTTAACGAGAGTCCCTATCAATCGGTAAGCGCAGTGATTTACGTCATAGATTGGATGATAGGAAATCATTCCTTATGCCATCGCAGTCGACAGGCGCCGCCAAGCGCATAGACCATACCGGCGATCAATTCGGTGGTCGCATGAATGTCATATTGGGGTAACACTCGATAGAGATTGTCAATAATCAGCGAATGAATCTCACTGTCGATCTCAGCTTGGGGCCGCTCCTCTTCAATCATTGGCATGATGTGGTGTCGGTATACGGTGAGGATGAAATCCAAAGAGTGTGCGTAAACGGAGAGCTTTGATGGACTGAGAGTATGCTTCGACAGAATACGATCGAATCGATTCTTAAGTTCTATTCCGATTTCAACTTCATTTGATCGGCCAGCCTGATTCAGCTTCGCTTCTAGTCCTATAGGTGTGTCCTCGGAGGCTTCTAGTACACTAAATATGTTCTTGCTGAAATCGGCTAGGTCAGACTGTGATGCCGCCGCAACTCCCTTAAGTGCGTTTTCGAGATTGGTGGCTTGTTCAACGACGTACTTTGGGCCATTAACAAGATCTCCATCGAATTGATTGTCATGGATATCGTTGCTCATCTTTTGACTGAGTTCTTGTTGCCGACCACGAGGTCCCCACGCACATCATTCTTTGTTACGACTGTAGTCGGGTTCTTGCCGTCTGTTCTATTGCGGGCTAAATGCGCAATGATTGCAATCACAACGACAAGGCAGACAAGTCCTGCAATTAGCGCTATCTGCACTTGAGTTGAAATGTTGTCGAGAAGCGCCGGCGTTACGAGCTTATCTACTATCAGCCAGATAATGACTAAGGCGACTGTGGCAATGGAACCGGTGTGAACCGCTACTTTGAGAACGTCCATATTCAGCGAAACTGATGGCTCGCTGAGATCTTAGACTCTCATGGTGTCCAAGGAAAGGTCTGCTCAAAAAATGTTCATCCCTCCGCCGTTGCTAGCACTATCTGCTGCATGAAAGTCATTGCGCTAGATAGATGGTAGCCTTCGCCATAGCTACTGCCGATGGTATGTCTGGACCATCCGCCTAGCTGGTCGATCAGTTCGGTAGGCGCTCCGACGTTTCTCAGGCGATCTCGGAAACTGTGTCTTAAACCGTGAACCACAAATTCAGGCCCGAGTTCTTTTTTCAACCATTTGTTCGCGGTGGCACTCGCAGTGTTGGAAGATGTCCCCATAGCGTTGGAGTACTTAGGAAAACAGAATTCGCTGCCTTGCTCATTTATTCGCGACGCTGCCCAAAAAGAACAACCTACAAGAGGTATGCTTCTGGCGCTTGAAGTTGTCTTTAGCCGCCGGTGAGCGTGTTGTCTTACGATAATGTGAGGGATACCTGACCCAACAACCAAATCTTCTCTTTTGAGGCCGACCGCTTCAGCCAGACGTAGCCCGGTGTCGCTGATGAGCGCAATCAGTCTTCGTATCTCGTCGTCAACAACCATACAGCGTTGCTGTAGTTGAAGAATCTCTATCGTGTTTAGTGGTTGTCGTCGCTTGGTGGTTTCAGGTGGGAGATAGATTCGAGAGAAAGGATTCTCCAGATCCAGTCCATTCTCTCTGACAGCAAATCCCACTACAGCACAAATGCTGCCGAAGACTCGCCGAGTACTTGCGCTGCTAAGTGACCTCTCCAGCAAACTGTCACGAAGTAGTACTGCGTCAGCCACCGTATAGCTCGTTAGAGGGCGATCGCCAACGGCGGACACTAGGTATCCAATATTTCGAGTTGCCCCAGTAAAGAATGTCTGAGGCCGATTTACACCCTTTACATCCAAATACTGTTCAAGACATTCCGTGATCGTAGGTGCCGCTCGGATATAGTTTGCTTGAACTGGCATTTCTGCTCGCGGCTTCAGCTCTGGCAGATCCTTTGAGCACATCCTCAACCTGAGCCAGTTCTCATCGAGCCGAGCCGAGATGATTTCTGCTGATTTTTTTGCTGCACGCCGTGATTTCGTCCGCAAGGATTTTACGTATCTCTTCGACGCATATAGGTGTTCAAGATCTGCAGGAATCAACCGACTGAAGTAGTAGATTCCGTTCTTCAGAAATGTGTAGCGTGGGTGTTTTGTCTTCAACTTTGTCTCCTCCGAAGTTCGCCCAACGAGAAACTCGTGAGACTTCAGAGACCTACAAAGCACTCCAAGGTTTAGATGGTGGCCAGAGGTGGAATCGAACCACCGACACGAGGATTTTCAGTCCTCTGCTCTACCAACTGAGCTATCTGGCCAGTGAGGTCGTCGGCGAGGATATTCGATGCCGACGCAAAAAAGAGGCGCCATTAAATCGAAGCTCGTTGGGTGAGTCAAGCGGGTGCGGGCGTTGCAAACACGCCGCAACTAGTGTTTCGTAGGGAGAAAAAAAGAGCAGGGGTGAAGGCACCCCCGCAACCTAAGGAAAGAGTTTAGTCCTGTTCCATCGACCAGGTTTTACTGGTCATCCGGGCACGTTCCCATTCGGAGATCTTTTCTTCGACGGGCTCGTGTTGCAGTGGGCGCTTGAGCTCACCCATATCCGTCTCGGTTTTGAGTGCCTGTACAGGCTGGATTTCGGCCATTGTCATGTTACCCCCACGTCGGTTGCGCCTCTGGTGTGAACGCAGGGAGTATTTAACTCCCAAATTTCAAGGGTAAACAGGGAATCATTCGCAACTAATATATTCCCGATTGGAAACAATCAGGGCTGTTTCGGGACGTAGCCTTCAGCGCGGTCAACGGGCTCGCCAGCAAGGAACTTGTCCCGCTGATCGTTGATGTAGCGGCGGTCTTCCTTGTCCATCATGTTGAGGTTCTTCTCATTGATGAGCATGGTTTGCAGGTCCTGCCATTCTGTCCAGGCCTGGGCGGAGGTGGATTCAAATACTTCCTGGCCACGGGGTCCTGGAAAGGGCGGCGCTTCAAGCCCCGGCAGTTCCTTTTTGTATCTCGAACAGTTCACAGTGCGGCTCATGGAGTCTCCAACAGATCGAGCAGGTGGACCACGGGACGGGTCAGGCCAATGTTGGCCGGTTCGGTCGTCGAGTACCAGAGTTGGTCTGGCTCACCGATCGCATTCAGTGCGTGCTCAACCCTAACGCGGACCGGTGTGATATCCAAATGGAAGTGGGTAAAGGTATGGCGGAACGGCTCGAGTCGCGTGACCGATGCCGGTGACTCGAATCCCAGGTTGGCCAGGGTTTCCTCGATAGCGTCTTCGTCGCATTCCGGGAAGTGCCAGAGTCCGCCCCAGAGGCCATCGGTCGGTCGCTTCTTCAGCAACACTTCATGGTCGTCGTTTTCGACCACCAGCATCGTGGTCTGTTTTACGGGCGTTGCCCTTTTTGGTTTCCTGCCGGGGAGTTCATCAATCAGGCCCTCGCTGTGTGCAACACACTCGTTAGCGAACGGACAGGCACTGCACACCGGTGACGAGCGAACACACACGGTGGCGCCCAGATCCATGATGGCTTGCGTGTAGTCGGCGACTCGCTTTGTTGGCGTGAGCGCCTCAGCTTTGGCCCAGAGTGCTTTCGCGACTGCGGTCTGTCCGGGCCAGCCGTCAATACCAAAGCAGCGGGCGAGCACCCGTTTCACATTGCCATCGAGAATCGGTGCGCGGCCGCCGCCGGCAATGGAGACAATCGCGCCTGCAGTCGAGCGGCCAATGCCGGGTAGGGCAGTGAGCGCTTCGACGGTGGCCGGAAAACAACCCTGGTGTGCTTCCGTCACGATCTGCGCCGTTTTGTGCAGGTTTCGTGCGCGGGCGTAGTAGCCAAGCCCGGTCCACAGGTGCAGCACTTCGTCCAGTTTGGCCTGTGCTAACGACTCAACCGTGGGGAAGCGTTGCATAAATCGTTCAAAGTAGGGGATGACGGTGGTGACCTGAGTCTGCTGCAACATGATCTCGGAGACCCAGACGCGGTAAGGCGAGAAGTCCTGTTGCCAGGGCAGGGTTTTGCGGCCGTGCTGATCAAACCAGGTCAATAGTTTGTCGCTGAAATCACCCATCAGCGATTCAGGAATCCCCGCAGCGCGTCCTTCACCTTGTCCTTGATTTTATCCTCGACCCGACGCTGGACTTCCTGTTTCGCGACGTCGCCGAGCAGCTTGCGAATGGCGTCGTTGTCGGGGAGGCAAAGTTCCATTGCCGTGGCATCCAGGGCGCCCTCACAGTGGAGCGGCCACTCGATGCGGGCGAGTGCCGGGCCGACGCTGAACGGACCTTCATTGCGCAGCAGTCGCAGGCGAATGTCATAGTTCAGCTGATTGGCAAGGTAGTCGAAACCACCGGAAGCGTTGCCGGACAGCGTTTCCAGGGTGAACTCCAGTTGCTGGCCGGTGGCGGTGCCGTTGTTGAACTGGTGGCTGCCGGTCATCTGCTGGAATGGCATCTGATCCGGCCAGCTGGCGACGCGGGATGTTTCGCCTCGAATCGAATCGACGAAGATGGCGATCCGCTTGATCGGGCGAACGTCGAGCACGCCGTCCTGAATTTCAAAACTGGTTGGGCCGTTCAGGGTGTTCAGGATCTGGCTCAGCCGGTGGCCGGAAAAGGTGGTGTTGGAGTCGACGTTGATCTTGCCAGTGATCCACTCGAACCCGCTGAGTTCGGTGACATCGAGTCCGCTTGCCGATAGTCGCGTTTGTCCTGAACCGTTGCCGCCCGTATTCGCGTTGAAGTGGAGATTGATCGCACCGCCCAGGCCCGACAGTCCGGCTTCGGTGTTGAGCCGGTTGTTGGCGTGTTTGACGCTGACGCCGACGTCGGAAAAGGACCAGGTGTCATAGATCAGCCTGCCGATGCCGAGCTTGCCATCGATGGTCAGTGCCCGGAGCGTTTCCAGCGGCAGCACGTCGACGTCTTCTGGTGCTACTGCGGTCGCCTCTCCGGATGGCTCGCCACTTGTCATGTAGGTGTTGAGATTGACCTGGTCAAGGGTGAGGTCGAAGTCCAGGTCGACCAGGTCACCGATGGTGATCTGTGTGGTCCCGCTCGCCTGGATGTCGTCGATTGATCCGCTCCATGACAGATCGGCGTGGCTCTTTGCCACATCATAGGATCCGCTTGCGGTGACGTTGGCGACGATCGCATTCATTCCCGGCATCACGACGCGTTTACTGACCGCAAAGTCATCGAGTCTGATTTGTGAGAATCTGGTGGCAATCGTGATCTCGCCATCACCTTGCATATCAACCGCCACGCCCGCGGTGTTGTCCTGCAGGTTGAGCTGGATCGCCAGCGGTGCAGGCTTGTCGAGATCAATCGCGCCCAGTGCGAGCGCCGGAATATTGATGGTGTAGTCGGTGCCGGCGGATCGATCGACGTAGTTGACGGTGGTGTTGAGGACGTTGATGGCCTGAATGTTGAGTCCCAGGTCCATGCCGGTCTCGTCGGTTGTCGCAGATGTTTCGTCTTCGGCGGCGGGAGATGGCGATGTGACTTCCCAGTTGCCTTCACCCCGTTCATTCACTTCCAGGTTGACCGTCACCCCGTCGGTACTGAAGCCGTTGATGGCGATGTCACTGCCAAACACCAGCGGCAACAGGTCAAGGTCAATGTCTGCTGACTGTAACGACGCGAGTGGCTGGTCGCTGCCTGCCGGGCGAATGGTGACGTCACTGATCGAAAGCGCGATCGGTGGGAAGTAACGCCAGCGCATGTCGCCGTCGATGGCAAGCACGAATCCGGTTTCGTCGGTGAAGGCGTCGTACAGACGGTCGCGATAGATCTCAGGGTTGGCGAGCAGTAATGCCAATACCGCGATCAGGACAACGGGGATCGCGACGATGACGGCAAGCAGAATGCCGATAATGCGGGTCATGCAGTTAACCTCCGGCGGATGCGGTCGCTACTTGTTGCCTTTACTTCGTCTACTTCGCCGCCAGTGCCAGGTTGCGGCGGGCATAGTCACACAATACGTGGACAATACCGCGAGTGACTTCCTTGTTGCCAGACATGAGGTCGTACAGGGACTCGCCGTCCAGGCGCAGCAGCGTGCAGTCTTCGACCGCTTCCACCGAGGCGGCACGTGGCTCGGGATCGAGGGCAGCGAGTTCGCCGAAAACGGCCCGACTACCGAGCAGGCCCAGTTCCTTGTCGCCTTCGAAGATGCGGACCTTGCCATTGGCGACAATATACATCGAGTTGCCCAGGTCGCCCTGGCTGACGATCAGCTCGCCCGCATCGTACTCGACGGATTCGACGATGGTTGCCAGATCGACCAGTTGTGCTTCCGGTACCGAAGAGAAGATCTTCACCGACTTGAGAATAAGCACCTTCTCGATCGTCAGGAGCATGGCAACTGCTTGCAGATGAAAGCGATCATTATGCCAGCTTTTTGCCCGCGTCAGGTGTAATTCGGGTAGTCTTGTCCGACTTCAAATTGCCCCGGGTAACTGATGGCGCGGTACGAGAATATCCCGGTGATCGTTGTGCTGGCGATTGTCGGCATCGCGATGTTCCAGCTCAATCAGGTGGTACCCCGATTCGCCGATGATTACTGTCGATCGTTGCTGGATGCTGATTTTATCTCCGTCCTGAACATCGTCTGGGGTGAGTACTTCAGCTGGACCGGGCGTTTCCCTGTGCAGATGACGCTCTACTATGCCTTCTCGTCGGGCGACACCGGGCTCAGCCTGTTCAACCTGCTGAACGCACTTGCTTTTATTGGCGCTGTGTTGCTGGCAGTCCGATTGCCCGGTCCGCTCCGTCCTTCGGTTCAGTTATTGGTGCTGGTGCTCTACCTGGCGTTGCTATGGTTTACGCCACACCGATTGGGTGAGCTGGTGCTGTGGAAGACCGGCGCGATCCAGTATTTCTGGGGCGTTGTTCTGGCGGCCTGGATCATGAAGGTGGTCGTCGATGAGGTGATCTGGGACAGACGGCGAGCGCAGGGGCTCGTTGTTGTCGCCCTGTTTGGCGTTGCCTGTGTAATCGTCGGGGCCTGGCTCGAGAACATTGCTGGCGCCGTCGCTGTCGTTTGGCTGCTGGTGATGAACGTGCAGCTGCGACTGGGTCGTCGCTCGTCCCAACTGGTGTGGGCCGGACTTGTCGGTTGGCTGATCGGTACCGCGCTGCTGGTCCTGGCGCCGGGCAATTACGAGCGCGCTGACCTGATTGGTTACCTGGACAGCCCCTTTGAGCGCATCCTGCAGGCGGTTGAGCGAATCTTTCATTACCTGCACCCGGCCTGGCTGGGAGCGTATCTGTGTTTCGGTATCTTGTGGCGAATCTGTTGGTCGCCATCGATCGCACCTGTGTTTCGTCGTCAGTTGCTGACGTCCCTGGTGTTCGCTGCCATGGCTGTGGCGTCTGTGATATCGCTGGTTGCTGCGCCCGTGGCGAGCTGGGTAGGTCGGGTCTTTACCCCGTTCGAGGTGTTCATGACATTTGCTGTGATGGCCTTCTTTCCGACACCGGTGGTCGGTGAGTTGCTCAGATCGCGCTGGCGATATCCGTTGGCCGGACTGCTGGCGGGGCTCATGGTCGCGGTGATGATTGATTTTGATCAGCACTTTCGAATCTATGCGGAAGTCCATGATCAGCAGGAGGTTCGCGACCGGCTGGTGGAACTGGCGAGAGCGAATGGCACGCCACCAATTCGGGTCGAGCTGCCGGCGCTGGTCGTCGGCGCGCGATCAACGGCATCGGGCACCATCAACGAGGGCCGCCTGTTTGCGAGGGACATTGGCGCGAGCGTGGGCAGCTGGAAGAATGCCTGCTATGCGAAAGCCTTTGGCGTTGACGAGGTGGCACTGGCGCGATGAAGATCTTGCGCGAGGAAACTGGCCTAGTAGGCCGCCTCCAATAACTTCAGTGAGGTGGCGATCCGTTCCTCAGGCGAGGTGAAACTGCCGCGGGCATTGAAGTTCTTCACGGTCTCTGCCGCGATTTTCGGCAGGTCTTCTTGCTCAAGATCCAGCTCGCGCAGCCGTATGGGCATGCCAGCATTCGTATAGATGTTCTCGAGCTCGCTGGCGATGGCCTCGGTCGCTTCGCCCGCCATCATACCGTCCTGCCACACGCCGAGTACGCTGGCAGTTCGCTGGGCAGCCTCCAGCGGTGCCGGCTTGGCCAGTCGAATGTTGCTGGCGTGAAGCACGCAGGTTGACTCGCCCTGGCCGATGTTGGATCGATACAGGTGCAGTGCGGTTGCGACGGCATAGTTGCCGCCGAAGTAGTTGTTGCCGACCATCACGCGAGCGCGCCCGTCATCTTCTGAACGATTACTGAGGAATGCCGACAGGCACAGGTCGCGACGCAGCACCGGATTGTCCAGTTCGTTCATCAGCCGTTTGTAGGCATTGAAGCCGAGTTTGAATGCTTGCGCCTGGTTACCCGCGATCAGTGGATTGGAGGCTTCCCGGGAGGAGCTGCTGATCAGGCCACTGAACACGGTGGTGGCCGTGGAACGGATGACGCCCGGCGGTGTGGTCAGCAACGTTTCGTAATCGAAGAACAGCGCCCTGGGTCGTGTCTTCGGGTCGAAGTACTCCATGCGATGGTCGAGGTCAGTGTTCTTGAGCCCGGTGCCGGCCCGGTTCATGGCGCTGGTCGGCGTCGTCGGGATGTTGATGATCGGCAGCTTGGGCGCCATCAGTCTTGGACTGAAAGGCCGGCCGCCCTCGGGATACTGGGTCATGATCTCAAACGGTGATGCGGTTTCGGCGAGAAAGATGGCGACCGCGCGGGTTGAAACGATCACGCTGCCACCGCCAACGGCAATCAGCAGATCGGCGCCCGCCGTTTTCGCCGCATCGACCGCGCCGCAGACTGACTGGTAGGTTGAATCCTTTTCGATTTGATCGAACACGCCAGCGTAAAGGTCTCCCAACGCAGCCTCGATGCGAGCGATGGTGTTCGTCTTGCTGTTGATTGAGGGAGAACAAATGACCATCGCGCGGCTGGCGCCGAGTCTTTGCGCTGCGCTTTTCAGGTTGTTTTCGATAACACCTTCGCCACAGTACAGGCGCCAGTCGTATCCGGCGCTTTCGAATCCATCTTCGTAAGCCATGTTGTCGGGTCTCCCACTGTTCCCCAAAAGACTAACCCGCGCTAGGAATCGGTTGCCAGTTCCGCGAGCAGTGCCTGGATTACTTCCCTGACGGGAGCGTTGGGATCGTCGGCGCGCCGCTGCAGTTGCTGGCGCAGGTCGGGTGGGTTCAGTTGCGCGAGTGCCCAGCCCGCGGTTTCACGGACGATGGGTTCGGCGTGTTCCAGTGAACGTTCAACGATGGCCAGGTGTTCCGTGGCGGCATGTTGACCGATCAGCAGCAGCAACGACGCCTGGGTCCAGAAGAAGCGTTCGTCAAAATGTTCTTCTACCAGACGGTGAAAACGTGCCTCTGCGCCCAGCGACTCCTGCGGGTATCGCGTGCGCAACAGGGCGAGCCTTTCCGACACGTTGAGATCGTCGAGTACGGGAATGACCACCTGCTTGATTTCGGTGGTGAGCAGGTTGTCGAGGACTTCGAGGGCAAAGACCCGTAACTCGGACACCTTGGAATCGATGTTGGCGCGGGTGTCCAGCATTACGATCGAGGGGAACAGGAAGGATGTCAGCAGCAACATATTGTCGCGATGGTGGTCCAGTTCTTCACCGAGTGCTGCGGTCAACTGATGATAGGTCTCGCTGCCGTACAGGTCTTCCATGGACGCGAGCAGCCAGGTGATCTGCTGCACTTCTTCTTCCAGTTTATTGACGAACACATACTGATCGTCGGCGTCGGCCTGGTAGTGCAGTGTCGCCAGGGCGAGATAGATCTGATGTTTCAGTTCCGGTTGCTCGATATCAATATGCCGCAGCAATAGTTCGATCGCCGAGACGCCGCCAATCTCGCGGATCACCTCGATCATCTGGCGGCGAGTCTGACGCGTGGCTGAAGGCGAAGTGAATCCCAGTTCGAGGTAATACAGTGCGTCCTCGCCGTACTGGTGTAGTGCCAGGCCGGCCCGGCCCTGGAAGCGGCGGTCGGCCAGCTTTCTGACCAGGACTTCAATGAGTCGATTGTCCTGCAGGTTGGCGGCCGCAAGGATGGCCTCATTGACGACGTCAGGATCAGCGTCATCCAGCAACTCCACCAGAAATCCGGAGAAGTCGCTGCTGGCGATCTGGCCCAGCGCGCGGGCGGCAAGCCGGCGATTGCTGGTGGTCTCGGACCGGATGAGCGCCAGCAGGTAGTCCTGAGCATCGGGGTTTGAAGGCTCATAGCTCAGTATGCCGACCAGCGCGCCGGCGCGGACGGGATCGTCTGCTGCGTCGAGATAAGTGGAGAGGCGCTCAATGACATCGTCGGCGCCGAGTGCGGCGTAGGTCTTCAGGGCCTGGCCACGAACCGCCGGATAAGATTCAGACTCGATTCTCGCCAGCACGTGTTGCTGCAGCGGTTCGATGCGCAGTCGTTCGATCCGTTCAAGGACGTTCATGCGCACGTCATGATCCGGGCTGCTGATGACATCTTTGATCAGCTCGGTGATCTCCGGATGCTCGAGTTCTTCAAGGATGTTCAGGCAGTAAAAGATCTCGGCGGGATAAGGACTGTTGAGTCCGCGTTTGATGATATCGAGGCTGGCGTTGTCCAGTTCCTGCAGGGAGAGTTCGCCGAGCTTGCGTTTCTGGATGCTCACCACGAGGTTCGAGAGATACATGCGGCGAATGCTGAAGCCCAGCGCGAACCAGGTGATCATCAGTACTGTCAGTGCGATCAGGAAGTACTTGGGTTCCAGGCCCAGCGTGTCGGACAGGATAAACAGGCAGACGCCCGCGACGCCGCCGGCAAAAGGATCGATGACTCCCTCGATCAGGGCGGTGCCACGACTGCGTTGTCGGTCGGGCAAAACCTGAAACAGGATGGCCACGCTGGGGCGCCAGATCGCTGACTGAAGGACAAAGCGGGCGCCGTTGGTGACCACCATCACGCCAAAGATGATGGCAATGTCAGCCTGCGCCAGTTCAAGGCTGGTGACCGCCGTGGAGCCCACGGCGACCACAGCCGGGAATGCGAGTACACCGGCGAGAATGCCAAATCGACGGAGAAATGGCGCGAACACGATGACCATGGTCAGTAGGGTCACCAGACCAATGACCGCGAAGAACTGGCCAAGGAACTCCGCCATGACGCGCTGGTCAGGAAACTGCGCGGAAGCATATCGGTAGAACGCAACGTCCAGGAAAAAGTAGGCGAAGATGTACGCCGCGTAACACAGGCTGATCAGCCGGACGTAGGGCAGCTTCATCATGCCCAGCAGTTGACCCCCCTGGGCTTCCTCTTCTTCCAGGTCCTGGGTGGTGCGCATCAGCTGGCCGCGGAATTGACGCACGGTCATGACCACGATGGCGAAAACACCAAACGTTGCCAGGGCGGCAACCCACAGCAGTTCCGGCACATCGATGAATCTGAGCAACAACGCGATTGACAGCCCGCCGACCATCTCCGCCAGGAATTCCCCGGAGCGGGCGATGCCGGAGAGTCGTTTCGACTGGCGGACGTTCAGCAGTTTGGAAAGCAGCGCCAGGAACTGCAGGCTGAACAGCATGTAAACGATCTCAAAAAAGAGCGGCAGGAAAAAGATAACCAGCTTTGGTTCCGGCAGCCCCAGCAGGCCCCGGGCGATCACCAGGCCGACCAGGATGGTGCCGAGTACCGTGAACAAGTATCCCGCGATGGACAGGTGCCGGGTCCCGCGCTCGATCACCAGGGTTACCACGGTGCCGGTCACTGCCAGGAGAATGGCCACCAGCGCCAGTCGGTCGGCGCCGTAATGTTCCAGAAACAGGGTAAAGGCGCAGACGCGGATCATTCCGATTGCGATACCGGAAAGAAACATGTTGCCGAACAGCAGCGCCGTTACGCCGCGTTCATCGGGACGGATGCCGATTCGCTTCAGCCAGGCATCGACTGGTCCGTTGCCATTACTGGATGTGAGGGTCTGGTTCACAAAGCATCGTCCGGATGATCGGTGCATTATGCGTGATGCGCCGCCGGGCGGCGAGCATGAGCGCCGCTAAGGGTCCTGCCTAGGACGGTCAGTTGGAATTTGGTAACCTCGTGGGGTGATCGCAAGGGGGAGAGTGATGTCCATTGGCACTAGTTCCAATCCACTTCGTGTGGCTGTGATTGGTTCCGGACCGGCCGGTTTTTACATCGTCAGCAACTTTTTGAAACACGATGATGTGGTTGTCGAGATCGATATGTTCGATCGGTTGCCGACACCGTTTGGTCTGGTTCGCGGCGGTGTCGCCCCCGATCACCAAAAGGACAAGTCAGTAACCCGCGCTTACCACAAGAGTGCGAGTCAGCCCAATTACCGGTTCTACGGTAATGTGGAATTCGGTAAAGATGTCACGCTTTCCGATCTGCAGCGTCACTATCACCAAATTGTCTTCTCGACCGGCGCCCAGGTCGATCGCTCGCTGGGTATTCCGGGGGAAGACCTCGAAGGCAGCCATTCCGCCACCGACTTCGTCGCCTGGTATAACGGCCATCCGGATTTTGCGGGGCTCGACTTTGATCTTTCGGCGGAACACGTGGCCGTGGTCGGTATCGGCAATGTGGCAGTGGACGTCGCGCGCATGCTTTGCCATACGAACGACGAGCTTAAAGTCACGGACATGGCCGATTACGCGATCGAGGCGCTGAAGCACAGCAATGTGAAAACGGTCACCATGCTTGGACGTCGCGGGCCTGTTCAGGCTGCATTCACGCCCCCTGAACTCAAGGAATTGTCAGAACTCAGCGACACCAATGTGGTCATTGCGCCGGACGATGCGATGCTGGATGCTGAAAGCCGGGCTGATTTCGAAGCCGATGCTGATCGCCACGTGAAGAAGAATCTCGAGCTGATCGAGGAAATCTCCGCTCGTACTGAGCAGGAAAAACCGAAACAGTTGCGCATTCGATTTCTTGTCTCGCCGACGGAGATCCTTGGCGACGAAAACGGTCGGGTCAGGGCGATCAAGGTGGTGCGTAATCAACTGGTACGTGGTGAAGACGGATCCCTTAAGGCGCGATCGACAGACCAGGTAGAAGAAATCCCGGTTGGGCTTGTGTTCCGTTCGGTGGGATATCGTGGTGTTGCCTTGTCAGGCCTGCCGTTCGATGAGGCGTCCGGTAGTCTGTTTCATGATCACGGAAGGGTGACCGACGAGCATGGTGAGGTGCAAACAGGGTTGTACTGCGCTGGCTGGATCAAGCGGGGGCCAAGTGGCGTAATCGGCACCAACAAGACCGATGCGCAGGAAACAGTGGCGTCCATGGTGGAAGACCTGAAGGCAGGAAGCCTGCCAGAGGTAGAGTCGCCAGGTATTGATTCGGCTGCTGAGCTGATGCAGTCCCGGGTACCGAAAGTCGTTGCCTACGGTGACTGGACGCGCATCGATGAGGCGGAAACCTCACGGGGCGAACAGTCCGGCCGGCCGCGGGTCAAGTTCACTTCGATCAGTGAGATGCTCGACATCCTCGAGAGCTAGCGCGCATTTGGTGCAATATCTGCGCTAGTTCTGATTGCGGACTTGCGGCACCACTTCTTCCAGATAGGCGTCCATCGCCTCAGCATTCCAGGGCGCGCGCAGCGCAACATTCACGTGGTCCGCACCTGCCTCAATATAGGATTGAACGCGGTCGACCGCTTCGCTTGGGGTGCACAGCAGAGAGCCCGGCTCCACCCTGGCCGCACCCGGGCCCCAGGATTCATAGAGCCGTTCTTTTTCCCGGGCCACTTCCTTGTCGTTCATCCCCATGTTGAATGACAGGTTGATCGAACGCCCAATGCCGGCAGGATCGCGACCCAGCTTTTCACACCAGCTTTCAAACACACCGTTCAATCGAGCAAATTCCGCGGCACTGACGTAACCGGCATTCCAGCCATCGGCGTGGGTTGCTGCAATACGCAGCGTTTTCTTCTCACCACGCCCGCCGATCCAGATGGGCAGTCTGGACTGCACCGGCTTTGGCACGTTCGATGCGTTTTCGACGCGATAGTACTTACCTTCAAAGGTGGTTCGATCCTGGGTCAGCAGGCCGCGGATAATGGTGGTTGCTTCGTCGAGCATGTCGAGCCGGGTCCCGACCGAGGGAAAGTCGTAACCATAGGCATTGGCTTCCTGCACATGCCAGCCAGCACCAAGGCCAAGTTCGAACCGGCCGTTGGAAATGTGATCAAGAGTCGCAGCGGCCTTGGCAATGACGCCAGGGTTTCGATACCCGACATAAAACACCAAACAACCCAGTCGGGCAGAGGAAGTGTCGGCGGCGAGGGCACCCAGCGTTGTCATGGCCTCGAAGTGGTCCAGCGTACCGCTTGCCGGGGGTGCTTCATAAAAGTGATCCCACACGGAGATCCAGTCGAGGACAGGATCGAAACGCTTCCACAGCGTGCGCATTTCTTCCATGGTCATGTTCTGCTGGCCGATGTGTGCTCCAAGGGCAACGCCCATCATTGATCTCCTTTTTACTGATTTTGCTGTTTATGCTGCTTGTGCAGGAGTGCTTCGATCACCGGCTCAATCCGGTCACTTCCGATGTCCTTGAACGCCGCGAGTCGTGCGTAGGTTTCGGCAGCCGCGTGGTGAAAACCGCCCGGTAGACCCGCGGCACTGAAGGTTGCCGAGACTTCCTCCATCTCTCCTGCCCAGCGCCACGCCCTCGCGCTGACATAAGTGACCCGGCGCCGGGCCTGCTCGGAAAATTCATCTCCCCATTGTTGGTCGAGCTGTTCAAGGACGCCCTCGCGTTCGGCGACAGCCAGGATCGCTGCCTGTAATGCGGCGGTTCCCTTGCTGTATGCAGAGTACACCATCTTCAGTGCAGAGGCGGTACCGATGTTCTCGTCGATCACATTGGTACCGAGCATCGTGCCGGCGAAGATGTTGGCGACAGCCCTGGCGCCGGGGCCGGAAAGGTGGAGGATGGTGTTGTTGTTCTTTTGCGAGGGCGGCCCTCCGATAATGCCGCCATCCACATAGGCCGCACCGGCTTGCCGAACGAAGTTGCCGATCTCGCGAGTGGTTTGCGGAGCAACCGCATTGCAATCCACAAAGGTTCCCGTAAAGCCGGTGGCCATCACCTGTTGCGCGACGTGAAAAGCATCGGTCGGTGGACAGATAGAGAGAATGATGTGAGACGTTGCTGACAGTGCTGCGAGGGTGGTGCAATCCTCAAGTCCGACGTCGCTGGCACGTTGCCTGGATGCCTCCGATCTGCCTTCGCTTGCCCAGCAGACCCTGTGACCGTTTGATTTCGCGGCGGCGCCGACCGGTGCCCCCATGGAGCCCGGGTGCACTAAACCGATGGTTGTCATCTCATATAGCGTCCACGTTAGGGAGCAGAGAAAGATATCATCGCCGTGGGCCGACTGGTCAAGTTGACAACCGGGAAAGGCCGGGAAAGCTCGCCCCGCCGGTAGGGATTACCGGCGGGGCGGAAGATCAGAAGGTGTAGCCGATATTCAGCTGGTACACATAGGGGTCGATCTCGACGTTGTCGACGGTCACCGTCGTCCCGAGGGCGGAAGTAAACGTGGCGTCGGTATCGATATCGATCCAGCGTAATGATCCGTTTACGTGCCAGCGGTCGTTCAGCACATAGTCAAAGCCAATCTGAAGTGCGAGGCCAAATGAATCGTCCAGGTCCAGGTCCATGTCAACCGGTGTTGAGGGTGGCAGTGTTTCCATTCCTGTCAGGGCATTGACCACGGCTGGTGTTGCCGCTTCCAGCGTCGGGTCGGCTTCCTCGTCGAAAAAGATCGTGTAGTTAATACCCGCGCCGATATAGGGTTTTAGCGCTGCGCCGGAACCAAACGGGTAGTAGGTGACTGACAAGGTCGGGGGCAGGTGTTTGGTCTCACCAGCGGGAACGCTGCCAAAGCCGGCTGCTGAGAGGTTGGCGGTGATGTCATGGGAAAAGGGGGTTGCCGCCAGTAGTTCCAAACCCACACGATCCGTCAGCATATAGGTCGCTGTAATACCAATCTGCACGTTATTGTCGACTTCGGCTCCGGTTCCGGCGATTGCCGGGACGCTGATCGCTGGTACGGCGATGCCATCACTGGACTCGTCCGGTGATACGTTTGCGAGCCCCCCGCGCAGGAAGATGTCGCCGGCTTCATAGGCTCCAGCGACACTGGAACAGGCGATCAGAATGGCGGCGACGATCAGGTTGGTTAACTTCAGCATTCGAATGTCTCCATCTTCGGTTAATCAAAAATGAAATTATGACCGGGGGCTGTCTCCAGGGGAGTTGATGTGAATCAATTTCGTTGGCTGCTGCCAGCAGAATGATGGACTGCAATGATCTGCATCAGTTTTCCAGGTGCCTGCGACGCGAGGACTTGACCTGTGGACCCGGTAACAGGGTAGGCTAGCCGGCTTGTTATTGATAAGCGTCCCTGCAAACGCTGGGGATATGGAGAAATTATGGTGGCAAGGGTTTCTGCCGGGAAAGACAGTCACGCGACAAAGGTGTTTGTCACCCTGCTTGTGTTGATTGCCACGCCATTCGCAATCTATGCGGTCGGGCTAGGTGTTCTTGGTCTGCTCGGTGAGCTGCCAGAGCGTAGCCGTTTTGCCCGTCCCATTTCACCCGTCACGGTGAGTTTCTTCTTTCACACCATTGTGGGCGCCGTGGTGATGTTGTTGGCACCGCTACAGCTGCTTTCTTTCATTCGTAACCGTTGGCCTGGTTTTCATCGATGGGCCGGGCGAGTCGGGGTAACGACTGCTTTCCTTGCCGGCGTTGGTGGTCTCTCTTACATCCTGTTCATCGGTACCGTGGGTGGTCGTACTATGGATTTGGGTTTCGGGTTGTATGGCGTCCTGATTATCCTCGCGTCAGTGCAGACCTATCGTTTCGCGCGAGCGCGAGACTTCACGCGCCACCGTGAATGGGCGCTGCGACTCTTTATCCTGGCCATCGGTTCACTGCTCTACCGCGTCCAATATGGGGTCTGGGGTTTTGTGACGGACGGGCTGGGTGTGTCTCGTTATGGGGAGGTCCCTTATGCCGGCTGGTTTGATCAGTTCCAGATGGTTGGGTTTTATCTGCCGTACCTGGTTGGCCTTGAGATCTGGTTTCGCTGGGGACAGGGTTCGGCGACGTCGACGCCGGCCAACGAAGCGCCCGCTGCAAGTTAGGTTTTTATCTGCTCGTTCAGGTTGGTGGCGGGCGCGGCGTCATGATCGGGAAACGGCGTTCGAACTGATCGAACAACTCTGCCAGGTGCATCAGTGCGGTGGGGTCGCCGTCGAGTTCCATCACCCCCGCTTCCATTAACGTCCCGGCGTCGGTCAGTCCCAGCATCAGTCGCTTGAACTCGATGACACTCAGCCTGAGCGTCGCCATGGGGTTGTCCGATTGTTTGCCGATAAAGCCATGCAGCACCGCATTCTCTACGCAGAGCAGCGCATGGTCACCGTCATCGAACTCCAGGTTGATATGCAGGCGAACACCATCCGCTCGCGGACCGTTGAGGCGAACAGCGAGCGTCAGGAACAGGTGTTCCAGTGGCATGGAGCGCGCCATGCTCTCGGTGGCTTTAAAGAGTGAGCCCTCGGGAACACCGTTTCTCAGTTCCAGGGCGCCACTCAGGAAGAAATTACGCCAGGGGCCTGATTCCGCCTGGTAACCCAACTGTTCCAACGCGTCCGCCAGTAGTGCCCTTGCTTTCAGGTTGCCCGGGTCAGCCATCACCAGATGATTGAGCACCTCGGCAACCCAGCGGTAGTCACCGGCATCAAACGATTCCCTGGCTTTTCCGAGCACGGCATCGGCACCGCCCATGTAGTCAACATAGCGGACCGCGCGGTCGATGGGCGGCAGGGGGTAGAGGTGCGCAGGGTTGCCATCGAAGTAGCCCAGGTATTTAACGTACACGGCGCGGGCATTGTGATGAACCGTGCCGTAGTAGTCGCGATTGAAGAACTCTTTGCCGAGTGACGCTGGCAGCGAAATCAGCTCGGCAATTTCATCCATGACGTAACCCAGATTGGCAAGGCGCAGAGTCTGGTCGTGAATATACTTGTACAGATCCCGTTGCCTGGTGAGGAAATCAACCACCCGTTTGCGGCCCCAGATGGGCCAGTGATGGCTGGCGAATTCCACTTCGAGGCGGTCGCCAAAGCGTTGGATGGACTCATTGATCTGTGCGCTCCAGGCGAGCGCGTCCCGCACCTGCGTGCCTCGCGGTGTGTAAACGTTGTGCATGTGGTGGGTCGCGATCTCGGACATGCACAGGGCCCTGAACTGTGGAAAGTAGAACACCATCTCGGCTGGCGCTTCGGTGCCGGGCGTCATCTGGAATTCAATATCCACGCCATCGATGGTCCGGGTCTCGCCGCTCACCTTGATCAGGTCGTTGGGGATGACGAAGCTGGTGGAGCCCATGGCCAGTGATGCACCGAGTCCCGTGCTGACAAATCCGATTGGCGCCGGTGGCAACAGGTTGCCGTACATGTAGGTGGCGCGGCGATTCATGGCGTTGCCGGCGAGTACATTCTCGGAGAGTGCCTCATCGACGAAATGCTCCGGCGCGATCACTGGTACTTTGCCGGATTCTGCGTCTTCCTGGGTGATCACACCGAGGATGCCCGCGTAGTGATCGACGTGACTGTGCGTGATGATGACGCCGGTAACAGGGCGCTCACCGAGTTCCCGGTTGGCAAGATCGAGCCCGGCACGGGCACTCTCGGTGCAAGTCAGTGGATCGATGATGATCCATCCCTTGCTGCCCTTGATTAAAGTCATGTTCGCGATGTCGAACGAGCGAATCTGGTAGATGCCATCGACCACCTCGAACAGACCATGGTGGCGGGCGTTGAGCCGGGCCTGTCGCCACAGCGAGGGGTTCACGGTGTCTGGCGCTTCCTGGTCGAGAAAGCCCAGCGCCTCCAGATTGAGAGATTCACGATCGAGCCGGTCATGGGCGATGATGATGGGGTCGAGTGTCGCGATGAAGCCTCGCTGTGCGTCTTCGAAACAGCGTTGGTCGGTGAAATCCAGTTCGCTGAGCACCGCCCTGTTTTTCGCGATGGTCGCATCAGATGCCAGTTTTGGTATGCGGGAATCCGGTGGCAGCTGGATATCATCCGGCATGTCTGACTCCCTGTTGGTTTACGCGGCGGTCGGCCCTGGCTGGCTGCCGCGAACCAATTTGCCGGGCAGTGCGCCGGTTGCCTGGCCGTTCTCGTAGATCACCTCGCCTGAGACGATCGTCAGATCGAGTCCGTCCGCCTCCTGCAGCAGACGCTTGCCGCCGGCGGGCAGGTCATAAACGATGTGCGGGGAACGCAGTGCCAGACGGTCGAGATCAATGACGTTGATGTCGGCCTTCATGCCGACAGCCAGGGTGCCGCGATCATGCAGCGAGTACAGGTCTGCGGGCTGGCTGGTCAACAGGCGGATTGCTTCCTCGATGGTGAACGCGCCTCGCTCCTTGACCCACTTCGTGAGGACATAAACGTTGGCGCTGGTATCGCAGATGGTACCGACATGAGCGCCGCCGTCACCCAGTGCTGACACGGTGTAGGGGTGGCCCAGTAGTTCCGGGATCTGGTCGGTGAAGTTGGTCAGCGGGAAGTACACCATGGCGTGACCATCCTGCTCCAGAAAATAGTCATACAGCCATTCCTGCGGATCCTTGCCTTCTGCCGCGGCGAGCGCCACAACAGACTTGTCAGGCGTTGGCATATATTCGATGGGATCGGTCAGCGGATAGGTATCTTCGATGCGCCGTTCTGCTACCGGTGCAAACACGTGTCCGGGTTCCTGCTCTTCGGACAGGATCTGTGCCTTGACTTCGGGTTTGCGCAACTCTTTGATCAAATCTCCAAACGAGAGCTTTGTTTTAAGTGCACGGTACGTTGGGCGGTAGGTGAAAATGGTCATGGTCGCGGTATGACCCATGATCATGCCAATTGGTCGGGAAATGACCTGTCCCCTGATATCAAGACTGTCCTGTTGAGCCTGTTCGATACGGGCGAGGTTTTCTTTCCATCGCTCCGGTGCGAATTTCTGGTACAGCAGGGTAAAGGTAGCCTTCGCGCCTGTCGCGGCGGCCGTGTCGCGGAGAATACCGAATTCCTCCTCGGGCTCTCGCCAGTCAGCGATCATCTGGAATACATGGCCCTTGCTGCCATCCAGCGCCGACCCGAGCGCCTTGAGTTCGCTGGAAGCAGCCTCGAAGGTAGGCACGTGTTCGCCCTTGCTGGTCAGGTGCACGAGGGTTCTCGAGGTGGAGAAACCGACCGCGCCGGCATCCATCGCCTCGCTGACCAGCGATTTCATTTGTTCAATGTCCTCGTCGGTGGCGGGCTCCCGGTTGGCGCCTCTTGCCCCCATCACATAGACGCGCAGCGGCCCGTGGGGGAAGAGGGCTGCGATGTCTATGTCACGCGGGCGCGCATCGATATAGTCCAGGTACTCGGGGAAAGATTCCCATTCCCAGGTAAGACCTTCGGTCATCACGGGCTCGGGAATTTCCTCGACGCCCTCCATTAACTGAATCAGAGTGGTGTGGTCTGCGGGTCGGCAGGGTGCGAATCCTACGCCGCAGTTTCCCATCACGACCGTTGTTGCGCCCAGGTTTGAAGAAGGATTCAGGTGAGTGTCCCAGGTTGCCTGACCATCGTAGTGGGTGTGCACATCAACGAAACCAGGCGTTACCAGCTTCCCGGTTGCATCAATTTCCCTTTCTGCAGTTCCTTCGACCCTGCGATCGATGGCAGCAATGTGACCGTCCCTGATCGCGATGTCCTGATGGGTGGATGGGCCGCCGGTTCCGTCGACGAGCCTGCCGTTTCGAATGATGAGGTCGTAGGTAGCCATGTTCTGATCCTGAAACCTTTACCCGCTAATCAAAGGGTATTTCGGAAAGCCTGGCCATATTAGCACTTTCGATTTCTGGCTGTGCAAGCTGGACCCTGTAGCGGCTAGAGCCTTTATTTTATGTGGTCATGACCGAGAAGTTTGAGCTTGATATCAGTGGTATGTCCTGCGCGGGCTGCGTTGCGACCGTGGAACGAACACTGTTGGCGGTCCCCGGGGTCGAGTCGGCGACCGTTAACTTCGCTGATCAGTCGGCGTTCGTTGTTGGATCTGTTAAGGCCGATGACCTGATTGCCGTCGTCAAGGGTGTCGGCTATGGGGCAAACCTGCGGGCCGAGGATGATCTCGTCGCTGACGATGCCGAAGCGAGTCGCGACTTCCGGCGTGCGGTCATTCGGTCTGTCGTTGCCATCGGTCTTGGTGCGGTACTCATGGCGGGAATGTGGTCGGACGCACTGCCATCCATGGAAGACCGTGCGTTCTGGCTGGTTGTTGGTGTCATCGTGCTGACCGTGATGGTCTGGAGTGGCGGATACTTTTTTAGCGGTGCATTCAACTCATTGCGCCACGGCATGTTTACCATGGATACGCTCGTCGCGATGGGTACGGGTTCGGCGTGGCTGTATTCGATGATTGTGGTGTTGCTGCCCGGATTACTGCCGGTTGAGTCCCGACACCTTTTCTTCGAGGCTGCTATTTTCATTATCGGTTTCATCAGTCTGGGCAAGGCGCTGGAGGCGAGGGCGCGAACGCGGGTGGCATCCGCGGTGAAGGGGTTGCTCGATCTGCGACCCAAATCGACAACACGGATTACCGATCATGGTGAGGAGAAAGTCGCTGTTGAAGCTATTCGGGAAGGGGAGGTGCTGCTGGTTCGTCCCGGTGAGTCGATACCCGTTGATGGCGATATTGTAGACGGGCGCTCCAGCGTCGATGAATCAATGTTGACCGGTGAGTCAGTGCCGGTCGACAAGAAGGCGGGTGACCATGTTGTTGCGGGCACCTTGAATGCTCACGGCGCGCTGAAGATCGTTGCCACCAACGTGGGTCGTGACACGGTACTGGCAAAGTTGGTGCGGCTCGTGCGGGAAGCACAAAACTCCAAACCCCGGATTGGGCGGCTCGCCGATCGTATCGCGTCGGTGTTCGTGCCCGGTGTGATTCTGATCGCCATTGTTGCAGCAGGGATCTGGCTGGTGGTGGGTCCGGAACCCCGTGCTGCTCACGCCGTCGTGGTCTTTATGAGCGTGCTGATTGTTGCCTGTCCCTGCGCGCTGGGTTTGGCAGTGCCCATGTCGATCATGGTCGGTATGGGGCGCGCCGCCACCAGCGGATTTCTGATCAGGAACAGTGACGCGCTGCAGAGCGCCAGTACGCTGACGACAATCATCGTGGATAAGACGGGAACGCTGACTCAGGGACATCCGAAGGTAACCAATGTCTATGCCATCGGCGATCGGGTGGAGATGATGTCCATTGCTGCGAGTCTGGAAGCGCTTTCGGAACACCCGCTGGCGACGGCTGTGACCGACTGGTGTATTGAACAACAGATTGATCGTTTTTCTGTTGGTGACTTCACCATGGACGCGGGCGGAGGCGTCTCTGGCAGGAGGGAGGGTGAGAGGCTTGCGGTGGGCAATCTCGCCTTTCTTGAATCGTTGGGGATGGTCGCGGCAAAGAACTTCAATCCGGTCAAGGCGAGTACGGTTGTCTATGTGGGGCGAGGTAATGAAGTGCTGGGCTTTATCGAACTCTTCGATGAGTTGAAGCCTGGCAGCAAGGCCGCTGTCGGTGCACTGACGGCGCTGGGGATCAGGGTCGTGATGTTGACCGGTGACAATGCCGCCAGCGCGGCGCGGGTCAGCAACGTATTGATGCTTGACGATGTTCGTTCAGGATTGAGGCCTGAGGACAAGCTGGATGTCGTGCGTGAGTTGCAAGGGAAGGGAGAACGGGTCGGAATGGTGGGCGACGGCATCAACGACGCGCTGGCGCTTGGTGCAGCGGATGTGGGGTTTGCCATGGGCGACGGGGCAGACGTCGCGATCGAAACTGCCGACATTACCTTGTTGCGGGAAGATATCGGTGGGGTGGTACAGGCGATCCGCTTGTCCCGTGCGAGCCTGCGGAATATCTACCAGAATCTGTTTGGTGCCTTTGCATACAATGTTCTGCTGATTCCGGTTGCGGCCGGTGTGCTCTATCCGGCGTTCGGGGTCCTGATGGAACCGATGTTTGCGGGAATTGCCATGGCGTTGTCGTCGCTGACGGTGGTCGGTAACGCCGGTCGACTGCGGTTCGCTTGCCTCTAGCTTATTCCACGTTGATTGCCAGATTTGCGGCTTCCGCCCTGACAAGTTCCGGGCTGCCCAGCAGCTGGCGGTTAAAACCAATACGCTTGAACCAGTAGTGCAGGCCAAGCAGGTCGGTAAAACCCATACCACCGTGGACTTCGGTTGCGGTTTTGGCGATGCGTGTACCGATCTCTGCCAGGTGGGCCTTGGCGTGACAGACGGACTCGCGTGCTTCAATGGCGACATGGTCCAGTGCATGACCGGCGTACCAGACCAGCGATCTGGCCGGTTCAAGGTCCGCAGCCATCTCTGCACACAGATGCTTGACCGCCTGAAATGAACCGATTGGCCGATTGAACTGTTCGCGCTGTTTGGCGTAGTCGACGGCAGCATCCAGCATGTATTGAGCGGCGCCCAGCGTATCTGCAGCGAGCACGAGTCGGCCGGTATCCAGTGCCTTCCGGTAAACGTCGGGGTCGTCGCTCAGAATCTTGGCCACAGATCCCTTGTAGGTCAGTGAACAGGTCCGCCGGCTCTTGTCGATTGTAGTCATTGGCTCGATGGTGACTTCGGTGCGTGACACCAGGGCGATCTGCTGGTCAGGTGTTGCAACGATGAACCAGTCTGCGTCGGGATCGACCACCAGGATGGATTTTCCGTTGAGCCTGCCGTTTTCAATGATCACGCCTGCGTCCCCTCGTGCACCCACCGACTCGCTGAAGGCGATGCCGAACCGGATTTCTCCCGCGGCAAGTTCACCCAGCAGGTCATCGCGATCCGATGCTGCAAGTGCACGCGATGCCATCGCTGTCCCCAGAAATGCATCGGGTGTGACATGACCGCCCAGACAGTCGGCGACCACGACAGCATCAAGGCTGCCCAGGCCGACACCGCCGTGTTTTTCGTCGATGAGCAGGCCGGCAACGCCGAGTTCGGACAGGCCGTTCCAGATCGCGCGATTATCGATTTCTCCTGCCGCGAATTTGCGGACCTGATCCAGCGGTACGGTGTCAGCCAGATACCGGTTGATGTTGTCTTGTAGCAGCGTTTGTTCTTCTGACAGCCCGAAATGCATCGTCAGTCTCTATCGACCTGGTTGTGAACTGAACTGATCACGGTCGAACTTCGGCTCCTTCGGCATACCGAGTCCCCGCTCGCTGATAATGTTTTTCTGAATCTGTGAGGTCCCGCCACCGATGATCAGGCCCAGGTAATACATGTACTGGCGCTGCCACATGCCGTTGTCCTCCAGGTACTCGCCCTTCTCATAGCAGAGACCGATCTCGCCCATCACATCGATCGCAAGACCTTCCACGGCGTGTCTGAGTTCAGTCCCCTGCAGTTTCATGACCATGCGGGCGAGCGTTGCATCCTGACCATCGTTGAGGCTGGCGGAAAGAATCCGCATGTCGTTGAATTTGAGTGCAAGCGCTCGACCTTTCAGTTTCATGAGTCGGTCGCGAAAAACCGGATCGTCGATCACCCTGCTGCCTGCGAGGGTCTGCTTTTGCATCAGCTGCTGGAGCAGGGAGAGTCGCGTCAATGTGGCGTTGACACTGCTGAGCGAACCGCGTTCGTGTTTCAGGATGACGTTGGCGATCTGCCATCCCTCACCGCGCTTGCCGATGATTTGTTCTTTCGGCACCCGCACGTTGGTGAAGAAGACTTCATTGAAATTGTGGTCACCGGTCATGTCGATCAGTGGACGGACCTCGATGCCCGGTGACTTCATGTCGACCAGCAGCACAGAGATGCCCTGGTGCCTGGGTGTGTCGGGCTCGGTGCGAAACAATCCGTACATGCGATCGGCGTAGTGCGCGGTGCTGGTCCAGATTTTCTGGCCGTTGATGACCCATTCGTCGCCATCCAGCACAGCGCTGGTTTGCAGGCTGGCGAGATCGCTGCCGGCGCCCGGCTCGGAGTAACCCTGGCACCACATCATCTCGCCCCGTAGCGTGGGGGGAATAATTTCCTGCTTCTGTTGTTCCGTGCCGACTTCCAGCAGGGTGGGTGTCAGCATGGAGATACCTAGGCCACCCATGCCGGGTTTGGTACCGCTCGCGGAGAATTCTTCGGCGATGATTCGCGTCTCCAGAATATCGGGCTCCGCGCCGAAGCCGCCATACTGCTTTGGAATGGTTCTGGCGGCGTAGCCGTTTTCAATCAGTAATGCCTGCCAGTCGAGCCGAACCCGGGATCGGGGTTTGTCGCCTGACCCGGGCGCCTTGTGGCGGTTGGCAGAGATGAACTGACGGACTTCCTGGCGAAAAGACTCATAGCGGGGACCGAAAGACAGATCCATGCAAACGACTCCGTATCCGTTTCGGAACTCTGAATATACTGCCGGTCCTGGGGTCAGTCTAGCGTCGTTTCAGGCGCGCCATGCGAACCGAGAAATCAACCATGGCGGCGTTGAGCTGGTTGATCAGGCGAATCCGTTCTTCGGCATCGGTGCAGTTCCTGATCTGGTCTTTCAGCTCTGTGATGGAACGTTTTATCTCGACTTCGGCGGGTGCAATACCCGCACTTTTCATCACGGAATAAGACATGCGCAGGGTTTCAGGCGTACGTTGCCATTCTGACAGGTCGATGGGTTTTCCCCGGCCCGGCAGGTTGTCGAATTCGCCGTCTTCCATGGCCTGCCTGACTTTTTCTTCGACCAGTCTGTAGATCCGCATCAGTGAATCATACGCCGGCAGGCTTGCACTGGATATGACTTCAAGCGAGACTTCGCAGCTCAGTGATTCTCAATATTGATTCAGGAGTAACACCATGGCTGTTCAGGTAGGAGACAAGATTCCAGAGGCAACCCTTAAGGTGATGGGCGAGAAGGGGCCTCAGGATCTGGCGACTTCAGAGCTCTTTGGCGGCAAAAAGGTCGTCATGTTTGCGGTACCGGGTGCGTTTACGCCCACCTGTAGTGCGGCTCATCTTCCCGGCTATGTGGTGAATGCGGACAAGATCAAGGAAAAGGGTGTGGATGCTGTTGTCTGCTTGTCCGTTAATGACGCGTTTGTGATGGACGCCTGGGGTAAGAGTGCCAATGCAGACGAGTTGGTTATGGCGGCAGATGGTAATGGCGATTTCACCCGTGCCATGGGGCTTGAAATGGATGGATCCGGTTTTGGCCTTGGTACGCGATCCCAGCGTTACGCGCTGATTGCCGAGGACGGCAAGATCACGACGTTGAATGTGGAAGCGCCTGGCAAGTTTGAGGTGAGTGCTGCCGAGGCAATCATGGCTGTGCTGTAGCATATCCGCACGGCATCCCCGGGATGCCGAAACGTCATTGGTCGGAGGCGTCCGGCCATCGATAATATGCCCGCTTTGTCGCGGGCATTTTTATGGTCGATCACTGGGTATTCTGGACATTGCTCGCCGCCTCGATGCAGGCAGTGCGAACGGCAGGCCAGAAGCAACTATCGGCAAGCCTCAGCCCGCTGGCAACGACCATGGTGCGCTATCTGTTTGGCCTGCCATTCGCGTTGATCTACTTTCTGGTGGTGTTAGCCGCGAGCGACTTTGCACTTCCCACGCTGAACGCCGAGTTCCTGATCGCGGCATTGTTCGCCAGTGCGTTGCAGATTGTTGCGACGTTGCTGCTGATTCGCCTGTTCTCGATGCGAAATTTCGCGGTGGGTTCGACCTATGCCCGCACGGAGGTGCTGCTGACCGCTGTGATCGGGTTACTGTTCTTTGGTGAATCCATTGCGGTCGGTGGTTGGATCGCTGTCTTACTGGCGATCCTGGGATTGGTGGCGATCAGCCTGTCCCGTTCTTCCGGCATGTCGGGCCTGTGGGACCGATCCGCCGCCTATGGTCTTGGTGCAGGGTTGAGTTTTGCGACGACGTCGCTGTTGATTCGTAAAGCGAGCCTCTCCTTTGGTGTCGACAACTTCATGCTGACTGCAGCGATCACGCTTCTCTTTATGGTGACAATGCAGACCGTTATGACAGTCGTGCAGGTGGCGGTGACCGAGCCATCCCAGTTGGTTGACCTGAAACGAAACTGGAGGGCCTGCCTGTTTATTGGGATAATCAGCGTTGTCGGTTCGGTGGGCTGGTTTACTGCGATGACCCTCACTTTTGCCTCGTATGTCAAAACCCTGGGCCAGATTGAATTCCTGTTAACGTTAGCGATCAGCTGGTACTACTTCAGGGAGCGGCCCACCGCGCTTGAGTTCGCCGGAATGCTGATGATTGTGGCTGCGGTGGTAAAATTGCTGGGCTATGGGTAGCAGAGGGCAACCCCGTGATCAAGCTCTATGGATATACCGTGAGTAACTATTTCAACATGGTCAAGATGGCCCTGCTGGAAAAGGGTGTGGAGTTTGAGGTGATTGATACCCGCCCGAGTCAGGAACCCCACTATCTGAGCAAGAGCCCAATGGGAAAGGTACCGTGCCTGGAGACGGAGTATGGATTTCTCAGTGAGTCCAGCGTCATCATGGAATACCTTGAGGATGTTTGTCCGGGGCCGAAGTTCATGCCGAGTGATGAATACCATAGGGCAAAGGTGCGCGAACTGATCAAGGGGATGGAGCTGTACATTGAACTACCTGCCCGTACCTGTTTTCCCGAAGCGTTCGTTGGCATCAGTGTCAGCGACGAAGTGAAGGAGTCCGCAAAAGCTGTGCTCGAAAATGGATTCGCGGCGCTGAAACGAAACGCAAGCTTCTCGCCCTACCTGGCAGGGGAAAACATGACCTATGCTGACATGTTCTTCCAGTATTCGATTCCCGTTGCCGGTGCTTGTGCCAAGCGCATCTGGGGTGTGGATATGACGGCAGACCTACCCGAGGCGAGGGAGCTTTCTAAACTGCTGGCTGAGCGTGAGTCTGTGAAGCGGATAGCGGCCGATCAGCGAACCTGAGCGGGGGCGATCAGCCTGAACGAAGTTTGTCGACGGTGCCTGCGATGTCATCAAGCGTTCGCAGCACTTCGTCTATGCCAGCGTGAGGCAGGGCGAAAGAAATATCGGTAAAACCCAGTTCGATGAGTTCGCCAAGTTTGTTGTTGTCTTTGACTTCCTGGGCCATCACGGCAAGACGGAGTTCATTCATCGGTCGTTCGCGCTTGTCCATCGCCTGCTCTAATGCCTTCAGATTCTCCTTGATGTTGTCGATGCTGTCGGAAGCGGGGCGGAGGATGGGCAGCCATCCGTCACAATATTCGGCGATACGGTCAAGGCCCCGGCGCGAAGCTGTGCCGAGTAATACCGGCGGGCCGCCGGTGCGAGCCGGTTTGGGATAGCTCCAGATGGGGTCAAAGTCGACAAAGTCGCCGTGAAATTCGGGTTCATCCTCGGACCAGATTCGCTTCATTGCGAGAACTCGCTCCCGCAAGACTTTCCATCGATCCTTGAAAGCGGTGCCATGATTGGCCATCTCATCTTCGTTCCAGCCTGCGCCAATACCGAACAGAAAACGCCCGCCGGACAGCTGATCAAGCGAGGCGCAGGCCTTGGCGAGAATGATGGGGTCCCGTTCTGGCACGAGGCAGATGCTGGTTCCAATCTGCAGATTGTCGGTAGCGCCTACCGCAGCGCTGAGACCAACAAATGGATCGTGCATACGCCAATACTGCTCGGGCAGTTCGCCGCCACCCCGAAACTGCGGCTGGTCCATCACTGGAATGTGGGTATGCTCAGGGAAGAACAGGCCATCGATCTGTCGTGCCTCGACAGCCTTTGCCAGGGTCACCGGGTCGATGGTCCTGTCAGTGGGAAATATATGAACGCAGAATTGAGTCATGTTGGCTACGGGGGATCAGAAGATCGGAAGAGCAATACTAGCGCGGGACATGGCCCGCCTGACAGGCGGCAGGCACCGAGCGTGGTGTTGTGCTGTTCATCTGAGACCTGACGCTTCGGGTTGAATCCAATCGGACTGCCAAGGGGCTTTTTTGTAACAAACGCGTGTAACAGACGGGTCCAGCCTCCGGTCCTATCTGGAATGTGAGTCAGGGAGATCGGGATGCCGAAACTGATTTTGTTGTTATTGGTAGCACCTTTTGCGGGCGCCGTTGAACCGGACTGGAGCGATTATGCGGCGGTGCTTGAGTCCCACGTGCGACCCGGATCTGCCGGCGGGGTGACCTTGAATCTGGTTGATTACCAGGCGGTCGCGGAAGATCGGAGGTTCGGCCGCGCGGTGGCGACGGTGCGCCGGTTTGATGTCGCGGCCCTGGCGAGCGACCAGGAACAGTTGGCTTTTTACATCAATGCCTACAACATCCTGACCGTACAACTCATTATTGATCATTGGCCTGTTGCCAGCATTCGCGATATTGGCAGTATTTTTCGTGGCCCCTGGGATATCCCGATGCTTGGTGACCTGACACTGGATGAGATTGAGCACGAGATCATCCGCAGCTATGGCGAGCCACGGATTCACTTCGCGGTCAATTGCGCATCGATTAGCTGCCCCGACCTGCGCACGGAGCCCTACACGGCGGGTCAACTCGACCACCAGCTTGAGGACCAGACGCGGCGCTTTCTGGCTAACCCTGGTAAGGGGCTTGGGTGGGAGAACGGGACGGCCCGGGTATCGCGGATCTTCCGCTGGTACGATGAGGATTTCGAGGAGCCGGCGGGCGTCCTCGGTTTCGTGCAGCGTTACACGGATAAACCAATTGGCCAGGTTCGCGCTAACCTGCCCTATGACTGGCGGCTCAATGGCACATCGCCGCCCTGAAGGTGATATCTCGCTCCTGATTTGCCTCGGCATTGGAAAAGATGATTCACTCTGGCCTTTCCATAAACAGAGGGAGAACTGATGTCTGTCATCAGTCGCGAGGTTCATCTCGTATCGCGTCCGGAGGGGATGCCCGAGCCGGAAAACTTTAGCCTGGTTGAAACTGAGGTCGGGGATCCCGGCAGCGGTGAGGTCCTGGTGCAGAACCTGTACATGTCTGTCGACCCGGCCATGAGGCCGCCGCTCACCAACGGGCAGGCGAAGCTGGATCATGTTCTGGGGGGTAGTGCTATTGGACGGGTTATTGCGTCAAAAAACGAGAGCCTGCCAGAAGGCGCCTTGGTGCAGGGCCGCTATGGCTTCAGGGAATACTATGTCTCCGACGGCGAAGGTTTGCGGGCGGTTGAAACCGAAGGTGAGCCCCTGACAACTCACCTGCATGTTCTGGGCAGTACGGGACTCACCGCCTGGTCGGGCATGCTTATCGTTGGCAAGTTGCAGGAAGAAGAAAATGTATTTGTGTCTGCGGCAGCCGGCGCGGTTGGCAGTGTTGCCTGCCAGATTGCAAAGATAAAAAATTGCCGGGTCGCCGCCAGTTGCGGATCTGACGACAAGGTTGCCTTCCTGAAAGATGAACTGGGTGTGGACTATGCTTTCAACTACAAGACGGTTGGCAGTATCGGTCGAGAGCTTCACATTGGCCTGCCGGACGGTATCGATGTCTATTTTGACAATGTGGGTGGCAAGCACCTGGATGCCGCCTGTGGTCAGATGCGGCTCTGGGGAAGAATTCCGGTTTGCGGAATGATCTCAGCGTATAACAACAAGGGCGCCCGATCAGAAGGTGTCACTACGCTGTCCAACATGGTGTACAACCGGGTGACGATGCAGGGCTTTTTGGTGTCTGACTACAACGATCTGCGTGATGACTTCCTCGCCGACATGCGCGGATGGATGGCGGCAGGCAAGCTAAAGTATCGAGAGACGGTCAACGAAGGCATCGAAAATGCTGCGGCATCGCTGATCGGATTGTTGCAGGGGGACAATACGGGCAAGATGCTGGTTCGCCTGGCACCGGAATAGACTGCTGACAGCTTCGCTCATTCCTTTCTTTATCTAACGGTTGATGGTTTTTGATATAGTCGGGTAATGAGCGAAGGCCAGCTGCGCGATGCAGCCGATCTCCCCGACTCCTCATTAGAGCCGCCGACCGAAGAACAGGGCCCACCGCGAAGAAAGCTACCCAAGACGTTCGCCGCATTCTCGGACGTTAATTACCGTTGGTTCTTTGCTTCGCTCTTCGGCAGTTTTGCCTCGATGAACATGCAAATGTTCATTCGTGGCTGGCTGGTTTTTGAGATCACGGGTTCTTACGAAAAGCTGGGTTGGATCAACGCGGCAACGGGCGTCGTGGGCCTTTTTGCGGCGCCGATTGGCGGCGTTGTTGCGGACCGGGTTAGACAGAAGAAGCACGTTATTCAATATTGCCAGGCCTGTAATGCGGTCCTGGCATTCTCTATTGGTACCTTGATTGCCCTCGATATGCTGTTGTTCGAGCATCTCGTTGTCGCAGCAGTTCTGCAGGGTCTGTCGATGAACATCATGATGCCGGCCCGGCAGGCATTGACCAAAGATGTGGTGGGCGTCAATCGACTGACCAATGCGATCGCGCTGAGCACGTCTGGCATGAATACGGCGCGGCTGCTGTTACCGGGGCTGGCGGGCGGTATGCTCGCTGCGCTCGGCGGTGGTCATGGCAATATCGATTCGGCGCGGTGGATATACTTTGTGATCGCCCTGCTTTATGTCAGTTCCGTCCTGTTCATGTTCAAGGTCACCGTGGCAGACCGGGCGACACCGCTACAGCCCGATGGGCCCGTATTGAAAGAGCTGAAGTCAGGCTTCGCATATGTGCTGAGAACACCCGTTATCTTCATGTTGCTGAGCTGCAATTTCCTGATGGTATTTTTTGGCATGACCTATTTCATGTTGTTGCCGGGATACGCCAAGGATGTTCTGGGAGCAGGTCCGGACCAGCTGGGACTGTTGATCTCCGTGTCGGGTGTTGGCTCGCTAGCAGGATCATTGCTTATTGCATCAATGCCGAATCGGAATCGGGCGCGAGTGCTGTTGACGGGCTCGTTGCTACTCGGCGTCGCCCTGTTGGCATTCTCGATGTCGACAAGCTACTGGTTGTCCATGGTGTTGCTGGTCGTGGTAGGTCTGGGGCAGTCGGCCCGCATGTCACTGTCGAACGTACTGGTCCAGACCTATGTGGATGATGAGTACCGTGGGCGAGTGCTGAGTATCTATATGCTTGAGTTTGCGGTGCTGGCGATCTGCATCTATCCGATCAGTATCGCAGCGGATGTATTCGGCCCGCAGCTGGCGGTAGGCGCTTCCGCCGCCGGATTGATTGCGCTGGTATTGGTCCTGTTCTGTTTCCCCGCGTATCGCGACCTGCAATGAGCCGTGATAGCCTTTGAATGTCAACTTCGGAGGTGCCGTGGAAAGCAGCGAAGATAAGCCCGTTCTCCTGGTCGTGGACGACCAGACCACAGTTGTGCGTGTCCTCGGGCGAATGTTATCCGAGGATTACGTTGTGCATGTCGCCACAAACGGGAAGCGGGCGATTGAGATCGCGGAAGAAAAGATTCCCGATTTGATACTGCTCGATATGGTCATGCCAGAAATGAGCGGTATCGAAGTCTGCCAATTGCTGAAGAAAAACCCGAAGACCCAGCACATTCCGGTCATCTTTGTGACTTCGATGGATGATCGCCACAATGAAGCACGTGGTTTCAAGGCTGGTGCGGCGGATTATATTTCGAAGCCGCCTTCCCCCGAGATTGTCCATGCCCGCGTCGCTGTGCACCTCGCGATGAACCGGCAGACGCGGTTTCTGAGAAGGCTTGCAGACGGCGAGCTGGACGTGCCGCCGGCTGTTGTCGAGGAAGCCCTTAGAATCCTGAATTCCTGACCATGTCATTAGGCAGGTTTTTTGGGGTTGTTTTTTTAATTATTTTCAATATTATCGAAATATAAAAATGAAGTGTGGAATGAAATAGAGCGTGAAAAAAAGGAGCGGCAATGAGACTTGAGCAAGCGGCGGCGACCCTGGCCTGTCTGGCCAACGAATGGCGACTGCGGATTTTCCGCGAACTCGTTCGCCGACATGATCCTGCGGGCGAACGTAGCGGGATGGCGGCGGGTGCGCTCGCCGAGTTGTTGGAGATTCCTGCGCCAACGCTGTCATTCCATCTCAAAGAGTTGAGCCATGCGGGACTACTCGTATCGCGGCGGGAGTCGCGCTCGATTATTTATGACACCGACATGTCCGTGATGACAGATTTGTTGGCGTTTCTGATGGAGGACTGTTGCCAGGTTCATCGCAGTGAAATCAAACGCACCCTGGGAGAAGAGACATGAAGAGACTACATATCAGCGTCAACGTGAGTGACCTGGATCGTTCAATCGCGTTTTACTCGCAACTGTTTGGTACAGCGCCAGTGTTGGTTCGCGACGACTACGCCAAGTGGCTGGTCGATGACCCCAGGGTCAATTTTGTCGTCGAGAAATCCGTGAGTAGCCCCGGCGTCACCCATGCGGGCATTGAGGTCGGCGACGAACAGGAACTGGGCGGGTTGTATGAGCAGTTCAAGAAGGCAGGTCCCTACGAAAACGAGGGCATAACGAATTGTTGCTACCACCGGTCTGAAAAGAGCTGGACGATGGACCCGGACGGCTTCGCCTGGGAAGCTTTCTATTCATTCGACCAGACTGAGCAGCGCGGTGACGGCAGGCAACCCCGGGCGGGCTGTTGTCAGTGACGACTTTTACCCATTGTATGCATGCTGGTATTGTTGTGGCTCTTTGACGGCCACCTGTTATCAACATGCAACGAATTGACGATCTAGCCCTATACGTACATCCCGAAATCGCCCAGGAGCTGGTGAAGCGAGAATCTCTCGCGACGACAGGAAACCTGGATTTTGCCGGCCGGCGTGCCAAGCTGGCGGTGGACCCTTCCCCGGTGCCGGATGATCTGGAAACACACGACCTTCATCTGCCGGGCTACAAGCCGGAAGATCCGGAGGTATTTGTGCGGTTGTACCGGCCGAAGGGAACGAAGCCCAAAAATACGATGATCTTTATTCATGGGGGCGGCTTTGTCGGGGGTAGTGTGAATGGCGCGGACGGAGGTTGTTTCGCATACGCTCGCGCAACCGAGGCCAATGTCATTTCGGTCGATTATCGAATGCCGCAGCACGATCCCTATCCCGCCGGCGTGCATGATTGTTATGCGACGCTGCAGTGGATTGCCAGTGGCCCGGACGAGTTGTTCGGCCAGCAGGACCAGATTGCCATTTCCGGGTCCAGCGCCGGTGGCGCCCTCGCGGCGGGGCTTGCGCTGATGGCACGAGATAAGGGTGGTCCCGAGATATCGCATCTTGTGTTGATTTCCCCGGTACTGGACGACCGGCATGAAACGCCTTCGTCCCAGGCCCATTTTGATAACCGCAACTGGAGTTCAGCGAGATCCCAGGTGTGTTGGAAGGCATATCTTGGTGACTACTACGGCAAGGAGATACCGGTTTACGCGGCGCCCGCTCGGGAAACCAACCTCGCGGGATTACCGCCGACGACGATAACGATCTGTGAATACGATCCCCTGCACGACGAGGAAGTCGAATTCGCAAGACGACTCACGGAAGCGGGTGTCCGGGTGAACGCGTTCCAATACGCCTATACTTGTCACGGCTGTGCGACCTGGGCTCCCCAGTCGGAAATTGGACGTCGCATCAATCGGGACATTCGCGAAAGTATGCGTGCGGGATTCGGACTGTCTACCTGGCCCGGACGTAAAAGGTGATTGGAGCGGGTGATGGGAATCGAACCCACGTTATCAGCTTGGGAAGCTGAAGTTCTACCATTGAACTACACCCGCGTATTATTTGTTACCGGCGTCCCTGCCGCGACGGTTAAAGCCCGCCTGAGCGCCGGACGCTGATTCAACGCTCGGGCACAGAGGCCCTCGCTTCAGCGTCGCAGGTTGTCGCCGACAACCTGCCCATTGAACTACACCCGCGTATTATTTGTTACCGGCGTCCCTGCCGCGAGGTGATAGTCGCCCGCGCCATGCTGCCCGTCAAGTGACCTCAATGGTCGTGCGATCAGGGTAGAAAGACAGGTAGTTCCGAAGTCTTGCCACTTCTTCGAACGGGTCTTCGTAGCTCCAGGCGATGTTCTCTTCATCACCGTAAGACCAATAGCTGGCGTACCCCTTAAAGGGGCAGAAGGTGCGATGGTCGGTTGGGACAAGCAGCTCCATCCGGATATCTGTACGAGGCAGGTAGAAGACGTCTGCATGTCGAGTTTCCGCAACCAGTAGTGCGACTGTGCTGCGCGCGATTTCCTCACCGCTGATCGAAACGCGAACGGATTTCTCTGCCTGACCGATCCGTACCTCGTAATCAGGTATTTTTTTGAGAATTCGTTGTCGTTCTGGTGTAACAGGGAACTGGGGCATTTCTATATGATAGCGGACAAGGTCCACGACTGGATGCTGGTATGGAGGAAGACATGTCAAAAGGGCCGGAAGTCTGGTCGCCGATGATTGATCAACCGGATCGAGAGCGCCTTGAGCGATTTCTTGCAGTAATGGAGGAGGGTGACCTGCAGTCGCTGTCTGAAGGGGAAGTCACGCAGGGCGCATCCCTGATGAAGCTCGAAGAAGTCGCCTGGCAGATACTGGAGGACTTCACCGACGATGAGCTGGAAAAACTCGTTCGGTTCTTCACTCTGGCTGAGGCTCGGTATCCTGGCTGGGAAGGAGGCAGGCGATCTCCCGTCATCTATATGGTGCGCATACTAAAACGGCGTCACGCGTTTACCGCCGACCTGCGGAAGTGGATCAAGGCGAATACCGACAATCGCTACCTGCCCTACGGCAGTGCCCTTTAGTTTGACGTATAATCCGCGGCTTACTGGATGAGGGCTCGAGGCAGCCATGTCAGATCGGACAGCATCGGTCGAACGCAACACACTTGAAACCCAGATTACCGTTGACGTGAATCTCGATGGCCAGGGCCGGGTGGATGTTGAAACGGGTCTGCCGTTCTTCGAGCACATGCTCGACCAGGTTGGTCGGCACGGCATGATCGACCTGACCATCAAGGCGAAAGGTGACCTGGAAGTCGACGCTCATCACACGGTGGAAGACGTCGGTATCACACTCGGCCAGGCGATCACCGAGGCGCTGGGTGATAAGAAGGGCATTCGCCGCTATGGTCATGCCTATGTGCCCCTGGACGAAGCCTTGTCCCGGGTCGTGATCGACTTCTCAGGACGGCCAGGGCTGGAGTTCGATATTCCTTTTACGCGGCCTCGTGTTGGCGATTTTGATGTGGACCTGTTTTTCGAATTCTTTCAGGGGTTCGTGAATCACGCCCGGGTCACGCTGCATATCGACAACCTGAAGGGCAAGAACGCACACCATCAGATTGAAACGGTGTTCAAGGCTTTTGGCCGGGCGCTGCGCTTTGCCATGGAACGGGATGAGCGCATGACGGAGATCCCTTCGACCAAGGGCACGCTTTAGTGATGCAGATTATTCCAGCCATCGATTTCAAGGATGGCAAGGTCGTCAATCTCGTGCAGGGCCGGCTGGACCAGTCCACAACATACTCAGACGACCCTGTTGCCATGGCGGATCAATGGGTGGCACAGGGTGCCGAGCGCCTTCATCTGGTGGACCTTGACGGTGCGTTTGAAGGGCGGCCGCGGAACGAGGAGGCCATCGCTGCCATTGCGGCGAACCATCCGTCGCTAACGATTCAGTTGGGCGGCGGTATTCGTTCAGCGGAGATCATCGAAGCCTACCTTGAGGCTGGCGTTCAATACCTGATCATCGGAACCAGGGCGGTTGATGAGCCCGAGTTTGTTGGTGAAATGTGCAAACGATTCCCCGGGCACATCATGGTCGGGCTGGACGGGTTGCATGGCATGGTCGCCAAGAATGGATGGGTCGAAGTCACGGATATTTCGGTGAAGAGCCTGGCGATGTTGTTCGAGAGCGATGGCGTCGAGGCGATTGTCTACACGGATATCGGCAAGGACGGCATGATGGGCGGCGTCAGTCTGCATTCCATCAGGGACCTGGCCGATTCAGTCAACGTTCCGATCGTTGCGTCCGGCGGGGTGAACGATATCAGGGATATCGAGGCGTTGCTGGAAACGGGCGAACGGATCACAGGTGGAATTACCGGCGTCATTACCGGACGGGCCCTTTATGAGGGCACGCTGGATCTGGGCGAAGCGATCGCGTTCAGTCGCAATTTCGAGTCGTCCTGATCAGTCGCTGGTGACCTCACGTACTACCTTCGCATCTAGCGCCTGCTTCAGGGCAATCAAGTGCGAAACAGGAACGACTTTGATGCCTTCCTGTTCAAGCGTTGGCAGTTTCTGTTCCAGGTAGGAAATCGTAGTCGGGTAAGGATGCGCGATTGCCAGAGCAGCGCCGGCCTCCTGTGCCCTCGCCACGAGTTTATCGAATTCCTGGTCAATGGCAGTGAGCTCTGGGTCATTGTCGAGAAATACATCCCGGCTGGCGGAACGTACGTTATGTTCTGCAGCGATCGTTGAGGCAACGGTCGCGGCTGTTGTCCGGGAGTCAATGAAATAGAGGTTGTGGGACTTCGCCCATTCCATGACCCAGGCCATCTCTCCGGGGCGCGTGGTCAGCAGGCTGCCCATGTGGTTATTGATGCCACTGGCATTCGGGACCTGTGCCAGCGCGTCATCAATCAGCTGGACGAATTTCGTCTGGTCCTGATCAGGCTTGAGCGTACCGGGACCCGCATCCTGCCCCGAGATATTGGCCATCGGCATATGCAACATGACCTCCCGTCCGGCGCCATGAACCTGGTTTGCCAGTTGTCTGGAAAACTGGGAGTAGGGCAACACCGAGAAGGTCAGCGCGCTCGGGATTTCCAGGGCTCGTTCAACGCGCTCACGATGGTGGCCGACATCATCGATGATGATTGAGATATAGGCGGTGTCAGCATGGCCGATTAAATTGATAAACAGGAGCAGTAGTGCTGACGCCGGTCTTGTTAGCTGTCTTGCTGGCGGCACTGTTCCTATTCTCTATCCTCGCGGATTACGGCCCAGAATGTTGATGCCTTTCAGCAGCGTGAGCGCTTCATTGAGCTGGTAGTCCGTTGTGGCGAGGTCAGTCGATATCACTTCTGGCCGCGGCGTGGACTCGCCGGAGGTATTGTTGAGGTGATTTGGCAGGTTGCTTTCCTTCACCTGGAAGGGATTGGTTTTTACCCTGGTAATGGTAGATCGGTCGACCCAGATGTCCGGGACGATCCCTTCTGCCTGGATTGATCTGCCATTCGGTGTGAAATAAAGGGATGTAGTCAGCTTGATCGCTTTTTCATTGTTGAGCGGCAGGATGGTTTGTACCGATCCCTTGCCGAAGGTGCTGACACCCATGATCACGGCTCGCCCATGATCCTGGAGCGCGCCGGCGACAATTTCTGAGGCGGAGGCAGTACCTTCGTTGACCAGCACGACCAGTGGCAGGCCGTTGGTGGCGTCGGGCTTGCTGGCGCTGAACTTCAGGTCGGTGTTCGACAGGCGGCCGGAGGTGTAAACGATGAGCCCATCGTCAATGAATATGTCTGACACGGCGACGGCGGACTGCAGTACGCCACCCGGGTTGTTACGCAAATCGAGGATCAGGCCCTTCAGCTTCCCTGATTCCTGCAGCTTGGTCACCGCTGCTTCGACTTCTTCCCCGGTTTTGCTTTGGAACTGGGCGATGCGGATATAACCGTATCCTTCTTCGATAACACGCTGACGCACACTTGCGACCTGAATGACTTCCCGGGTGAGATTCAGCTCCAGGGGTTGATCCGCTCCTTCGCGGATAATCGTCACCTTGATGTCGCTGCCGGGCTCGCCGCGCATTGCCTCAATTGCTTCCGTAAGTGTCATCCCTTTTACCGGCTGATCGTCGAGGCGAATAATCAGATCGCCCGGCTCGACACCACCTCTTGCTGCCGGCGTGTCGTCCATCGGTGCGATCACGCGGACGAATCCGTTGTCCATGTTGACCTCAAGGCCCAGGCCACCGTAGTTGCCAGTGGTGGTCTCCTGCAATTCGGAAAACGAGTCCCGGTCCAGGTAGGCGGAATGAGGGTCCAGCTCTGACAGCATTCCACGGATGGCGTTTTCGAGCAGTGTGCGGTCGTCGATCTCCCTGACGTAGGCATTGCTCACCCGATCGAAGGCCTCGGCAAAGACGCGTAGTTCATTCAGCGGCAGCCGAGGTTCAAGGGTGTTCTCGACGAGTGGCTCGGGATCGTCCGGAATCTCCACAGCGGGTGGAGGCGTCTGTTGCTGGGCCATGGCTGTGCAGCAAATGAGCCAGCCCAGAACAATCGCTGATTTCAATGTGCCCTTTATCGCCTCAAAGGGTGTCATGTTGTGCAGTGTCATGTCGTACCTCGTATCATGCGGTGGCGACGACCTCAGGCCTGGCCGTTTGTACTCCGCGCCC
Organism: Pseudomonadales bacterium; assembly: GCA_028281885.1. Classification (GTDB taxonomy): domain Bacteria; phylum Pseudomonadota; class Gammaproteobacteria; order Pseudomonadales; family Azotimanducaceae; genus JANQJA01. Next base: position 4,673 of record JANQJA010000004.1, on the reverse strand, counting down.
GACACCAGTGCTGCGGGTCGGTGGGCTTGCCCGCGTGCCGGATTTCAAAGTATAGCCCGCTTCGATCCTGTCCTCCGGTATCACCAACGGTCGCGATGGGCTCGCCGGCGGTGACCCAGTCCCCGGCCTCGCGATAAAGGACTTCGTTGTGACCGTACAGCGACATATAACCGTCGCCATGATTGATAATCAATAATAGACCAAATCCCCGCAGCCAGTCGGAAAATACGACGCGCCCGTAGTGAACGGCGCTGACCGGTGCACCTGCGGGGGCCTCAATAAACACGCCGTTCCAGCGCAGTTTGCCGGCGATGCGGGTACTGCCGAATGTATTGGTGATGGCGCCAGCTACCGGATACAGGAGCTCCCCGCGCCGGGCTGCAAAGGGAACCGTATCACCGGGTGTGGGCAGGTTAACGACACCTTCGATAATCCGTTGCAACAGCGCTTCAAGCCGTTCCCGGTCTTTCTCCCGGGTCTGGAGTTCTGCACCTGCTGCCCTGATGGCATCGTTCAGCGAGTTCAGGGTCACCTGTTTCTCGGCGCGGGCGAGTTCGAGTGCGGTATGGCGTGACTGCAGATCCTGGCGCGAAACTCTCAGCATCTCGTTTTGGTGGGCCAGGTTCCGGGTCACCTGATCCAGTGCCTCAATCGTGTTCTGGTAGACCGCTATCTGGTCAGCGCGAGCCTGATTGAAATAGTCGTAGTAGGTCAGCATTCGGGACAACTGGTCGGGGTCCTCCTGGTTTAGCACGACCTTGAGATATTCTTCGCGCCCGATCTCAAAAGCGGCGCGAACCTGCTTTCTGATCAGCCGTTGTTGGACGGCGCGGGCCTGCTCAAAGGAACGCTGTTCCCTCAACAGGTCTGAGACCTTGTCTTCACCCTGGTGAATGTCACGCTGCAGTGTCTCGATGCGTCGCAGCAGCTCGTTGATTTCCTTTTCACTGGTTTCGAGGTTTTCTTCGAGGCTTGTTCGCTCGCCGCGTGTTCGCTGCAGCATTTGCTTGAACTTCTGGATCTCGTTCTCGAGCGCTTCCAGCTGTTTCTCAAGTTCGCGGGGATTGTTTGTTTCGGCGCCCTGGGCCGGGACAGCGACCAGGGTAATCAGCAATGTCAGCAGAACTGATTTCACCGGGCAATGGCTCCCGCGGCTTGCTCGATCAGTGAGACACCGGTCATCTCGTCTGGAATGTCGAGACCCATCAGTGTTAGCAAGGTGGGTGCAACATCGGCCAGTGCACCGCCAGCATTCAGCTGGATTGGAAACTTGCCGACATAGACCAGCGGTACCAGTTCACTGGTGTGAGCGGTGTGTGCCTGACCGGTAGTTTCATCATTCATTTTTTCGACATTGCCATGATCGGCGGTGATCAGGCAGTGGCCGTCCGTTGCTTCGATGGCCTCGCGAATCCGTCCAAGACATTGGTCGAGGCATTCGACCGCCTTGATGGCGGCGGACATGATGCCGGTGTGCCCCACCATATCGCCGTTAGCATAGTTACAAACGATAAGATCGTACTGGCGCGAGGTGATCGCCTCCGCCAGTCGATCAGTCACCTCGGGCGCGCTCATCTCCGGCTTCAAATCATAGGTGGCTACCTTGGGGGAAGGGATCAGCGATCGATCCTCGCCTGGAAACGGTGTTTCCCTGCCGCCGGAAAAAAAGAACGTCACATGCGCGTATTTCTCTGTTTCAGCCAGTCGCAGCTGAGTCTTGCCCAGCCCTGCAAGATATTCACCGACGCCGTTGGCGAGTGTGTCCGGTTCGAACGCGCAGCTGGCGGGAATGTCCGCGGCATACTGCGTCAGCATAACGAAGTCCGAAAGACTAGGGCGAACGGTGCGTTCGAAGCCGTCAAAGCCGTCCAAAACAAAAGCGCGAGTCAGTTGTCGCGCCCGGTCAGCCCGGAAGTTCATGAAAAAAACCGCGTCGCCGTCGCCGATAGCGACAGGCTTCTCGCCGGTGGGAACGATGGCGGTCGGTTTGACGAATTCGTCATTCTCATCCCGCTGGTAGGCTGCTGCCAGCGCTGCCAGCGGTGTTTCTGCCTGGCACTCGGCGGTGCCGGTGGTGATCAGGTCGTAGGCGGGTGCTACTCGCTCCCAGCGGTTGTCGCGATCCATGGCGTAGTAACGACCGCAGATTGACGCGATACGTCCTTCGCCCTGTGCACGCATAAAACTCTCCATGGCTTTTAGCGAGGCCTCGGCGCTGCGAGGGGGTACATCGCGGCCATCCAGAAAGGCATGCAGGTAGACCCGTTCGACACCGCAGTCGAAGGCCAGCTTTACGGCAGCCTTGATCTGGTCTTCGTGGCTGTGCACACCTCCAGGGGAGACCAGCCCCATGATATGGACTGCTTTGCCTGCGTTTGCTGTTGACCGGGCAGCGTTGGTCAGGGCCGGATTGGAGAAGAAACTGCCATCTTCGATGGCCTTGCCGATTCGCGTGAGTTCCTGATGAACCACCCGTCCGGCGCCCAGGTTCATATGGCCTACTTCGGAATTACCCATCTGGCCGCTGGGCAGGCCGACATCGGTTCCCGATCCGGAGATCAGGGTATGGGGCTGGTCCCGCCAAAGAGCGTCCCAGTTTGGTGTATTGGCGGCGGCAATGGCGTTATGCGCTGAATCGTCCCGGTGGCCCCAGCCATCAAGGACGACCAGAACAAAGGGTGTTCGTTCGGTCATGAGAATCCAGGTTTGTCACTAGACGGACATGGTACCGGGTTCCTGAAATGCTGAGAATAGACGTCGCGACCGTGGGTCGATGGATGTATACTCCGCGACTTTATTTTTCCGGCGGGATAGTTGAGATGATCGCCCAGCTCTTTGAGTTTGCGGTAAATCACTTCATTCTGGTGAGCGTGTTTGTATTCCTGCTGTTCGCCTTCATCGTCAATGAAGGGAAGCAGGGAGGTGCGGCGATTGCGACCTCCGGCCTCGTCAATCTGATCAATAAGGAAGATGCGGTCGTGCTGGATGTTCGTGATGCCAAGGATTTTGGCCAGGGGCATATTTCCGGGTCCATCAATATCCCCTACGCGAGCATTGATTCCAGAATTACTGAGCTTGAGCCACATCGTGGCAAGCCCGTGGTGGTGGTCTGCAAGCTGGGACAGCATGCCGGCTCGGTTGGGCGAAAGCTGAAAGCCCAGGGTTTCGAGAATGTGCGACGCCTTTCCGGTGGTATTACTGAGTGGACGGGCGCCAGCCTGCCATTGGTCAAGGAACAGCGTTAATGGGGTTTATGATGAGCCTGAGGACCCGGCTGTTCGCACCGGGCGGAGCAGAACCGATGAGCGATGTATCAGACATGCCGGGTCCACAGTCCGCCGATCGTCACGATGTGGTGATGTACAGCACACGGTACTGTCCTTTCTGCATGCGGGCGAGGGCGCTGCTGCAGGAAAAGAATGTGCGTTACCGGGAAATTGCGGTGGATGGCAATCCGGAGCTTCGCCGCGAGATGGCAGTACGCGCCGGACATAACACCGTTCCCCAGATCTGGATTGGCGAGCAGCACATCGGTGGTTGCGATGAACTCATGGCCCTGGAGCGTCAGGGCAGACTTGACGACTTATTGGGAGCGGCGAATGAGTGAACAGTCTGGCGATGGCGGTCAGGGCTCGGAACAGCCAGCCGGACCGCAGTTTTCGCTGCAGCGAATCTACCTCAAGGACGTGTCCTTTGAGTCCCCGCGGTCACCTGGCGGATTTCGTGGCCAGTGGAAGCCCAAGGTCAATCTGGAACTGAACTCCCGGTTCGGGCAGATCGAGGGCTCGCTGTTCGAGGTGGTGCTCAGCGTGACCGCAACGACGCTGGATGAATCCGACGAGGTGATCTACCTGGTCGAAGTCCAGCAGGCAGGCATATTCTCAGTCAGTGGCCTGGATGGAGCACAACTCGACAAGACACTGGGCAGCTTCTGCCCGAACCTGTTGTTCCCCTACGCCCGCGAAGTCATTGATTCTATTGTGGTGCGGGGCAGCTTCCCGCCACTGATGCTGGCGCCGGTGAACTTTGACGCCATCTACGAACAGAGTCTCGCCCAGCGGGCCCAGCAGCAGGAACCTCACTAGCGCGCTAGGCGCTTCCCGGAAATCCCTGCTGGCGCCAGGCCTCATAGACTACGATGGCGACAGCATTGGCCAGGTTCAGGCTTCGAACGCCTTGCCGCATGGGAATTCGTACTCTGTCCTGCGCCGGTATTCGATCCAGAACGTGAGCCGGAAGCCCCCGGGATTCGGGCCCGAATAGCAGCAGGTCACCCGGTTCATATCGGATATCGGTGTGATGGGTGGTTCCCTTCGTTGTAATGGCGAAAATCCGCCTGAATCCGGGCCGCTCCAGCAAGGCCTCCAGTGAGCCATATTCCTCCACATCGGCCAGATCTCGATAGTCCAGACCTGCGCGACGCAGCAGTTTATCTTCGAGCGAGAAACCCAGCGGGTGGATCAGATGGAGCCTGGCGCCGGTATTGGCACACAGCCTGACAATATTGCCGGTATTCGGCGGAATTTCGGGTTCGTAGAGTGCGATGTCCAGCAAGCTTGCAGTTCCCCCCGGATTGACGAGAATGAGTGACTAGTGTCACAGATTGTCAGTGTGCCAGGTCTCAGTTTGGGGTGCCGAATTGGCCCGGAGAGATACCTAACCCATTGAATAGT
>JANQJA010000001.1 GCA_028281885.1 Pseudomonadales bacterium | reverse complement strand
TCGGGTCGTAACTGATCGTCCCCGCATTCGCATCCACGATCGACACCAGTCCACCACCCGCACTCGTGCCATCCACAGACTGGATCGACAGCGTATCGCCAGTATCTGCGTCTGTGTCATTTGCCAGTACATTTCCGGTGGTAAAAGAAGAATCCTCATCAGTACCAAATCCCGCCCCAGAATCGGCCACACCAGCAGGTGCATCATTGATCGATGTTGCATCAACATTTGTCAGAGAATCCGTCGCCTGAACACCGCAGGCCGTCCCGGTATCACTTGCCTCGATCGTGAATGTTGTTGACACCACATTCGTGGGAGCCACCTGGTTTTCCGTCGGATCAAACACCAACGCCTGCAAATCCGTCGTCACTGATCCTGGCGTCACATTGGTCGCTGTGTACGAACCACTGCCACCAGAGAAACCACCCAGATTCGTCAATACACCATTTGCCCCAGTGAAAGTAATACAGACATCCACATTGGAATCCGAGTCAGTAATTACAGCAGACAAGAAAGGAGAAACAGTCGCGTTGTCATCAACATTCTGTGTCGTTGCAGACGTACCGGATATATTCGGTGCTACCGCATAAACATTAGCCGCCAGGAGAAATCCTGCTACCAGACCAAAGATCCGTATCATTCTGATCATTCCTCAGAACCTCCGCCTGAAATTCAACTGGGTCACACCACTCGATATGGCAGTAACGCTGTAATCGCACAACTCGCCACGCACAGTAGCAATGGTCTCTTGGACGTCTCGCGACAAATCTGACGGGCTCATCAGAATTTCTTCCCGTACGTTGACTGGATCATCACGTGCGCGGAAGAACTACCGCCTGTTCCAATGGCCGTGATTCGGAAGACCTGTGTACGTCCCGTACCGGTATCCTGGCCGATATTGTCAAGGTTCAAACGGTCCTGGTCGGAAACAACGGTCTTTACATGTTCAATCATGTACTTCGGTTGCACACAAACGCCTGGCACTGCATTGGTTGCAGTCATTAGCCCGGCTGGGGTACTGGCGTCATCACAGGCCTGATCCAGCACCCACAAATCGTGATCATCCCAGTTTGGGGTTTCTCCCCAGTCGTTATCAAAATAGAGCCCATTCGCTTCACCCGCCGGCGGGGTATCGTCAGAGTCACCAAAATCCACGAGTGAGTTGAAATTCACCTCGATGAAATCCTCGCCATCACGAATTGCCGACTCTGCCGCCTGGAACGCGAGATTGTTGTCGAGCGAGTTTCTGGACATTCGCTCCTGCAACGCCGTTGTCTGCACCGCCGAAACCCCAAGGATCGTCAGGATCAAGAGCATCACCAGAGAAATAAAGAGCGCGACGCCCTGTTGAGATTGCTGATTGAAGCCTGACTCGTACATCACTAATTTCTCAGATGAAAGGTTTGCGTAAATTCGCGTCGCACCAGACCATCGTATCCAAGGTCTTCTATACAATCCTGCGCAACACACCCGTGAGTCGGTGCCGAAGTACCACCTACATCATCGATACTGTTAACAGTCAAAGTGACCCTGACCGAAACGACAGTCAGCCAGTCAGTCACTTCGTTAGCAGTGGCGTACCGATTGGGTATTTCATCGGCATCGACATCGAGACCGTAGAGCACCTGCATGTTCTCAACTCCTTCCACGAGTTCGACGGGTGCCTCAATGCCTCTCTTGCGCCACAGGGAAAGCGGCTTATTCCCAATTTCATTAAAGCCGCTACCGGGGGCGATGAAGAACGTGTTCGATTCGATTCTTGAGACCGCCGCGTCATCCTCGTAAGTATTTACCAGAGCAAGCTTCTCAAGCGTATTGCGAAAGTTATCAGTGTCCGCTAAATCGTGACCAATGGTCGTTTCGCCACCCGCTTCCGCCAGAGACGTCACCCGAAAGATCGTCGCCTTCTCGCAATCGTGAATCATGGCAAGATCATCAACGGCCAGCCCCAGGTCATCGATGATTCCTGAAACAACCACCGGCTCAGTCGATGTACCCATGGCCGCGGTCAGGCGAAAGTCCTCGTTCGCCATGTTGCGCAGCGTCAAAACATCAGTGCCCTCTGTAACAGCAGTCGTATCAATGCCATTTCCCGCTTCGAGATCGGTACCACTGACCGTGTACACGTTGGTGTCGGTCCCACTTTCGGACCTGGGTAATGTCGCCAACGTCGGCAGCCACGTGGTGGTGCCTACAGCGGAGTTGTACCCCAATACGCCCGAGCGCATGTCAAAGGAATAGGGGACAAAATTGACATTCAAGGTGGTATGCATGTCTTCAACCGAGGAAAAGCACCCGCTGTATCGCGCCGCCCGCACAGAGCTGCCAATAAAGCTCAACCCGAATCGCGCGGACTCCTGCATTCGGGACTGCCCCTGCAAAAGCGCATAGGACTCCTGATTCGCACTGAACAACTGGACGACTCCGGTCGTGACCACAGCGCCCAACGTGAGTGAAATCATCAGCTCAATCAAAGAGAAGCCAGCAGTACCCCGCCTGGAATTCCTACGGTACATTGCGCACCCTCCCCTGTAGCGTGATGGAAGCAATGGTTCCATCGACGTCGGTCTGCCACTGAACGGATACCGAATGGACGCCGCCCGCCAGTGCAATCGAGCCAGCGCCCTCCGGCAATGCCGCAGCTGCAGCAATACCCAAATCAGCGCAGGCTGAATAAGGATCACCGTCGCCGTCAAAGGGATTGATCGAACATTTCCATACAGCAATATCAAACTCGGTGAGATCGGCAATATTGCAGTTCTCGAGCCGGCAATTGGTCGTCAGCGTAGGCTCGTCGTCGAAACCTATACCCTCGTAAACACCTACCGAATTGGCTCGCATTCGATCAAGCATGTCATTACCAAGCTGAATGGCCTCAAGTCTGAACAGTGCGCTACGGTTCATCTGCATGCTGATAACCTGAAGACCCGCGATTCCGAGCACGCCAACGGCGACGATCAGCACCGCCACCAGGACCTCAATCAAGGAAAATCCCGACTCAGTTTTCATCGAAAGCCTGTCTCCTAGCACTCGGGCCTCCTGTCTTCGTCCACGTCATCGGGGCTATGGGACTTGGCCCTGCCGATCACGGTAAGAAAAATCCGCCGACCGTCGACGGTATCGCTGCACAGATCAAACTGACGGGGCTGGGCATTCGTATCTGTCATCGCACCCAGACCATCGAATTCAATCCACGACACATTTTCGATGCTATCCATCGTTTCACTCGTGTTGGGCGCATCAAACCTGCGTATGACCTCGAACTCTGCGTCATTCTCGCAGCTCGGGTCCGCGTCCTCATCGATTCGAATCGCAACGCACCAACCTTCCCCGAACTCGTTGTCGGCGCCTGCGACCGTCAGATCCGGATCGTTCGCCGCCACGACAAATCCACCACCGCCCACTCGCAGTCCTTCGCTGCGTGCCAGATTGATGGCCAGAAGCAGACTATTCGTTGTCGTAGCCACCCTGTTGCGAGCTATCATCCCCTGAAACGTCGGTACCGCAGCGCTGATAGCAATACCAGCGATCACAAGGACAATCATCAATTCGAGCAGGGTCATGCCGCTCTGTATTTTGCGCATAGACGAATCCCGGCCCAAAAGGACCAGCCTCCAGATGTTAGTGAAACTTCCCAGAATTGGGGGTCTTGACCGATAGAGTGCCGATCAGAGGGGATAAGTGGTCAGTATCGTCAGCATTCGTCCTGAGAACCGTCCGCAGCAAGCTCGATACAGGTCCCGTCGTTCAAAGGCGTCGCGCGAATCAGATAGTCAGTCCTGGTCAGCGTGGGCAGCGAAAGCTGGAAACGGGCCTCGCCAGCATTCTGCGCGTCCGAAGGCGACCACTCCCAGCAGGTAGGTCCACCGGTATCGTCGACGGTCGCTCCCTCATAAGTAAATCCGTTGGAGTAATATCGGTCAAGCGCGAGCGCACATACCTTCAAATCCGCGATAGCCTGACCCTGATAAGTATCACGCATATATCCCTGGTAGCTGGGATAGGCAACTGAAGCAATAATGCCGATGATTGCCAGAACAACCATGAGCTCAACCAGCGTATATCCACGATCCTTCATCGCAAAAGCTCCCGAATTATGTTCCGCATTATAGACGAGGCCGGGACAACAACAACACGCCGCTCATCGAAGCGTTCGCGGCAACGTGAATTCGATATCTTCTACCACAGTGACTACATCCATCACTTCGGTTGCGCCCTGCTCTCGGAGCCATTGGACTAGCTGCTGGACAAGAGATTCTGGCGCACTTGCGCCCGAAGTGATGCCGACGGTTTCGACGCCCTCCAGCCAACTGGATTCAACCTGCTCCACCGAGTCAATCAGATAAGCGGTAACGCCAATTCGCTCCGCAAGCTCACGCAGACGATTCGAGTTCGAGCTATTCGCCGAGCCGATCACAAGAATCAGATCACTCTCAAGTGCAAGCTGTTTCAGCGCGTCTTGGCGATTCTGCGTAGCGTAACAAATATCGTCCTTTCTCGGCCCTGTAATCGCGGGATACTTTTCCTTGAGGGCATCGATAACCAGCGCGGTGTCGTCCACCGACAGCGTCGTCTGGGTGACGAATGCGGCTGTTTCAGGATGCTCCAGTTCGAGTGACGCCACATCACTGACGTCCTCAACCAGATGCATTCGCCGTCCGCCTTCTGCTTCGTACTGACCGATCGTTCCCTCGACTTCGGGATGGCCAGCGTGGCCGATCAGTATGGTTTCTCGGCCCTGGCGCGCGAATCGATCTACTTCCAGGTGGACTTTCGTCACCAGTGGGCAGGTAGCATCAAACACCTGGAATCCGCGAACATCTGCCTCACGCCTAACCGCCTTGGCCACGCCGTGCGCACTGAAGATGACAGTTGCGTCATCCGGCACCTCGCTGAGTTCATCGACGAAAATCGCACCACGCTGCTTCAGGTCATCAACCACCGTCCTGTTGTGAACCACCTCATGTCGCACGTAGACCGGCGCGCCGTACAGGTCAAGTGCACGGTTAACAATCTCGATTGCTCGATCCACACCAGCACAGAAACCCCGCGGTGTGGCGAGTTTGATCTTCATCCTAGCCTGACCTCGCAATTTCGTTGCTAACTTGGGCAACGTCCAGGATCTCAACTTCAAAGGTCACATCACGTCCCGCCAGCGGATGATTGAAATCCACCTCAACCACCTCGTCATCAAAGCTACCCACCACTCCGGGCAATTCCGTCTGCTGCACGTCGGCAAAAGAAACAACAAGACCTGCTTCAAGTTCGATTGAGGGGTCGAACAGGTTGCGCTTGATCTGCTGCACGTTTTCTTCATTCCAGGGACCGAACGCCTGCGCCGCAGGAATCGGCATGACCCTCTCATCGCCAGCACATAACCCGAACAGTGCCTGTTCAAATCCGGGTGGGAGCCTGCCATCACCAACATCAAAATCTGCCGGGCTGTCGCCGGTACTATCAATTTCTTCACCTGTCGCCAGGCTAAGACGAAAGTGCAGGGTCACCCTTGTACCGGGGCCAATCGGTGTTTTACTCATGAGTTTCCGCCCGAGTTGATGCAGGCCTTATTAGTGTATCCAGGATCAGTAGTGCAGCGCCGCAAGTGATTGAGGCATCGGCGATGTTGAACGCGGGAAAGTACCACTCGCGCCAGTGAACGACAATGAAATCAACCACATAGCCCATCAATACCCGATCAATCAGGTTACCTACGGCACCACCAAGAATGAGGGCCAAGGCGAGCGCGAGCATGCGCTCCTGCCTGGCTCGAAAAAGCCAAACCCCCACAACGATGCTCACCACACTGGAGATGGTCACCAGCAGGCCGCGCTGCCAGCCGCCCGCATCGGCCAGAAAACTGAAGGCAGCGCCAGTGTTGTGCAGGAGTGTGAACTGGAACACTGGCAACACTTCGATCGACTGACAGTCATAAGGCACACACAGTGGCAAAAGCTGACTCATGTACGCCTTCAGCAACTGGTCGATCAGCACCACGGCAACGCTGATGAGATAGAACCACATGATCAATGGTTCGCAGCGAGCTGCGCGCGATCAAAAAAGGCACGTGCATCTTCAATATCTTTCGCTATCTGCATCTTGAGAGACTCGACACTATCGAACTTGACCTCTTCACGGATCTTTCGACGAAAGATCACATCGACAGTTTTGCCATAGATGTCTCCCTCGAAGTCAAACAGATGAACCTCAAGCAGTGGTTCGACGCCAACCTCGTTTAACGTCGGTCGCACGCCTACATTGGCGACTCCCTGACGTCGAGCACCCAGACCCTCAACCTCAACCGCATAGATGCCATCGATCGGTGCACGATAACGATGTAGCTGAATGTTCGCCGTCGGGGCGCCGAGCTCTCGCCCCAGTTGTCTGCCATAAACCACATTGCCGGTAATTGCATAAGGCCTACCCAACAACGTCTCCGCGTCTTCAAACTTTCCCGCCTGCAGCGCCTCACGGATACGAGTGCTGCTCACCCTCTCATCTTTCATCACCAGCGTTGTCATGTTGGTCACTTCAAAACCATATTGCTCACCCGCTCGTCGCAGCATGTCAAAGTCGCCGGATCGATCCGCGCCAAAACGAAAATCGTCCCCGACAAAGAGTGCGCTCGTTTCGATCTGCTCTCCAAGCAACGCAACAAACTGTTCGGCTGGCATCGACTGGGTTCGTCGATTGAACTGGGAACAGAGAATAAGATCGACACCGCATCTTGATAATTGCGTCACTTTTTCCCGGAACCGAGTGAGCCGAGGCGGCGCATTGTCAGGGTCAAAATACTCCCGGGGCTGCGGTTCAAAGCAGATAATCATCGAGGGCTTGTCGAGCTGCCTCGCCTTGTCGCGCACACGGCTCAGGATTGCCTGGTGGCCACAGTGAACACCGTCGAAATTACCAATGGTGACGACCGCACCACGATGACGAGGCTGCAGGTTAGCGAATCCCCGAATGATTTCCATTACCTCACCATTTCCCTGAATCGATAGCCCGACACCGCGAGGCAGGCTCCGTAGGTTAAGGCTCCGGCGATACAAATCAAGAGCATGACGGCAAACCTCCACCAGTACGCCATCGCAAACCAGTCCTGCTGATCGGGCATCACGGTCAGGAGCACGGCTACCATGGCAACGCAGGCGCAGATCACGCGCAGGATAAATCGGCCCCAGCCGGGCTGCAGCACCAGAACGCCGCGGGATCGAAGGCCATGGAACAGCAGTCCCGCATTCAAGAATGCGGCCAGTGAAGTCGCCAGGGCAAGGCCGGCATGTTTCAGGCTCCAAACCAGCACGAGGTTAAGCACCATATTGCTGATCAGCGCAACGATGCCGATCCGTACCGGTGTCGTGGTGTCCTGGCGAGCGTAGAACCCGGGTGCCAGTACCTTGACCAGCATATGGCCTAACAGGCCAACACCGTAGGCCCCCAGGCTGAGTGCCGCCATGGAGACATCCCGCTCGGTCATTTCACCCTGAAAGAACAGGGTGGTGATCAGACTCTCGGAGAGCAATACCAAGGCCGCTGATGCGGGCAGACCGACCAGCACCACCATCCTCAACGCCCAGTCAAGGGTCTGCGCAAAATCGCCGGTGGACGCATCGACATGCTGTCTTGAAAGACTGGGCAGGATTACCGTAGCGATGGTGATGCCGAACAGTGCCAGCGGCAACTCCAGTAACCGGTCAGAGTAATAGAGCCACGACAAACTCCCGGTTTCGAGGAAAGACGCCAGTACCGTATCAAGCAACAGGTTGATCTGGCCCACCGATACGCCGAACAGCGCCGGGAACATCAGCGTCATCACACGACGAACACCCGGGTGACGAAAATCAATCTTTGGCCTCGGCAGCAGGTCGATGGTGGCAAGAAACGGCAACTGAAAGGTCAGCTGGGCCACACCGGCAATCAGCACGGCCCACGCCAGCGCGGTCACCGGTTCTGCCAGGTACGGACTCAATCCGATGGCACAGGCGATCAGTGACAAATTCAGGAGCACAGGTGTAAACGCCGGCACCGCAAAACGACCGTAGCTGTTCAGTATCCCGCCCGCGAATGCAGTCAGCGAGATCAACATGAGATAGGGGAAGGTCAGGCGGAGCATGTCGCTCGCCAGCGCAAGCTTTTCCGCTTCTCCGTGGTAGACGTAACCTGCCGCGAAAATACTGATCAGGACCTCGGCCCCGACAACACCGACCAGCGTAATCCCGACCAGACCAATACCGAGAGTCCCGGCAATGCGGTCGATCAACGCCCGTACGTCAGCCGGGGATCGAACCGACTTGTATTCCGCCAGGACGGGTACAAACGCCTGGGAAAATGCACCCTCACCAAACAGGCGACGGAAGAAGTTGGGAATACGGAAGGCGAGAAAGAAAGCATCGGCGCCGGCCGAGGCACCAAAAAAGTAGGCGATGACCATATCCCGAATAAGCCCAAAAATTCGGGACAAGAGCGTCATCACAGAGACAATCCCGCTGGATTTCAGCAGGCCTCCGTCCTTTGCGCCCGACGACAACATGGGACTACCGGAAGCCGGCTCCGGTTCCTTGGTGAAATGATCGGAAATGGGCTAAGCCTCTGAATTCATTTGACAATGCATGATCCTGTGGGCATAGTAGCGCGCCTTGTTATTTCGGACCAATTCAAGAGGTTAGCTAACCCGTGGCAAACACTCCCCAAGCACGCAAGCGTGCCCGCCAGGCGGAGACTCGCCGGCAGCGAAACGCCGGCCAGCGATCTGCACTGCGAACGGCCATCAAGAAAGTCATTGCAGCGGTTGAGTCCGGCGATGTCGAATCGGCCAAGACTGCCTACTCCGATGCTGTTCCTGTCATTGACGGTGCAGTCAGCAAGGGTCAAATCCATCGCAATAAAGCAGCACGTCACAAGTCCCGCCTTAACTCCCGCGTCAAGGCACTGACCGTCGCTGCCTGAAGATCCAGCGCCTGCGGGACACTCGCAGGCACTAGCTGACCACCAGGTTGTCCCGGTGAATCAGTTCCTCATCGCTGATGTAACCCAATAACGTCTCTATCTCAGCCGTGCCACGGCCAACGATCTTGGCGGCATCCGCGCTGCTGTAATTCACCAGGCCTCGAGCAACCTCGTTTCCTGCCCCATCAACGCAAGCGACCATATCACCGCGAAGAAAGCTTCCCTTCACGCCGGTTACGCCCACCGGCAAGAGACTTCGGCCTTCCTTCGTCAGGACACGGACAGCGCCGGGATCCAGCACCAGTGAACCCCGTGCCGGTATGCTCGCCAACCACTGCTTGCGCGCCACCAGAATCTCGTCATCTGCTGTCAACATCGTCCCGGTCACCTCTCCTTCACTAAGACGAGTAATGACTCTGTCTTCTCGTCCCGAGGCGATGATGGTAGTGGCCCCACTTCGAGCTGCAGTTCTGGCAGCCCCCAGTTTAGTGACCATGCCACCTCTTCCCAGCGCGCCGCCGCCACCGGCCATGACATCCAGAGCATCGTCAGACGCCTTCGCTCGCGGTACGAGCCTGGCACTAACATCGACCCTCGGGTCACTGGAGTACAGTCCGCGCTGGTCTGTGAGCAGCAGCAAGGTACTTGCCTCAACCAGGTTTGCAACCAGCGCTGCCAGCGTGTCGTTATCGCCAAAACGAATCTCGTCGGTAACCACGGTGTCATTTTCATTCACGACCGGGATGACACCCAGCTGGAGCAGGTTACGAAGTGTGCTACGGGCATTGATATAGCGTTCCCGGGAACGCATGTCATCGTGAGTCAGCAGCACCTGCGCCGTATGCAGACCATGGCGTTCAAAGCAGGATTCATACATCTGCACCAGCCCCATCTGGCCCACTGCGGCTGCCGCCTGCAACAAGTGAATCTGATGCGGCCGGGACTTGAATCCGAGTCGCCGCATACCCTCAGCGACTGCCCCGGACGAGACGATGACAATGCGGTATCCCCTGCGGCGCAGGATCGATATTTCGTCGACCCAGCCACTGACCAGCTCCTGCGCCAGACCAACGCCGTCCGCGGTCAGTAGCGAACTGCCGATCTTGATGACCCAGGTCTTGCCCGGATCGAACGCGGTCGAACTTTCAAGACTGGGGATGGTCATTGCTCGTAATGCACTTCAACGTCGTAGTCATCATCATCATCGTCATCATCGCCCTGCCGTCGGGCACGGCGCTTCTGCCGCTGCCAGGCAGAAAAAGCATGAACTTCTTCCCTGATTCGCGCCTCTTTCTCAGCTTCTGCAGCCACGTCATCCGCCGAGTCGGCAGCATCCAGTTCCTGGAAATATCGATGAACCTGCCGCATAAGCTCCGTCGTTCCGCGATTCGAAACCGACGAGACCTGAAAACCGGATCCTTCGAAACCAATGGCCTCGCGAAGCGCAGCGATCCTCGCGTCCCGCTGATCAATCGGCAGCAGATCGGTCTTCGTGAAAACCAGCCAACGATCCTTGTCCGCGATCCCTTCACTGTACCGGGCAAGTTCCGCCTCAATCACGCGAAAATTATCAACCGGGTCACTGCCATCCACTGGTGCGACATCAACCAGATGCAACAACAATCGTGTTCTCGCCAGGTGCTTCAGGAACTGTACGCCAAGACCGGCACCCTCCGCCGCGCCCTCAATGAGCCCCGGAATATCCGCGACCACAAAACTGGCGGACTCGCCAAGCCGGACCACACCCAGATTAGGTACCAGTGTGGTAAACGGATAGTCGGCAACCTTGGGACGCGCCGCCGACACGGCCCTGATCAACGTCGACTTGCCGACGTTGGGCAAACCCAGCAGGCCGACGTCCGCAATCAGTTTCAGTTCGAGTCGAAGGTTCTTGATCTCGCCTGGTTCACCGTCAGTGGTCTGGCGCGGGGCGCGATTGGTGCTGGATTTAAAGCGGGTGTTGCCAAGCCCGTGTTTGCCTCCTCTGGCGACCAGCAGTCGATCCATCGGCTTGCTGATATCCCCGACATAGCTGCCTGAATCTTCATCGAACACGGAGGTACCCAGCGGCACCTTCAGCTCAATATCAGCCCCGCTGGCACCGGTCCGATCACTGCCCTTGCCATGCTCACCCTTGGGTGCCCGATAACGGGGCTGGAAACGATAATCGACCAGGGTGTTGAGCGCCTCGTCACCAACGAGGTAAACACTGCCTCCATCACCCCCGTCGCCGCCGTCAGGGCCGCCCTTCTCAACAAATTTCTCACGGCGAAACGAAAGGCAGCCATTACCACCCTTGCCCGCTTCTACCCTGATTGTTGCTTCGTCGACAAATTTCATAGCGATTTAGTCTAGACAAAAAAAAGCCCCGGTGAACGGGGCTTTTGATGCTTGATCAATTTCAGGCCTCAACCACGTTCACGTACTTGCGTTTGTTTGGCCCTTTTACCGCGAATTCCACTCGACCGTCGGTCTTCGCAAACAAGGTGTAGTCCTTGCCACAACCGACATTGGCGCCAGGATGGAACCGTGTACCACGCTGTCGCACGATGATGTTGCCCGCCAGCACTTCCTGACCACCGAAAATCTTCACGCCAAGGCGTTTGGACTCTGAATCGCGGCCGTTACGCGTACTACCGCCTGCTTTCTTATGGGCCATGACTAACCTCCAACAATCTCTTTGATCTTGACCTGAGTATAAGCCTGACGATGACCGCCCTGACGACGGTAATGTTTGCGACGCTTCAGCTTGACGAAGGTAACCTTGCGGCTCTTGCCATGTTCCAGCACTTCAGCAGACACCTTGCCGCCTTCAACATAGGGCGTTCCAATCTTGACATCGGTACCCTCGCCGATCAGCATCACCTGGTCAAAATCGACTGTTGAACCAGCCTCGGCGTCCAGTTTCTCCAGGCGCAACACTTCACCGGGCTCGACACGATGCTGCTTGCCACCACTTTGAATTACAGCGTACATCTTCTAACTCTTTGATCTGGTTGGTATCTGGGCCAGCCCTGCGCGCAAGATCAACCGCACGGCGCCCGAATCAGGACGCGGCATTCTACGGTAAGCATCAGGGCCAATCAAGCGTGGATTGGCCAGAATGGGCGCCGCACCATTTTCTGACCCTTTCTTGACACTACCGGAGGGCAGCCCTAGCATCGAGGCCGTTTGACGCTCCTCCTGTTCCCACGAGCCGCACATGAATCATCCGCTCTACGACGTCGTCGCTGCTGACTTTGACGCCGTAAACAAGCTCATCGTCCAGAGCCTCTCATCCCGCGTGCCGCTGGTCGAGGAGATCGCCCACTATCTGATCGAAGCGGGCGGAAAGCGCCTCAGGCCGCTATTGGTCCTGTTATCCGCCAACGCCTGTGGTTATCAGGGAAAAGAACATATCAAGCTGGCCGCCGTGATCGAGTTTCTTCACACCGCCATGCTGTTACATGACGATGTGGTCGACGCCTCCGAACTCAGGCGCGGTCGCAAAACCGTCAATGCCGCCTGGGGCAATCCCGCCAGTGTGCTGGTGGGCGACTTCCTGCACTCCAGAGCCTTCGAAATGATGGTCGAAATCGGTGACATCCAGGTGATGGAAGTGCTGTCCAAGGCGACCAATACCATCGCCGAGGGTGAGGTCCAGCAACTCAGCTTCCTCAGAAATGCTGAACTCGATGAAGCTTCCTACATGCAGGTGATCTCTCGAAAGACCGCCATGCTGTTCGAAGCCTCATCCCACAGCGGCGCCCTGCTTGCAGGTGCCACACCAGAGGAGGTGGATGCCCTGCAGAGATACGGTCTCCATATGGGCCTCGCGTTCCAGCTGGTGGACGATGTACTCGACTATCAGGGCGATACCGCCGAACTTGGCAAGAATGTTGGCGACGATCTTGCCGAGGGCAAGGTGACACTGCCCCTCATCGTCACTATGCGCGATGGCACACGTGAGCAGGCGAAACTTATCCGGGACGCCATTCTGAAGGGGGGCTCGGCGGACCTCCCGGCCATTTCCCGAACCGTGACCGACGCCGGTGGCGTCGAATACACATCACGTCGGGCTGAGGCAGAAGCACAAAAGGCCATCGAGTGCCTTGCCGGGCTGAGAGAGTCGACATTCACGGAGGCCATGGAGAATCTTGCCGCCTTCACGGTGAGACGAAACACTTAAACACCGTAACCTACAGGCTACGAAGTTTGTCAATCTGCGCCTCCGAGAGACCATCGTCACTCACCGTCGACCAGTATTCCGAGAGCTCACCATGTCGACCCGTCATCTGCAGTACACGAACCAGAGTTCGGTGTGTCTCAAAGTCCTGTCGATGCCATTTGAGGTTTTCCTGCAATAACTCAATTGCCCGAGCCGGCTGTCCGAGATTGTAAGCCGTCTTGGCCAAATTGGTTAGCGTACCGGGCTGTGCCGAAAGATGCTCAATCGGCATCGCCTCCAGCTCATCAACAATCTGCGCGAGCCGCTTGGTATCACCAAGTTTCGCCGCCAGAATCTGTTCGTTTTCATATGATCGGAGATATCCGGGAGGCTCAAAGCGTCGTGTTTGAACGATAATATCCGTTGCCTCTACGAACTTACCCTGTTGAATGAGCGCCAGCGCCAGAATGTTGTTGATCACTACATTCGTTCGATCCTTCCCGTAATGACTTCTCATGATCGCTTCAGCCCAGGCCGGGTTTTCAGTCTGATAATGAAATCCTAATCTCTGCAATAGACGCATCAATATTGCGTTATCAAGCCAGACATTCAGTTTCGCAGATTCGGCCCAGTCTCTATCTCTCGCTTTTCGTTCTAGTTCGATGACAGCCATCCACCAGTTTATGTTCAGGGCGACAAAGAGAATCGCTATCGGAACAGCGACGAATGCAAGACTTCGCGAGGTGATCCTTGACTGACGGTTCACTTCATCCGCGGACAACTCGCTTTGACCAAACATGAGACCGAATATCACTGCAGAAAAAAGCAACCCTCCCATAAGCTGCATCGGGAAACTAAACAACGCAGCAACTGCGACTCCTGCAAGCGAAACGATCAGCGCTATCTGTACGAGATCTGGCTTTCTCATGAAAAAGAACAAGCGCACTCCCGTCCAGCAAAGCCAAAGCACCACAACCATCAGAGCTGCCAGACCCGGCAAGCCGAGTTCAACGGCGATCTGGAGATAGTCGTTATGAACCTGCGCGATTTCTACGGTGTTGCCGACTGCGTATCTGGGGTGTACTGCCGAAAAATTCCCCAGACCGACCCCGGTCAAAGGATGATCGGCGACCATCTCCAGACTGCTTCGCCAGATGATGAACCGCTCGAAGGGCGCACCGCTCCCACTGCTTTCGGCTACCTCAATGATACTGGCGGCACGGTCCGAAACACGACCAAATAAAGGATCAAACCCATCCGGCCCGAAGTTAACCAGAACGAGACAAACAAAGGTCCCAGCCAAAGCCGCACGGGTAGGTAGACGCGGAATTTGAATATGTCGCAACCGACAAGCCCCAAAGAATACGACAATGAGCGCGACTTGAACGAACATTGCCAGCCATGCGGCCCGGGTCTGCGTATAGGTCGCAAAGGTAACAGCCAGCGCGACGGAAAGCGCATAGACATATGACCTGATACCGCGTCGGTCCAGAACCATAAGAATCCCACCTGACATCCAGGTCAGAATCACAATGTGCATCGCCATATTTCGATTAGCGAACGTTGCCGCAGGTCCCCTCGCCTGCGGCACCAACGAGACATCAAATAAATACTGGACAATACCCAGCGACGTGATGATCAGTCCTGCAGACACAATATATCGCAGGACTACTATCGCGGATCTTTCACCCCGGATCTGAAATACCGCAAGGAACACTGCCCCGGCCGTCACCCAACGCAACAATTGCTCAATCGCATATCCTCTGTTTTCCGACCATGCGACACTGGCCGCGGCCCAGGTAAGCAGGATACCGCCAACAGCGATGAGCCAGTGTTTTGGCACTCGAGGATGGAACTCGCGATTTAGGACCAGAAAACCGGCAACGCTCAAGAAAACGAAAACCTGAATGATCGATTCCTTCAGGAATAGATGCACGCCCAAGGCCGAGTTGATCGGCGCGACGAGGACATAAAGCAGGATGACGAGACCTATCCAGTGGCTAATCGCGCGTTCTAGCGATTCTGGTTTCATTTACGCCCCGACAAGCCCCTGTGTGCCCCTGACTTTAGCATCTATTCGACGGGCGACCGGTGGCGCAAGGCATTTACCCAGGCGTCTCGGCTGGCTGGAGAAATTCAGTCAAAACACTGAACTGTCACTGTAAGGCGGCAACCCTCGCCTTCCACGCATCCAATCCCTATAATTCGCTCTTCGTGTCGGGGTGTAGCTCAGCCTGGTAGAGCACTGTCTTCGGGAGGCAGGGGTCGTGAGTTCAAATCTCGCCATCCCGACCAATCTTAGTTTGAACCTAACGCAGTGGGTCGTGACAGCACGGCTGCCGCAGTTCGACTGCCTTCAATCTCGAACAATCAGGTAGCGGAGATACCAGTCACTCGACTGACATAGCCTGAATAGTGATCCGGATCTAGGGAGGCTTCAGCCAGTTCCCAATCTTCATAGTCAGGTAGAACTTCGCGAAAACGAGCGACATCCTCTTTCAGAAACAGGTGCTTCCAATTGTTGTGTGCTTGAGACCGCCGGGTCTTTTCCAGCGAGCCCACTCCACCGTCCAGCCTGACCTCAAACCCAAGATGTTCAGATAACGAGGCGATTTCGCCCGCCAATAGTTGCTCATAGCATTGAACGAATATCCGCTTGGGACTTCGACTCAGGAACATCCTGTAGTCCTCATCTTGCGTCACAAGTTGCTGAATGTGTCTATCGAAATTCGTGCCAAAGATTTCATCAAACTGACCAACCAGCTCTCCAAAAGACATCTCAAGTGGCGCTTGCTCTTTACGTTGCAACACCTCAATCCAACGTTTTACGTCCCGTTCCTGTAGTTTTCCGCGCTCATTTAGTGGAACCACAAAATAGAGTAATCGACTGATGATTTCGTCTCGCAGATCTCGTTGCGTCGCAACGACGCGATCAAACTTCGTATTCAACTCGTTGTGTATAAGCGCGTTTCTTAGCCTGCCTCGACCACTCCAGTGTTCAAATATTATTTTTACAACATTGTTCCCGCAGTATGCGGCGAGATCGACTTCGAAAAAATCTACAGTCTTTGGCTCAAGAAAGTAGTTCGCATCCAAGAGAGAATGTTGGATGGACTTGGAAAGAAAGGTTGTCCCTGTCTTGGCCTTACCGACCACAAGAATATTCATATTTGGAGCTATACACCGAAACTTCAAAAGAACGCTAGTTTACAGAATTCAGCACATCCCCGCGCCTACTTGCGAAGGCGACCAAGCCTTCGCCGCTGGCGATGAAACTCATAGACTTCAGCTATGGTCTGATTGCGACTCTCTTCTGCCATCGCGAAGTTCTCATGTATCAGTGTCAGGTTAGGGTTATAGGCAGGATCATCGGTGAGCTTTTCACCCCAGCGCGCCAACATCAGCCGCACCTCCGCGCTGAATCTCGCCTGCTTGGCGGGCGTCGTTTCATCGCCGCGGCTCTTAGATTCATGATGGTACAGCAGCGCATCGGGCGCCCAGACAATCTTGTAACCTGCTTCTCCGACTCGCAGACAGAAGTCGACATCATTAAAAGCCACGGCGATCTGTTCATCAAAGCCGTCGACATCGTCGAATACGGACTTCTTCGTCAACAGGCAGGCGGCCGTGACAGCCGACAACTGGTGCTGTTCCGAGAGACGGTTGTAGTAACCGAGTGAATCGGACGGAAAGTATTTGTGGGCATGGCCGGCCACTCCGCCAATTCCGAGAATAACCCCCGCGTGCTGCACAGTATCGTCGGAGTAAAGCAACTTGGCGCCGACGATCCCTACATCGGTTCGCTGTAGATTCCCTACCATCACCGATAGCCAATCACCCGCAATG
Source organism: Pseudomonadales bacterium (assembly GCA_028281885.1). Taxonomy (GTDB): domain Bacteria; phylum Pseudomonadota; class Gammaproteobacteria; order Pseudomonadales; family Azotimanducaceae; genus JANQJA01. Next base: position 107,412 of record JANQJA010000001.1, on the reverse strand, counting down.
ACCTCCGTATCATTGTTCAGCAGGCAGACATATTCCGAACGAGCAGCAGCAACCCCCAGATTAACGAGCGCGGAAAAATTGAACGGCCGATCATCACGTACAACGTCAACATCAGATCGCTCGCTCGCCAAACGGTGAAGATATTCATGTGTTTCAGGTTCCACTGAACCATTGTCCACAATGAGTATCCGAAAATTCCCGTAAGTGGTCTTGCGCCAGATGCTCTCGACGCAGACACGAAGGTCAGCGACGAAGTCACGAGTCGGAATCACGATGGTTACGGCGGGTTCCGGTGACGTTGCCCGATATCGCACCCTGTATTTCTGGTCTGCGACAATTACGGCCGCATCAACACCACTCCGCTCCAGATGCTGGGCGATCGCCTGCTCCCCCGCTCGCAGCGCCCTGGGCTTGACGTCGACATTGCTCGCAGTACTCGCCGCGTGCCGCCGCCAGTGATAAAGGATTCTGGGAACATGAACAATTTCATTTCCCTGCAACTGTTCGGTCACGCGGAGAACAAGGTCGTGATCCTGGGCGCCTTCAAACCCAACTCGAAAACCCTGATGACTTTCCACCAGGCCACGCTCAATCACCATCAAATGACAGACATAGTTATGGGCAAGCAGGTAATCATAGTTCCAATCCGGTTTGAAAAAGGCTTCACATCGCAGCCCATCTTCGCCGAGTTTGTCTTCATCCGAGTAAAGCAACCGGGCGTCCGGGTTTCGATTCAAGGCTTCAACAATCCAGAACAACGCCATCGGGTCCAGCACATCATCCTGGTCCAGGAAGGTCACGTAATCCCCGTTCGCAAGACCCAGCGCGGAGTTGGTCGCGGCGGAAATGTTGCCGTTCTCGGCGCGCTCTATAAAACATATCCGCTCGTCGTCAATTGCCGTCACGAAGGCAGAGACATCCACCTCCCTGGACGCATCGTCAGCGATACAAAGCTCCCAGTTGCCATAAACCTGGTCACAGACCGACGAGACTGCCTCGCGGAGAAACTGAATATCCGGCTCGTAGGTTGGCAACAGGATCGAAATCTTCGGTTGTCGTGGAAGTAGCGAGATCACTTTCGCCGCGATTGCGGGATCGGACCGGAGCGCCTCTTGTTCCAGCCAGAGCCGATACACCGCATGGGCATCCTCGGATGCCCTAGCAAGACTCCTGATCTTTCTCTGAATCACCAGATGACGGATTCGCGCACGAATGCCCTGTACGCCCAGACGCTGGAACACCCTCATCGACTTCACAATGAGTTTGACGAGACCGCCTTCATGGCGAACGGCATCGCTAACCAGGGGAATCAAACGCGGTCCTCCGACACAAAGAATTCATCAACATAACCCGAACGAATCCAGTTCCGGTGCCGTCGCTGAAGTCTCATGTTTGAATGTCGGGCAACCAGTTCCCTGACCGGAAGGCGCCCCGCCAAGTCGGCATCGGTATGAGGCGCCTCCTGGTTGACACTGATAAACCGCCCTGACCGCGCGGCAATCTGCCCGATCAACTCAGCACTGATTGACTGATCGATCTCCGGCAGAGAATCGATGTTGACAACAACATCAGCCGAATCCAGTTCAAGAAGCTCATCGGTGGAGAGCACCGCCACCGGCGCCGCGTTCGTCTCCCCGGAAAGCCTGACCTGACCAGGCCCAAGTGCATGCATCAGAAAGTATCCCTGAGCCAGATTCACCTCAGGCAGATCATAGAGAACATAACGGTCGATACCTACACTGGCGGCGACAAACGCGGTAAAGCCAATCCCCGCCCCAATCTCCGCAACCTTTCTTATTCCTCCCATCTGTTGCAGCTGCCGCACAAGATAAGACGCCATGAGAGTCCTCAGGTGATAGGTTTGCCCATCGACCCGTGCTCCGAACAAACCGTCAAATACGGGCGGCATTGCCAGCGGCATATCCACACCCCTGAGCGAAGTCAGTAAATGCTGCAAGGAATCAACGGGAGGATGCTCCCATTCTCCCTGCTCGGGACAACGTACCCGAAGCAACCCTTCAAACTCCGCATATGAGACCAGATGATCGCAGAACCAGATGGCCCTTTCCCGACGACTGTCCGAGTCACTCAGAAGACGGTCATAGGCCTGTCTGCCCTGAAAATACCCATGACCCGCACCCTGCATCGGCAGGGACCTGAGATAATTGAGAAGCGCGCCAGCGTTTCCGGCCCGGACCAGGTCCAGCATGGGTCCGTAGTGCCTGTAGACGAACGATGACCAGACATCGGTCCCGCGTGTCAGTGCGCCACGGCGAGCGCTCGCAGACTGGTAGGCCCGGATCAGCCTGTTGCCGATTTCTTCATCAACGTCCTGGCCGCGCGATTCGCTAAAACCAAACGCGTCGAGATCAAAATCATTCAGCCATGGGCGTCGCCCAAGAATTTCGTCAATCGCAGACAAACCGAACCACGTCAATCGCCAGGAAGGTGGCTCAATATATCAAGGTCAGGCTGCTGTCGCCTCGTCCACCGAAATACCCTCACTGACCCGGAGCAGCGTTCGCTCAAGCGAGTTTGCCAGCAGATAGTCCGTATCAAACGGATGAATTGATATTCGTAGCGGACGCTGGTCCGTGGCAGAGACACGATTCATCCAGTTGAAGACACTTAAAGCAGCCCGGCGCAGCGTGGAATCTGCTTCAAATCCAACCAGTGGCAGTACTCTAAGCGACCCACGCTCGACATCGATGATGCCTGAGGTGACTTCCACAAATCGAAAAGGCGTCCGCCGCAGGCCGGCCATATCAATGGGACCTAACGCCCAGGCCGGTGGCACGTAGGTTTCCGGGGGCACGAGACCATGTTCACCAAACCAGGCGTGATTGGCGCACATCAGCTGCTCTATTTCTTCAGCACTGAAACTCAGGTGCTCCGCCGCTCGTCGTGAAATCAGCAACGAATGCAGTCGATGATAGGCACCCTGAATATGAACAACTTCATGGACCCATCCATGTCCGGCCAGCTCGACGCCTTCCCGCTGCCATGACCTCATCTGTTCAATATGCGAATCACACCACGCCAGACCCGGCACGACCAGCAGCAACAGATTTTCACGGCAGGGATCAGGCAACGCCTCAACGAGCCGAACCACTCGCTGGAAGGTTGCCGGCATGACATCATGAATGGAAACAATCGCTCGCAATACGGGACCTAACGTGCGGTGTCGAGCAGCAGGTTCTCCCACCCCTCCAGATTGTGGTTATTGAACTGCTGGGCGAGCTGATAGGCCTGTTCCGCCAGACCGACTCTTGCGGTCACTGTCATCTCACTCACGCGCCGCAACGCACCAGTCAGCCCTTCCTTGCCGATTACATCGAGGCCTTCTTTTAATTCCTGCCAGGCAGTAATCCCGGCGTGTTCCGAAACCAGCACAACGCGCCCGCGGGACATTGCTTCAAGCGCGATCGTGCCGAACGACTCGAAGTGAGAAGGCAGTATCAGGGCGTCGTGGGCGTCAATTTCACGGCACAGTTCTTCGCGATATTTCCAGCCGAGGTACTCAAGATTTGGCAATCGGGACGCCGCCTGCTCAACAAGTTGACGAAATGGTCCATCGCCCGCCAGCGAAAATCTCAACCCCGGAAGATTTTCCGCCGCCGCGATGATCGCCTCGATGTTCTTCTCGGCAGCGAGTCGGCCAGCAAACAGAATTCGCTCGAATCCACCCTCGTACGTCACCCTTGGCTGCGCCGCGAACAGTCTTGGAATCGGCGTACCAACAAGCCTGACATCTTTCGCTCCCATGCTGATCGCCAACTGCTCCATTTCGGCAGAATTGGCAAACACCGCATGAGATACACCAAAGAGATATCGGTGAATACGATCAAAGTACTGGCGGAAGACTTTCTCCGTTAACGTGCCCTGCCAGTAAAGCCTGGCAATCTGTTCAAACGACGTATGGAATCCGGTCAGCACAGGACGATGACGGCGTGCTGCCAACCAGGCCCCGGCCCATCCATATACGCCCGGTGTCGGAATAATCACAACGTGAGGTTCGAGCCGTTCGAGGTCACGATGCAGTGCCCAGACATTCGGGAAACAGATCTTCTGAGTCGTGTCCCCCGGCATTGGAAATACCAATCCCGCCTGCCAGACACCATCTTCAATCGTCGGGGAGAAGACCTCGATGGCAGCAACCCGAGGCGCCAGATAACCAACCAGATCCTCATAGTAGGCACCAACTCCGTTTCGCTCTGGCGCAGCATCAGAGATCACCGCGAGGCGCAGATCTTCCATCTTCAGACCCACAGATGCATTTTTCGGCTGATGATCGGGGGCCATCGCGCTACCCATCATTTGCAGAGGGTAAGGATAACGGCCAGACCCCGTCGAAGGAACGCCGGATTTGATCTTCCGTCAAGTCAAAAGAAGCCAGGGTGTAACGATGTGCACTGGCATAGTTCCGCCCCTCGCTCGCGAGCGCAGCCAGCGCCTCACCAAACTCAGCGGAAGGTCCGTGACCAGCCAGCGTGAAAATCTCGGCGACAACCTCATCCAGCTCAGCATTGAGCCGGGCCATCTCAACAATGTGAAGGTCGTCTTCGCTGGCAAACCGGGCAATGTCTCCATAGTAGTCGCGCAACGCTCCAATCATTCGACGCTGAAAGTCATCCGACAAGGTGCCGCGACCCACCAGGGCAAACGCGGGCAAGAGCGAACTCAACTGGGAAGGCACCGTCCGGAACGGTTCCCGAACACAGGCGACGACAACCGCATCCGGAAACTGGCCCCTAAGTGATGCCAGCATAGGCGTAAATGAAGGATTCTTGCTGAGCAGGCGCCTGTCAGCGCCATGGTAATACAGGTGTTTTTGCAGGCAGCGATGATAGAAATGCATCACGGCGTGCCGGTCCGCAGCGGGAATATCCTCGTCAAACCTGGCCAGCCGCCAGAACCTGTCTGAACCCGGACAGGCAATCACAGCGAGGAAACAGGCGTGCACCCACAGTAACAGCAGGAAGTCCTCTTCAGGCTCCGACATACCCAGCTGGTGAATCGTATCCATCCTGGCGAGGAACCGGCTGCGATTGATCAGCCGGGGCAAGCGAATCAGGCCGGACAATCTGCCGATACCGGCCACCAAAAATCGTTCAGTAATGGAAGGTGCGAACACGCATTCCCAAAGGGTCAGCGTAGTGAAACGCTGGTCATTCGCCAGCACCCGCTGCAGATAAGTCGTGCCACTCCGCGGTATCCCAACGATGGAGATCGGTCGAAGGATGCGGACCGTCCGATACCCTGAAAAAAAAATCTCGTCGAACAGGAAACCGAGCCAATGCATGGCGTTCAGCAGGCCAAAGAGAAACCATCCGAGAGTGAACAACAGTAATCGTTTGGGGACCGCGCTCCAGCCTTCAGCCGGCAGCGCCGAAAGCAGTTCAACGCCAAGAGTGAGCCAGCCAATCCAGCTTCTTATGAAAGCCTTGAGCATCCCGGGGCGACGTCAGAAACGAAGCCGGATTATACCCCGACACAGCCCTCGGCTGGGCCTAGCTGAAAGTTTTGAAACAGATCAGGCGAAGTCAGTTTCGAGACGGCTCTCACGCAGTCGCAGGCAGGCGGAGGTGTAGTCGTCGTCAGTGATCCAGTTGGCAGGTTTGGTTCCGGGACCGGCATTGCGCTCCAGAAAATCAGGATTAAACGGCACCAGGTGTCCGGCGTCTGGTCGTTCCAGCAGTTCATCCGACATCGGAACAAATACTTTCATCAGGTTCTCCCTCACCGATAGCTATGTATCGGTACTGCTCGATCGGCACCTTTGGCCAGCACTTTCGATCGGTTGTCTTAATCCGTACTACTGAGTACAGAATGTACACGCGTAGTAGACGGTCAAAATTAAAAACCGCAGTTGAGGGAAAATGAATCTTCGATGAACAATCGTGGAGAAATGATGAAACTGCTAAAATGACCCATTTTTCAGTATCTTCATGCTTTTGGGTCAGTCCGACAAGGGATCGACTCGCCAACTGAACAGGAGATGAGATGGCAAAACGGATCGCCATCGTTGAGGACGACGCTGACCAACGCAGCAACTACGTCGACGCGATAACAAAGAAGGGCTACGAGGTAACCGCCTACAGCAGTCGCCCGCAGGCACTCGCCGGGTTTGAACAGGAACTGCCTGACCTGGCTATCCTCGACATTATCCTTGGCGATGAAGTCGATGCGGGCTTTGAAATCTGTCGCGAGCTGCTTGCCCGTGCACCATCGCTACCCGTCATTTTTCTGACTGAAAGAATCGCAGAGATCGACAAGATCAGCGGGCTCAGGCTAGGTGCATGGGATTACCTGCCAAAGCCGATTTCACTGGACTATCTTGCCGAAAGAATCAGTTCGCTTCTCCGCATCAACGAAGCACGCACTCAGTCCGGCGCCGATGGAACCCCCAATTCATCCAGCGCAAAGCTGGTCGGCGACCTGTCCATCGATCAGGAAGCACTGCTGGTTTCCTGGAAGGGTATGCCAATCAACCTATCCGGCACCGAGTTCCGGATGCTGGCCAAGCTTGTCCGGGTGCCAGGCCATGCCGTCTCTTACGACACGCTGATGAATGCAACGATGCAGAGCCTGGTCACCAACAACACGATCAACACGCACATGCGCAACATTCGCAAGAAATTTGAATCCATCGATCCCCAGTTCGACTGCATCAAGAGTGAGTATGGTTTCGGCTATCGCTGGTCGAACAAGTGACAGGCAGATGAAACCGGGCGGGATTCGAGGCCCCAGGCTCGCCACTAAACTTTTCATTCTCATGAGCCTCGCCCTGGTGGTTATCCCATGGTTCAGCTATCTCTATCTGCGGGAAATGGAAGCGTTTCTGGTCGATAGCCAGGCCAACGCGCAGATGCTGACAGCGGAAGGTATCTCAACCCTGCTTAACGGGCGCTCGGATCTGTTCTATGAACTGCCATTGTCCCCGGAAGGTTATGAGCAGCTCTATGCCCATCCGCTCAGATCTCCCGTTCGGATCGACGGCCGCGCCAACGACTGGGAAGAGGTCCTGGGTTACAAGGTTGGCTTTGGTACCACCGATGTCAGTTCAGGAGAAGTCGCACAGTTCTATCTTGTATTGGGCGAAATCAACGATCAGATCTATGCCCTGGTCCAGGTCAAGGACAACAACCTTGTGTTCAGGGACAGCAACATTCTCCGGCTCGATTTGTCCGATCACGTCAGAATTACCTTTACCGGTGAAGATGGCGATGTACGTCGGCTTGTCGTCACCATGACCGAGCCCGGTGTCACGACCACCTATGAAATGGATGCCAACTGGCGTTATGCCATCCGCGGCGTCGCGGAAAACCGCGTTCAGGGATTTGCGGTGACAGAAGAAGCCGGTTATTCGATGGAATTTCGTTTACCGCTGGACCTGCTCGGTTCGGCCCGACGATTTGGTCTGGCAGTCGTTGATGTAGACAATCCCGAGACTCGTGCCATTGAGACCATTACCGGCACGCTGCCTTCCGCGGGCCAGGAAGCCTATGGTCTGGTCTTGCTGAAATCACCAGAAGTGCTTCGAATTGTTGAAGGTCTGGGCTATTCCGGCGCCAACGTCCAGGTGATTGACGCCCAGCGTAGAGTTCGGGCAGAGGTCGGCAGCTATCGTCAGCATCAGGAAGACCCGACCCAGCCCCGGCCAGAATCGATACTGGGTGCATTCTTCAGTCTAGTCAGCACGGCCATGGAGACGATCTACGGGTTCATTGATCACTGGCTCCGGGAAACGCCGGATGTTGCCGCCGACCAGGTTATCTCGGAATCGCTGGCAGGCCGACCCAGCTATCAGCGAGGCTACCAGGATGACGAAGGCGAAGTGATCGTAGCAGCCCACCCGATCATCGCCGAAAACGAAATCATTGGGACTGTCGTCCTGAAACAAAATACCAATCGAATCCTCGAACTGCGACGCGATGCGCTGGAGCGAATCATCAACTTCTCCGTCATTGCCCTGTTTATCTTTGTCGGCCTTATTCTTGCCTTCTCGGTACGGCTCGCTGGCAGAATCCGCCGACTGGGCGCCGAAGCCACCAACGCCATCGATATCTATGGTCGTCTGCAAACCAACCAGCTGAAAAGCGAAACATCATCAGGCGATGAAATTGGCGATCTGGCGCGGAGCATCTCCAACATGCTGTCCCGCCTTCACCAGCACAACCAGTTTCTTGAGAACATGCCGAGAACACTGAGGCATGAGATCAATAACCCGCTCAATACGCTGAGCACCTCGTTGCAGAACCTTGAAGAAGAAACTTCCGACGCCGGTCGCGCAAAATATCTTGAGAGCGCCAAGCGTGGCGTTACCAGAATTGGACTGATCGTCCAGAACCTGGCAGACGCGGCCAGCCTGGAAGACGCCCTCGAAGCGGAGGAGTTCGAGGTCATCGATCTGTTCAGCCTGGTGCAAAGCTACCTGGCGAACTGCCGCGTCATGCATGCAGAATACAAATTCGAATACCGTGGTACCCAGCGGGAAGTGCTGTCGCGGGTTTCCGATTATCGTATCGAGCAGCTGCTCGACAAGTTAATTGACAATGCTGTCGATTTTTCCGAATCCGGTGCCACAATCACAGTCGGCCTGACCACTGATAGCGAGAACCTCACTCTGTTTGTCACTAACCAGGGCCCGACAATTCCTCCGGAGATGTTCGAAAACATCTTCGATTCAATGGTCTCAGTCCGGGCCAGTACCGATGACAACCGGCTCCATTTCGGCATGGGATTGTACGTTGTCAGGGTCATCGCCGAGCATCACGGCGGAAGCGTGACTGCGGCCAATCTACTGAACGGCAACGGCGTTTCAATTCGTGTCACGCTACCCCTTCACAAAGAAGTGAGCGACGCTCCCCTGGCGACCGCATAGGTAGCTGTCAGGAGTATCGTGACAAAGGGATAAAAAAAAGTCCTAACACTTTGGGGGAGGGGTTGTGTTAGGACTCGAGCACCAATACGGGGCTGAATTAGTTTCGTCTGAATACAAGTCTAGGTAGTGAAGATGGAGAGACAATGGAAGCAATCTGGACGATTGCTCCTGCGTAATTAACACGATTTCTTCAGTAGATACGCTAACTAGTTGATAACCATGTTTTCCCGGGCACCAGTCGCCGACGCCGCCAGGACCTCTCCAATCTGCCACTCTGCTTTCTGGATTGCACCCAACAACAGTCGGGTCAGATTGGAGTTGATATCCTGATTGATCGTCATGTTGATTCCCTGGCCTTCCTTGGGCTGAATACCGAGCGCAAGGGAACCATCGTTGATGTTGTAGGACAGACGATAAGCCAGCAATGCCTCCTCCCCCAGTGGCATGTCGTTAGCAGATTCCCTGAATTTCTCCTGGAAGTTGGCGGACTGACTCGCTTGCTCTTGCTTGAATGACCGAACTGCCTCCCTCGCCTCCGGTGTACCCTGAACCGACACATCCGGATCCGCATCAACATGCTCTTTCAGCACACGTAACAGCAGTATCGCGTAGCGACGGGTAATCCAGAATCGGAACTCCTGGGAAGCTGTCGTATTCACCCGGAACAGAATCCGGTCCTCCTCAGGGTTGTACGCCATCTGCATCTGGCTGATTGCTCCAGACATCTCCTGCTGATCCTTCATCCTGACGAATGTGAGTATATCCAATGCTCTATATCAAATTTATTTGATATAGATTGCCGACCCTCCTATCATATCGGCAAATTTTGATATTGATTGCGCATGGCTGGACAACAAGCGGCAATTCTCGGGCCTTCAGCAGTCACCGACGAAGGCCTGCTGGTCTGCTGCAAGGCGACTGCAGACGCCCTACGGCTGCATGTTCTGAGGGTGCTGAGCGAGGAGTCGTTCGGTGTGCTGGAACTCTGTCGAATCTTCAAAGCCGGCCAGCCGGGTATGAGCCATCACCTCAAGATTCTGGCCACCGCCGGCCTGGTGGAAACTCGTCGGGAAGGAAACTCAATCTTCTACCGACGCTCACTGATCGGCCGCGACGCGCCCTTGCACGATCTCGTGACGAGTCTGTACGACACCATCGATCGAATTCCCCTGGCGCCAGACATAACTGCCCGCATCGCAGACGTACACGACGAACGCGCCAAAATCTCTCATGATTTCTTTCAGAAAAACGCTGACCAGCTCAGCGAGAACCAAAACCTGATTGCCAACTTTGACCAGTACGCGGGCAGCGTAAACGACGTCATCAATAACGAGATGAATGAAAGTGCAACCACCGCACTTGAGATCGGCCCGGGAGAGAGCACGCTGATTAACCTGCTGGCCAGAAACTTCCACGCCACAGCACTGGACAACTCCGAAGAGATGCTGCGTAAGGCTCGCCAGGTTGTGGATCCGTCACTGGCGGACAATGTGACCTTTATTCTTGGTGAACCGGAAGACCTGGCCCGCAAGGGTTCACGATTTGATCTCGTCGTCCTCAACATGGTGCTACATCACCTGCCTTCCCCGGCCCGGCTGTTTCGTACCACGCGGCAGCTGTTAAACAGCGACGGCAGAATGCTGATTATCGATCTCAAGCCGCATAACCAGGACTGGACCCGGGACATCTGCGGTGACCTCTGGCTCGGGTTCGAGCCGACGGATATCGATAAATGGGCAGCAGAGGCCGGGCTCGAAGCCGGCCAGAGTGTCTTCATCGGACTAAAAAACGGGTTCCAGGTTCAGATAAAGCTTTTCCAATGCCCCAATTGATCGAAACTTACCAACTGAAAGGGATAAATCAATGAATGTGACAGGCAAGCAGGACTACAAGGTCGCAGACCTCAGCCTCGCAAAATATGGCCGCGCAGAGATCGAGATGGCCGAGGCAGAAATGCCTGCTCTGATGGCACTGCGAGACAAGTATCGCCCCGAACAACCACTCAAGGGTGCGAAGATCATTGGCTGTATTCACATGACCATCCAGACTGCCGTGCTGATGGAAACGCTAAGGGATCTCGGCGCGGAGCTTCGCTGGTCTTCGTGCAATATTTTCTCGACCCAGGATCACGCGGCGGCGGCCATGGTAGAGGCTGGCATCCCGACCTACGCCTGGAAAGGCGAAACGGAAGAAGAGTTTTTCTGGTGCATCGAGCAAACCATCCTCAGCGACGGCAAGCCCTGGGATGCCAATATGATTCTGGATGACGGCGGCGACCTGACCGAGATGATTCATGAGAAATATCCCGAGATGCTGGACAAGATTCACGGTATTACCGAAGAGACAACGACGGGCGTTCATCGACTGTACGACATGATGCGCGAAGGCGAACTCAAGGTACCGGCCATCAACGTCAACGACTCTGTCACCAAGAGCAAGAATGACAACAAGTACGGCTGTCGCCATAGCCTGAATGATGCCGTCAAGCGTGCGACCGATATGTTGCTGGCCGGCAAGCGGGCACTCTGCATCGGTTATGGCGATGTCGGCAAAGGGTCGGCCCAGAGCCTGCGCCAGGAAGGCATGATCGTAAGAGTTGCCGAGATTGATCCTATTTGCGCGATGCAGGCCTGTATGGACGGCTATGAGGTCGTCTCACCCTACAAGCAGGGCAGGAACGACGGCACCCTCGAAAGCGTCGACGATGTGTTGCTTGGCAGTACCGACCTGATCGTGACCGCCACCGGCAACATCGATGCCTGTGACAAGAACCTGCTGCAGAAACTGAAGCGGGGTGCGATCGTTTGCAACATCGGCCATTTTGATACCGAAATCGATACGCGATACATGCGCGACAACTGGCGCTGGGAAGAAGTGAAGCCTCAGGTGCACCGCGTGTTTCGCAGCGATGATCCCAGGGATTTTCTCGTCCTCCTCTCGGAAGGCAGACTGGTTAATCTGGGCAATGCCACCGGCCATCCTTCCCGGGTCATGGATGGCTCGTTTGCCAACCAGGTGCTGGCACAGATTTACCTGTACGAAAGAAGGTGGGCGGACAACGATCCAAGCCAGCGCCAGCCCGTCTCGGTGGAAGTACTACCGAAACATCTCGACGAAGAAGTCGCGAAATATATGGTGCAGGGATTCGGCGGGACCGTGACCGAGCTCTCGGAAGCCCAGGCGAAGTACATTGACGTGCCCCAGCAGGGACCCTTCAAACCGGACTACTACCGCTACTGATCGATCTGGGTCGACAGGCCTTGTGTCTGTCGCCCCACCCCGTTGGAGCAACGCCCCGGCTGTACAAAAGCCTACTGCCTCAAGGATAATGCAATGTCTTGATCCCCCAACCACCTACAGACTCCGAGCGCACGAAGCGTGCGCTACCAAGGAACTCTTGTGACATTAAAGAACGAATCAAAGCTCGCCAGCGTTGAGGTCATTCAACAAAATTTTGAAGAGCTGCACTATATCTGCAGTCTGCAGATTGCCACCGCCGTCTTCCTCGCCTACCACCTGGAGAAGCCCATCCTGATTGAAGGCCCTCCCGGCGTGGGCAAGACGGAACTTGCCAAGACCACTGCGACAATGCTCGACGTCAATTGTATTCGGCTGCAATGTTACGAGGGCCTGGACGAGGCGAAAGCGATCTACGAATGGAAGTATGGCAAGCAACTGCTTTATACCCAGGTGCTAAAAGAAACCCTGAATGAAATCCTCGCTGGCGCCAGAGGCCTGCAGGAATCTGTGACCAAGCTGCACGACTTTGGTGACATCTTCTTCTCGGAAGAATTCCTCGAACCACGTCCGCTACTGAAGGCGCTGAAGGAAGAAGCAGGCTGTGTCCTGTTGATTGATGAAATCGACAAGTCGGACCACGAATTTGAATCACTCCTTCTGGAAATGCTTTCCGACTTCCAGCTTTCCATTCCGGAGATCGGCACGGTCAAAGCCCGTCCCGACAAAAAGCCACTGGTCTTTCTGACCAGCAACAATACCCGCGAAATCAGCGACGCGCTGAAACGACGATGCCTGCACCTGTACATCCCGTTCCCGGACGCCGACCTCGAGCGACAAATCGTTCACGCCCGCGTACCGGAAGTCGCAGAGAAGCTTCGCCACCAGCTGGTCGCCTTTGTCCAGGAACTCCGTGATATGGACCTGAAGAAGGTTCCCGCCATCTCGGAAACCATCGACTGGGCCCGAACCCTGATTCTGCTCAATACCGAAGCACTTGATCCGGACCTGGTCCGACAGACGCTCAACGTAATCCTCAAGTTCCAGGAGGATGTGGAAACGGTCGAGGCTGAGCTGCAGGGCATCACCAACAAGGCTATCCGGGAAAGCTGATTTTGGACTCGACCCTCGTCGATTTCGTCAAAGCCCTGCGAACCGCGGAGGTCGAAGTTTCCCCCGCAGAGACGTTGGATGCGATGCACTGTATCGACATCGTCGGCTACAAAGACCGTCAGTTTCTGAAAAATTCGCTGGCGCTGGTCCTGTCAAAAAACGTTGAAGAGAAAGAGACCTTTACCGAACTCTTTGACCGATTCTTCACCGTCGATAAGTTTCAGTCCGCACTGTCCGAAGACGAAGACTCGAATGATCCGGCATCAATGTCTGACGATGACGGTGAGTTCCAGGGTCAGCGCCAGCAGTCCGGTGGCGGCCAAGGCAGCGGTGGTGGTGGCGCGGAAGCAAGTGAGGCGGCCGAGGTCAGCGACGAACCCGAACTTCAGCCGGAATCAAAACTCGGCAAGATGATTGTCAACGATGATCGCACGGAACTATCCATCGCGATCGCCGAAGCAGGTCGTGCGACTGGCGTGAACGAAATCCTGGTATTTACCCAGAAAGGTCTGTACGCCAGAAAAATCATGGACCATATGGGTCTGAAAGAGCTGCAGCAGGAAATCGGCGACCTGCAGAAGACCGGCGGCAATCCCAGGATCCGGTTGGCGGCAAGACTCAAGAAGGGCCGCGACGCGCTCAGGGAACGAGTGCGGGACTATGTCGAGAAACAGTTCTTTCTGCATGCGGACGAGTCCGGCAAACAACTCAGGGAAGAGCTGCTCAAGAAGGTCAAACTGTCCAACGTCGAACGCCGCAACTTCAAGGATGTACAGGAAGTGGTCTTCAAAATGGCGAAGAAGCTCATCGCCATTCATTCCAAGCGACGCAAAACCTTTCGTCGAGGCCAGCTCGATGTTCGTCGTACATTGCGACAAAACATGCAGTACGACGGCATGATGTTCGACATCCGGTGGAAGGCGTCGAAGGTGGACCGACCCAAGGTGATGTGTATCTGCGACGTCAGTGGGTCAGTCAGCAACTACTCACGGTTTCTGCTCATGTTCCTGTACAGTCTCGCCGAGATTCTGCCCAAGGTTCGATCCTTTGCGTTCTCCAGCGACCTCGGCGAGGTAACCGACCTGTTTGAGCATAGCAATCTCGAAGATGCCATGGCGAAAGTGATGCGAGACTATGGCAACGGATCAACCGACTATGGCCAGATGCTTGTCGACTTTAAACGTCATTGCCTTGATGACGTGAACAACAAAACCACGATCATCATCCTGGGAGACGCTCGTAACAACTACGGTGACCCGAAGGCAGATATCCTGCGTGAGATTTATGATCGCGCAAAGCGGGTGATCTGGCTCAATCCCGAGTCCAGATCGAACTGGACGGTAGGCGACGCGGAAATGGCAAAGTACGCTCCCTGCTGCCATCAAACCGATGTATGCAACTCGCTCGCGCACCTTGAGCGAGTCGTGTCCAATCTGCTGCGTTCCACAACCTAACCCGCCCCATCAAACCGTCCGCCTCAACGCACCTTAATCCCAGGCTCTCATCAGTAGCCTCTCGCGGATAAATACGCCAACAAAATCAGGGCTATTACACACAGTAGTCCATAATGGCTACAGCCTGATCACGATTCCCCCGAATGCATCGGTGTTACAATTTCGCGTCCGCTTCTGAATGAGCAGTATCGATGAGAGCATTTCTGGCAGCCGGTCTGTTGCTGCTGACCCTCGTTTGCAGTGCCCAGGACGCTGTCGACTTCGATTCCCAGTCCATTACCATCGCTCTTGCCCAGGAGCCGCCACAACTCAACAGCATGAAAGCCACTGACCAGGTCAGTGTTCTGGTGCTGGGGCACGTCATGGAAGGACTGACCCGGTACGATCGCCGAGGCAATATCATTCCCGGCGTGGCAGAAAAGTGGGAGCTTACCGACGAGGTCGCCACCTTCTGGCTGCGAAAAGACGCGCTGTGGAGCGATGGCGTGCCGGTCACCGCACATGACTTCGTGTTCGCCTGGCGCAACGCGCTGGATCCAAAGACCGCCTCCGAGTACTCATTCATCCTCTACCCGATCCGCAATGCTGAAGCGATCAACAAGGGAGAACTGCCAGCGACCGAACTGGGCGTTACAGCGATCGATGACCACACCCTGCGTGTGGACCTGGAACGCCCCACCGGCTACTTCGTCAAACTCACCGCGTTTACCACCTACTATCCCGTACGCCAGGATTTCTTCGAGACTCAGGGAGAACTCTATGCCTCGGAATGGGACGCAATGGTCTACAACGGACCGTTCAAGATTACCGAGTGGGTCCACAGCGCTTCCCTGCGCATGATGAAAAACCCGGCCTATTGGGACAAGGACAAGATCATCCTCAACGTCATCGATGCCGAGTACATCACTTCTGACACTCGCGCCAAATTAAACCTGTTTGTCGATGACAAGATTTCATACACCGTACTGGACGGGGAAACCTACAAAGACGCGCTCAGACAACGGCTGCGCATTCGAAGTTTTACCACCGGGTCAGTTTTCTACATGTCCTTCAATCATCGCGAAGGTCGCCTGACGTCGAACGCCAATCTGCGCAAGGCCATCCGTTCTGTGTTTGACCCGGAGGAATTCGTGAACAAGGTCCTCGCGACGCCGGGTAACCTGCCCGGGCGTTCCACATTTCCAGTCTGGCTAAAGGGCGTGGAAGGTCGTTTCCGTGACGAGTATCCACCGCCAGTCTTTGATGTGGACGTAAACCAGGGCCGCAGATACCTCGCCAAAGCGCGGGAAGAGCTCGGCGTCGATAAGATCCCGTCCCTTGTTCTACTCGTTGGCGACAGTCCAACAGCAGCCAAGCAGGCGGAGTACATGCAGGGTCTGCTGAAGTCAAAACTGGGTCTCGATATCAAAATCGATACCCAGACATTCAAGCAACGACTGGCAAAAATGACATCGGGCGACTTCGACATGGTCAATGCCGGGTGGGGACCCGATTTCGATGATGTCATGACGTTCGGCGATCTGTTCGCGACCTGGAATTTGAATAACCGGGGTCGATACAGCAACCCCGAGTACGATCGTCAGGTACGCATCGCGATGAACAGTTCTTACCCAAAAACGAGGATGGACGCAATGGGGCAACTCCAGCGTATTCTGCTCGAAGATGCCGGTGTGCTGCCGCAGTATGAACAGGGAGTGATCTACCTGCTGCATCCAAAGCTGAGAGGTGTGACACGCCGGGTTGTGGGCACGGACCCCGATTACACCTACGCTCGCGTGATTGAGTAATCCGTTGCTTGTCTACACGCTAAAGCGACTACTGGCGGGAGTCATTACAGTCTGGTTCATCGCGACGGCGACTTTCTTTGCCATGCACTCCGTGCCCGGCGACCCGCTGATGAACGACAAAGCCGTCACCGAGGAGATCCGCGCAAATCTCGAACGCAAGTACGGCCTGGACCGGCCGCTGCATGAGCAGTACTTCGTCTTCATGGGCAACATGCTGAAGGGCGACTTCGGCATCTCGTTTACGCAACAGAATCGGCAGGTTAACGACATCATCCGGGATCATTTTCCGGTATCGGCGACGCTTGGCGTGCTGGCCATCACCTTCGCAGCGCTGGGTGGAATCCTGTGGGGTGCGCTGACAGCGATCTATCGCAACCGGCTGCCCGACATCATCATTATGTTCCTCGTCATTCTGGGCATCTCGGTACCGAGTTTCGTGTTCGCAGCGCTGGGCCAGCTCGCCCTGGTCAACCTCAACAGCCTGCTCGGTTATTCACTGCTGCCCGTCGCTGGCTGGGGAACCATCTGGCACATGCTGGTCCCGTCGCTGGTTCTGGGACTTGGCACCATGGCACTGCTGACGCGATTGATGCGTTCATCCATGCTCGAGGTGGTTAACGAGGACTACATCAAAACTGCCCGTGCCAAGGGTCTGTCTCCCATGCGAATCTTCTTTCGGCACCAGTTGCGGAATGCGATTCTGCCCGTGATAACCGTACTCGGACCACAGATCGCTGCGATTACCACCGGCGGCTTTGTCGTGGAACTGGTGTTCGCAATCCCCGGGCTGGGCCGTTATTTCGTGCAGGCAGTCCAGCAGCTGGACTACACCGTCATCATGGGCACGACCGTTTTCTATGGCGCATTCCTGGTCCTCATGGTGATTCTGGTGGACATCCTTTACGGGTTTATTGACCCGCGCGTGAGAATCGAGTCGTGACGGATGTGATGAAGGCGCCACCGACGCTCTCCGCCGAGGACTTTGAACCGGCGCAACACGACATCCACGTAGAGCAGATTTCGCGGCCATCACTTTCATACTGGGAGGACGCCTGGCGTCGCCTGAAACAAAATCGGCGCGCCCTGATCTCGCTCTATATCATCGTCGCCCTTGCCGCTTTCACGTTGATCGGACCACTGCTCTGGCGGGTCGATCCGTCGCTTCAGGACCTCAACCAGATATCGCAGCCACCTTCCATGCCGAAGGAAGCCACCCTGGTTGCGCCCTACAAGCGCTGGTCCGGGGTCACCATTAATGATTTTCCGGCCTACCCCGACGACTACCTGGACCTGATCCCTGCACCCATCGGCCTTCGACCCGCGATGCCGCCGACGACCCAGGCTGTTCGCCTGGTCTGGGACCCCGTCAAAGGCGCCGGCGGATACAACGTCTACCGCAATACTCGAAGACCCGAAACGATCAACGACCTTGGACTTCCCCTCGGCGGTACCATGGCCGGGAATGAGGTCAGTTTTCAGGACCGCCTCAACCTGGAACAGCGCACCTACTACTACTCCGTCATATCCACTGATGGCTATGATGAATCATCCACCTACACCACCATAGAAGTCACACCGCTGCTGGCGATGACACGACAGGATGCCATCAGCCGCGGACTGATTCCGGAAGACTCACCCCTCGACATCGGCGACACCCTGCAGATTGAATTCCATCCGCTCGGCACTGATTACCTCGGTCGGGACATGCTTGCCCGCCTGATGGAAGGCGCCCGCGTGTCACTCTTTATTGGCATCTGCGCCCCGGTGCTGTTCGTGATCTTCGGCATTCTTTACGGCGGATTCTCCGGCTACTTCGGCGGCCGCCTGGACCAGTTGCTGATGCGATTTGCAGACTTCGTTGTGGCACTCCCCTTTCTGTTGTTCATGATCCTGTTCAAGATCGCTTTCGGCATCGGGCCTGGCGAGAGTGGCATCCTGCCCATGCTCATCGCGTTGGTACTACTTGGCTGGCCAGCCACGGCAAGGCTGGTCCGGGGTCAGGTGTTACAAATCAGAGAGCAGGGATACATCCAGGCGGCTCGACTGCTCGGGGCCGGAAACGGCTATCTCGTCATGAGACATATCATTCCCAACACCATGGGCGTCATCCTCGTCACGCTGACCTTCGCCGTGCCCTCGGCGATTTTTACCGAGGCATTCCTGTCATTTATCGGGATGGGTGTGGCGCCACCAACACCGTCATGGGGATCAATGTGCAATGAAGGCGTCAAAACCATGCTCTCGCATCCGCACGAGCTGATCTTTCCCGCTGCGTTTATCAGCATCACAGTGCTGGCATTTAATCTTCTCGGCGACGGACTGACTGAAGCGCTGGACTCTCGGATGAGATCAAGAGAATGAGTCATCTGCTTGAAGTGAATGACCTGGCAGTCGAGTTTGCGACCTACGGTGGCAACGTGAAAGCGGTCCGCAGCGTCAGCTTCCACGTCGACGAGGGGGAGACACTGGCTATCGTGGGGGAGTCCGGTTGCGGCAAGTCGGTCACCGTGCAATCGTTGATGGGGATCATTCCAATGCCGCCAGGAAAAATCACCGGCGGTTCAGCCCGACTCAAGGACAAAGAAATTCTTGGTCTGCCTCCTCGCGAGGCCAACCGATTTCGTGGCGTCGAGATCGGCATGATATTCCAGGACCCGATGACATCACTGAACCCCACCATGACCATCGGGGACCAGATCGCCGAGACGCTTCGCGTTCATCGTGGCATTAGTCGCCAGACAGCGTTCAAACGGGCCATTGAACTACTGGAGAAGACTCGGATTCCTGAAGCGCAAAAGCGTGCCAGACAATATCCTTTCGAGTTCTCCGGCGGCATGCTGCAACGAGCGATGATTGCACAAAGCCTCGCCTGTAATCCGTCCATCCTGATCGCCGACGAACCGACAACAGCGCTGGATGTCACCATTCAGGCACAGATACTTGAGCTGATGATGGAACTGCAACGCACCGAGAACATGTCCATCATCCTGATCACTCACGATCTCGCCATCGTGGCACGTATGGCAACCCGGGTCGCTGTGATGTACGCGGGGCAGATCGTCGAGACCGGGACGGTTGATGAAATCTTTTATCAGTCCGCCCATCCCTATACTGCAGGTCTGCGTCAGGCCATGCCTTCCAACGTCGGCGACAAGAACAAGCAACTGACGCCGATCCTTGGCAGCCCGCCGGACCTGTTCGATCCACCGAAAGGATGCGGATACTGTGCGCGATGCCCCCAGGCGATGAATGTCTGTCTCAGCCGGTTACCGCCCGCCATGGCCGTTGGCGACAATGACTCGGAACATACCGCGAGATGCTGGCTGCAGCACCCGGATGCCCCGGACACACAGGCGGTATATCAACCCGGAAAACAACATGCTGGTTAAAACCCGGGATCTCGCGAAGCACTTTCAGGTCGGCGTTGGACAAACGCTGCACGCGGTCGATGGCATATCGCTCGAGATCAACGAGAATGAGATTCTCGGTCTCGTTGGGGAGAGCGGCTCCGGCAAATCAACTTTCGGCAAAGCACTGACGGGACTCCTGCCGCGGACATCCGGCGAAGCATGGTTTCGCGGCGAACCTCTGCCAGCGAAGTTTTCCGCGCAGGACCATCTCAAGTACTCGAAAGAGATGCAGATGATCTTTCAGGATCCCTACTCGTCGCTCAATCCTCGAATGACAATACTTGACGTCATCGGCGAGGGGCTCTTTGTTCAGGGCCAGCACACCCGGCCGCAGATTCGCGATCAGGTCGCCTACTGGCTGGAGCGGGTCGGTCTCAGCGCCGACCATATGTCACGATACCCGCACGAGTTCTCTGGCGGTCAGCGACAGCGTATCGGGATCGCTCGGGCCATGATCATCGAGCCCCGTTTCGTCGTCTGCGACGAACCGATATCAGCACTGGACGTTTCCGTACAGGCACAGGTCATCAATCTGCTCAACGACCTGAAGCAATCGCTCGGGCTGACACTGCTATTCATCGCCCACGACCTGTCTATGGTGCGTTACGTCTCAGACCGAATGGCCGTCATGTACCTCGGTCGCCTGGTCGAAACCGGGACCGCCGATGAGGTCTTCTTCAATCCCAAGCATCCCTATACCCAGTTGTTGATTGAAGCGAATCCGGAACCGGACCCGCAGATTGAGAGAGACAGAGCGTTCGTACCGATTCGTGGTGAGATTACCTCACCCATTAATGTCGGAGAGGGCTGTCGCTTTGCGGACCGCTGTCCGGTCGCGACGTCGAGGTGCCGTTCAGAAACGCCCCGTGACATCCTCGTTGACGAGCAGATCGTCGCCTGCCACAACTATGACTAGTCATCGCATAAACGCTACAGTCTGAAGCTCGGTAGACTCCCCAGCAGGAACCGACTGTAGCCATGGAAAGATCGCATCGAACCAGAGCGCTACGCAGCTGTCCAGGCTCTCGTCTTCGCCACCATTCGCTGGATCGAGGTTTCATCAGTGAACCGGGACATCTCCTCAAACGGAATCCAGCGCAGATCGTGAGACTCGTCTGAAACGGTGTAGTCCTCATCGGAAGCCTGCAGTAAAAACCGGCAGTCAAAATGATGATGTGCCGGTTCCTGCCCACGGGACGGAATTAGATGAATATCTACGTCGAAGATGTCGCGGGACAACAGCGTCAAGTGACTGAGGCCTGATTCTTCTTCAGCCTCCCGAATCGCCACCCTGGCCACATCCGCATCGCCATCCGCGTGACCGCCCAACTGGACCCAGATGCCGAGTTTCCGATGGTGGGTCAGCAAGACAGCGGAGCGATCTGGGTTCAGGATCCAGGCAGAGCCGGTCACATGACCTGTCGGCAGGGAACGCTCGAAGCAATCCGGATTGGTGACGACAAATTCCCTGATCCAGAGAACGGTCTTCGCTTCATCGGGATGATCGATCCCATAGCGATCAATCAGGTCAAGCAACGGACGTCGATGCATCTAGCCAACGTTCGTTCTTTTCGCCAGCTCCACATTCGATTTCTCATCGAACAGGTCTGCCAGTTGTTCAATCATTGCATCGCCCAGCTGTTCGGCATCGGTGATCGTCACCGCACGTCGATAATGGTGAGTCACATCATGGCCAATGCCGATGGCGACCAGTTCGATCGGCGAGTGGTTCTCGATCTTGTCGATCGCATACTTCAGGTGCTGCTCAAGATAGTTGCTGGGATTCACCAGCAAGGTACTGTTATCCACTGGCAGGCCGTCTGAAATTACCATCAATATACGGCGATCCTCCGGTCGTCCAATCAAACGATTGTGCGCCCAGAGCAGCGCCTCACCGTCGATATTTTCCTTCAGCAGTTCCTCGCGCATCATCAGGCCCAGGTTGCCTCTCGCCCGCCGCCATGGCATATCGGCAGCCTTGTAGATGATGTGGCGCAAATCATTGAGTCGGCCCGGATGCGACGGTTTGCCCCGTTGCAGCCACATTTCCCGGGACTGGCCACCGCGCCAGGCGCGGGTGGTAAAGCCGAGAATCTCAACGCGAACAGCACAACGTTCCAGGGTTCGTCCAAGAATGTCCGCACACATGGCCGCGATAGTGATGGAACGTCCCCGCATCGAGCCGCTGCTGTCGATCAGCAGCGACACGACCGTATCCCGGAACTTCATATCCTTTTCCTGCTTGAAAGCCAGCGGATGAAAAGGGTCCATGATGACGCTAGGCAGCCTCGATGTATCGAGTTGGCCTTCTTCCAGATCAAACTCCCAGGTTCGATTCTGCTGGGCCATCAGTTTCCTTTGTAGCCGATTGGCGAGCTTGCCGATCAGGATCTGGGAATTCTGCAGATGCTTGTCTAGAACGCTGCGCAACCGTTCAAGCTCCGCCGGTTCACTCAGGTCGCTGGCAAAAACCACCTCGTCAAAGACCGTGGTAAATGCCTTGTAGTCAGATTCAAGTGGACGATCCCAATTGCGATGGGGATCCATCTCGGGCGGCGACCCTGCTTCTTCCTCGTCACCGTCACCTTCTGCCAGATCGTCAGTATCAACGTCGACCGGCGCCTCGCCCTCAATGGCATCGGCCATATCAGAGTCACCCTGGGACTCCATGTCAGAGGATTCATCGCCGGGCTCGGACTCCATGTCCTGGGTTTCCTGCTCAGCATCTTCCGGATCACCCTCCCCGCTCTCTTCACCGAACTCATCACCCAGGCCAAGACTGGTAATCATGTCCCGGGCAAGTGCCGAGAACGCCTCCTGGTCGAACAGCGAGTCTTCGAGCTGGTCGAAATGTTCGCCAAGCTGCTGGTCCAGGTACTCCCGCCAAAGATTGACGACACCCCGCGCCGCCGGAGGCAATTCAATCCCCGTCAGTCGCTCCCGGATCATCATGCCGACCGCTTCGGCCAGAGGCGCATCCGACTGCCGTGATATTCCATCATAACCTTTGGTCACGCAGTGCTGTTCAAGCTCCGCATTCAGGTTCTGACCGACGCCCTTCATCAAGTAACCGCCGATCGCGGCCAGCCGCGCATCCTCGACGCGGTCGAACACTTCCCTGGCAAGACCGGAGTTAGGTCGATGATCACGATGAAAAGTATCATCGTGAAACCGCATCTCAAGCGCGAACTTGTCAGCCGTTCCCCTCAGCGCGGCAAGCTGGTCTTCACTCAGGCCTTCTTCAGGTGAAGGGACACGCGCACGGTTCCCCTGCATGTAGGGTTTA
Source organism: Pseudomonadales bacterium (assembly GCA_028281885.1). GTDB lineage: Bacteria > Pseudomonadota > Gammaproteobacteria > Pseudomonadales > Azotimanducaceae > JANQJA01. The sequence goes on along the minus strand of JANQJA010000001.1, from coordinate 84,241 downwards.
CCGCGCCCAAAGGTTACTGTCAGTTCCTCATTGCCCGAGATCGCGCGCATGGTTGAGGTGACAGCCTGTTTGAATTCCTCGGTAGGATCGTCGATTTGCGTCACGCCGGACTCCGTGCTGCCGAATAACGACGGCAGCGTTCGCCTATCAGGCCAATACGAGCTTAGAAGACGACTCGGGCAACTCTTCGCCCATACAACGCTGGTAGTACTCCGCCACGATCGAACGTTCCGTCTCGTCACACTTGTTAAGGAACGTCAGCCGAAACGCAAACCCGAAGTCATTGAAGATGCGCGCGTTCTCCGCCCACATAATGACCGTCCGCGGTGACATCACGATGGAGATGTCACCATTGATAAAGCCCTGACGGGTCAGCTCCGCCACCGACACCATGTTCGAAACAGTCCGGCGGTCAACTTCCGGAATTTTCGCCATGATGATTTCTTCTTCCTTGTCGTGGGGAAGATAGTTGAGCGTCGTGACAATATTCCAGCGGTCCATCTGTCCCTGGTTAATCTGCTGGGTGCCATGATAAAGCCCGGTTGGATCGCCAAGGCCAATCGTATTCGTGGTGGCGAACATGCGAAAAGAAGGATGCGGACTAATGACCGTACTCTGATCGAGCAACGTCAGCTTGCCTTCCTTTTCAAGGACGCGCTGAATCACAAACATGACATCCGGACGACCCGCATCATATTCATCGAAAACCAGCGCACAGGCACGTTGCAGCGCCCAGGGCAGCAAACCTTCCTTGAATTCAGTAACCTGCTTGCCATCCTGCAATACGATCGCGTCCTTGCCGACCAGATCCATACGACTGACATGGCTGTCCAGGTTGACGCGGATACAGGGCCAGTTCAGTCGCGCCGCGACCTGCTCGATATGGGTCGATTTACCGGTACCGTGATATCCCTGAACCATGACCCGTCGGTTGTGGGCGAATCCTGCCAGGATGGCGAGCGTCGTTTCGTAATTGAACAGATAGCTCTCGTCCTTCGGGGGCACATGATCAGAGCTTTCAGAAAACGCCGGCACGCGAAGGTCAACGTCGATGTCAAAGGTATCGCGAACGTCGACTTCTGTATCAGGAATACCATTGCCCTCAAGCGCACTGCCTTGATTTGCCATGACTTCTACCTAATTACCACGGGTCAAAAAAGGGGCGTAAGAATATCTGGATTAACCTGAAAATGCCATGTCAGAACCCCGGTCAGGTAGTGATCAAGGCTGATCCGCAGGGCCTCAGAGCCGCGCTGTTTCGCGCGTCACCGACTGGCCGGCAAGCAGCAGCAACAGCTCCTCCAGAGTCCGCCAGGGATCTCCGAGCATGAGGCCTTTCGCCATTCGGTCAACGGCGGAAAGTCCCTGCCCGATACGCAGGTACAGCGGCATTCGGTGGCGTTCAAGACACAACTTGACGATGGCTTTGCGTTTCCAAAAAACGTGCGCCGACTTGATCGCACCGTCGATGGTTTGTCCTGCTGCCACCGCCGATGCCATCGATGCCAGGGCGCGGATTTCCCTCGCCACCATGGCGGTCAGATGAATGACATCCGCACCTTCGGCACGCAGGCCCTGCATGACCCTGACTGTACGCTTCGCGTCCTGACCGACCGCTGCATCGATCAGCGAGAAAACGCTGTAGCGCGACGAGTCTTCCACCCCCTCCAGGATATGGGCAAGGGTCACCGTCTCGCCGTTCGCCAAAAGGCTCAGCCTTTCAATCTCCTGGATCGCGGCCAGCAGATTGCCTTCTACCCGCTCAACCATCGTTTCAATGGCGTCGCGTTCAACCTTCAACCCCGCGCGACGAAATCGTTCCCCAAGCCAGCGCGGCATCTGGTCCACATCAACCGGCCAGACCGGAACAAATACGCCGGCCAGGTCCAGGGCCTTGAACCACTTACTACGCTGACTGCCCGCATCGAGGCGGGGCAACACCAGCAGCATTACCGTGTCATCAGGCGGTGCCTCCGCATAACTGATCAGGGCTTTTGCCCCATCGTCACCGGGCTTGCCACCTGGCATCCGAATTTCCAGAATCCGCTGCTCAGCGAACAGGCTCATGGAATTCGCACTAAACAGAACTTCCTGCCAATCGAATTTCGGTTCGACATGAAACAGGGCGCGTTCTGAGAAACCCTCACTTCGAAGTTTCGCCCGAATCAGGTCACATGATTCCTGCACCAGCAACGGATCATCTCCACAAACGAGGTAGATCGGCGCCAACCGATCCCGGAGGGAACGTTCCAGTTTGGCAGCATCAATCTTCAACGACATCACCGATCGTAGCGAAGACTCGAATCACAAGCTGGGCCGCAATATCGCGTCTCATTTCATCTGCCAGCACCTCTTCCTGTTCCGAATTGCCGATCAGACTATCCGGATCAAAGGCGTAGATTCGCTGCGTGGTAATCACCGAGGGTACGCCCGCAAAACGATAGGATACGGCCATGCGAAGTTCATATTGCGTGGTACCCGCGCCGCGGCCCAATGACAGTGGCCGTCTCGACATTGCTTCTTCGACAAGTTCAAGTGGCATTCCGTCAGCAGCAAGATTGACTCGACGCCCCTGCAGTAACTGTTCTATTTCGTAACGCAGATCGGCGAGCTGACCTGGCGCTGAAATCGCAATTCGAACCTCTTCCTGGAAAGAATCTGCATCAATTTGATGGCCGGTGTGATGCCCGCGCAGGTGAAAACCACAACTCGTGAACGCGGCACACAACATGGTGAGAACGACGACCCGCAAGCACGTCACGGCTAACCAACCACGAAGTTCACGAGCTTGTCAGGAACGTGAATCAGCTTGCGGACCGATTTACCTTCAATAAATCGTTCCACGTTCTCATTCTCAAGCGCCAGCCTCTCAACAACATCCTTTTCCGCACCTGGGGGCACTTCAAGCCGGGCCCTGACTTTGCCATTGACCTGGACGACGAGCTCGACAATGGATTTTTCCAGCGCCGCTTCATCCACCTCCGGCCAGCGGGCCTGTTCGATGACCGAGCCATTCAGCTTTTCCCACAGCCGGTGAGCGACATGGGGAGTAATCGGCGACAACACAACGACCGCGATATTCAACGCCTCTTTGATCACTGCCTTGCCCGCCGGCGATGTGTCCTCAAACTTTGCGACCTGATTCATCAAGGTCATCACCGCAGATACCACCGTATTGAACGCAAGTCTGCGGCTATAGTCATCCGCTGCCTTGGCCAGCGTCTCGTGGGCCACCCGGCGCAGATCTTTCTGCTCATCGGTGAGTGACAACGTATCAAGCGCGGGAATCTCGCCCGCCGCCACCAGTTCATCTACAGAAGCAACCAGCCGTCGCAGCCACCGATTCGCGGATTCGACGCCATGCTCTGACCACTCGAAAGATTGCTCGGGCGGCGCGGCAAACATCATCGCCATTCGGACTGCATCGGCACCAAATGCGTCCAGCAGGAACTGCGGATCACCCGCATCGCCAGCTGACTTCGACATCTTGACGCCATCTTTTAGCACCATGCCGAGTGCGAGCAGCTTGTCGAATGGCTCATCCGAATCAACCAGTCCCTCGTCTCTCATTACCTTGTGAAAGAACCTTGCGTACAGCAGGTGCAGGATGGCGTGTTCTTCCCCGCCCACATAGTGGTCAACTTCACCCCAGTAGCGGGCACGCTCATCCAGCATACTGGCGTCACTGTTGGCGGACGCGAAGCGGGCGTAGTACCAGGAAGACTCCATAAAGGTATCGAAGGTATCCGTTTCACGAACCGCAGGCCCACCGCACTTGGGACACCGTGTCTCATACCAGGAGGCCATCTTCTTGAGCGGAGAACCGACGCCGTCAAACTCCACGTCCGTTGGCAACAGCACCGGCAAATCTTCATCCGGTACAGCAACAGCGCCACATTTTTCGCAATTGATAATGGGAATCGGGCATCCCCAGTAGCGCTGCCGGGAAACACCCCAGTCACGCAATCGATAGTTGACCTGGCGTTCGCCAAGCCCCCGGGCTGCGAGTGAATCTGAGATCGCATCGAACGCCGCATCGAAATCCAGCCCGTCAAACTCGCCGGAATTGACCAGCACGCCGTTCTTGCTGACATAGGCCTCGGTGCTGATGTCGCATTCTTCTCGACTGTCCCCCGGAGCGACGACCTGTTCGATGGGCAGGCCATACTTGCGAGCAAATTCATAGTCGCGCTGGTCGTGAGCTGGCACAGACATGACCGCGCCGGAGCCGTATTCCATCAATACGAAGTTGGCGACCCAGACGGGAATCGGCTTGCCGGTCAAGGGATGTTTGGCAGTTTCACCCGTATCCATACCAAGCTTATCGAGTTTGGCCATCTCCGCCTCGGCCACTTTCACCCGGCTGCATTCATCAACGAATTCGGCCAGCGCCGCATTGCTCTTCGCGGCTTCCTGTGCAATCGGGTGCTGTGGTGCGACAGCAAGGTAGGTAGCACCCATCAGCGTGTCGGGTCGCGTCGTGTAGACTGAGATATCTTCGCCATTATCACGGGGGAACCTCATCTCGACGCCCTCGGAGCGACCAATCCAGTTCCGCTGCATCAGCTTGATTTTGTCCGGCCAGCCATCGAGCTGGTCCAGGCCATCCAGCAGTTCTTCGGCATAGTCGGTGATTTTCACGAACCATTGCTCCAGCTCCCGCCGTTCAACCAGCGCATCTGAACGCCAGCCCCGTCCATCAATGACCTGCTCGTTGGCCAGTACCGTCTGGTCTACCGGATCCCAGTTAACCCAAGCGGACTTCTTGTACACCAGCCCCTTGCTGAACATTCGAGTGAAGAACCACTGTTCCCAGCGATAATATTCCGGATCGCAGGTCGCCAGTTCCCGGCTCCAGTCAAACGAGAACCCCATGCGCTGCATCTGCCCACGCATGTAATCGATATTCTCCCGCGTCCATTTCGCCGGTGCGATGTTTCTTTTGATCGCCGCATTCTCCGCCGGCAAACCGAACGCATCCCAGCCAATTGGATGCAGTACATTCTTCCCCTGCAGTCGCTGAAAGCGGGCAATGACATCCCCCAGCGTAAAATTCCGAACATGCCCCATATGGAGCTGCCCGCTGGGGTAGGGGAACATCGCCAGACAATAGAACTTGGGCAGCGAAGAGTTTTCGCTGACTTCGAACGTGCGGTTCTCCTGCCAGTACTTCTGGATGTCCTTTTCGACTGCCAACAGGTCAACATCTTGCTGGGACTGCTCTGTCATCTACCTTTCTGCTTGGATTGGGAAGTCGGCGATTTTAACCGATCACCGATCGGGATACATGCCAGCGATGGACGACCAGAACCAGCAACACGAAAATGGCAAGCGTCAGCATCGGCGCGTCACCCCAGGCGGCATAGGGCGTCATCCCGCGCATACGAAACACCTCACCCCTCAGCACACCGGGCGCGAACCGGGGCAGACGATCAATCACATGACCCTGGTCATCAACAATCGCGGTGATCCCATCGTTGGTCGCCCGCACCAGGTAACGGCCATTCTCCAACGCACGCGCCCTGGCCATTTCCAGATGCTGGTATGGCCCAATCGAATTACCAAACCAGGTATCGTTACTGATGGTGACCAACAGGTCGACCGGCAACTCGCCGAGTCGCACCAGTGCGGGATAGACCACCTCGTAGCAAATCGAGACCGATACACCGAGACCCACGGCCGTAAGTGGAATCTGTTCATCAGGACCGGACCGATTGCGGGACATTGGTAGATCAAAAAATGCAACGAGGCCCCGGAGCCTGGATTCCAGTGGCACATATTCACCAAAGGGCACCAGGCGGCGCTTGATGTACTGCCCCTCGCCCTCGCCAATGGCAATCGCCGTATTCCAGAAACGTCCTTCAGGACTCCGATCCGGCAGCCCCAATATCAGCGCCGCCCCGGATCGACGAGCCCTGCTTCCCAGTGCCTCCAGTAGCGGTACCGCATCTTCACGAAACAGCGTGATGGACGCCTCGGGCCAGACAATCAGGTCTGACGACCAGACTTCATTGGTCAAGGACAGGTAGGTATCGATGATCCTGCCCGCTGATTCGGGACGCCACTTCAGATGTTGATCAACGTTGCCCTGAACTGCCGCTACCTGAACCGGCTCACCTTCTGCCGATACGAAGCGGAACTGCCCGGCAGTCAGGCCACCGCCCCAGATCAACACCATGGCAGCGACAAGCACCAGTCCGCGCTGCCTATCAGGTGCGATGGCAAACCAGGCCAGCGCCGACCCCTGTAGCATGACCAGGAGTCCCAATCCTAGTACACCAATGATCGGCACATAGTGAGCGAGCGGCGTCGCCAGATAACCATAACCGGCAAACAACCACGGGAAACCAGTTAGCAGCCAGGTAAAAGACCACTCGCGCAATAACCAGGCCAGGGGAAATCCCAGTAGCAGGCCAAACGACAGCGACTTCAGGAATCGGAGGTAGAGATAACCATGGATGAGGGAAAGCAAAGACAAGCCGGATACGAAAAGTATGACCAAGAACCCGGCCAGGATTGGTGAGGCGTTGCCATGTTCATGGATGCTGACATAGACCCACGAGGCGCCGACGCCGTACATGCCAAATGAAAAAAGAAAAAAGCGCCAGCAACCGCGCTTCAGGCTGACCGAATCGATACTCACCAGGGCGATCAGCATTGCGATCGAAATCAGTCCAAGCCACCACCAGCCGAATGGCGCAAACGAGAGGGGGTACAGACATCCCGCCACCAGCGCCAATGTGTCGGCGCTGGCTGGCGAGCGATCAATCAGACGAGAAAGCTGGCCCACGAGACTGGGCTAGCGCGGCTGCGGTGTCGTGAGCTGTAGTAAGCGGATGCGCCGATTATCTGAGTTCAAAACCTTGAATCGATAGCCGTCAATATTGATCCGTTCGTCACGCTTCGGCAAATGGCCAAAGTACTGCGTGACATACCCGCCGATGGTATCCGACTCATCCTCATTGAAACCGGCATTGAATACTGCATTGAACTCATCGACCGGGGTGAGCGCCTTAATGATGTAGTTGTGTTCATCGTGCTTTTTGATGAAATCGTCCTCATCAAAATCGTACTCGTCTTCAATCTCGCCAACAATCTGTTCGAGCACATCCTCGATCGTGACAATGCCGGAGACACCACCATACTCATCGTAGACTACGGCAAGGTGATTTCGCGTACTCCGGAATTCCTGCAACAACACATTAAGCCGCTTGCTCTCGGGAATCGCCGTACACGGCCGCAGCAGATCTTTCATGCTGAACTTTGACTTCGACGCACGCAGTGCGAGCGACAACAGATCCTTCGCCAGCAGGATACCCAGCACGTCATCCGAATTTTCGCCAATGACCGGGAAACGCGAGTGTCCGGATTCGATGATGTGCGGAAGGAAATCACCCGGGTCTTCATCGATCCGGACCATGACAACCTGTGACCGCGGAATCATGATTTCCCTGACCTGCATATCGGAAACCGTCAGCGCACCTTCGATGATGCTGAGGGCTTCAGCATCGAGCAAACTTCTCTGCTCAGCAGAGCGGAGTAATTCAATCAGCTCATTACGGGAACTGGGTTCGCCGGCAAATGCCAGTGACAGGCGTTCCAGCCAACTCCGGTCACTACCCGAGCCTTCTTCACTCATCACCTGCCACCCTCTTCATCGGGCCCCGATGCAACGGCTTCATAGGGCTTACCAAATCCAGCCTCGATCATCATCTCGGTCTCAAGCGACTCCATCAAGGCGGCGTCATCATCTTCAACGTGATCATAACCTGCCAGGTGCAATAACCCGTGCATCAGCATGTGGGCAAGATGGGCCGGCAACGGCTTGCCCTGCTCCCGCGCTTCATCAATGACAACATCGACGCAGATAGCAATATCTCCGAGCAGCACTCGTCCCGATTCGTCGTGCCCGTCGGCAGGAAAGGAAAGTACGTTGGTCGGCATCTTCTTATTACGGTAGCTATGATTGAGACGTATCATTTCATCTTGCGCCATCATCCTGACTGAAAGCGCAACTCCGGATCGACCGACCCTCGCCAAGGCATGCTCGACCCATCCGGCCATGACCGAATCCTCTGGAAAATCGCCGCGCTTGGCAACCCCCCACTGAATATCGATGTCATTGCCTGATTCAGCAACCAGAGTCAATTACCCTTGACGGTCGCTTCCTCATGCGACTCATAGGCTTCAACAATCCTTTGCACCAGGGGATGACGCACCACATCACGGGAACTGAAGTGGGTAAACGATATCCCTTTTACATCCACCAACACATCAAGCACATGACGCAGACCCGACTTCGTCTTTGGCGGCAGATCAACCTGTGTCACATCACCAGTGACAACCACCGTGGACCCGAAGCCGATTCGCGTCAGAAACATCTTCATCTGCTCGATCGTTGTATTCTGACTTTCATCCAGGATGATGAATGAGTCATTGAGGGTTCGGCCGCGCATGTACGCGAGCGGTGCCACTTCAATGACGTTCTTTTCCAATAGCTTTTCTACTCGCTCAAACCCGATCATCTCGTACAACGCGTCATACAACGGCCGCAGATACGGATCGATTTTCTGGCTCAGGTCACCCGGCAGGAAGCCGAGCTTTTCGCCCGCTTCGACCGCGGGCCGGACCAGCAAAATACGCCGGATCTTCTCCTGCTCCAGCGCCTCCACCGCGCAGGCTACTGCCAGATAGGTCTTGCCCGTACCAGCCGGGCCAATGCCAAAGTTAACATCGTTGTCCCGAATCGCGCGCACATAACCGATCTGATTCTGACCACGAGGCTTGATGCTTTTCTTACGGGTAACAACCAGATCCTGCGAGCCGTCTCCTTCCTGCTGAATCAGCGCCTCGACGCCAGACTCCTGCAGAAACAAATGGACTACATCGGATGTCAGGTGGGTGCCTGCAGTGACTTCCCGGTAAAGATGATTCAACAATTCTCCGGCCGCATGCACCACCTTGTCATCGCCAATCAGCTCAAAGTCGTTACCACGATTTTTGATCGTGATACCGAGCCGTTTTTCGATTTGTCTCAGGTGTGCGTCGAAGGGGCCGCAGAGGGTGGCTAGTTGATGACTGTCGTTGGGTTCCAGAATGATCTGGTGAGGTTGGATGTTGGCGTTCAAACTCGATCTAATCTGTGAATATGCAATTACTTTAAACCCTCAAATCAAGCAAAAAAAGTCTGGATTGCAGTAATTCCTGAATCTTTACCGAGGCTTCCCTGAGGCTTTTATCTTGCCTCTCAGGGAGTTAGGCAGGGCTTCGCCGATCTCGACTTCTACGAACTCGCCAATAAGATCGCGATCGCCACGGAAATTAACCACCCGGTTATTTTCGGTCCGGGCCTGAACCTCACCCGGATCTCGTTTTGATATGCCGGTGACCAGTACAACTTCAGTGCCACCCACCATTCGTCGACTGATCTCCATTGCCTGCTGATTGATCCGGTCCTGGAGAATCTGCAGTCGCTGCTTTTTCGTCGCCTCAGGTGTGTCGTCAGCATAATCCGCGGCAGGCGTACCTGGCCTCGCGCTATAGATAAAACTAAACGAATGATCGAAACCAATTTCTTCAATCAGGCTCATGGTCGCAGCGAAATCCGCATCGCTTTCGCCCGGGAAGCCAACAATGAAATCCGAGGACAGGCTGATGTCCGGTCGGATACGACGCAGCCGCCTGATCTTCGACTTGTACTCCAGCACGGTATGCCCGCGTTTCATTCGCGCGAGGACGCGATCCGAGCCGCTTTGGACCGGCAGGTGAAGGTGGCTCACGAGCTGTGGCACCTCCGCGTATACGTCAATCAGGCTATCCGAGAACTCAACCGGGTGCGACGTCGTAAACCGGATCCGATCAATGCCGTCAATCTCAGCGACGACCGAAATCAGGTAGGCAAGGTCAGCCACTTCGCCCTGCCCCAGCTCACCACGATAGGCATTCACGTTCTGACCCAACAGGTTGACCTCGCGGACCCCCTGGGCGGCCAGCTGAATAATCTCCTTCAGCACATCGGCCACGGGTCGACTGACCTCATCGCCACGGGTATATGGAACGACGCAAAAAGAGCAGAATTTGCTACACCCCTCCATGATGGATACAAACGCCGTCGGTCCTTCGCTGGTCGGTGTTGGCAGGCGATCGAACTTCTCAATTTCCGGAAAGGTGATGTCGACGACTGGTTCATGCTGGCTCTCGTTCTCAGTCAGCAGATCCGGTAACCGATGCAGTGTCTGCGGGCCGAACACCAGATCCACATAGGGCGCCCGTGCCACGATCGCGGCACCTTCCTGGCTGGCGACGCAGCCGCCGACACCGATTTTCAGCGCCGGGTTCATCGCCTTTAGCTGTTTCCAGCGTCCCAGCTGGTGGAACACTTTTTCCTGTGCCTTTTCCCGAATGGAACAGGTGTTGAGCAGCAACAAGTCAGCCTCTTCTTCACGCGCGGCAACTTCATACCCATGCGAAGATTTCAGCAAATCCAACATTCTGGATGAATCATATTCATTCATCTGGCAGCCATGAGTTTTTACAAAGACCTTCGCCACAAAATTGCCTTTCGCTGGTCGCTGTCAATCAGGGAGGCGCATTATAGACACCAGATCACAACCATCAAAGACGCCCTTGAAATTGACCAGCGCTCACTCCATATCCGTCGTTTGCCGTTGACTTCGCCCCGGCGAAGCCAAACACTTCAATAGTCAAGACGGAGCCAGTCCGGATGCCTGCGGAACCCATTTACAAGGTGATCTTCTTCAATCAGGGTCAGATCTATGAGATCTACGCCCGCCAGATCTATCAAAGTGATCTGTACGGGTTTATTGAGATCGAGGAGATGGTGTTTGGCAAGCGCGCCCAGGTGGTGGTCGACCCTGGCGAAGAAAAGCTGAAAGCCGAATTCGAGGACGTCAATCGCAGCTACATTCCAATGCACGCGATTGTGCGTATCGACGAAGTCGACCGGGAAGGCGTCGCCAAGGTCAGCGAAATCAAAGGTGACAACGTCGCCCCCTTCCCGATGAGCTTCCAGCCGCCCAAGGCTGACTAGAAAACAGCGACCAGTCACTTCGACGAGCTGACATCAATAAGCCTACTCGCCGGCTCCTGAAGCCCGCGTCAGCGCCGCAAGGCATTCTCGAACGGTCCCGGGGCCAAGTGTCGCCTCGGGATCAATCTCCAGCAGCGGCATCAGGACAAAGGTTCTTTCGTGCGCGCGGGGGTGTGGCACCTGCAGCCCCGGCTCGTCAATCCGGCAGTCTCCATAGGTAATGAGATCAAGGTCAATGGTTCGCGACACATTGGCACCATGATCACGGGGTCGACCCATGGCAACCTCAATGTCCTGCATTGCCGCGAGAAGATCGGATGCAGCCAGATTCGTGTCGAAGCGGACCGCCGCGTTCGCGAACGCTTCAGCGTCCTTCGCCATCGCCTGGGGCTCGGTGCGGTAGATTGATGATGCCTCAATCGAACCCGTTGCCAGGGGCTCAAGGGCGTGTATTGCTTCGCGCACCCGCGCGACGCGATCACCCAGATTCGATCCCAGCGCTACCAATACCCTGACCGGCACCCCATATCTCCCGAAATCATCGTCCCATAGCTCTCAAGCTGGCGATCATGATAGCGTTGTTGCGATTGTTCAACGGGATTCGGAGAGGTCCGATGCAGGCGGCTATGCTGCGCGAGCAAAACAAGCCAATAGAGATTGAAGAACTCCAGGTATCCACGCCCGGACCCCGGGGAAGTTCTCGTTCGTCCCGTCGCGGCCGGTGTCTGTCACAGTGACCCGCACTTCCTTGATGGCGCCTATACCTGGCCGATGCCGACTATTCTTGGTGCTGAAGACCGGCCAGCAGACCAGGCATGTCATCGTGTTTGACCAGTAGCCATGCGCACGACACCTGAAGATGTCGGTTTATCCGGGTCGCGACTCTATAAGATCGATCACCTGACCCGACGCTACATCGAGGAAGGGAAACTCGCCGGCACACTGACGCTGGTGGCTCGTCGGGGCGAAATCGTGCACCTGTCCTGCCAGGGCAAGATGGACGTCGAAGCCGACAAAAATATGGAAGAGGATGCGATCTTCCGCATCTATTCGATGAGCAAACCGGTCACGAGCGTGGCCCTCATGATGCTCTACGAGGATGGCCGTTTTCTGTTGAACGATCCGGTATCCCGGTACATCCCCCGGTTCAAGGACCTTCGTGTCCAGGCCCGGGAAGGTTTGATCGAGCCGGAGCGAGAGATCACATTTCGAGACCTGCTTACCCATACATCAGGTCTGACCTACGGTTTCCTCCGCGCCACGCCGGTCGATGCGATGTACCGCGAACACAAAGTCGAGGCTTCGCCAACGCTTGAAGAGTTCATTGAGAAGCTCGTCGATCTGCCATTGCTGTTCTCACCCGGCAGCCGATGGAACTACAGCGTGGCAACTGACGTCTGCGGATATCTGGTACAGAAGATCGCCGACATGCCGTTCGACGAATTTTTAAAGGAGCAGATCTTCGACCCGCTTGGCATGGACGATACCGGGTTCGTCGTTCCCGAGGACAAACTCCATCGGCTGACGGCCAACTACAAGCGAACCAGTGACAATGGTATCCACCTGATTGACTCACCCGAATCCAGCGCCTGGGCAGCAAGTCGGGGGTTTCCCTCCGGTGGCGGCGGCCTGGTTTCAACGGCGCAGGACTACTTCCATTTCGCCGAGATGCTGAGAGGGGGCGGCAGTTTCGACGGGCAACGGATACTTGGTCGCAAGACAGCCGAACTCATGACCATGAACCATCTGCCCGACAACGGCGATCTTGCCAGCATGGGCGTACCGGTGTTTAGCGAAACGCCCTATGACGGCATCGGATTCGGCCTCGGGTTTGCGGTCATGCTGAATCCCGCCCGGGCACAGATTCTTGGCACAGCCGGTGAATACGCCTGGGGCGGTCGTGCCAGCACCTACTTCTTTGTCGATCCGACCGAAGATCTGATCGTCATGCTGATGACCCAACTGGTCCCATCATCGTCCTACGCTATCAGGCGGGAGCTGCGGGTACTTGCCTACCAGAGCCTGATATCAGACCCGGCCGACTAGGGAGACTCGCTCTCGACAGGCTCCGGCGCCTTGACGAGATCAGCCAATGAACGGGTGAAAGCATCGAAGTAGGCCTTGACTACCTGATACTGAAACGCTTCCAGCCGCGCCTCCTCCGGCACCAGCGACGATTCATCCTCCGCCGCTGGCGTCAGTTCGAAGGCGACCCAATACTCATCCTGCTCCTGGCTGGCCCGCACCAGAATTTCACCGCCATCGGCCAGGTGATATCGGGCCGTCCGCGCATCAATCATAGAGACAGGTTCCCGCACGTCGCGAAGTCTCACGTTGATCAGCCCTCGGGCCAACGAGTCCACCACGGTATCGTATTTCAGCGCTGCATCCGCCGGCAGATCCAGCAACACGAAATCACCCGTCGCGGGATCGCGTTCAGCCACAATGCTTGCCTCATCATTGGCAAACTGAACGCGGACAATCTGCTCCGCATCGACATTGATCACAACCGGCCGGAGCCAGCTAGCCGGGTCCGCCGTCACGGATTCAACATCATCGATCAGCCAGACCTGGTCGTCTTCGGGGAATCGGGCGAATACACCGCCCTGGCTTCGCCGGCCGAGCAGAATGTGGCAGCAATCCCCGATTCCGGACACCTCGATCTCAAGCACTTCGTGATCAGTAATACCGAGGATTGAATAGTTCTCGGGCCGACGGGTCTTGCGCTCCACGAACCGGCTCGATGCAAGGTCCGCAAGCAATGCCTGTAGTGACTCAAAGGCGGCGGGATAACCGAAACGATCCGCCACGTGCCATCCATCCCGTTCGCGGCGGAGCCGGGTTTCCCCGCCATTGGCCCGCAGCGTAACCCCTGTGACTCCAGCGAGTCCCGACGCAAGTGCCGGCAGGACCGGCTGACCCATCATGTCATTGCCCCGGGAATGATCCCGAGAAGAAACCAGTGTGAGCAGCAGCATCCCCAGGATCGCCGCGATCACCAGCATCATGGTTTTATTCGACACCGGGCGCCCTCCTGGACGGGGGTTCCGCCCGCCAGAACCTGGCCACGAGATAGAGCATCAGCGTGAGAATGAGCGGCATGAGGATAATGTTCACCAGTTTCAGCGTCATACCCAGCGAGTTGATCTCGCGGTCAAGCTGGAATCGAACATCCCTGAGCTGCCTTCTGATATTGAGTTTCTCATCCTGAAACCGGTCTATCTCCCGCTCCTGTTCCGACGACAAACTCAGTACGCCGGCATCCGCACGACCGGCTTCGAGTTCAGCCAGTTTGCGCTCAGTCTCAGCCAGCTCCGCCTGTAACCGGTCGGCACTCTCAAGGTAGCGGGACTCCGCTTCCCGACGCAGATCCGCAACAACATCAAACGGCCGGGAGAATCGGCCACGGCTGCGGACGCTGATCAGCGATGAACTGCCCAGCAGGTTATCAACCGCGTTGACCACGAAATCGCCATTGTCGGCAAATGGCGTCGCAATCCTTTGGCCAAAGAAATTCTGCACCTGAACCCAGAGCCGATCGGCAAGCAGATCCACGTCAGCCACCACGATCACATTCAGGTTATCTGTCTCGGCCAGGGGTTCCGATCGATCGGCCGTCCGCGTATCGCCGTCAGCAAACGCGCTTTGCGCCCGACCGGACAAGCGGGCAGCCATCACATAGCGTTCCCCGGTCGGGGCGAAATCCTGCTGCAACTCGCCCGGCCCACGCATGGCCTGGACGCGATAGGCATCTGCCGGCGCCGCCCTGACCGATGAAGTAATCAATGCAGAAAACTCGGTGGTCGCACCATCTCTTGGCGACAACATGCCAGCAGATGCGAGATTGACGCTCTCAAGTGCGCCGGTCACGATATCGTCAGCAGACAGCTGCGCCGATCCGGCGCCAAGAATGGACAGATGGCGTGCGGGGCGACCATCGCCACCACTCACCTGAAGCGCAAGATCGGCATCCGCCACCACCTTGTCTCTGACCAGACTCGCTCCCCAGGATTCAATCAGTCGAGAAAATCCGGCGACGCTTGACGGCAGCACCCCAGGGTCGCTGGCTGAATCAATCTCTGCCAACGGATCCATAAAGGTGAGCACCCTGCCGCCAGCCATCGCGAACTGATCAATAGAGAACAGAACTTCCTCGGACAGATCTTTGGGATGAATCACAATCAGCACATCGATATCGTCATCGAGTGCAAACTCAACCGGGTCAATGGTTCGCAGATCGAAACGCGACCCCAGTTCATCTGCGATGATCCACCCAGGCGTCGGCTGAAAGGTTTGCGTGTCAAAACCAGGTGCGATATCGATTGAAGACAACAAACCCACAACAGGCCTGTCAGGATTCGCCAGTGTATCGATCAACCGACTGACCTCGTATTCAACAAACGTCTCCCTGTCAGGCTGGAAGAACGGAATAACTTCCTCGCCGTCAAGCGCATTAGTCGCTGCCAGACCAAAAAACAGCTCGCCATTGGCACCCACCGGGACCGCCTGCAGCCCAAACGCGGCGGCTCGATCCTCGGCGTCAGTAAACGGTAGCGGATCGATTCGATGCAACAGGATGCGTCCCCCCGCTACGCTCTCAAACTGCTGCAGGAGCTGCCAGACCCTCTCCGCATAGGCACGGAGCCCTGGCAGATCCGCGCTTGCTGCTTCGGAGAAAAAGAAATAGAGATGCAATGGCTCATCTATGGTCTCGACCACCTCCCTGCTACCCGCAGACAGCGTGTAGAGTCCGTGCTCGGTCAGATCAAGCTTGTTACCGCTCAGGACCTGGCTATTGAAAGCCGCGAACGTCAAGTAAGCGACAACAATCAAGACAATACCCACGCTGGTTCGATAACGTTCCACGATCACCTCGATTGCTTAATCTCTACAATGAAAATCGCAATCGACAACCAGGCCACGATGGTCGACACAAAAAACAGCAGATCGCCAAGATCGAGGACACCGCGGGAAATCCCGTTGAAATGGGTCAGGAAACTGAGCGATGCAATCACATCAATGAAAGTCTGTCCGGTCCAGGCCTTGAACGCATCAAGCACCAGCGAGTAACCGGCCAGCACAAAAACAAGACACGCAGCAGCCGATAGAACGAAAGCAACGACCTGACTACTGGTCAGTGCTGACATGCAAACCCCGATAGCCAGAAAAGCTCCCGCCATCAGCCAACTGCCAAGGTAACCAGCGAGGATAACGCCATTATCAGGTTCACCCAGGTAATTCACTGTGACCCAGAGCGGAAACGTTGCCGCCAACGCAATCCCGGTGAAAGTCCAGGCCGCCAGAAATTTTGCCACCACCGCAGCCGGTCGGCTCACCGGCAACGTTAGCAACAACTCGATCGTGCCGGACTTTCTTTCCTCCGCCCAGATTCGCATGGAAACCGCCGGCACCAGAAACAAATACAGCCACGGATGGAAGGAGAAAAACGGCGCCATGTCAGCCTGCTCCCGCTCAAAAAAGTTACCGAAGTAAAAGGTCAGCGCCCCTGCCAGCACCAGGAACACAAAAATAAACACATAAGCGAGTGGCGTTGAGAAGTAGCTCATCAGCTCACGTCGATAGACCGCCTGCAGTGGAATCAAGGCGCCCCCCCGGCTGTCAGGCGGCGAAACACTTCGTCCATCCGCCCTTTTTCGCGATAGATGCCAGCGACTGTCAGATTCGACTCGCGAGCATGGTCTGTCACCGCGTGCAGAAGGTCATCGACACCGGCGCTGGGAAACACGGTAACTGCCATCAGGTCCGAGGAAATTTCTATCTCCGCGACATCCGTCAAAGTCCTGAGCCCATCACCTACCCTGTCGATGATTTCTGTGGAGGACAACCGCAATGTCACGGCACCGTGATAACGAGACTGCCGTTCCAACTCTGAAGGCGTGCAATCACTGACCAGGCGTCCCTCTGCAATGATGGCGGCACGGGTACAGACAGCCGCTACCTCCTCAAGGATGTGGGTGGAAATAATCACGATCTTGTCCCGGGAAAGACCGCGTATCAATTCGCGAACCTGATGTTTCTGGTTGGGATCAAGCCCATCGGTTGGTTCGTCCAGAATCAACACGCGGGGATCATGGATCAACGCCTGCGCCAGTCCGACCCGTCGTTTGAAACCCTTGGAAAGAGTTTCGATGCGCTGGTCAAGCACGGCTTCCAGCGACATCAGCCCCACCACTCTCGCCATGCGATCCTGACTCGTCCTGGCATCGTAGCCCCTGACCCGCGCAACAAACTCCAAAAACCCCCGCGGCGTCATCTCATCGTAGCTGGGCGCCCCTTCAGGCAGATAACCGATCAGGGACTGTGCCTGCAGGGTTTCCGTCTCGATGTCGTGGCCAAGCACGGTGACACTTCCCGAAGTTGGCCGCAGATAGCCCGTCACCACTTTCATGGTGGTGCTTTTGCCGGCGCCGTTGGGTCCCAGGAAACCCAGGACTTCCCCAGGCCCAACCGAGAGCGACAACTCGTCTACCGCGGTAAGCGAACCGAATCGTTTACAAAGGTGAGCTATCTCGATCATCCGCCCCCCAAATTTACAAAAGGCCGAATTAAAACAAATCTAAAGGTTTCGCACATCAGTCCCAATAGACCGTCACTCGCCCGAATTTATCCCGGCCCGACCCAGCCGCGCTTGTCTGGCCCGCATGAACCTGCCACTATCTTGCCGCCATGCGTTCCCGTCTCAGTCGCGAAGAAGCCCTGTCGTTCCTGCTCACTCACATCGTGGTTGAACGACAACACAGTTTCGAGCTGAACACGTCGAATCTGTTCACGCTGATCAGCCTGGCAGCCCGCGCGGAGGCAGAGATCAACGGGTCAGAAGGCGCCATCCCTCACGAAATCATCGAAGCCATTGCGGCCGAATTCATCGAGCAAGATCATGGTCACTGAATCTGCCCCCGCCGCTTTAATCTTTGACCTTGACGGTACCCTGCTGGACACGGAACCGCTCTACACCCAGGCTGCGCAAGTCGTACTCGACGAGTTTGGTGCTACTTATACCAACGATTTGAAACGCAGAACCATGGGAGGCGACAGCCATGCCAGCGCCCAGATCGTCATTGACGAATTCAATCTCCCCCTGACTACCAGTGAATATCTGAGCCTGCGGGAGGGTCACCTGCTGGACCTGTTCGCCACCGCGGCAGAAATACCGGGTGCAGGCGAGTTTGTGATCGCTGCGGCGGCGGCTGGTCTGACGCTGGGGCTGGCGACCAGCTCACACCGCCACTTGCGGGATGTCAAACTCGGCCGGAGAGAATGGAGTTCGCGATTTGCCACCATGATCTGTGGCGATGACGAACGGCTGAAGCGAGGCAAGCCAGCACCGGATATCTTTCTGCTGTGCGCTGAAACCCTCGGCGTGGATCCCGCCCGGTGTATCGCCTTCGAAGACTCCGGCAATGGCATCGCTGCTGCGGCTGCCGCCGGCATGCAGGTCGTTGCCATCAATAGCCCTTTCGTGAGCGCTGAAAACCAGGCCGAGGCCAGTCAGGTCATTGAGGATTTTCATGCCGCCATGCCGTGGCTTACCGCCTGGCAGCAGTGACGCCTGTTTACTGGCGGGGCGGTACTTCGCCATCGTCAGGGTCAGGGTCGGCCGACCGCGACCGCGTTGCATCCATTGACGACGTTGCCAGCCGATTCCAGAACTCCATGTTCTGTTCCAGCGCCCGACGCATCATCGCCATCGGCTCCGTATCAGAGAAATCCATCATGCGACGACGATACCGTTCCTGGTGTTCCAGAAAGGTCATGATGCTTTGTTCAATGTACCGGCTCATCACCGACTGGGCCGGCGAGCCATAGAATCGAATCAACTGTTCCAGCACCCGATTCGTCAGGATCGGCTCGTGCCCCTCACCTTCCTGTTCCGAGATGATCTGCAGCAGAACAGATCGGGTCAGATCCTTGGCTGTCTTGCTGTCCGCAACGGCAATCATGTCCCCTTTCAGTACGACCTGGCGGATATCCTCAATGGTGACGTACTTACTCTGCTCAATGTCGTAGAGTCGCCGGTTGGGATACTTCTTGTAATAGCGCATGACTACCTCGTCAAAGATGTTGCATTGAACAATTGGTAGACCTTTATACTGCAGGCGGGCGCCGACCGCAAAGGCGCTCTTTACCGCCCGTCACCTTTTCCCCGGGCGCGCCCCCGACATCCGGATCCATGCACCAAGTCACCGCAAACGACCGGTCACCAGCACCAAAGTAAGGCTTCGGACAAGCCCCTTCAGGGTACTCCACGATGCTCTGTAGACCAATATTCATGGGTCTCCCAGCCGGTTCATGCGGCGCTGGCATATCAGTTGCAACAGGATAGACGCATCGCAAAAAAGGGGAATCCGAAAAAAGTTCATCATCGAGGGTTGCTTTTATTGCATTGCACCATATAATGATGCGACGCAACAATGAACAGCCTTCAAGCGGAGGACACGATGAACATCATTGAAAAACAGACTGAGTTGTCGAAATCGCTCTACGAAATCAACAGCGCCACGCTGAAAGAGCTGGCTACGCTGCAAAGAGAGAGTGTTGAGAAGTACATCGAGGCAAATCGGGACTATGGCGAGCGACTGCCAGAGATCAAGAGCGTCACCGATCTCATGACATTACAGCGCGAATACGGCGAGACGCTGATGTCCAACACCCGGGAAGCGATGGAAGCCCAGACAGAGATTGTCCGGGGCGCATTCGAAGAGACATCTGAAGCACTTCGGACCGCGTTTACCTTTGACAGCCCCAAGCCCAAGGCAAAAAAGGCCAAGGCAAAACCGAAAAAGCCCGTCGCGGAGGCAGCCTGAGCCGCGCGTGGCAATCGAGTGTTCAACGAGCATTGGTAGCTGCTTGTTGTAACTCAGACCCCCGGTCCTGTCTCCCTCTTCAGGATCGGGGGTCTCCCCTTAAACCAAAGCAAACTCACAATACGGAACTGCTGCAATGACTATGATGGAAAAACAAGCCGAACTCGGCCGCAAATTGTTCGAGATCAACATGAGTGCTGCGTCTGAACTGATCAAGACGCAACAAGAAGGTCTCAAGACCTATTTCGAATCGAATAGCGAATACGGCAGGAAACTGCCGGAAATCAAGGACCTGGCAACCGCCATGGAGATGTCCAAAGAATACAGCGAGACAATGTATGCCACCCTGCGTACTTCTGCGGAAGCCCAGGCGAGCATCGTCAAATCCGCGATGGAAGAAGCTGGCGCCGCCATGCAGGCATCATTCAGCGTCGCTGCGTGATCTTGCACTTTCCGATCAGGGCGCCGCAAGGCGCCCTTTTTTTATGCGGACAAAGACTGCACTATGATGGCCGGTGCGTGCGGGGAGGCGGTCAATGAAAATTCGTGTTGAGATGGATATGACGCCCGATGAGGCGCGCCAGTTTCTGGGATTGCCCAATATCGAAAAACTTCAGGAACATCTGATTTCCAGTGCCGAGCAATATATGAACGAGTCCGACAATGGTCAGTACGGTGAGTTCATTCGCAATGCCCTGCAACCCATGCTTGCCTACCAGCAATGGTTAACCGGCATGATGGCGAGCAGTTACGACGAATCAGACCAGACCCGACAAGAAGGCGGCTAAGTACAATGGCAAGGGGGACTGCACTGGTCACCGGAGCGTCTGCCGGCATAGGCGAGGCGATCGCTCGCATCTTTGCCGCCAACGATTTCGATCTGGTGATTACCGCCAGGAGATCCGGGCCACTTGAGTCGCTGGCAACGGACCTGCGCCAACAGGTCAGCGTCATATCGATCCCGGCGGACCTGGCCACCGAAACCGGCGTGGACCGGCTCATCGATACCATCGATGTGCCAATCGACATCCTCGTCAACAACGCCGGTGTGGGTTCACGAGGCGACTTCGCCGCTCTCACTGACGAAGACCTGACCGGACTACTCGCTCTCAATGTCATCAGCCTCACCCGGCTGACCCGACACTACCTGACGCCGATGTTGACGCGGGGACACGGCCGCATCCTGAATGTTACCTCTGTGGCCGCCTTCAGCCCGCTTCCGTCGATGGCACTCTACGCCGCCAGCAAGGCCTATGTGCTGTCTCTGACCGAAGCACTGGCTGCCGAACTCAAGGGTACCGGCGTATCCGCGACCGCACTGTGTCCCGGGCTCACCAGGACCGAGGGCATGTTATTGAACGAACTGCCCGCTGTCGCCTCGATGACGCCTGACCAGGTGGCACAGGCTGGCTACGATGCACTGATGTCAGGAAAGACCATCTGTGTCCCGGGAACCATCAACGAAGCGGCGGTGAATCTTGCACCGCGCTGGTTACTCCGGGAGGCCGCGAGTCTGTTCAGGAAACTGACGCCAGGATAGCGCCAGAACGCCAGAGATGCGTTGCAATGCCGCGAGAGGATAAGATATAGACCTCAAACTGGGAACCGGTCTCCTGCCCTCGAATGAAGTATCTCGTCGCGCTGTTACTCGCGTTTGTCTACGTTCCGACTAACGCAGATTGCAACGACGACGCCGAAACCGCTCTCAGGGCCGGCCAGATTGAACAATCCATCGCAATTCTGACCCTTTGTCTCACCAACGACCTGCAAGACATCGCCCGGACCCGCTTACTGCTGGGCCAGACCGCCATTCGACAAGGCAGATCGGACGTGGCAGTCGAACATCTCAATGCCGCCCTCGAGGCCAGGCCTGAGTACGCCATTGCGATTGCCTATCGGGGGTATGCACACTGGCTCGCAAAGGACAGGCGTCAGGCAGAAGTCGATTTCGAACAGGCACTGACGCTGGATTCTGAACTGGCCTATGCCTGGTACTTCAAGGGTGAAATGGCAGCGGCGCGGAATCGGCGAAGTCAGGCAATCGAGCACCTGTCACACGCGATCACGTATTCCACCGACTCCCGTCTGACCAGCCGGGCCGCCGTGCGCAGGGCGCAACTGCTGGCGAAAAAGAGACAACATGCGGCCGCCAGGGAAGATCTGGCCCGGGCCATTGCCGCCGACCCCAACAACGTCGACGCTTACTTTGAACGCGCTCGACAGCTGGAACGCGACAAGGATCAGGATGCAGCGCTGGCAGACTATACGCGTGCCATCGAGCTCGACCCTGATCACGCGCCAGCCTATCTTCATCGCGCCGCGATCTATCGTAAGCGCAAGCTCTATCATCTCGCGATCGATGATTATGATCGGGCAATCGAGATAGACCCGGGCTATGCTAAGGCGCACACTAACAGGGCCATCACTTACATCTACCCCTTGCTCCCCGTACTACTCGTACTGGCATTGGGATAACCGACCTCAGAACGGAGAGTCTTCATGAGCGGCAAACAACGCAAACTCAAAAACCTGCTCATTGCACCGCGATTCCAGATACGACTCTGTCTTTATTACGCAATCAGCGGATGTGTGTTCCTGGGCGTCGCCGTCGCATTTGCGATGCAGCGACTACTCGAAGTGCAGAGCCTGATGAATGCCAACCCGGTCATGGATTTCGCGGTCCAGAGCCGGGTCAACCAGCTCATGTTTGAAACCGTACAGTTCTCCCTGTTTGGGTTCGTCGCCTACATTGCGTTCACATCCGCCTTCGCCCTCATTATCAGCCATCGTATCGCCGGTCCGGTGGTCGCCATCGTGGCGTTTATCGATGCCCTCAAAAATGGCAACTACACCCTGACAAGACAACTCAGGCCCAACGATGAGCTCAAGGAGATCATGAGCGGGCTCCATGAGCTGGCGGAGCAACTCCGGGGCAAGGAGAACAACTAGCCGCTGATGTGAACGCCGTCACACATCTGATGGCTAACCTGCCTCAAATTCGGACAAGCGGTAACCGCGGTCCGGGTTTTTGTGACGAGCTTCAACTTCACCGTTCTTCGGTTCCTCTATCTTCGAAAGGAAATCGAGCAGAGGAATGCCGTCGTGGATATCAGGCAAGTGATCAAATGGACCCTCATCGTATTGACGATCCTGGTAGCGCCATCTGCCAGGGCAGAAGTTATCACGACATCGCAATCACCGATTGAGGTCTATCGTATCCATCATGACGATCAGGTCTCGATGCCTGACCATCTCGCCTACCTGCTGCTGATGCAACGAATGGCTGCACAGTCGCCCGAGGACAACCTCGCCGACATTCAGCAACACCTGGACAAGGAAGACACCCAGGCACTCGATTTCCTGGACTTCATGCTTGAGTCCTACAGCACCATGCGATCAACCAATCGGGAAGTCACTCACCGCATGCTGTGCCTGCATGAACAGCCTCGTTACGAAGTCGGTGAAGCCTATGCCGTACTGGATGTCCTTGACGACATCAAGGAAACCAATCTGCGCAAGCATCTGGGCAGAGCGCTGATTGTACTGGGGCCGGTTGAGGCAGAAGGACTCGAAAGCTGGCTCGCGGACATCAAGGTCGCGCAGCGGGCAACAACCTTCCCGGAGCACAGTGTCGAAGACGTCATCGCCAAGGCGTGCAACATCGTCGCTCAGCAATAATTCAATGCTGATCTCTCCGATTCCTTCCGCAGGGGCTCGGGTTCGAAATGACGGTCTGCAGAGCGGTGGACCGCCCTTCTCTCCACCTTTTTTGACGATGTCAGGGGCGAAGCATCAACCAGCCAGGCTCAGGTTCCGGTCGGTCCTCATCCGCCGAACCACGGAGCGGTATTCGCTCCACCGCCTGATCTTTTCGCGCCGCATTGATCACGGCTTCCGCAGAATCAAACAATGCCAGCCTTTCAACCATCCGCAGCGTTGGCGTCAGCATGATCATCTCCCCGGACTCCGCCTGGGAAAGCACTTCTGCCGGTGACAACCAACTGGAGTTCACCAGCTCGCCATCATCATGGATCGGATCCTGAAAATCCGGCATTCGCGACACAAAGAACCGGGTATCGAACCGGCGTGGCTGCCCGAAAGGGGTGATGAAGCGGGCAACATAGTGGAATTCGCCCACGTCCAGTCGCAACGACTCCCGCTCAATAACATCGGAGAAAGCCTCACTCCCCTCGTTGACGGCGTCACGATACCGATCAAAGCGCTGGCGGGTGACCTGATCGCCAAAGCCAACAGGTTCGCCGGTCGATGCATCTCGAGCAAACAACACGCCCGCTTCCTCAAACGCTTCCCTGACGGCCGCGACATAGTAAGCCAGGCCATCATCCTCAACGTCGAGCGCCTGGTTCGCCTCCCCGGCGGTTCGATTGACACATAGCTGTGCGTCCTTGTCCGCCTCGTCGCCCTGATCGACAGCGCCGCCCGGAAACACCCACATGCCTCCCGCGAAACGCACGTTCGCGTTCCGCTTCATCATGAAAACCTTGAGTCCCGGTCGGTCATCGACAAGCAGCAGCGTCGCAGCCGGTCTGATCTGCACCAGTTCGGGATCAAAATCTGTCATGGAAATCGCCGTTGAATCAAGGAACTGCAGCTTAGCATGCACGGATGGCGATGACGCGAGAGCGCCTGGCGGCTAGACTCTTTGTCTTCACCCCTGCCATTGCCAGTGCGACATGTCAGAGAAGATCCTGATCGAAGTGTTCTCCGACTACATCTGCCCGTGGTGTTATCTGGCAACACCGAACATTGCCCGGTTGAAACAAGAACCTGACCTGGAGATTCGCCTGGCAGGCTATCCGCTGCACCCCAATACACCGGTGACCGGACGCGCAGCTACGAATGTCAAAGAAGACGATTCGGTTGCTCAGGAGAAGGCGGCCCGCGGTCGCGAATTCCAGCAACAGATGCAGCAGCTGATGGATGCCGAAGGCCTGCCCTACAGACCACGCAAGATGATCTGGAACTCACGGCTGGCCCAGGAACTCGGCGCCTGGGCCGAGTCAATCGACCGAGGTGACGTACTGCACGCCGGACTGTTCCACGCCTACTTTGTCGACAACCACAACATCCACGATATCGATATTCTGGCAGGGATCGCCGCCGATGCCGGTCTGAACGCCATGGCAGCCCGCGAGGTGCTGGAGCAACGAAGTTTTTCTCAGCAGGTCGATCAGCAATGGGAACGAGCACGGGACCTGGGCGTTACCGGTGTACCGAGCTTCGTCCACGATGATCTGGTCGTCATGGGGTGCCAGCCGATCGAAGTATTGATGAAGTTCGTCAACCACCTTCGTGGACCATAGAGCTCATTTATTGCGGTAAACGCAATAAATGATTTCACATAATTCAATTTACGCAATATCAAGTCGCGGCAATAATCTTGCGCTGGACTTGAATGAATCAGGAGCAACCTTATGGCGGATGACAGCCACCGACGTCGTTACTCATCGCTGATCGTTGACGGCGTTCAGAAAGCCGCTGCCCGAGCCATGC
This sequence comes from Pseudomonadales bacterium, assembly GCA_028281885.1. Taxonomy (GTDB): domain Bacteria; phylum Pseudomonadota; class Gammaproteobacteria; order Pseudomonadales; family Azotimanducaceae; genus JANQJA01. Next base: position 58,852 of record JANQJA010000001.1, on the reverse strand, counting down.
TCTACGCCGTGGGCTTCAAGGAAGAAGATTTCGCCAAGCCGCAGATTGGCATCGCATCGACCTGGAGCAACCTGACCCCCTGCAACATGCATATCAATACACTGGCGGAAGCCGCTGCGATGGGCGCTGACGAAGCCGGTGGCAAGGCAGTGACATTCAACACCATCACCGTGTCCGACGGTATTTCCATGGGATCGCCGGGCATGCGTTATTCCCTTGTCTCGCGAGAAGTCATCGCCGATTCAATCGAGACCGCGGTCGGCGCGGAAGGATTTGACGGGTTTGTTGCCATCGGTGGCTGCGACAAGAACATGCCTGGCTGCGCCATGGCGATCGCAAGGCTGAATCGGCCCGCCGTTTTCGTTTACGGCGGTACCATCCAGCCTGGCAAGGAACGCCGGGACGTGGTCTCGGTCTTCGAAGCAGTCGGCCAGCATGCTGCCGGAAAACTTTCCGATATTGAACTCAAGGAGATCGAGTCAACCGCGATTCCCGGACCCGGCTCCTGCGGGGGCATGTATACGGCCAACACCATGGCCTCTGCTATTGAAGCGCTCGGTCTGTCGCTGCCCAACTCTTCCGCGCAGGAAGCCGTATCGGACCAGAAGAATAAAGACAGCTACGCGGCTGGTGCCGCCGTTTTGAATCTGCTCGATCGGGGCATCAGGCCTTCGGACATCCTTTGCCGCGAAGCGTTCGAGAATGCCATCACGGTCACCATTGCGCTGGAAGGTTCAACCAACGCAGTTTTACATCTGCTGGCTATTGCTCATGCCGCCGGTATTCCGCTGTCGATTGACGATTTCAACCGAATCGGTGCCCGTGTACCGGTGCTCGCGGATATGCGTCCTGCCGGTCAGTACGCGATGAGTGAACTGATCGAGATCGGTGGTATTCAACCGCTTATGAAAACGTTGCTGGCAGAAGGACTGCTGCACGGGGATTGCCTCACGGTCACCGGCAAAACGCTGAAAGAGAATCTTGCCGATGTCGCCGACTATCCCGCTGGCCAGAATGTCATCCGTCCCTTGTCCAATCCGATCAAGCCGGACAGCCACCTGGTGATACTTAAAGGCAACCTGGCCGAAGAAGGTGCGGTGGCCAAGATTACCGGTCATGAGGGGCTGACCTTTACCGGCAAGGCGCGTTGCTTCCATGGTGAAGAGGCGGCACTCGCAGCCATCCTCGACGGCACCGTGCAAAAAGGTGACGTTGTTGTGGTCCGTTACGAAGGTCCGCGCGGGGGCCCCGGGATGCGGGAGATGTTGTCACCCACCAGTGCGATCAATGGTCGCGGCCTGTCCTCGGATGTCGCGCTCATTACCGATGGCCGCTTCTCCGGTGGATCCCATGGTTTTGTCATCGGCCACATCACGCCGGAAGCCTACGATGGTGGCGTCATTGCGCTGGTTGAAGATGGCGACGAGATCACCATCGATGCCGAGCAAAAAACCATATCCCTCGCCGTGGACCAAACCACGCTGGATCAGCGTCGGGCTGGGTGGCAGCGCCCGGCTCCCTATGCCGAACGAGGGCTGCTGGCAAAGTATGCACGCCTGGTCAGTTCCGCCTCCGAGGGCGCGGTCACCGACAAATTTGACTAGAGGATGATCTGAGGCGTCATTCCAATGCTTCAATGGCAACGAAATGGCGGCTTATTCAAGTCTCAACAAAAAGATTTTTGTCCGCATCCTTGCGCACACCGGAAGCAACAAACACGGTGCCGTTCATCGCGATATAGACACCAGCTTCCATCGACTGGACGGCACCAAACGCCAGACCCAGATTAAACGGCGCATCGGATTCAGCGAATCGCGCCGGTGCGAGCGCACCTGTCAGCACGATAGTCTTGCCCGGAATACCCCTCAGTTGTGCGGCGGTCTCGGTCATCGTATCCGTACCATGGGTAATGACGATTCGATTCGAATCTGCCTCAACAACCTCGGTCCGTATGAGCGCTCGATCCTGGTCGGTGAGTTCAAGACTGTCCTTGCGCAACAACTCCCGCACTTCGAAGGAACAACTCACCTTCGCCTGGGCAAGTAACTCACCGACAACCGAATCGCCCACCTCAAAACTGCTGCGTGTATCGAAGTAGATCTTGTCGAAGGTGCCGCCGGTAGTCAGCACCAGAATCCCGTCGTTTGCCGCCATCGATCTACTGGTTCCTGAAATTGGTGCACATAACATTCTACAATGTCAGGACTGTTCTCGACGGACGAGCCATGCATACCATCGAATCGGCCGCCTCAGGCAGGTCGAAATGCCGCGGCTGCAACCAGGCAATCGCAAAGGACTCGCTTCGTTTCGGCGAGCGCCTGCCCAACCCCTTTGCCGATGGTGAGATGACTCACTGGTACCATATCGACTGCGCGGCCTTTCGCCGACCTCACCAGTTTGCGGAAGTGATCAACGAGTACAACGGCCAACTGGATACAGGGCGACTGACCAAAGTCGTCGAGCAGGGTCAGCAACATGAGCGCCTTGAGCGACTCTGCGGCGCCGAACGAGCACCGAGCGGCAGGGCACGATGCCGCGCCTGCAGGCAGACCATTGACAGGGATCACTGGCGACTTGCGCTGCAATATTTTGAAGAAACCGGGTTTAATCCTGCCGGCTACATTCACATATCATGCGCCGGGGAATATTTTGGCACGGCCCTCATCATGGATCGAGTCCGGCACTTCGCCGCCAGTCTTTCCACCGAAGAGCTGACAGAGATTGAAAGCAGTCTGAATGAGCAGTAACAACTTCTATTCACAGATAAGGGAGATGGGGGCCCTGCGCAACCTGCTGCAGTTGCTGGCCATTGCCATCATCCTGATGCTTCCCTTCTCGAAACCGTCGCGAATTCTGGAAGGATGGGCGCTCGTCACCGGCGGCATCATTCCGGCAACCGCACCCCTTGTCTTCGTCGTGATGATGTTCGACGTACTGATGGCAAATATCCTCAGAGGGGAGGCTGACGACGACCAGCGGCGCATCCTGACCCGGGTCATTCGAACCAACGTTACGCTTGGAGCGGTACTCATTGGCCTGTGGCTCTATTCTTTCCGGGATGTTCTGCTGCGCTAACGTGATCCGACCGAGACCGACACGGGAATCTGCTAGAATTCTGACCCAGCCGAGACAACAATCACCGAGGAAGAAGGCCGCTCTCGAATGAACAAGACCCCGCACTGCCTGCTCGCCCTGGCGTTTATCCCAATGGTCACGTCGGCCTTCGAACTCGCCGAGGAGACGGCGACGCTACGGGGTAAATCGGAGAACGTACAGCAAACGCCCTACTCGATCACGGTGCTCGAGGCCGACGAGATTGAGGAGTCGGTTCGATGGGACCTCGCCGATCTGGAAGGTCTCGCGCCCGGCTTCATCATCGACCCCATGGCAGCAACACCCAACGGCGCCGCCATGTCACTGCGAGGCATTTCATCATCTGAAGCGAGTCCGGGCTTCTTCCCCGCGGTTGCGCTGACCATCGACGGGGTTTATCAGGGCACACATGCGAGCCAGAATCCGCCATTGTTCGACTTTGAGAGAGTCGAGATCACCCGCGGCCCCAACGGCGGCACCAGCGGAATTCCGGCAGTAGCCGGTACCATTGACGTCGTTCGAAACAAACCTTCTGGCGAGCGAGAAGCACTGGCCCGACTGACGCTCGGTGACCAGAATCGTCGGCGACTGGATGCAATGGCCAATCTGCCCGTGAACGAGCGGATTGCCGCTCGTCTGCGACTGAGCCTCCGCGATGCCCGCGATATCGTCCGCGACCAGAGCCCTGAATCGGTGATCAGCCAACGAGACGATCAGGCCGAAGAAATATTTTCCGCTTCCGCAGCCGTCAGCTGGCAATACCTGGACAACCTTGCCATCCGCTATACCTACGACCTGACCCACGACGATTCCAACGTACCGGCGAGGGCCAACATGAGCACTTCAGCCGACCTGGTCTGTGACCCTTCGGCAGCGAATTCCTGTTCCTTCGACGGTGATGGCATCCTGCCAGAGGCAGGTTCGTTTACCGGCACAACACAGAACTTTTCCAACCACCGCAGCTATGACGTCGACCAGCACGCGTTTCACGTACAGCTCGATACCGCAGATTACACGTTGAGAAGTATTACAGCCTGGCGGGACACGACTGAGACTTCCCATCACGACCTCGATGGTTCATTTCTCGATATCTACTCGAACATCTCATCAATCGACTACGATCAATTCACCCAGGACGTCGCCGTCATGGGCGCCTACTCAGATCGGGCCAACTATACGGCCGGCCTGTTCTACCTGAACAGCGAGTATCGAACGGCCAGTGAGGATCTCTACATTCTTCCAGCACTGGATACCGCAGGCAGAATCATCGATGTCGCTGACGACGCAACCCGCAATCTGACCGCGCGACAACGAACGTCACTGATCTCATTCTTTCTAACCGCCGACTATGCCGCATCCGACCAATGGACGCTGGACGCCAGTCTGCGATGGACCAATGTGGATCGGGAGTTTGATGAGACGGTATCCCGCGTCAGCACTATTCCTTCACCGCCTTCGATGCTCGTCGGCAGTGTCAGTAGCGCTGAGGCCATCGGCTCCCTGGGCGCGCGCTTCGCCATCGACGACAACTCAATGGCATACCTGCGATATTCTCGTGACTTCAGGCCTGCCGGACACGATGACACCGCCAATTCAGCGGACGGTGCTTCACCCTTCGGAGAAGAGTCGGTAGATGGCGTAGAAATAGGTTTTAAGACCGAGATGTGGAACGATCGCCTGCGCCTTAACTACGTCGGCTACCAGAATACCTGGCGCGACAAACTCGAGCGTTTTGCGACGCCGGTCGCCTCGGGTCGCATTGAAGCTGTACTGAAAAACCTGTCGAGAGTCGAGGTCAGGGGCCACGAGCTGGAAATAGAAGCCGTGCCGATTGATCCCCTCAAGCTACGTGCCATATTGACTCACCAGTCATCCGACTACCTCGACTACACAATTCCAGATCTCGCCGGTGGTGCCGATCCGATCAGTCGTTCCGACCTGATCCCGGCGTACGCACCGTCCGATATTTTCCAGTTTAGCGGTATCTATACTCATCCGTATGCCAACGGACTGCTGCGTTTCTTCGCCAGCTATCGGTTCACCAAGAGCTACACCAGCCAGCCCATTGTCCCCAGCGCAGCGGTAGATAACTTCTCCATGATTGATTTGTCCGTTGACTACCAGTTGGGAGACTGGACCTTCCGTATCTTCAGCCGCAACACCAACAACCAGCGATTCATCACCAACGTGAATCGCCCATTGGATGCATCGCTCGCGTCTCTGCCACCGACTATTACTTCCACGCTCGGCATCGCCACTACCGCAGATTTCAATGATCCGGAGTTCACAGGGCTGCAGGTTATTTACACACCCTCCTTCTAGCGGATTTCCTGTTAAAGAGGGAGAGAATTGGGATACGATTACGACTAACGTCCCACTGTTTCCGGTGCCAGATTGAAGCTCGCCTTCTGCCTGTACAAATACTTTCCCTATGGCGGCTTGCAACGCGATTTCATCCGCATCGCGCGCGAGTGTCAGGGCCGAGGCCACCAGGTCAAGGTGTTTGTCCTGAAATGGCAGGGTGAGGTACCCGATGACATCGACGTCACCATCGCACCTGTGAACGCACTGTTCAATCACAAGCGCTACCAGATCTTTTCTCAATGGATGGCAAAAACCCTGTCAGCAAATCCGGTCGACTGTGTGATCGGCTTCAACAAGATGCCCGGACTGGACATTTATTATGCAGCCGACTCCTGCTACGAGGAGAAAGCTCGCACTCAGCGGGGACCGCACTACAAACTACTACCCCGATACAAACATTTCTCCCGCTTTGAACGCGCAGTCTTTGGCCGCGACAGCAAGACAGAGATCATGATTATCTCGGAAGCGCAGAAACCGTTTTTCGAGAAGCACTACGAAACCCAGCCGGAGCGAATGCATCTGCTCCCTCCTGGCATCTCGCGAGATCGCATTGCGCCGGACAACGCCGCAGATATTCGGCAGGCGAAACGCCGCGAAATCAAGCTGGGCGACGACGATAAACTCATCCTGCTGGTGGGTTCAGGGTTTATCAAAAAGGGACTGAGGCGGGCCATTCTCGCCGTCCATTCACTGCCCCCTAAACTCAAGCAGAAAACTCGCTTCCTGGTCGTCGGTGAAGATCGCGCTGAGCCTTTTCTGCGGCTCATCCATCGACTCAACCTTGAAGATACGATCAAAATCGTTGGTGGCTCGGATGACGTACCCCGATTTCTTCTGGCTGGCGACCTGCTCATTCACCCTGCGGCCGACGAAAATGCCGGGATGGTTCTGTTGGAAGCCATGGTGGCGGGACTGCCGGTGCTTGCCACCGACAACTGTGGCTACGGACACTATGTAACCGAAGCCCAGATGGGCTGCCTGATTGAGAGCCCCTTTCGCCAGGAAAATCTGAACAAAAAGCTCAGACAGATGCTGGAACACAATTCCCGCGAAACCTGGATCGAAAACGGCAGACGTTTTGCGGAAGCCGCTGACATCTACTCCCTGCCCCAGAAAGCTGCAGATGTCATCGACCAGGTACTGAACCGACACTGTAAAACCTGATCAGTAGACCTCTGTTTCTCCTTCCGGTCGGGTCTTGAAGCGACGGTGAAACCACCAGTACTGTTCCGGCGCCTGCTCAACACAGGATTCCACAAACTGATTGACTCGCCGCGTGTCGGCGATCGTTGAGGACGAAGGAAAGTCGGCGAGCGCCTTATAAAAAACAACCCGATATCGCGCACCCCCATCGATACGAAAGTGGGAAAAAGGCACCACCGGTGCGCCAGTAATCCTCGCGATTCTTGACAGCGCTGTCGTCGTGGCCGCGGGGACCCCGAAGAAAGGTACGAACTCAGCATTTCTCGCGCCGTAGTCCTGATCCGGTCCATACCAGACCACGTGACCCGCCCGGACATTCCGAATCACCTGGCGGATATCGTTACGCTCAATCGGGTGCGGATAAAGCTTTGCCCGCCCGTTAGTCATGATGTGCTCGATCAGCGGGTTTTCATTGGCACGGTACATGACGTCCAGCGTGATATGACGACTGATGATCGCCCCCGCCAGATCGAGGGTGGACATGTGAGTCCCCAGCAGAATGACACCTTTCCCTTCAGCCATCGCCGCGCGAAGATATTCAAGGCCCTCTACCTTCGACCTTGCATCAATACCCCGGCCTGCGGTCAACCAGGCGATGGCCGTCTCAACAATACTGATGCCACCGGACCAGAACGTCGCACGAGTCAGCGCATCCCGTTCCGCTGACGATAGCGTCGGAAAACACACCGCCAGATTACGTTCCACCACCCGCCGACGACCTGCGGCCAATCGATATCCGAGACGGCCAAGTCCAGCACCCACAGCGATCCTCAGGCGGTGTGGCAGTCGCACCACGAGGTGCAGCAGGCCAAGACCGATCCAGGTAAGCCAGTAGCGCGGATGAGCAAAGCGGAGTGCCGTCGACATCATGACGGATTATAAACCGACCTGATGGACAGTTTTCGATAGAATGAGATGCCCCCAAAAGAGCTGGATCATTGAAGCTACTGGTTGTGATGCCGAGCAAGTACGTCGGCAATACCGTTATCTCGCTGGCAACACTGTCTGCCATCGTCACCCAGAATGGCAACGCCGATACGACCTTTGTGCTCGACGAGACCATGGAATCACTGGTTCGACTCGGCATCCGCGAAGACCTCAATATCATTCGATATTCAAGGCGACGAAACCTGATCTCACTGTTGAGATTTCTGCAGAAACTGCGGTCCCGACGATTCGACGTCGTCCTCGATCTGGACGGCACGGTACTTTCAGGGCGAATTACCCGATTTACACGCAGCCCGCGAAAGATTGGACCCGATTTCTCCAAGCGGCCCCGCGTCTACCATGAACGGGTGCGGATTGACCGAGACAGCCAGCATTGTTTCAACGACTTCACACTGATGGTGGCGGCACTTGGTTTTAACCCGCCCGAGAATTCCTATCTACAGCTACCGGCGCCCGATCCAACACTGCCAATGCCCGATGACATCGACCGGAAGCGCCAAACAGTCTGCATCCATCCCAGTGCGACCAAGGACTACAAGCAATGGGAAATCACCAGGTTCGCCCGGCTCGCTGACCACCTGGCGAAGGCTGACTGGCAGGTCGTCATCATTGGCGCGGGAACTGGCGAACGCCAACGAATCGCAACCATGCAGGAACAGATGGAAACCGCCGCGGTCAACCTGCACAACCGTCTCAGCCTGACGGAACTACTGCAGCTGTTTAAGATGGCGGATCTATATGTCGGTAATGACAGCGGCCCCATGCATCTCGCTGCCGCTTCCGGCATTCGGGTTCTCGCACTGTTCGGCCCCACTGAACTGACACGCTGGGCACCGCTCGCCCCCAATGCAAGGACCTTGAAAGGCATTAAACCCTGTGCACCGGACTGCCGTCCCGAAGACTGCAAGCGAAACTACCAGTGCATGTCCTCGCTTGACGTTGAGGAGGTGCTCGCACACTGCCCCACCTCCTGAATCCCGAGCGTGAGCAACAATCTTGGGCATGAGCATTGGTTAAAAAGTGTTGCTATACTGCTTCGATGTGAGTCCCGGGCAATTCTAGATGAATGCAGTCCCAGCCACAGCGACGATCATCGCACTCAATGAATCAAGGAACATCGCTGATTGTGTTAGCAGCGTTTCTTTCTTCGACGAAGTTCTGGTGATCGACTCGGGCAGCACGGACGGAACGGCAGAGCTGGCTGAGTCTGCCGGCGCAACGGTTGTCAAAAATTCATGGCCAGGTTTCGGCCCGCAAAAGCAATTCGCACTCGAACAGGCCCGTAACGACTGGGTGCTGAGTATCGATGCCGATGAACGGGTATCCCCCGAACTCCGCGAAGCGCTGATCGATCTGTTTCGCACCAAACCCCACGCCAACGGTTACAGTATCAATCGTCGCAATCATTTTATGGGGCGCCCGCTACGCCATGGCGAAGGATATCCAGACTGGTGTCTAAGACTATTCAATCGCAATCATGCCTGCTGGAGTTCGGACCCGGTACATGAAAAGGTCGAAATGAAGGGACAGACCGCCCGTATTATCGGCGACCTGGAACACTACTCAGAAGGTTCGCTGACAGAATATCTCGATAAACAAAATCGTTACACCACGCTTCAGGCCCGCCACCTCTATGAAGCAGGTCGGCGCGCTACACTGGCAAAATTGTTGCTTTCGCCGGTGGTCAGGTTTATCAAATTCTATTTCGTTCGACTGGGCTTTCTGGACGGCGTCCCCGGCCTCGTCCACATCCTGATTGGCTGTTTTAACAGCTTTTCCAAGTACGCCAAGCTGAGGGAGATTCAGAGTCGGCACCCCTGCCCCTGAATACCAGCTCACCTGTGTCTCGTCGTTGGTTGATCATAGCCCATAGCTTCAATGCGGATGGCCGGGCCGCAAGTCAGACTGTTACCGATAAGATTCCCTACCTGATCAAGGCTGGCATTACTCCCATTGTCATCAGCAGCAGTACAGGCACACACGATGCTCGCTTTCCCCACTACCAAAGGTTGCCCTGGGGGCCCGCCGGACTACGCTTCGACCTGCGCCACATCATCGCCGCACGCTATGGTAAAGGTTGGCGTTACCGTATCCTCACGCTGGCCATCTCAATATTGCTGGCACCGCTGATCGCCCTGGAATACCTGCTGTTCGGGTTGCCCAATCATGCCAGCTGGTTCTTGCCCGCCCTGTGGACTGGTCTGCGGCTCGTCCGCCGCTATGACATCGAGCTGATCTACTCTTCCGGCGGCGTTCCCGCGGCGCACCAGGCGGCTGCGGCCATCAAGCGCCTGACCAGGATCCGATGGATCGCTGAAGTTCACGATCCGATGATTATTCGATCTTCCCCCGAAGACGATGGGTCTGCGCCCGCAATGACACGACGTGGTCGATACTATCAGTCGCTTGAACGACGAATCTGCCGTGGCGCCGATCATGTATGGTGGTTCACTCCCGGCGCCCTGGCCGCAGCCCGACAGCGACATCCCGAACTGGGCGAGCGAGGATTTTATGTGCTGCCCGGCGCCGATCCGCCGCGGGCAATCGAGCGTTCAGGTTCCGATCATTCGACAGACGAACGACTTCCGGGCCTGAACCATACATTTTCTGACACACTTTCTATCTGTCATTTCGGTGCAATTACCGATGACCGTTCGCTGGCGCCACTCATCGATGCCCTGGCAGAACTTCGCCGGGAGTCCCCCGGCTGGAACGACGTCGTGGTTCGTACCTGGGGCTCTGCATTGGATCGTCACAGTCACGACGCATTGGAACGCCACCAGCTTCAATCGGCGATCGAAGTGAACGGCAGGCTATCGCGAACGGATGCTGTCAGGCGGATGTATGAGGCTGACTGTCTGTTGCTACTTCATGGCGACCATGAGGGCTGCGCCGAATACATCCCCTCAAAACTCTACGAGTACCTGTGGACCGGGCGACCCGTATTTGCCATGACCCATCGAAATCCGGAACTGGACGAGCTGCTCACATCCTATGGCGCCTACGTCTGCCACCCTGCCGATCCACCGACCGTTAAGGATGCCCTGCGTGGGCTATATCGAGACTGGCGGACGAGAGATCTGAGCGCAAGCGACAGGTCTCCCATCGAGGTGGCCGATGCCGTATCTGGAATTCTCGACGTCGTTGACTAGCCGTTGATTAACGGCGCAGGCAGTTGCAGGGAAGAGAGCATCTACGCGCTATAGGATCGCGTAAATCGGTGCAGTTCGTTGTAGCGGATCATGGACTGGATTTCCCGGACATAGGCGAGGCCTCGTTCCGAGTAACGAACCAGACCGTTCGCCAGCGTCGCGCCCGACACAGGTTTTTGTCCCTGGCGGGCTTCCTGACGAATACGACGAAGCTCATCGTAGGCTACATGGGTATTGATGGTGCGGATGTAGTACCGAACGCCTTCCTCGACAGAGGAGAACATCGCGACTTCATGATTGCGCCCCTCGGCTCGGTCCAGGGGCAGCATCCCGCAGCCCTCATAAAAACACCAGATACCGAAGAAGTTATTTCCTTGCCGGGCGAACCGCGAGGTACCCCAGCCTGATTCCTTCGCCGCCTGGGCAATAATGAGGGAAGCAGGCACCACGTCAACGCGCGCCAGTAGTTCAGCGACGCGATCTACGCTATCTCGCTGCACCGTACCCTTGCGAATGGCGTAACGACGCTCAAACATGTCCAGCGATGCCCGTTCGGCCGCGTCAGGTTCATGGCCAGAGACCATGGCGTGCGCCAAAGACTCCAGCCAGGCGCGCTCACGAACAACCTCTCTGTTGGCCTCGTGCACCATCGGCAGCATGTAGTCATAGAACGCTCGCTTCTTCGCCGCGACATCCACAAAGCGATGGAAATCCGGCAAAGTACCATTGGCAACACGGCTAATGGTGACAGGTTCAGGATGATAGGGATGCGCCCGAACACTCGGCGCAGCGGGCTCAGGGGTTTGACCCCGATGCGCTGCCACGATCCTCGCCCCGGCAATGGCCTGCGGGTCGATGATCGCGGGATCGGGTCGGGTCGCCGCCACCGAAAGCAACGCCAGCACGATGAGCGAATTCAGCTGGATTGTGGATAGCCTTCTCATGGCGGTGCATTTTACATAAAAATGGAGATACCTCCATAGTTTAGATGTAAGCCTCTTGTAATCTCACATTTATTCATTTTTTTCAGAAGGTTAGACAATTTTGACAGTCTGCAGATTTATGCAGTTTTCGATGGTCATGGGAACGCAGGAGGGCCCGCCAAGCGCCGGAGCGGGGCTCAAGCGCCGGCACCGCCTCTGGGCGAGGCGGTGAATCAGGAAAATTCCAGCACTGACCGGGCGACTTCGCCTGCCTTCATGGCGCGAAATGCCTCGTTGATATCATCGAGCTGGAGACGCCGGGATACCAGCCCCGAGAGATCCAGACGACCCTGCAGAAACAGGTCAATCAGTTTCGGCATGTGCTCGCGAAAACGCGTCGACCCATACATGCACCCAATCAGTTTTTTCTCCTGCAGGAATGCCGGGCCCGGGACTGATATCTCCGATCCCGTGGGGTGCATACCGACCACCACGGTGGTGCCGCCCGCCCGTGTGATGTTGAAAGCCTGGGTCGCCGCAGCCGGAACACCAATGGCTTCGAACGCATATTCCACACCCGCGCCACCGGTCAGCGCCAGAACCGCTTCCATCAGACTGTCGCCCAGATCCTTGGAATTCAGCGTGTGAGTCGCGCCAAATCGAGTGGCCATGTCGAGTTTATTGTCAACAATGTCAATGGCGATAATCTTGGACGCACCCGCGATTCGACAGCCCTGAATGATATTCAGACCAATACCGCCACACCCAATCACTGCAACCTCGGCGCCACCTGGTACCGCCGCCGTATAAAGTGCTGCACCAACCCCCGTCATGACCCCACATCCGATCAGGGCTGCCTCTGCCATAGGCATCTCTTCGGGAATCTTCACGACGCCGTTTTCATCCGTCACCATGTATTCGGCAAACGATGCAACTGAGGCGAACTGCTGAATAGGTTTCCCCTTCCAGCTCAGTCGGGTCATGGCCGCCGCACGAAATTCAGGCGAGTTACACAGGTTCGGTCTGCCACCCAGACAGTAATAGCATCTCCCGCAAAATGGCCTGAAGCTCATGATGACGCGATCCCCGGGCTTAACATAGGTGACATTCTCACCCACCGCCTCGACAACACCCGCTGCCTCATGACCAAGCACACAGGCATGGGGCATCTGCCACAGCCCTTCAATAAAGTGCAGATCGGAATGGCAAACGCCCGAGCAGCTCGTTTTAACCAACACCTCACCAGCACGAGGATCCACAATATCGACATCCTCGATCGTCAAAGGCTGATTTGCTTCCTGGAATACAGCAGCTTTCATCTGAACATCCCCTCTTGATTGATCAGCAGGACATCACTGGAACATATCGTCGCAAATCCGGCAAGGCAGGGCACCCACATCCCGCAATAAGCGTCGCCAGCCTATTCACCACCAGGCATCACACGAGGCCCAGTTCAATCAGACTGCGCCCGCCTGCTTCAATCGCCTCTCTGGCCTTCCTCGGTTGCCAGCCCAGCGATTTCGCTGGATCGCAGTCATAATCAACATGTTGGCCCAGGCTTGGTACGATGAAGGCTAACACCGGATCAAACAACGCCACGATACGCACAACCCAGTTGGGGAGTTCCTTGGTCGGAAGTGCGTTGCCATAGTCCGGGAACATCTCGGCCAGCGCTCTGGCAATCTCCACAAACCAGAACGTCTCGCTGCTGCACAACAGACGTTGGCCCGCCGCCTCCGGACTTTCGTAAGCGATACGATGCAGATTGGCCACATCCCGTACGTCAACGAGGCCAAAACTGACCCGCGGCAGACGCGGATATTTGCCTTGCAGCAATACCATCAGTGATTCCAGCGACGACCCGTAGTCTGCTTCCAGCGCCGGACCCAGCACCAGCGAAGGCTGTATGGTGACCAGTTCAATGTCGGGGTGTTGCTCAGCAAAATCCCAGGCCGCGCGTTCCGCGTAGGTTTTGCTGAGGCCGTAGGGATTGACATCTTTACTCGACACGTCAGTCCAGTCATCGGCTGAGACACGGTGCCCCGCTGCAGGGATAACCTGGGCCGCGGCCACCGAGGATGTCAGAACAACTCGCCGGATGCCGAGGGCCTGGGCCGCGTCAAGAACATTAAGCGCACCATCCCGGGCCGGCACGATGATCTCGTCAGCATCCTTGGGTTGTTCAATCGGCACCGGCGAAGCGACGTGAATAATTCCGTCACAGCCTTCCGCCGCAGGACGCCAGCAGTCAGCATCGGTCAATGAAGCCTGGGCAAACTCCAATCGACTGGTGTCACCGCCGTGTTCACTAATCAGATTTTTGATTTTCTCGGCACGACCCAGGTCGCGAATGGTGCCTCTCACCTCGTAGCCATGGTTCAGCATCTCTAGCACGATATGACTACCTATAAATCCGGACGCACCGGTTACCAGAACCTTTGCCATCAGCCTTCTCCCTTCATCATTCAGTCGCCTGTTATTGCAGCATATATCAGCGCTGCCAGTTCACCTCGAATCGATCGGGTTTCAGGCACTCGCATGTGCTGGGTCATCGCCACAACGACGATGTCTTCTACCGGATCGATCCAGAAGAACGTCGATGCCGCACCGCTCCAGAAGAATGAACCGTCTGACAGCGGATAGCCAGCCAGCGCCGAATTCTCAATAACGCCAAAACCGAGGCCCACACTGATGGCGCCGTTACCTCGCCCTTCCATCTGGCCGGATGTCAGGTGGCTTCGCGCCATATAGTCAATCGTGCGCGCCCCCAGAACCCTGGCGCCGTTGAATTCGCCACCGTCCAGCATCGCCTGCGCAAATCGCCAGTAATCTGTCGCTGTCGACACCAGGCCGATGCTGCCGCCCTTGTATGCCTGATCGAAGGTATAGCTGTTCACCGACCAGGGCTGTACAAGCACACCTCTTTCGGGGTGTCCGTTCTCGTCATCGAGGGGAACAAGCTCGCCATCCTTGCGCCAGTGGACCGGCGCAAGGCGCTCAGCCTTGTCTCGATCAAGCCAGTAACCTGTTTCCATCATGCCGAGCGGCGCAAACAATCGCGCCTCGAGATATTCATCAGCCGGCTGACCTGAAATGATTTCTACCAGCCGCAGCAGGATATCGGGGCCAATACTGTAGCGATAGATCGTGCCTGGCTGGTGTTGCAACGGTACCTTTGACAGCGCTGTCATCATTTCCTCCAGCGAAGTCTCAGGCCTGAATATCCCGGTTTCAACAAAGTAGGTATCCAGCGCATTGACGCCAAGACCGTGGGTAAACCCGGCTGTGTGACGAAATGCATCGTGGATCGTGGGCTCCTGCTCCATCGCCACCGTTTCATCCAGTGGACTATCGGGGGCCCGCAACACTCTCAGGTTCTTGAACTCGGGAATGTATTTCGAGAGCGGATCGCTGAGCTGGAACCTGCCTTCTTCGTGGAGCTGCATCAGGGCCGTTGACGCAATCGCCTTGGTCATGGAATAGAGACGAAAGATCGTGTCCGTTCGCATCGGCGTCTCGTCCTGGGCGTTGGCATGGCCCACGGCGCTCAGGTGAGCAATCTTTCCGTGGCGGGCAACCAGCGTGACAATGCCCGCAATCTCGCCCCTGTCTACACGCGCCTGAAAGAACGGCTCGATTTTGTCCAGTCGTGCCGCATCAAACCCGACCTCTTCCGGTGCAGCCATGGGCAGACTTCCCTCCGCCTGAACTACGACCGTCTGCGACAGAACCAACAAGGCCACAGCCAGTAACTGAAAATACTTCATCGATTTTCCCTCTTTAATTGATCGTTAGGACGACGGCTCCCGGATCAGCATCCAGACATCTTCCACGGGCCATTTGTGAGCCCATTCACCATCCGCCCAGGTATAGGCAGTCGTCGCACCTGCCGGCGCCTGCAGTTCCACCAGTCGCTCAATATCGAATCCATTTCCACGGAACAGGCTGATCCAGTCGCCGTGGGTCAGGTGAAACTCCGTCTCGCCCGGCGCATCCGGCCACCGCGTTTCATGCAAGCCAAAATAAGGACGAAGCAGTCGGTCGGTCATGGGACCGTCCGCCTCCAGGTCCGGCGCGCACATCGGCACGAACGCCGAGTTGGTCAGAAATCGCAAGCGTCCGCCAGGTTTCAGCAGGCGTGCTGCTTCCGGTATCCATCGATAAGGGTCAGCCCAGAGCGCCGCTCCGTATTCGGAGATTGCAAAGTCAAAGCTCGCATCCGGAAATTCCACCGCCTCAGCGAAACCTTCACGAAATTCGATATCCAGACCATGTTCCGCGCAAATTCGGCGCGCTGTTGCCAGTTGATTTGGCGTCGGATCGATGCCCACCACCTGTGCACCTCGCCTCGCCATCCAGGCCGATACATACCCCGCCCCACAACCGAGCTCGATGCAACTGAGTCCCGACATGTCTGCCGGTAACATCTGCACCACTGTTTCCTCGATACCGAAAATCCCCCAGTACGGATCGATGCTGGTCCAGCCTCGCTCCGCCGGTACAACATAGTCCGCTGCCTGCCGTTGCCAGGATGCAACATTTCCGTCGAGATACTCGGGCCGGGTCATTGGGCCAGTCTAATGCCGCTGGTATCGACATGCGAGCCAAAGGGCCTGTGCTATTCTCGACGCTCCGCAGCCAGGGAACCTCCATGATCCGCACATCTGTTCTGGACCTCTGTCCGATCACCGAAGGAAGTACGCCAGCCCAGGCGCTGCGTAATTCACTCGATCTTGCCCAACAGGTAGAGCGATTTGGTTACCACCGGTACTGGGTCGCCGAGCACCACAACTCCCGGGGCATCGCCAGCGCAGCAACTTCTGTCGTCATCGGCTATCTCGCGGCGGGCACCAGGACAATGACCATCGGGTCCGGGGGCATCATGCTGCCCAATCACTCGCCGCTGGTCATCGCCGAACAGTTCGGCACCCTGGCTTCCATTTACCCGGGGAGAATCGAACTGGGGCTTGGCCGGGCGCCCGGGACCGATCCCCAGACCGCCTATGCACTCCGACGCAACCTGAGCGGTGATGTCGATAACTTCCCGCGGGATGTGATTGAGCTGCAGCAGTATCTGGGCGACCCACTGGAAAACCAGCGAATCTTTGCCGTCCCCGGCATGGGGACCCATGTGCCGCTGTGGATTCTGGGATCAAGCCTCTACGGCGCCCAGCTGGCTGCGATGCTGGGACTGCCCTATGCTTTCGCCTCCCATTTCGCGCCCGAGCAGATGATGAATGCGATCAGGGTCTATCGGGAAAAGTTCGAACCCTCTGAATCACTGAAGGAGCCGTACGTCATGCTGGGTTACAACATCTGCGCCGCGGACTCTGACGAGGAAGCAGAATTCCTTCGCTCTTCGGCCAAAATGTCGTTTATCAATCGCCGCAAGGGACAGCGCACCCTGTTGCCACCCCCGGTTGAGAACCTTGAGGATCAACTGGAACCGCTCGACCAGGCAATCCTTAAAGAGATGAAAGCGGTTGCCGCCGTGGGCTCCAAGGCGACCGTGACGAACCAGATCCGCGAATTTCTCGCCGAAACGGGCGCCGACGAACTGATCCTCGCTTGCTCGATGTTCGAACACGACAAGCGGGTACGCTCCTACGAGATTGCAGCCGGGGCAATCAGAGAATTGCAGGACACAACGGCGATTGAGGCGGGTTAATCAGACGCCCACCGGCCAACAATGGTTACGTTATTCGACCCGCCGAACGCGGACGCGAGGTCCCTTGCCATCAACGCGCAACTGATACTCACCCATCACGCCTTTTGAAATCTCGATAGGGAATTCGCGGTTCCTGGGATAAGAGTAATAACGCGCTTCATTCTGGCGCCAGACGGAACCGTCCGCGAGATGAAAGAAAAGATGCCCGAGGTTTCCTTTACGAACCCTGACCACCGTAGCCAGCGCTTTTTCTTCGCGCGGAGCACGCCTGGCATCTGGTAACTGTTCTGCACCAAGCCCGGGAGTTGGCTGGACATCCGTCCGTGGTGCGGTCTTGCCTGGCTCATTCGCTTGTTTGACAACCTGCTTCACAGCGGGGGGATCAGTCTTCGGCTCTTCCGCTGCAACCGGCTCAGCTTCCGGTGCATCGTTATTCTCGTCACCTGGTACCAGCGGACGAGTGACCCTTTCAAAACAGGCAAGGCGCTCGGCCTCATCGCTGATCGCCAGGCATTGTACCAACTGGTCCCGCGCCACCTGTTCAGCACTAGCGGTGCTGACAAAGAAAAGCGCACAGAACATCAAAAACCGCATATTCCCCTCCCCAAAAAAAAGAGGGGCCAATTATGGCCCCTCTGGTTCAGCGTTAAAAGATCGCTATCAGAGCGTATAAGCCCAGCGAACGTACGCTATACGACCCATCAGACTATGTCCGGCGAAGTCGTCAATACCCGGTCGGTCAATACCCGTAGCTTGAAAGCCACCCGCACTCGGGTTGAGATGGGGGAGACGATTGCCGTCAGCACCGTTACGAACCAGCGCGGGCGGATCTTCATCGGTGAAGTTGTTGACACCGATCGTCAGCGTGGAATCTCCCGGAATGAGGAGATCACTGAAGCTGCGCGAGTACTGGATGTCAAACGTTTCCATCGAATCAATCACCGCGTTACGGCTTTGATCATTCAGGTAATCATCAATGTAGTTGAAGCCCAGCGTCACCGTATTCACACCCCAGCGATAGGTCGCATTGGCGTTACCACGGAGCTGCGGCATGGTCCTGAAGTTGTTGCGGGCGTTACGACTGCCTGCGCCATCAACAATCGGCGAACCGTCCTCGTTGTCGATCTCAAAACTGTCCACGTAGGTGAAGCCACCGCGAACACTCAGATCACCAGCACCAAGCCCGGTCTCATAGTTGAAGTTAATGTCATAGCCCGAAGCCGTCACACGACCGATGTTCACAAACTGGCTGAAGATTGCGTTGATCTGGCCTTCACCGGACCGCAGGATGTTCGGATCATTCACAATGCCGTCATCGGCGCAATCGTTGTCAACCTGTGCCTGTGCTGACAGTGGCGGTGCAATCAGGTCCTCGTAGTCAAACTCCCAGACATCGAGACTCGCATTGAGACCGTTTGCCAGGGTGAAGACAACGCCAACATTGTAGTTCTCGGAGGACTGCGGCTTCAGATCGCTGCTGCCTTCCAGGAACTGGGTGGCACCAATCTGCACACCTGTTGAGCCGTCGGTAATACAGACCACCTGACCGGTTGCCGGGTCGAGCCGTGCCGAGTCGTTAATCTGCTGGCCACCCGCGGAACGGGTTGTCTGCTGGATGTTCGGCGCCTGGAATGAGGTACCCCAGGAAGCACGGAAACCAAGCCAGTCAGCCGCACGCCAGTCGACGGAAATCTTGGGATCGACAGTATCTTCGATGCTGTAATCTTCATAACGGACCGCAAGTTGAAGATCAACCGTGTCACCTACCGGCACGTACACTTCCGCAAAGATGGATTCGACGTTCTGGCCACCGAAGTTGAAGTTCTCAATGAATCGGTTCAGTGAACCTTCCAGTGCTGTATCGAGCGGGTCATCGAGACGGACATATTCCGTATCGCGAACCTGGATACCGACGGCTGCCTGAACCATTTGTCCATTCATCTCAATCAGGTCACCGGTCGCGACCGCATCAAACACCTGCTGCGCGGACTTGATCTGAGACGAGAAGTGGCTGTCAAAACGGTCCTGAATAATCTGGCTGTTGCCTGCAATCGAGAGCCCGTTCTTCGGTGAAACCAGGTCCGGCGTCGCTTTCGCGGTGCCAAACGGGTTCCATTGGCCATTTGCAACCAGCCGCTGGAATTCATCCGTACGGAAGTTGTTCGGCATCGCACGAGCACGGTTGCTGCGCGAATAACCATAGGACATATCCAGCATCCAGGTATCGGTCAGTGCGACCTCAAGACCCATCATGACGCGGTTGTTGTTGTACTCGGTGTGACCCAGGTAGTCACCATTGTGAGTGGCCTCCGAACCGAGAGGACGCATCAGTGCTTCCAGATCAACCGCCGTATGAACGGCGTTGTCCCACTGTGACGGCGGAACGTAGATGATCCCGGTCGGATTGGCTGGATCCTGCACGAAGAAGTTAAACGGATGGCTGGCGGGAATCGGCACAGTATTGCTGGTACCGTCAGCGACCAGATATCGCTCACCGCCCAGTGAGTTGGTCATACGAGTATTGGAGAAGCTCAACTCACTGTAGAGCTTCATACGATCATTGATCTCGTAGTCAAACTCCACAAACGCCGAGTAGCGTTCTTCACCCGCCATGAAACTTCGCTGGTCGGAAAAATCAAAGCGGCAGAAACTGTCAGTCTCTGAACGCCTGACGCCACCTGCAGCTTCACAGTCGGGATCCCGTACGTAGGAACCGCCGGGCTGTCGATACTGACCGGGGGAACCCCGGGTGGACAGGAAGCGAGACGTTTCCGGTGTGGGCGCGATGTACGCTTTGATGTAGTCCACATCGGTACGCCAAATGTGCGGGCGATCCAGGTAACTGGTATAGACATTGATGTGGCCCCGGCCATCGGCCAGTGCACTACCCAGTGCCAGGCCAATCTCACGAGTGTCGACCAGCGCGTCGGAATATCCGGCGGTGATCTCCAGGCCTTCAAAACCCTTGCGGGTAATGATGTTGGCTACCCCGGCAACCGCCTGAGAGCCATACAGCGCCGATGCACCGTCTGCCAGTACCTCAATACGCTCAATCATATTGACCGGCAGCTGATTGACATTATAGAACTCGGTTCCGCCGGGACCCGCCAGCGTCGAGACACCGGCACGGCGACCGTTGATCAGCGTCAGCGTGGAACCCAGACCCAGGTTACGGATGTTGAACTGGGCCTGGCCGGACTCGTCCTCGGCACCAGCCTCGGAACCACTGTTGACGGAGAACTCGTTAACGAGTTCCTCGACCTGGGTGGCGCCCGTCAGCTTGATCTGTTCCGCGCCCAGCACCTGCAGGTTGTGTGCACCTTCGAAGCTGGAGCGACGAATATAGGAGCCGGTGACAACGACTTCCTCGAGCTCCTCCTCGGCCTGGACAGGCAAGGTGGTAGCACCCCCTACCGCCAGTAAGGCCGATAGAGAATACAGTGATGTCTTTCTAAAGACGTGACTTAACCTCATTACTTCTCCCTCTTGTAGTTGTCGTAATGGTGTTTGAATGAATCAGAGGCAAAGGATGAGACAAGCTCCTCCTGACCATGAGGAATCTGAAAGAGATACCTGTGTGACTCAGGAGTGCGAATCATTCCCCCCCAATAACCCCTGATGAGCCAAAGTTATTCCATCTCTATCAGTTATACAAATATATTTCGTGGATCGATAATTATTTTTTTGTGAGCAACTATCTTTAAAAGCTTTTTGGAATCTAAATAAAACTTTTAATAAATCGAAGTTATTAAAAGAGTGAAAAAGAGCCTCTAGACCGCTGATTTCATTGTGTTAGCTCGAAAAAAAGCCGGCTTGCGCCGGCTTTGAAGATACCATTGCTTAAAAACTAACCAAGAAGGAGGGACCCCAAAATCAGCAGCAGCGTCACTCCCACCAGAATGGCCACATTGATACCGATGTTCTGCAGTGTATGTACGTCTTCCAGATGGTGAAACATAATGCGATGCGCTCCTGTTGCCTGCTTGGTGAACACATCATGCGTCGGCAACGGGTTCATGCCCTTGATCTGGGTCAACGTTTGGACGGTTTACTCATTCCAGCAGCATCAGCTTGCGCCACAGTACCCGCGCAAGCCAGGCGAAGAGCACAAATGTCGCAAGCGGGACAACAAGGGCTACCAACAGACGTTCGATCTGACTCACCTTGGCCTCAATGAGGTACTCATCCACCAGCGCTGCGTAGTCCGCGCCAATCTGGTGGGCAACCTCCTCGGGCACCTGCGGCACAAGAATCAGGTCATGGCCATTGAACACCCGCACGACTGTCACGCCATCTCCTTCTGTCTCTGATGCGGACAGATCGTAGCGATCTGTTCTCACAGAGATCTCACCAGGGTTCAGTTCAACGCTGACAATCTGACTGCGCTGTTCGAAGGGCAAAGCGTGATCCAAGCGGGCCCGGCTGATGTCAGCGATGGTCGGCCAGGTATAAAACGCAATCGCACCAACGATCACCGCATAAGCGACGCCAAAAATGACAAATCCTATGAGCCAGCTCTTCACGACAGCGGCACGGTGCAGGATGCACCGTCACAGGTAGGCGTTAAAGAAACCACGTTGCAACTCGCAGCGGTCCGAGTCCGCTGCCGATCTTTCAGCGGCAGCGACATCGCGACATCGTTACTTATGCTGCAACTGTTCCTGGGCGAGCAGGTTTCGATCAGTGAATTTCAGCAAGTTTTTTCGCCCGCTGAATATCCAGCTCGGCGCACCCTGCTCCACCAGCGAGACTTCCAGGGACGGATGCTCCTTAATCTTGGCGGCCAGCGCGGCTTCCTGTTCCGGCAACGCATCAACAAAGAAGATATGTTTGCCGGCATCGAGCGCCTGCTGGAAATCCTTGTAGTGGTGATTGGTCTGCTGGAAGCCAACAAATCCCCCTTCCCAGGTACAGAAGCCAAGTACGACAATCGACAGAAAGATAAACGGAACCCAGCCTGAGGCGGCCTCCGTCAATCCGGTCAGGTAGCCGAAGGCAAGCACGAAGATTGCTCCAATGACACCCACCACGGCACCCACTTCCCAGGAATGGACCACGTCGGTCTCAAGCAGGGATGCAACTTCGTGCAGATGGTGGTGACTGGCGACGCCGGTGTGATCATGACTGAGTACATGAATCTGCGGAGCTTCGATACCAACTTCTTCGAGTTGCTCCTCCAGGTAATCAAGATCGTCTAGATCATCACTGATGAAATAATGCCGTGTTGTTTTCATTGTTACCTCTCCCTCTTGAGGAACCACGAAATGGTAGATGTTGAGGTACCGCAGGATCAGTCTAGCCCAGGCTGAATTCGAAGTTCAATTACACAATAATGGAAGGAATGAGGACCGACATGATTCCTTCGCCAGCATCTAACTTTCTGTTTCTAGTTGCCTTTCTGACAATCTCAGGGCCAGTGATCGCACACGGGGGCGTGGTCCTCGAAGACGACGTCTGCGTCATCAATATTGGATTCCTGCGTGCGCACTTCACGCTTTATCAGCCCAGCACGCACGCCAACGAAGAATTCTGCGAATCGCTTCCCACCGCCAGCGAAACGCTGTTTACCCTGGACTACCTGGATGACTACCTGCGCAGGATGCCGCTCGAATTCAGGATCATTCGCGACGTAAAAGGTTTTGGCGAATTCACCAACTGGCAGGATGTGTCGTCCATTCCGGATCTCGACAGCGTCACTGTTTTTCACCAGCCTGCTCAAATGGCAGCCAACGGCTCGCTGACCCTGGAGTACCACTTCACCGAGCCGGGTCCCTATATTGGCGTCGTCACCGCACAACATCCAAAACAATCGGAACCTTACCGGGCCGTATTCTTCTTCCGCGTCGGTAGCGACTGGGGCTACTGGCCGCTGTTCGCTGTCATACTGCTGGGTGTACAGCTGCTTTACTGGCAAAGTAACGGCAACCTTTCACGATGGCTAAAAGCTTTGCGCAGCGCGCACAATTGATATGTCACGAAGATCTCTGTTCGTCGTCTCGCTGATCCTGACCGTCTTGCTGACGCCACCGGCCTGGCATCCCGAACCGGTTCGCATACAACTGGCTCGCTGGTTTGGACCGGGCACCTATGTGTCGCCGCCGCCATCCCTGCCTTCGGCCGCATTCGAGCCAGAGACATTTTGCCCTGCCGACCTGGCTGGTTGGCGCTCGTCACAGACCATCGGCGATGTGACGATCCGCGCTTCCCGAAGTTGTGAACCTGACAATCCCTTCGCGGTTGCCGCTTTTGTGCGCGGGACCAACAACGTGGCAGAGGGGGTACTGCAGCAAAGCGGGCTGACCCCCGACGCTGTCACCAAAGGCGAGGATCTGGACGGCGACGGCGACCCCGACGTTATCCACCTTCGCCTTGAAGTGGCAGAGTTAAACGGTGCCTCGCCTGATAACACCGAGCCTGTTGTGCAGTTCCCCATCGCACCAGGAGTCAAGCCGGGTTTCTGGGTTTTCGCACCGAAGATGGCGGGCATGGCGACCGAGAATTTCGAGTCACTGCGAGCCCGGCCCATGTTGCGATTACCTTCTCCGGTGATCCGGGTCGAACAGGGTGACCGCATCGAAATTACCCTCGAGAATTCCCACTACATGCCCCACACCATCCACTTCCATGGCGTCGACCACCCCTTCGTGGATGAATCCGGGGAAGGCAATGACGGTGTGCCCATCGCCAGCGAGATGCCTGTCATGCCGGGGCGCGACAGGACCTACAATCTGACACCACGGCAGGCCGGCACCATGTTCTATCACTGCCACGTGCAACCCCACCTGCACATCATGATGGGCCTGCAGGGGATGTTCGTGGTGGAAGAAAATGCGCCGGACAACTGGGTGCAGACACTCAATGTCGGTGGCGGACAAGTCCGCGCCCCATCGAAAGGGGTGCAGGAGGAATACGACCGCGAATACGATCTGCACTACTTCGATATCGACACGGAACTGAACGAGATTATCCAGTCATCGAATGACCCTCGCGTCATCACCGACGAAATGCACAACCGCTACGATATTACCGATGCGACCTTTGACCTGTTCACGGTGAACGGACGGTCATTCCCCTATACCTTCCGCGAATCCCTCGTGTCCGTAGAACCTGACGAAAGAGTGAGGCTGCGTGTCCTGAATGGCGGTAGCGGTCCTCTCGCACTTCACACTCATGGCCACAAGCCGACCATCACTGCGTTTGACGGCGTACCCGTACCGACGCCCGCCCGGATCACGCGAGATGTGTTCATGCTGTCCAGCGCCCAACGAGTCGACCTGACCCTGGATACCACCAACGACGGCCTGCATTCATTTGGCAGCGGTATCTGGCTGATGCACGATCACCAACAGAAGGGAACCACCACGGATGGTATCGGGCCGGGCGGTAATATCAGCGCCATCGTCTACGGCGACTATCAGGGCGAAGACGGCTGGCCGTTGACCCAGGGTATGCCCTATGACCTGTTCTTTACTGAAGCCTACTACAAGGGTCTGCTACCGCTCTGGGAAGCCTATGCCGGCGACAGCTTCAGTCCGCCCGCGCCCGCGAGCCGTTTCCATCTTCGCACCCTGGCCTTTGCACTCGCAGTCGGCGCAACGCTCGGCTTTGGTCTGCTGCTGTTGCGAGGTCGAACATGATCGCGGCCGTTTTGCTCGCGGCAGCCATGGCAACCAGCGACGGGCAGACGACAGACGCCATGGATGCAGGCCATGGCCACATGCATCACATGTCGTCACCAACCCACCAGGTGGAATCCCACCAGATGGAACCGAGCCATCATCATCACGCTCACCAGATGAACGCCGACGGCATGGTGATGAACGCCAATGATTCAGTACTTCCCCGGGACTGTCAGGAAATATCTGAAGACGTGAGCTTTGAAATTATGGCGGGCACCGAGTTCGCCCACGGCCCCGGCGACACCTTTGGTATGAGCCAACACAATCTGGAAGCGCAACCTTGTAGCCGCATCACCGTGACCTTTATGAATCACGATGACATCCGGCATCAGTGGATGGTACATGGCCTGCCCCGCTACCTTTACCCGGGCGGCATGTTCCACCTGGAAGCGAATGGCGGGGCAGCCATCACCGGGACCTTCATCGTTCCATCCGACCGCAAGACCTATCTCGTCCATTGCGATATGTCACAGCACATGGAAAAAGGCATGAAAGCGCAGCTCAAGGTCGGCGGCGGCGATGGCGACCTGTGGAGCATCCCGGGAATCAGCGAAAATTACATCCACGCAAATGACAGCGGCCTGACTATCGGGCAGGCCCTGGGCGCAGCCCTGCTGGCATTTGTTGTTGTGTTGGTAGTACCTAGGTGGCGAAGAAAAGGTCCCTGACGCTGAACGTGTAATTTCCTTCAACCGCCATCAGACCAATCAACACAAGCAGTGCGACAGGTGGTAACAGTATGGCTGTAATCAGCGCCATTCGCTCCCACCACATATGCATGAAGATCGCAATAATGAAGCCGGCCTTCAGAAACATAAACACCAGAATCAACGACCATCTCAGGTAACCCTGGAAACCGACATAGTCCACCATGTAGGAAAAGAAACTGAGGACGAAAAGAAAAACCCAGATGTACAGATAGATCTTTAACGGGTGCTGTTGTTGTCCCTCGGCGCCAGCCATAGCTCACTCCTTACAAAATGAATTTGCCAACTCAGTTACCAAAGATAGAAGAACGCAAAGATGAAGACCCAGACCAGGTCAACAAAGTGCCAATACAACCCGGCGATCTCGACGATCTCGTAATTGCCTGACTGCTCATAGTCACCGCGCCATACCTTGAACGCGACGATGGACAGATAGATCACACCAGCGGATACATGCAGGCCGTGGAATCCGGTAATCATAAAAAAGAAGGAGCCAAACTGAGCGGCGCCCATGGGATTGCCCCAGGGTCGCACACCTTCGTCAACTATCAGTTTGGTCCACTCGAATGCCTGCATGCCAACAAATGAAGCCCCCAGCAAAGCGGTGGCCGCCATCAGCAACACTGTCTTGCTGCGATCACGGCGATAGCCATAGTTGACTGCGAGTGCCATGGTGCCGCTGCTGGTGATCAGGACAAAAGTCATGATGGCGATCAAGATCAGGGGTATGTGATGACCAAATAGCGTCAGCGCAAAAACTTCACTGGTATTCGGCCAGCCGGCAACTATCGATGCCCGTACCTTCATGTAGGCAACCAGGAAGCAGGAGAAGATGAAGGTATCGCTAAGCAGGAAGATCCACATCATCGCCTTGCCCCAGGGCACATGGAAGGTCTGCTTCTCTTGGGCCCAGTCCTCGACGATGCCGGACAGGCCCTGCTCGAGAGTGATGTCGTTGCCAGCGCTGGATTCAGACATAGATGCGTTTCCCTATATTCGTTCTTATAAGCCTAGGTCGACAGAAGTAATGCAAATAGAACAAGCCAGACGATCAGCAGGTAGTGCCAGTACGTCTTGCAAAGCTCAACCCGCAGCCCGACCGTTTCGAGGTGCGCGCCACTCCAAAGGCGATGAGTTGTTGTCAGCCATACCCAGAGTCCACCCAACAGGTGGATGGCATGAAGCCCGGTAAACACGAAAAAGAAGGCATTGGCCGGATTGGAATAAACGAAATATCCCGAATCAGATAGCAATTGCCACGCCCAAAGCTGGCCGCCGATGAACGCGAGCGTAAACGCGCCGGCAATCAACAGGCCATTTTGTATACCACGCTTGTCTTCACGCCTGGCCGCATTCCAGGCAGCCTGCATACCAAAGCTGCCGATAAACAGCAGCAGCGTATTGACCCATAGCAATCCCGGTTCCGGCAGCGGGCGCCAGTCATTCAGTTCCATCCGCAGAAAGTAGGCGCTGATAAAGAGCGCAAAGACACTGGTCACCACGGCGAGAAATACCATCAACCCGGTTCGAGCTGCAGGATCAATCTCGTCACTCACACCTGAAGCGTCGTCTTCGATCGCGCCCGCCGTCAGCCAGGGCTTTTCCGTGATCTGGTTCCGCCACAGATAAGTGAGGCAGGTGACGATGGCGGCCGCGATGAATAAGAGAATCGTCTCCATCAGGTCAGCTCCACTACTCCGCCTTTTCCACTGCCTCAGGAGGAACATTCTGTGGAATGAAGTCCTGTTTGGCACCAGGCACGCTGTAGTCATAGGCCCAGCGATAAACCCGCGGTAGTTCGTCACCCCAGTTGCCATGCTCAGGTGGATTCTGCGGCGTCTGCCATTCCAGCGTCGTAGCACCCCAGGGGTTGGGATCAGCCTTCTTGCCGTAAAACAGGCTATAGATGACGTTGATAAAGAACAGAATCTGGGTTGCAGCAACAATCAACGCCGCGACCGTAATGCTGACATTGGCCGCTTCCGCTGAGGCCGGAATGAAATCGGTGCCATCGAACGCAAAGTAACGTCGAGGAACACCCAGGAACCCTAGGTAGTGCATCGGGAGGTAGATGGAATAGGTCCCGAGCAACGTCAGCCAGAAGTGCCATTTGCCCAGGGTTTCACTGAACATCTTGCCCGTGATCTTCGGGAACCAGTGATAGATGGCGCCAAACAAGACCAGTACCGGCGACACGCCCATCACCATATGGAAGTGTCCCACGACAAAGTAAGTGTCAGAGAGCGGCAGGTCGACCACGACGTTCCCCAGAAACAGTCCGGTCAGACCACCATGGGTGAAGGTGAATATAAAGCCGATGGCAAACAGCATCGGGACGTTCAGTTGAAGGTTGCCGCGCCATAGCGTCAGCACCCAGTTATAAACCTTGATCGCGGTAGGCACTGCAATAATGAGCGTCGTCGTCGCGAAGAAGAAGCCAAAGTACGGGTTCATGCCACTGACGTACATGTGATGCGCCCAGACAATGAAGCTCAGCGCACCGATACCAACGATGGCCCATACCATCATGCGATAGCCAAAGATGTTCTTGCGCGCATGCGTCGAAATCAGATCCGAGACAATACCGAAGGCAGGCAGCGCAACGATATAGACTTCCGGATGGCCAAAGAACCAGAACAAATGCTGGAACAGCACAGGGCTGCCGCCTTCATGTTCATTCAGCTCGCCCATGGAAACCATGGCGGGCATGAAAAAGCTGGTACCGATCAGGTTATCCAGCGTCATCATAATGGCGCTGACAAGCAACGCCGGAAACGCCAACAAACCCAGCACAGTCGCCGTAAAGATGCCCCACACTGACAGCGGCATGCGCATCAGCGTCATCCCATGGGTTCTGGCCTGCAACACTGTCGTCACATAGTTGAGCCCGCCCATCGTAAAGGCGACGATAAACACGCCCAATGAAATCAGCATCAGCAGAATGCCCGCGCCGATACCGGGAGTCCCCTGCGCGATTGCCTGCGGCGGATACAGCGTCCAGCCAGCACCGGTGGGACCACCGGGCACAAAGAAACTGGCCATCAGGATCAGCACGGACAGCAGGTACACCCAGTAGCTGAGCATGTTCATGTAGGGGAACACCATGTCCCGCGCACCGCACATCAGCGGAATCAGGTAATTGCCAAACCCGCCCAGAAACAGGGCCGTCAGCAGATAGATCACCATGATCATGCCGTGCATGGTGACAAACTGGTAATACTGGTTCGGATCGATAAACGAGAAGGTGTCGGGGAATCCCAGCTGTAGTCGCATCAGCCCAGACAGCACCATCGCAACCACGCCGACCGCAATCGCCGTTATCGAGTACTGGATGGCTATGACCTTGTGGTCCTGACTCCATACATATTTGGTCACCCAGCTATGGGGGTGTGACATTTCCTGGCCGCGATCGGCTATGGGTACATAGGCCATCGATTACTCCTGATTCAATTCGAGACTGGCGATCTGATTCTCGCCTTCAGCCGGGGACGGCATGGTGTTGATGTAGGCCACCACATCAAACATGGATTGCTGATCCCGGAAGATGCGGGCCATCGCCCCCATCTGGAATCCGTACAGGTCATCAGGATGGGCGCCGCGAATCCCGTGCTTGAAATTGAAAAGTTGTCGCACCAAATACCAGTCTGACTGGCCACTCAGTCGCGGCGCTCCCATCGCCGGAATGCCCTGGCCGATATCGCCGTGACACTGCTCACAGGTGACGTAGTAACGTTTTCCCATTTCCGCATCACCCTCGATGGTCGTGGCCGCCTGTTCATCGGGCAAACCGGCCACGTAGGCTGAAACATGCCGGATTGATGCGTCATCGGGCAGCAAAGCCATCATCGGCGCCATGGTCTGGCCATACTTGTCCTCTTCATTGGCGCCCCGAATACCCTTTTTAAAGTTAGTCAGCTGATGGGCAATATAGGCCTCATCCAGTCCGGTAATCTTCGGTGCATTCAGCTGCTCGACACCGCTACCGTCCACCCCGTGGCAGGCCATGCAAGTCCCATACAATGCCTGACCAATGGTAGGATCAGGTGGCGGCAACGCCTGGGTTTCAGCGAAAGTCACCTGCTGCGCAGACCAGGCATCAAAATCTTCCTGGGAATCAACAACCACGCGACCACGCATCGCAAAATGCCCGACGCCACAGAGCTCTTCGCAAAGAATGTCATAGGTACCTGTTTCTGTCGGCGTCAACCACATATAGGTTACGAGCCCGGGAACCAGATCCATCTTGACGCGGAACTGCGCCACCGCGAAGTTGTGCAGCACATCCTTTGATCGCAACAGGAAGGTGACCGGACGGTCTACCGGAATGTGTACTTCGCTGGATGAAACTAACAGGTCATCCTGGCCGCGCTCATCATGCGGATTGATGCCAAAAGGATTATCGGCACTGATAAAGCCAGGATCCGTCGTACCCAGTTCACCGTCTTCACCTGGCAGTCGATACATCCATCGCCATTGCTGACCCAGGGCCTCCAGTTCCCAGGCCTCGTCAGGCGGATCAATAAACTGACCCCAGACAAACAGCCCGGGTGCCAGCATCGCGGCCACACCGATGGCAGTAATCACCGTCAGGCCGACTTCAAGTTTGGTGTTCTCTGGCTCATAGTCCGCCCGTTCGGTTCGATTGCGAAACTTGAGCACGCAGTAGATCAGGAACAGGTTGACCGCGATAAAAACCACGCCCGTCACCCAGAAGGTGATCAGAATCGTCAGATCAATCGTGCCCCAGTTCGAGGCGAGTGGGGTGAACCACCAGGGGCTAAGAAAGTGAAAGGCGACAGTGCCAACAACGAGCAGAAGCAACACTACTGCTAACAGCATGGGATCCCTCTTCTTTTTTTACGTCATCTCCTCGCCTGCCCTTCAGGATCGTTGACGCATGATCGGGACTGCTACCAGCGGCAATGCGATTCGAACAATCTACCAAGTTCTCCGGGTGGGAGTCCAGCACTGATAGCAGTTCAGCCGCTACCGCCTTCCTCGTTCTTGATGAGACTCTCGAGTGCCTCGAGTTCGTTCGACTGATCTCTGATCACAGCGCGCAATACATCATCGACCGCAATGATGCCGACCAGGTCTGCACCGTCTACGACTGGCAGATGGCGAATCCTGTTCTGGGACATCAGTGCCATGCAATGGTCGACACTATCGTCCGAGGAAACCACGATGGGATCGCTGGTCATGATGTCGCGCACCAACGTCTCGGCGGCGACCCGTTCTTCGAGTATCACACGGCGCGCGTAATCCCGCTCCGACACAATACCAAGCAGTTTGTCGCTCTCGACGACTGTCAGCGCACCGACATGACGGTCCGCCATCATTGCAATGGCGTCATAGACAGTTTTCTCCGGCTCAATGGACCAGATTTCCTTGCCTTTCGCCTCCAGCATATCTTGTACCGTACTCATGGGAGCACCTCCTATTGTTATTTTGCCGGGGTCTGGCCATCTTACTCCTCAGCACAGGTCGGTGCGCAACCACAAATAAAACACTTGCTTGCTAACAAGCCCGCTCCTGGCAGGCACGCCGGGATATCACCACCATGCGCAGAGGACCGCCCGGCGCCACAGCATCAAAGGGATAACAGGTAATGAGATGCATTTCGTTTCGGTCCGGCACTGCCGCCCATACCGGAGATTCTTCGACGTTCACGATCAGCGTTTCAGTGACGCGATAGACGCGCCAGACCCCATCGGTGCGCTGTACCTGGAATTCGTCGCCGGGCGCCACCTCAGCAAGAAACCGAAAATGCGTGTCCCTGTGACCCGCAATCACACTGGTTCCCTCCCGTCCCGGTACCGCCGTATGGGAGAAATGCCCCGGGCCGAAGGCCAGGGACCCACCGTCAGCGCCAGCGAGCACAAACAGGTCACTTCCCAGGCGTGTAGAACGAATTCTCGCCACCGGCCAGGTGTCGGCCCAGTGCCAGGGGCGCTGTGGGGCCCCGCTGGTCAGGGTCTTGTTCCAGGCATGTTCGATCAGTTGCTGGGCGAGCATCGCCTTGGCCTCGATATAACCGGCGTCACCAAGCAGCAGCACAGCAACAGCAACCATGGCGAGTCGTACATTCATTGATGCCTCGGGAATGGCGGCATCAGCAGCGCGATCGCCAGCGCCAGCAATCCAAGCAGTATCGACAGCGGTGCCCGCGTCGCGGTCTGCGGCATCGCAACAACCTGGCCCCTGGGGATATTGCCAGGCAGGTGAGCCCGCTCGATGGCCTGCCCCGGCTGGCGCGATACCCAGGACTCGACTGCCACCAGACTGGTGAAACGCGATACCAGCTGATGCGCCAGCGCCAGCTCAATGATCTCCTTCCGGAAGCGGTCACGATCACCCGAATGAACGCCCTCATCTTCCAGCGCTGCTATCTTTTCTCGCGCCCAGAGCGTGCCAATCCCGGACTTCGAGTCCACCTCCTGCAACCCGACTGGCTCATTCCAGAAAGCATCGCCCAGCTGAGCAGAAACAGACACGTCACTCGCAATGAAGTCACTATGTGACAGAAGAATCAGCGGCTCGCCAGCATAGAGCGCAGGCAAACGGCCAGGGAAAGATTCGGGCGGTGTATTACCCAGCCAGTCGATACGGAGATCCCGCGCTGCGGGTCGTGCCAGCTTCCGGGCCAGCCCGTCCATCCTGCTAACAACTTCACTGGTGTCACCGATAAAGGTGAACGTACCGCGACCAAATTCCGCAGCCTTGCGCATGAAATAACTGTTCGGAGCCGAGCCAATGCCCACGGTATAAAGACTTGCATCGTCCAGTTTGTCGTGAATCAGTCGAAACAGTTCCGCCTCATTTGCAACTGCGCCATCGGTAACAAAAATGATATGCCGCATAAGTTCCGGTACGCGCGGTAGATCAAGTGCGGCCTCAAGCGGTGCCGCCATCTCGGTTCCCCCGCTCGCATGAAGTCCACTGACAAATTTCCGCGCCGCAGAGAGCGTCGAGTGTGTGACTGGTTGAGAAACCTGAAACAACATCGAGTGGTAGGTATCGAACTCGATCACATTGAACTGATCCTGCGGCCCCAGTGTCGTTTCGATAGCGCGTAGCAGCGCGGCGCGTGCCTGGCGTATCGACGTTCCTTTCATCGAGCCTGAGGTATCGACCACGAAAATCATCTCCCGCGGCAACCTCATTACCTGTTCAGCTGCCGGCGGCAGGACCATCAACATCCCGTAGTCTCCCTGGGAAGTGCGCTCAACAAGGAAGGTTGAAGTCGGCACATCGCTGGAGACGGGTCGCCAGCGGAGCACAAAATCCCTGTCCATGGCGACGTCAGGCCTGGCCAGTTGAACACGGTACCGTGCGCCTTCGCGGACCGGGATGACCTGGTGATAGTCGCTGGTGATTTCAACAAGCTCCACACCGGCATTCAGCATTGCTGTGATGCTGGCACGGCGGTCAGTGACCGTGCGAAACGGAATTGAAGACAGCCAGTCTCCCCGCATTCCGCCGGGACTGTACCGCGGTGTATAGGTAAGCGGCAGTCGCAGGGAGAAGTACCGGCCTTCGAATCGAGCCACGTCCAGATACCGGAGCGTAACCGTGATCTCTTCACCCGGAGGAATATTCGCCACCGACTGGGTAAACAGGTTGGGTCGCTGCTGCTCCGTTAGCGCTGCGGCGCGACCCTCCTTCCGCGCCGCCTCATAAGTCTTCTTTGCCTGCCGTCGCTCCTGAACCTCACCTGTGATCAGCCGATCGCCAATACGAAACTGCATGAAATGAACCGCCGCTCGATCCGGCAACGGGAACCGGTAGATGGCCTCCTGCCATCCATCCGTGTCGTTACGAAACACCTGCACATACTCGGTTTTCGCCACCATCCCGGTGACCGATACCGTCACCTCTGTCCTGACATGGACCGCCGCCACCGGACCGGCACTCGACTTGAAACTCAGCTCACCGCTGCTGATTTCCTCGGCAACCGCCTCAACCGCGACGAGCAAGGCGCCGCAAACCAGCAACACTGCGAGCCATAACCACACCCGGCGTTTGCGCCGCGGCGGATCAAGCAGAAGATCTCTGGGTATACGCTGCTTCCTGAACCCCGGTGAAATAAGAGTGCCCGCCCGCCTTCCCATTGCCGATCCTCCTTGTGATCAAGGAACACATTCAACGGCATCAGGCTGGCTGTTTAATGGTGGAAATATGGCATGGGGATGGCAAAGACTGGAAGAATCAAGAGGGGATCAATAGCCCACGATCTGTCGGTCCCGCAGGTCACTGATGGTTTCGGCATCAAGATCCATGAGGCCACTCAGCACCTCGTCGGTGTGTTCTCCCAGCTTGGGGGGATGGAGTACCGGAGGCCGTCCGGTACTCACGCTCACCAGCGGCATCCCCGTGTAGGTACGCTCACCAATCCCCGGATGATCCAGCGCGCCGAAGAAACCGCTCACATGTGCAGCCTCGTTGGCGGCCAGTTCGTCGCCTGTAACGACCCGAGAGCAGGGAATTCCCAATGCCGCGATCATGAGTTCCGCATCGGCAATATCCATGTCGCTGGTACGACTGGCGATAACGCGATCAATGTCCACACGGGCCTGTAATCGCTGTGCAATTGAATCTGCACCGGCCACCTCAATGTCAAGCTTCTGGCGCAGCGCCTGCCACTGCTCATCAGTTTCAACACACAACGCAAGCCAGCGATCATCCTGGCAGGGATAACAGCCGTGCGGCGAGAAGTCGCGACTGGTATTACCCTGGGGCGTCAGGCGACCCAACAGGGCATCTTCAAGATAGTGCTCTGAGATATGCCAGGCGGCCCCCTCGACCTGAGCAGACTCGAGAAAACAGCCCTCGCCGGTCCTGTCACGCCGCATCAGCGCACCGATAAACGCAACAAAGGCCTGCTTGCCAGCGGCATGATCCGGGTGAGGCAGCGTAGTGCCAGCCGGGAAAGGATCATCCTCGTGAGACCACAACCAGGTCACACCACTGCAGGCGGCCAGATTGGGACCGAAAGTCTGGAAGTGACCGTAGGGTCCAATACCAAGTCCCTGGGAGGAGAATCCAATGATGTCAGAACGGATCGCTCTCAACCGGTCATAGCCAAGCCCCCAGCCCGTTACCACTGATCCCCGCATGTTCTCAACCACCAGATCACACTCGGTGACAAGCTGGCTGACCAGCCCACGGCCCTCATCGGTGTTCATATCAACCGCCAGGCTCTTGACCCCCAGGTTGAGCTGATTAAATCCAGGCGCGTCATCAATGTTGCCGGACGCCAGCCCCGAGCGGCGCATAAAATCGGGATACACACGCGACTCGACCCGAATCACCTCGGCGCCCAGCATGGCCCAGACAGAACATCCTTCGGGAACCACTGCGCCTGATCCAAGTTGCAGAATACGAATCCCGGCAAAGGGGCGCCTGGGGTCAAACTCGGCAGGCGAAGGTAAAGCACTCGGCCGCGGCGCTTCCCGCAAGACGGCCTCCAGATCATCGCGAGCCGCATCGAGCGCGGGTGCGGGGTGCATCTGGTTAACCAGACCATCAGGATCACTGAGAAAAGGTGGTCGCAACATCTCAAGTGTCCCGAACTCAGGGTCGTTGACCTCGACGAACATGTTTCTCGCCTTCACATGCGCATCGCGCCTGAACTCACCCGGCGAATACACTGGCGTTACCGGCAGCCCGGCGGCCTGACCATGTCTGAACAATTCATCCGCGGTGAATTGTTTCGACAATTCACCCAGAATCATTTGAAACGCATCGTGGTTCTCGCGTCGGAAGCTCACATCAACCCAGGGACCTTCCACCAGATCTTCGGGATACCCGAGCATGGCGACAAGTCCGTCCCAGTGACGGGGTGTCGCCATAACACAGCGAACATAACTGCCATCTTTTGTCGGCAGGATAGGATAAGAACCCGCACCCAAACGCTCAGTGACGGCACCCTGCCCGGCTATCTGGGTACCAGCCGAATGCAATACCCGGGTCCAGGGCGTCGTCGTTGCTGTAACCGCGTATTCATAGTCCACTTCATAGTCTGCCCGTGCACCGTATCGGTGTCGGATCCAGGTCGCGGCGGCAACGGCGGTCGCTGCATAGATTCCTGCCGCATCCAGCGACAGGTTTCCCGGCGGACCGCAGGGCGCCTGATGGGGCCAGCCCGACGATGCCATGCCACCTCCCGCCGCAAAACTCACCATCCCGGAATAACCAAGCCCGAGCCGATCCGTCACGGTGACTCTTGACGCATCCCCCGGCGCGCTCATGACCACCTCATGATGCAGGGACGGTTCTGCATCAATAACGACATCGGACCGCGCAATAAGCCCGTGGAGCAATAGCACGTCATCCGGATTATCCGGATCGATCACGACACTGCGTTTACCCGGATTGCGAGCGAGAAACGCAAGACTTCCGCGACAGGAATCACCGACATCGGGTACCCGTGGATTGCGGTGTCGAATCACCGCCCCACCCGGCGGTTCAATCAACCAGACCTCCGCGCCCAGCGCTGCCATGATACGACCGGCATGTTCAGTCAGCGAATGGCCGATCTCGACGATCCGCACGCCGTCATACAGCGTTTCATTTGCTTGCTCTACCATCACCTGTTTTCCTGCCTGCGGCCGCCGTTCAGGCCGTATGAGTCCAACCTTATATCATCGTCCCGGATCATGGTCCCATCACCTGGGACTGCCATGTCGGCGGCTCTCGGGGTAGCTTCCAGCTTATTCACCATGCTATAACACCGCAGACCCCGGTTGGCCGCTACCTCAGCGATTCTTCCCGACCCACTGTCATCCCTGACCTGCCCCCTCATACTATTTTCGTGTTCTATAGGAGTCATCATGAAATACAGACTACTCGGCAACTCTGGCGTGCGCGTCTCCCAACTGGCCCTCGGCGCCATGACTTTCGGTACGGAACGTGGCTACGGCGTCGACAAGGAAGAAAGTCGGCGCGTCTATGACGCCTTCCGCGAAGCTGGCGGAAACTTCATCGACACCGCCAATGTATATACCGCAGGCACCAGTGAAACCTTTCTGGGCGAATTCATGAAAGGCGACCGCGAACGTCTCGTGCTCGCGACCAAATTTAACGGCGCCATGCGCAGCCGGGATGTCAATGCGCGCGGCAACTCACGCAAGAACATGGTCGACTCAGTCCACGCCAGCCTGAAACGACTACAAACTGATTACATCGATCTCTACTGGGTACACGCCTGGGATAGCCAGACACCGACGGAAGAACTCATGCGCGCTTTCGATGATCTCGTCAGCCAGGGCAAGGTACTTTACATCGGCGTATCTGATACACCCGCCTGGGTGGTCTCACGCGCCAACATGCTGGCAGAGCTGCGCGGCTGGAGTCAGTTCATCGGTCTGCAGATCCGTTACAGCCTGATCGACCGCACCGTCGAGCGGGAACTGCTGCCCATGGCACGCGCACTGGACATGGCGGTCACCCCATGGGGCTGCGTCGGCTCCGGCATCCTCAGCGGCAAATACAATCTTGATCGCAACGCCCAGGGACGACTCACACTCGCGCCGGAACGAATCAATGACCGGTCGCTCGGCATAGCGCAGGTGGTCATGGATGTCGCCGCCGAACTGGGCTGCACGCCGACCCAGGTGGCACTGGCATGGGTTTTACGCGGGCCGGCCAATATCGTTCCGCTGGTTGGCGCGCGCACTGTTGAGCAGTGGCAGGAGAACCTGGGTTGCCTCGAAGTCACGCTGCCCGATGAGGCAGTGAACCGCCTGAACGAGATCAGCAGCATCGCGCCCGGCTTCCCCCACGACATGCTGGGACGCGGCCGCAATGAGCGGGTCGTTGATCATCGGCAATGGAGCTCAGGCGGCTACCTGTTCGACTGAACATCGCCAGGCACTGATCAACAGACACATGATTAAGGACCCACCATGAAGTACAAGTTGTTCGGCAACTCCGGTCTGCGAGTTTCGGAACTCGCCATGGGCGCCATGACCTTCGGCACCGAGAGTGGCTACGGCGTAGAAAAAGATGAAGCGAGAAAGGTTTATGAAGCTTACCGCGAGGCCGGTGGCAACATTGTCGATACGGCCAACGTCTATTGCCGCGGCACCAGTGAATCCTTCCTCGGCGAGTTTATGGCAGGCGACCGCGAACGTGTCGTGATCTCAACCAAATACAGCGGCCCGATGCGGGACAAGGACTACAACGCTGCCGGAAACTCACGCAAGAACATGATGGATGCCATCGAAGGTTCGCTGCGACGACTCCGCACAGATTATGTCGATATCTACTGGCAGCACGTTTGGGATACACGTACTCCGCTGGAAGAAGTCATGCGCGGCTTCGACGATCTCGTCAGGCAAGGCAAGGTGCTGTACATCGGCGTATCCTGCACCCCGGCCTGGGCCGCAACGCGCATGCACACCATTGCCGAGATGCGAGGCTGGGCCAAGTTCATCGGCGTGCAGTTGCGCTACAGCCTGATCGACCGTTCAGCGGAACGGGAACTCCTGCCCATGGCCCGAGCGCTCGACCTGGGTGTGTTGACTTTCGCTGCCAACGGCCAAGGCATCCTGACTGGCAAGTACAACCTGGATCCCAAGGCCACCGGCCGCGTCGGGGACATGACGCCGGATCGGCTGACCGAAAGAAATCTGGGCCTGGCACGAGCAGTGATGGAAGTTGCCGACGAACTTGGCTGCAAACCGTCGCAGGTGGCCCTGGCCTGGGCGAAACGGGGCCCCGCCAACATCATTCCGCTAATCGGCGCGCGCACCGGCGAGCACATGAAGGAAAACCTGGGCTGCCTGGATGTCGAATTGCCTGACGAGGCCATGAAGAAGCTGAATGAGATCAGCGCCATCTCGCCCGGTTTCCCTCACGATATCGCAGGCAATCGGCCCACCCCCTGGCTGATCAATCATCGAAAATGGCGTTCGGGAGGATACCTGGACAACTAAAAAGGTTTGGCCTGTTGGGGACAGGATGCCTGAGCGATCAGGTGAAATGATCTCGCCGGGGTTTCGGTATGAGACTAACAAGGTAGATGCGGATGGCAGACCTGGAGGCGTTCAGAGCTGAAGCGCGTGCCTGGCTCGACAAGAATTGTCCGCCAGGCGCGCGGGGTCCCGGCCCAGTCTCTAACGGTAGCTCTAAAACCAAGATCACAGATCCTGACACCAGGCTCTGGCTGACGCGCATGATCGAGAGAGGGTGGACGGTTCCGACCTGGCCACGAGAATACGGCGGCGGCGGGCTGTCGACCGAAGAGTGCATTGTCCTGCTCGAGGAGATGAAGTCCATTGGCGCCCGGCCCGCGTTGTACAGCATAGGCACCCGGATGCTCGGCCCGACACTGCTTGAGTTCGGTACCGAGGAACAAAAAAAGCGCCATCTCCCGAGGATCGCAAGAGCGGAGGTCGAATGGTGCCAGGGCTACAGTGAACCAGGCGCAGGATCGGATCTCGCCAGCCTGCGGACAAGAGCAGTTCTTGAGGGGGACCGTTACGTTATCAACGGCTCAAAAATCTGGACCTCAAGTGCGCACGAGGCGGATTGGATGTTCGTCCTTGTCCGGACAGATCCGGACGCGCCCAAGCATGACGGGATCAGCCTGATGCTGTTACCCATGAACCAGCCAGGTGTCAGCATCAAACCGATTCGACTGATCAGCGGCGACTCGCCGTTCAGTGAAACATTCTTTGACAATGCGCATGCAGACGTCCGAGACCTGGTTGGCGACTTGAACAAAGGATGGGCTGTCGGCAAGCGACTGCTGCAGCACGAACGCTCAGGGATGGAGTCCCTGCTGGCAGGTGGCACTGGTAATCGCGGTCTCACGGGTCTTGCGGAGATCGCCAGGAAATACGTCGGCGTCGAAAACGGCAAGGTGAAGGACCGGGTCGCGAGAAATCAGATTGTTAAAAACGAGATGGACTCAAGGGCGCTGGCGCTGACCCAGCGACGTGTGGTCGAAGAATCCGCAGAAGGCGGCACACCGGGCCCGGCGACTTCGATTTTCAAGATGATAAGAACAGACCTCGAGAAAGCCTATTTCGATCTGGCAACCAGTATGCGGGGCGCCCAGGGATTCGGCTGGGAAGGGGCCAGTTTCACAGACAAGGAACTGGAAGATCTGCGTCGGTTGCTGTCTTCCCGGGCGGCGTCGATCTATAGCGGCAGCAACGAGATTCAACGCAACATCATCGCCAAACGCGTTCTCGGACTGCCAGACTGACGTACTCGCATCACGTGCCAGTCACCAGACTCAACTGACTACGCCGGCTTCCCTGAGCCTCTCGATGTCGACATCGGTATATCCCATCTCGGCCAGCACTTCTTCCGTGTGCTCTCCTTTTGCTGGCGCCTTGCGCGCGCCGACCTTTGGTACACCCTCGGCGTTGACCGGATCATTAATGATGTAATCCATGCCGACCGGTTCTATCGGTGAAGACACAATGTTGTTTAGCTTGAGATGCGGATCGGTGACGACGTCATCAAACACTGCGACCCGTTCCACGGACAGGCCGTTCTCTATCCTGAGGAGCTGAAGCCACTCGGCGCTGGTACGTGTCGCGAAGATATCGCGCAGCAACCTGATGAACGCTGCTGCGTTTTGCTGGCGAGCCTCGAGGGTGGAAAAACGCCCATCGGCAATAGCA
This sequence comes from Pseudomonadales bacterium, assembly GCA_028281885.1. GTDB lineage: Bacteria > Pseudomonadota > Gammaproteobacteria > Pseudomonadales > Azotimanducaceae > JANQJA01. The sequence goes on along the minus strand of JANQJA010000001.1, from coordinate 18,476 downwards.
TCGAATGCCTCCATGGCAATCAGCATGCGATCAATCTCATCTTGTCTACGCACCATGTTAAGTTGGATCCAGCGCCCGTCTTTGGCTTCATAAAGCGTGTTCATGGGTCTCGGCATGCTGGTGGTAGAGAAATCCGCGTTGGCGAACCGGGCCTGGGTCATGCAGGAAGATGCCCAGACACCGTTTGCCAACAGTGAAGTGGACGCCATCCCGCCCTTACCGGTGCGCTCACGCCGCAACAGGGCTGTGACAATACTGGCATACATCGCAACTGCCGTCGGATGGTCCCCCATCCCTGCCAGCGCCTGTACCGGTTCCGCGCCGGCTGGCCTCATCTCGTTCATCAATCCGGAGCGATTCCAGTAGGCCACCACATCGAAGGCAGCCTTGTCCGTGTCAGGCCCCCGCTCCCCATAAGGGGTCAGCGAAGCGTAGATCATGCGTTCGTTCAGAGACCGGATGTCTTCATAGCGAAGCCCCAGATTCCGACGCAGCGGCAGCGGTTGATTGGTGACATAAACATCACAGTCGACAATCAGTCGTCTGAGTATTTTCATGCCTTCTTCGGACTTCAGGTTTAGCGTGAGTGAGCGTTTGTTCCGCGCGTCGAGTGCCCAGGTGTAATTGGCTTCCGCCTGCGGGTTAAAGGGTGCCAGTGCGTGATTGCGGTAACCATCGCCGTTGACCGGCTCTTCGACCTTTATTACATCAGCACCACGATCAGCGAGCATGGTTCCCGCAACAGGCCCCGCGATCCAGTTGCCCACATCGAGGACTTTTAAACCTTTGAAAAGAAAGTCGTCTTCGGACATGCCAGACCTCCAGGTAAATCAAAATTGTGAAGCGCGGTAGCGGCGCCCACCAGCGATAATAAATTCAGGCAGGCAGACGCATTCTAACTTCCGGGAAAAAAGATTGGATACGTGTGACAGGCCTTCCGTGACTGTCTGCAAACCATGTTGAGCCGAGGCCAGATCGCCCTATACCTTTCAAATAGGCCGAAGCAGAATTCGAGCTATCCGTAACACCGTCTCGATATCACAACGTCCTTGTAGCAGTCGCCGGAGATATTCGCATGGCTCCGAGAATCGGGATTAGCGCAGAGACCCAACCGACCAACACCATAAAAATCACGCCGTAAACAATGTAGCTCCAAAAAAACTTGCCGTATCCAAGCGCGTTGACGATGACATAGTTCAAACCAATCATGAGCAGCACGCCAGGAATCAATCCGATGACGGTGACCAATGCACTCTCCGTCAGGAAGTACCTGAAGATATAACCCCGAGTCGCGCCTAGAGCACGCCTGATTCCGATCTGCTTGGTTCGTCGAAATACGGTGTATGACATCTGGCCATAGTTGCCCAGCGCCGTCACGATCAACAGGATCAGACCGACGGCACCGATAATAGAGTTGATCGTGATAAACCGACCGAGGTTGCCTCTGCGGAGGTCGTCTACGGTCTCGATCATGATTTCCCGTTCCTCGGATTCTGCATACAGACGTTCGCCAAGTGCGCGGATCATGGCACTCTTTCCGATTTCAAAATCGCGGCCTGCAACACCGTCGCGACTGATCCGAACGAGATAGCCTTCATTGAAATTGGATCTGCCGGCGATGAAGCTGGTGTGTTCATCGTAGGGAGCCCACCAGACACCGGCCATGGTCTTGATAATGCCGACAATCTCGGTCGTCAGACCATCGCGGGTCGTGACCCTTTGGCCTAATGCATTGCCCTCCGGGAATAACGCGTCTGCCAGTGCCTCGGTGACGATAATCGGGCCGCCTTTACTGCTAACGCGATCCACCCAGCGAACATCCTCGGGGGTAAACTTCCTGCCGGCGACCAGTTCGACACCCAGCAAATCCAGCGTGTTCACGTCGGCGCTGTACCGTGTGTGTCTGACAGCTTCCGTCTGTAGCTGGCCCTCACGGCGTAGAAATTCGCGATTCCTTTCCACGTAGATGTTGTTCTGAAGCGGTATTCCTTCGTGAGCCATCGACACATCCGCCACATCAAGGGTGCTGCGCATGATCGCGAGGTCTCGTTCGATCTGGTTTCGGTACCTGGCGCGGGCGGCTTCTCCCTGGGTTGCCCTGTCATAGGGACGTATCGTGACACCGATCAATGACGCTTCATCCTTGAACCCATGATCCTTGACCACCTGCTTTCGGTAATCCTGGATCATGGCGTAGACGTTAACCAACACGGCAAAGGTGAAGGCGACCTGCAGCACGAGCAACAGGGTGCCCGCTTTTGAATGGCGCAACGTGCTGAAGATATCTCCAAGATACATGTGGCTCTCCCTAGTTAACCTTCAGATATTCTGCCGGTGGTACGTGGCAGGCGCGCCAGGCTGGAATCAGCGCTGCGATCAGCGACGCAGCGATGGCGAGAGCAAAGGTCGCCAGAAACAGCGAGGTATTGAACTGAATGTAGGGATTCTCGCCAATGCCTGTTATCTCTTTGAACTCTGGTGGGAGATTGCTGATGTACACCCAGAGCATGGATCTTAGTGCTATCCGCGCGACATAGAGACTCAATATCCCGCCCAGCAGTCCCAAAACCCCAACCTCCAGCAGATAGCGCAGGAAAATATCAGTACGCGTCGCACCCAGAGCCCGGGTCACGCTCGCCTCCGGCGTGACGGACATGAACTTCGCGAGTAACAGGCTGAGCAGATTGAAAATACAGACGACCAGGAAGAATACTGCCACGATGATGAAAGCCCGGTACAAGGACTTCGATTCCTGGCTGGCAGGGGCAACTTCCAGCCATTCAGTCCCCGAATACAGACGGTTGTTAACAGGGCGCTCATAACGGCCCAACGATTTCTGTTCCAGCGTGTAGTTGTCCAGATAGTCCCTGAAAGCGGCTACGTTCTCGGCGGTGGGCAGCTCCACCCAGACCTCGGCAAAAATGGTTTCGCTGTTGAGGTAGGTCTGATCGAAGTTTTCTGGTGTATCGGTGCCGATGGTGGTTGCCCGCTCCGGCATCAGATGACTTCGCTTGAAGTCGCTGAGAGGAACAAACACGCCCTCGACTCGCGCGTTGATCGAGATCGAGTAGAGGCGGGGAGTAAAATCCCAGGCGTCGAGGATTCCGACAACCTGGTAGATCTCGTCTGCGACCTTGAACTCCTTTCCAACGTTGTCACCGCCGCCAAACAGTCGTTGATTGGTGACATTGCTGAGTATTGCGACATTGGCGCCAGACTCGCCCGTTTCCTTGTCCCAGATATTGCCGTAAAGCATGGGTGCCCGGAACATACGAAAGAAATCCGGTGTGGTGATTCGAACCTCGGAGAAGAAAGGCTTGATGCGAGTGTCATTGTCTGCGCTTCGAATCGGCTGGATCACCCGGTAGCCCACGGAGGTTCCTGTCTGTATATCGGATGCCATGATCGCCCGAGCGTCGCGCGCGGCCATGATGTCCGGAGGCATATCGGGAGCAACCTGCCAGAAAGTTACATCGGCAAACCAGTTGTCGATGAGAACGGTATAGACGTTGTCGCTTTGCCCGGGAATCGGGTTTTGCGCCGTGTTGTAGTAAAGCACGACCATGGGCATGGTAATACCGACGCCCAGCGCGATCGCGGCTGTCACCAGCAGCGAAACACCGGGCGTTTTTCTGATACTTCGAAGCGCGGTTTCCAGGGCAAGCATAAACATACAGGCACCTACTCGACGATGCGTCCGTCGCGCACTTCAATCCGTCGCTTGGCGACCTGTGCACTTTCCGGCGAGTGAGTGACCATGATGATGCTGGTGCCGGCTTCGTTGATGGCGACCAGCATCTCCATAATCTGTGCTGCCATGTGCGTGTCGAGGTTACCGGTCGGCTCATCCGCGAGAATAATGTTTGGCGAACCGGCGATGGCTCTTGCGATGGCCACCCGTTGCTGCTGTCCCCCGGAAAGCTTGGAGGGCAGATGACGAGCGCGGCTGGTGAGCCCCACCTGTTCGAGCGCGGCACCTACTCGCTGCTTTCTCTCAGCAGCACTCATGCCTCGCAACCGCAGCGGTAACTCCACATTCTTTTCGGCGGACAGATCCGGAATCAGGTTGAAACCCTGGAAGATAAAACCGATCCGCTGATTACGGATCAGAGACCGATCGCGATCCGACAGTTCGCTGACGTCCTCGCCGGCAAGGTAATACTTGCCGCCATCCATCGGGTCGAGCAGACCAGCGATATTGAGAAACGTAGTCTTGCCAGCACCGCTTGGGCCTTCAACGGCGACGAAATCACCTTCACCAATCGACAGACTGAAATCACGAAGCGCGTACGTCATGATTTCGCCGACCTGGAAGCGTCTTTCAACGCTCTCCATTCTGAACATCTCCCTCTCCTTACTACAATTACTGCAGCTACTTCAGATTCATTCAGTTTGTAATTAGTGCCGTCTCCACGCCCATCAATTCCGCTGTATTAGAAATAATGAGAGTCTCGCCCCGTTTAATACCCGACAGGATTTCTACTTCATTCAGACCGACCGATCCAACCCTGATACGGCGATACCTTGCCAGGTTGCCGTCCAGAATATAAACGCCGCGACCACCATGGGCCTCAACGAATGGGCCGCGCTTGACCTTGATGACGCGGTCTTTCGATTCGAGAATGATCCTGTTGTTCAGGCGCAGATTCTGACGTAGCCCCGCCGGTGCATCGCCTTCGAACACAACCCGGGCGGATACGCTGCCCTGCTTTACTTCCGGTGAAATCGCTCCCAGCGTTCCTTTGTACTCTTCATTGCGATACGTAATGTATGCGGCAATTCCTGGCTCCAGGCTCTCTGCGTAGGTCTCGGGGATCGACACCTCCACCTCGTAAGAAGACAGATCCACGACGCTCATGATGGGTTGATTCCTGACCACCGTGTCTCTTTCATTGACCAGAATATCGCCGACAACTCCATCCACCGGGGATTCAATACTGAGTTCGTCCACCTGACGTTTCAGATCGTCCACGACCAACGCCTGTTGATCTATCGAAAGCGACTTTGTTCGCACTTCGTACTGGCGGTTCTCTCGCGCAAGTGCATTCTGCTGAACGGTATTTTCGACCTGCACTTCCAGCGCGTGAACGTTGTCCTTCAACTTTTCGTAGTCGTTGAGACTGATACTGCCCTTGTTCGTGATCTGTGACATTCGGTCCAGTTCGCGGCGGCTCGCCTCAAGATTAATCTTCAGCAGAGTGAGCTGCTGGGAGGACTCCAGCTCTCTCTGTTTCAGTTCGTTTTTTAGCGTGTCCAGTTCGACACGCTGTAGCTCAAGCATGGATTGCTGCCGCCGTAGCTGACTTGTTAGCTCGGCATTGGAAATCGTGGCAAGGAGCTGATCGGCATCAACCTCGTCACCCTCATCGACATTCAGCGATATCACGCCGAGATCCTTCGCGTAAAAGGTGGGATTGAAGGTTGCAACCACCTTGCCTTCAACCGAAATACTGCGCTCGAACCTTCCTTCTTCCGCCACTGCGGTTCGAACCTTGGAAGATTCGAAAAAATCCTCGGCAACAAAAAAATCATACAGGTAGACCGAGACGAAGATAGTTACCAGGGAGGCAACCAATGCAATGCCGATCGTCAAGAGTCGCCTGCCTCTGCGGGAACGATACCCGACAAACTCGTCCTGTCCGGCCGTGCCGTCTATTTTTGTGTCCGTAGTACTCATCTCACGCTGCGTCTGCTTCAAAATCCGTTTCAAGAAGGTGCCTAGCCAACCGGATCCCCTCCACTGTATTTCCTGGAGGATTAAGGACAGCGATCTTAGCGGGATTGTTCAGGATCTACTAACTTGCTACGCCCGTTGTATATGAAGATACTGCCAACCCCCGCGTCAATGAAGCAGCTAACCGCCCGCAGAACCGAAGTTTAGAGATCTATGGTCTGCATTGCGCTCTTTGGTCAATATGCAGATCGCAGTGAAGGCATTAATGTCCCCGTAAGAAAGTAAGGGAGACCTTCAATCAGGACAAAAAATAACCGGAACCGGGAAATCTTGAGAGCGTCTCCGAAATACCTAACTTCCACCGGCAACAGGTCAGATCACGGTTGTGGAAACAACGTGGCGGCCCTTCATCCCCTCCCAAAAGGATCTTCGAGTACTGAAAATCTCGACTATCTGATCAGAACCCTTCCACGCCCGCCATATTCGGGAGTCTGTGAGCAATACCCTTATGGCAGTCAATACAGGTTTTCTCACCACTGGCCAACGCAGAGCTATGTTGATCCCTGGCGCGTTTGCCCTGCTGGGTGAAATCCATGTAGTCGAAGTCATGGCAGTTCCGACACTCCAGGGAATCGTTGGCCTTCAGTCTCGCCCATTCGTGTTGCGCAAGTTCCAGGCGCTTGTCGAGGAATTTGTCCCGGGTGTTGATAGTGCCAAATATCTTGCCCCAGACTTCCTTGCTGGCCTGTGTTTTGCGGGCAATCTTGTAAGTCCACTCATGGGGCACATGACAGTCCGGGCATGTCGCCCTGACACCGGAGCCATTACTGAAATGCACGGTACTCTGAAGTTCCATATACACGTTGTCTTCCATCTCGTGACAGGAGATACAGAAGGTTTCCGTGTTGGTCGCTTCAAGCGCCGTATTAAAACCTCCCCAAAAAATGATCCCCATCACGAAGCCGCCCAATGTGAGAAAGCCCAGGCTGTAGTGAATGCTGGGCTGTCTCGCCCGCCGCAGGTAACGTTTTAACAATTCAATCACGATTGTTCTCCCGTTTAGTCGGCCTCATTCAGGACTGCTTTCACATCCTTGAACTGGTTTTCTAACAGGGGCTTCCTTTCAATCTGGGGGACGTGACACTGATTGCAAAAATACCGACGCGGCGAAACGTCCGCCAGAAAATTGCCATCCCGGTCCATGAAGTGAGTCACACTGACCATCGGCGCCTGGGATTCCTCGGTGCGACTGCGAGCGTGACAGGAGAGGCATTTGTTGACATTCAGATCGACCTGATAGTTTTCGATCTTGTGAGGAATCACCGGCGGCTGCATTGGATAAGCCCTGGGCTGCTTCACATCCCTGTCGCTATAGGGCTGCAACTGATCCGGGTCTGCCTGCTGTTGATCCAATGGCGTGCCCTTGCGCAAGGTTGCAATCTGGGCTTCTGCCACGGCTTGAAATGATGCGGTGACAACAGCGAACAACAGCGGGATCAAAACAAAGTTCTTCATCTGAAAACCCCCTATACCTTGCTGACGCGCACGGCGCATTTTTTAAAGTCGGTTTGCTTGGATATCGGATCGGTAGCATCCAGCGTGACCTTGTTGATCAACTGCCGGGGGTCAAACCAGGGTACGAACACCATACCTTCCGGCGGGCGGTTGCGACCCCGGGTTTCTACCCGGGAGACGATGTGACCACGACGTGATTCCACTTTCACCGCATCCCCCCTGCGTACTCCCATCTGTTGAGCATCCCGCGGGTGCATAAAACAGACAGCATCGGGAAAGGACTTGTAGAGTTCGGGAACCCGCTGGGTCATGGACCCGGAATGCCAGTGTTCCAGCACCCGACCTGTACACAGCCACAGGGGGAACTCGTCATCAGGAGACTCCGCCGGGGGCTCATACGGCAGGGCAAAGATCACGGCCCGACCGTCAGGTTTGCCATAAAACTCAAAGTCGGATCCGGGTTTGACGTAAGGATCGTAGCCTTCTTTGAACCGCCACAGGGTTTCCTTGCCATCGATGACCGGCCATCTCAGCCCTCGCGACGCGTGATAGGTTTCAAAGTCCGCCAGGTCATGGGCATGGCCTCGGCCGAAAGCGGCATACTCTTCAAACAACCCCTTCTGCACATAGAATCCAAAGTGTTTCGACTCATCGTTGCCGTGATCGGGGCTGATTTCCGACAGCGGGTACCTGTCGACCTGACCGTTGGCAAACAGAATATCGAACAGCGTCTTGCCACGGTACGCGGGTTTCTTATCAACCAGTTCGGCCGGCCAGACTTCCTCAACCTTGAAACGCTTGGCAAATTCCATGACCTGCCAGACATCAGATCGGGCCTCACCCGGCGCATCGATCAATTGATGCCAGAACTGAGTACGCCGCTCGGCGTTACCGTATGCGCCCTCCTTCTCTACCCACATCGCCGTGGGAAGAATCAGATCAGCGGCCTGGGCAGTGACCGTCGGATATGCATCCGAGACGACAATGAAGTTGTCGGGATTGCGATAGCCGGGGTAGCCCTCCTCATTCATGTTTGCCGCGGCCTGCATGTTGTTGTTGACCTGCACCCAGTACACGTTGATGTCGCCATCTTTCAACTTGCGATTGTGCAAAACGGCATGAGCACCGGGTTTATCGACAATGGTGCCTTCCGGCAGCTTCCAGATGTTCTCCGCCATGGCTCGATGTTTTGGATTCATCACCACCATGTCTGCCGGCAGACGGTGAGCAAAGGTGCCCACTTCGCGGGCGGTGCCGCAGGCAGAGGGCTGGCCGGTCAAAGAGAACGGGCTGTTGCCGGGTGTAGAGATTTTTCCGGTCAGCAGGTGAAGGTTATAAATCAGGTTATTGGTCCAGACGCCGCGGGTATGCTGGTTGACCCCCATGGTCCAGAGCGACATGACCTTGACTGCCGGATCGGCATAGAGTCTGGCGATTTTTTCCAGCGTCGCCTCACTGACGCCACTCAGCTCTGAAACATACTCCGCGGTATAGGTACTGACGAATACCTTGTACTCGTCAAAGGTCATTGGCTGGGAACCTGCAGCCTTCGAAGCATTCTTCGCCTTCTTCTCAAGCGGGTGATCGGGCCGCAAACCGTAGCCGATATCCGTGACGCCGCGACGGAAGTTGGTGTGCTTGTTGACAAAGTTCCAGTTCACCTTGTCATTGGCAATGATGTAATTAGCGATGTAGTTGAGAATCGCCATATCCGTCTGAGGACTGAATATCGCACCGATATCCGCCAGGTCAAAACAACGGTGCTCGTAGGTCGACAGCACAGCAACCTGCGTATCTGGTGCGCTGAGTCTTCGGTCTGTCAAACGGGTCCAGAGAATCGGATGCATCTCTGCCATATTCGAACCCCAGAGCACAAAGGCGTTAGCGTGTTCGAAATCGTCATAGCAACCCATGGGTTCATCGATACCAAACGCGCGCATAAAGCCACCCACGGCAGACGCCATACAGTGGCGGGCATTCGGTTCGATATTGTTGGAGCGGAAACCGGCCTTCATCAGTTTTACCGCCGCATAGCCTTCCCACACGGTCCACTGGCCGGAACCAAACATGCCGATTGAACCCGGCCCCTTGGCCTTGAGAGCAGCTTTGTATTTATCCGCCATCACGTCGAAGGCCTCATCCCACCCGACCGGTTCAAAATCACCGTCCTTGTGGTACTCGCCATCTCGCTTGCGCAGTAGCGGCTGGGTCAGTCGATCCTCGCCGTACATGATCTTCGACAGGAAGTAACCTTTCACACAGTTAAGGCCACGATTTACCGGCGACTTGATATCGCCATGAGTAGCGACCACCCGGCCGTGCTTGGTAGCGACGTGAACACTGCAACCGGTTCCACAGAATCGACACGGCGCCTTGGACCATGTCAGGGCGGCATCTTCTCGAGCCGCTATCAGATTTGTCGCACCAACCGGCGCCGAAATACCAGCAGCAGCCATCGCGGTTACCGCTGCCTTCGATTTTATGAACTGTCGACGCGTTACTTTCATAGCTGAACCTTTGTCATTTTCATCGGGCGATTTGTCCCTTTGGTCATTAACCTCACACGGGCCTTCCCGCTCATGGGAGTACATCTCTGTCTTGCATTTGATCAATCTCATCGGTGCCTTCAGCCTGGTGATAAACCATGGTGACCGAATGCACGTGATGCATTGTCTGAAGCTGCTGAATGTAGTGATCTGTCTCTGCGCAACTGCCGGATTCCAGAACAACAACCAGTTTGCCGCGAGGGTCGTCTGCAACAACCTCGCCAAACGGCAATGCCTCCACGCCATGCTTTACCGACGCCAGCTGATCAGGGTTTACCTGTATGATGACGCTGGAGATATGAACCTCGTCCGATTCAGAAATATGACGTTCGGGGTTTCGCATCTGGTGCTCCGCTGGTGTAGTCGTCCTGACCCCGAATCGGTTCCATACCCTGGGTGGATGTCTGCTCGCCGGGTTCAGTCGTTCCGGGATTCGCGTTTTGCACTGGAACATGCTCCAGGAAAAAAGCATCGCGCGGACAGCTGTGGATACAGGCGCCACACCCCACACAGGACTGACGATTGAGATCGGGAACGGGGATGGGCAAATCGGCGTAGCGCATCGAAATCGCCGAATACTCACAGTTTTCGTAACATATCTGGCAGGCAATTCCGTTGTGGGCGAGGCAGTCTTGCTCTTTAAAGGATACGGTTACCGGCCATGGCGATGAGGATTTGCCCTGCCGCCAATCGTGGTAGTGTTCCCTGGAAATCGCGCCGGACTTGCATGCCGCGACACAATCACCGCAGAACGTACACTCACCGGAATGGAAATCCACCTCCGGCAAATCACCAACGACCATCCTCAGAATGTGTTGCGGACAGGCAGTAACGCAGTCGTTACATCCGTTACAGGCATCGACGAATCGTTCTTCTGCTATCGCCCATGGAGGCCGTATCGGCTGATAACGAGCCTTCCCGGAAAACAATGCGCGTTTGCTAACGTCCATACCCGATCAACCACTCGGCGGACCGAAAATAATCTGCATGATCCAGATCAGAAAACCGTATCCACCCACCAGTACTACCGACAGAATCGGAAACAGCAGAATGGTGATAAACAAAAAGAGATTACGTTCTTCCGCCCGACTTAACTGACTGTTATCGGCTTCAGGTTGATCATCCGGCAGAGCTGTCACAGCGCGCACCTTCAAACTAGTTATTATGCTTTCAACGAACGGACGGCTTTGTGATTCCACCCAATCCGATGTCACGATCAAGGGGGAAACCAAGCAGCGAAAGCCCCCGCATACTGTGAGTTTAATTTAGTCCATCGTCGGCAATTTCCGTTTGATCTACATCAAGAATGAAGCCGGTGGACGATCAGTCAGTGGCTGCCCGGCTGATTGACCGCAGGAACCGTCCCTGTCTGGGGACAGACCCGGTTATTCTGCCGGCAGGATATATCGGCAGATTGGCCAGTGATTCTCGCTTTTCCACCACAATCGCGTTTAGTCTGACCTGGCTAACTCGACACAAGCGGAGACTCCATGACTCAGATCCCCAGATTGAACGGCATGATCGCAGCACTCGAATCGGGCAAACCGGCCTTTGCTGCGCTGGTGAGTCCCGATGTGCCGACCGCCATCACCTACGCTAATTCGCCAAACTATGACGGCGTCATCTTCGAGACGGAACACAATCCCTGGGACTCGCACACGGTCCGTGATTGCCTGCAATACATGCTCAGCCGAGGCCAGATCGCCCAGGCAGCCTCGATCGCGCCTACCGTCACGCCATTGATACGGGTGCCGCCAAACGGCAACGAGATGGGCCAGTGGCAAGCCAAGCAGGCACTCGATATGGGCGCCTACGGCATCGTCTGGCCACATATCAGTACCGTGGAAGAGGCTTACAATGCGGTCGCCGCCTGCCGCTATCCGCGGCTCAAGGACGCTCCGCTCTATGAACCCGTCGGCATTCGCGGCGACGGTCCCGGCATCGCGGCGCGCTATTGGGGTCTGAGCCAGCAGGACTATTACAAAAAAGCGGATGTCTGGCCGCTCGACCCCAATGGCGAGATTCTGGTACTGCTGATGATTGAGGATACGGCCGGGATCGCAAATCTGCCTGACATGCTGAAAAACGTACCCGGGATTGGCGGGATCATCATCGGCGAGGGAGATCTCAGCCAGGAACTCGGTTATCCGCGCCAGTATGATCACCCGGCTGTGCTCGAAGCACTGGCCGAGATCGTCGCCATTTGCAAGGAGCACAAGGTCGCGGCGGGCCATCCACATGTGAATGCCAATAACGTTGAACGAATCCTTGGCGAGGGTTTCACCATGCTGATGACCGGCGTGGTTCGATCAACACCCGGACTCAACAAGGGGCGAGAACTGGCCGGGCGTTAGGATACGGGGATGTGGGATACAAAAATGATTATTGATTGCCACGGGCACTACACGACCGAACCAGACCAGCTGAAGGACTACCGCAGGGCGCAGCTCGAATCTCTTGCGAATGATCCGTCGTTGCCGCTGTCCAGGGCCGATCTCAACATTACCGACGATGAAATCCGCGCGAGCCTCGAACCCAACCAGATCAGACTGCAGCGGGAACGCGGCATCGACCTGACGCTCTTCTCCCCTCGCGCTGCCGGCATGGGCCATCATCTCGGCACGCAGCAGTCGGCCGACTACTGGGCGGAAGCCTGTAACAACATGATCCGACGGATCTGCGACCTTTATCCCCACCACTTTGCTCCAGTCTGCCAACTACCGCAGTATCCAGGCGTTGAACCAAAAAACTGCATTACCGAGCTGGAACGCTGCGTCAACGAAATGGGTTTCGTGGGATGCAACGTCAATCCTGACCCGTCAGGCGCCATGTGGACCGATCCTCCCATCACCGACAAGTGGTGGTACCCGCTGTGGGAAAAGATGGAGGAACTGGCAGTGCCCGCGATGCTGCATGTATCAGGATCGTGCAACCCTAATTTTCACCCGACGGGAGCACACTATCTCAACGGCGATACCGCCGTATTCATGCAACTTCTCAAGGGCGATCTGTTCAGGGATTTCCCGACGCTGAAATTCATCATTCCCCATGGCGGCGGCGCGGTACCCTACCACTGGGGTCGCTATCGGGGCCTTGCCCAGGATATGGGAAAACCAACCCTTGATGAGCACCTGCTCCGCAATGTCTATTTTGATACCTGTGTCTATCACCAGGCGGGCATCGATTGCATGACCCGGGTGATCCCGAGCAAAAACATCCTGTTCGCATCAGAAATTGTCGGCGCCGTCCGCGGCATCGATCCCGAAACCGGCCACAACTATGACGACACGAGACGTTATATTGATGCGACACCGAACCTGTCAGACGTGGAACGCGAAGCCGTGTTTGGCGAAAATGCAAAACAGGTGTTTACGCGTCTGAACGACCAGGTACTGGAGGCAACGCCCACATGAATCAACAGCGACCCCGGATTCTCTGGCCCAGAACACGCTGGCAGGACGATATGGCGCCAGAGCTTGCCGGACTGGAAGACAGCGCCGAACCCTGGTTCTCGCCCGACATCGATACAGTAACAGACGAACAATGGCGCGAGTGTGACGGCATCGTCGGATATGGTGCCTATCCGGAAGACATCGTTAGAAGTCTAAAAAGCTGCAGGATTCTCGTCGTCCCCGGCGTCGGATTCAACATGGTTGACCTCGAACTGTGGGCCAGTCTTGGGATACCGGTTTGCAACACACCGGACTACGGCACCCGCGAAGTTGCCGATCACGCCATTGCCCTGATGCTGACGCTATCCAAGGGGATCGCGTTTCACGACGAATCGCTTCGGCTGGATGCTGCCCGGGCCTGGCGGCCCACCATCAATCCCTTCGGGCGCCGACTGTCGAGCCAGTCATTCGGCGTCCTCGGCCTCGGCAGAATTGGTACCGCTGCCGCCCTGCGAGCCAGGGCTTTCGATATGGATGTGCTGTTCTACGATCCCTACGCACCGAATGGTACCGAGCAGGCGCTGGGTATACGTCGGGTCGACAGCCTGAAAGAACTCATGGGTCAATCCGACTTCCTGTCCATCCATGCGCCGCTCAACGATGAGACGAAAAATCTAATCAATGCAGAGACGCTTGCCCATGCAAAACCCGGCATGATCCTGATCAACACAGCACGCGGCGCCATTATCGACATTGATGCGCTTTGTGAGGCGATGCGGGCCGACGTTGTGCTTGCTGCCGGACTGGATGTACTGCCTACGGAGCCGCCCTCACCGGACCTGAAACTGATCAGTGCCTGGCGCAACGAGGAACCCTGGTTAGCGCATCGCCTGGTCATCACGCCTCACGCCGCCTTCTGCACCCCAGAGAGCATCATCGACATGAGAACGTTTTCCGCCCGAACGGCGATCCGCTACCTGCGGGACGGCCGGTTGGAAAATTGCGTGAACACGCATCTGTTGAAGAATACGCGCTAATACCGGGACTTCTGGAGTTCCTGGTCGGTGATAAATTCGATCAGGGCCGGTTCGCCTCGTTTGGTGGCCTCGATGCCCCGCTCAATGGCACTCTTGATATCGCCCGGTTCAGTCACGCGCTCACCGTAGCCGCCAAACGCTTTCGCCATGTCAGCATAATTGCCTGAAATATCGGTGCTTCGATACTTCTCGGTGGCCACCTGCATGATTGGCAGCTCACAAGCCATCGAGAAGTTGTTAAACAGGATCGACAGTATTGGTATGCGCTCACGGACCGCGGTTTCAAAGTCCATTCCGGTAAATCCGATCGCGGCGTCTCCCCACACATTGATGCAGAGCGCATCGGGGCGGGCCAGTTTCGCACCCATCGCGAGCCCCAGCCCGTAACCAAGCTGAGTGGTCTTTCCCCAACCGATATAACTGAGGGGCGTGGTACTCTGCCAGAAAGGCGACAGCTGGTCGCGGGGACTGCCGGCATCGTGCGTAATAATCGTGTTATCGACATCGACCGTATGCATCAGTTCCCAGATTACGCGGTAGGGACTGATCGGCGCATCGTCGTTGCGAAGTTTGGGCATCCACTCCTCAAGCCACCCGTCTTTCACAGATTTGATGTCATCAGCGATGTCCGCGCGGGCACTCGCCGCCGAACAGTCGCAGCCGTCCAGCGCATCGAGCAGGGCAGTCAACGTGAGCCGGGCATCCCCGCACAGCACATGCTGGGCAGGAATGTCCTTGTTCAGATCCATCGGATCGAGGGTTGAATGAATAATGGTCTTGCCTGACGGAATCTTCACGCCGAACCCGGTCAGCGCGAAGCTGCAGCCGACGCCAAAAATCACGTCAGCGTTATGCAGAAACTCATGCACCGCTTTCGGCACTGCAAGCCCACCCGAGCCCAGCGACAACGGATGATTTTCCGGGAACGCACTCTTGCCTTCCAGACTGGTTGAGACCGGAATGTTGAGCCGTTCTGCCAGTGCCTTCAGTTCAGGCCAGGCCCTGGCGTAATGAATACCCTGACCCGCGTAGATCACCGGCGACTTTGCTGCCGCGAGGACCTGAGCCGCCTCCTGAACGGCGGTCTGTTCCGGCGCGGTTCGCGTGCCAAAGCTGGGGATATATTCAAAGTCGTCGTCTATCTCCTCGCTGAACACATCGAGGGGGACTTCCACCAGCACCGGCCCGGGGCGACCGTTCCTCAATCGCCAGAACGCTCGCCGCATCACTTCCGGCAGTGCTTCTCCCATGGTCACCGGCTCCGCCCATTTGGTGATGTGCTTCATGTTGAGCGTGGAATTGAAGTTCGGATAGTAATGAGCGAGCCGCCGCCGGTATCCGGCCGGCATGACCAGAATCGGTACCGACTCGCTGTAGGCCTGGGCAACCCCACCAAACGCGTTTTCCGCACCAGGACCCTGTTGCATCACAAATACGCCGATATCTTCGCCGCTCGTTAACCGGCTGACCGCATCGGCCATGTGCAACCCGACCCGTTCCTGTCGAACGATAATGGTCCGGATGTCTGCCTCGGCAGCCGCTTCAATAATCGGATTAACCGGGTAGCCGATGATAAATCTGACTTTCTCCCGCTTCAGTATCTCGGCAATCGCGTTGACAACTTTCAAAATCTCCCTCCCGGATTTCTTTCGAAAACGCCTGCTGGACGTTTTGCTTAGGCCACTTTTTCTTGCTGCTGTCCTGCTTCTGCCGACAGGGTCAGGCTCAGAACACGCGGCGGCGAAGCCGGCAACTCGGTTACCGGTGCGCCAATCGCGTTACTGATGGCAGAGCCCACGGCCGCCAGCGGCGGAATGATCGGGGCCTCACCCACACCTCTCACCCCGAAGGGATGCATTGAGTTGGGTACTTCGACGATGATGGTTTCAATCATGGGCAGATCGGACGCCAACGGAATTCGGTAATCCAGAAAGCCAGGATTCTGCAGCACGCCATCTGCGTTGTAGATACATTCCTCGTTCAACGCCCAGCCAATGCCCTGAACGGCACCGCCCTGCATCTGACCCTCAACCATCTGGGGATGAACGGCAAGGCCGGCATCCTGGATAGCGGTGTATCGCAGCAGCTTGGTCTTGCCGGTCTCCTTATCCACTTCAACGTCACAGATATGCACGGCGAAGCAGGGACCGATACCGCCTGGAATATTGACTGAAGAACTTGAACTGATGGGACCACCGGTGGCAGCGGCACTGTCACCAATCTGGCCGATGGTCAGCGTTTCATCAGGGTTCTTGCTGTTGATCGCAACGCCCTCTTTCCACTGCACATCGTCAGGCGTCACGTTCCAGCCGGAAGCGGCGCGCTGTTTCATCTGCTCGATTACTTCTATCGCTGCGAAGTTGACCGCCTGACCGGTGGCATTGACGGTTCGACTGCCGCCGCTCACGCCGGTGAAACCAACATGGTTCGTGTCAGCAACCTCTGCGTGGATTTGTTCGACGGGTACCTCAAACGCCTCTGCGGCAATCTGGGCCAGGGTGGTTCGCGTCCCGGACAGGTCCGCCGAACCGGTCGTCACTGACACATAGCCATTTTTGTGCAGCGTTACCGTTGCGGCGGAGATTCCCCCCGCATTGAACCAATAAGCCGCCGAAACTGCCCGGCCGCAGCCGGGCTTCAGTTCACTCTGGTAATGATCAGAGTCCCTCGCCGCCTCGAGACACTTCACAAGTCCCGCTTCCTTGAACGGCATCTTCGAGATGTTCTCGCCATTGTCGCGTATTGCGTTCTTCAGCCTGACCTCAATCGGGTCCATGCCAATTTCATCGGCAACTTCATTCAGCAGGCTTTCCATGGCAAAACAGGCCTGGGGGCCACCCGGTGCACGATAGGCCCGTGAACGGGTCTTGTTGGTGACAACGCTGTATGCCTCTATATAAGCATTCTTGACATCATAGGCGGTGAAGATATTCCTGACACCACTTGAGGCTGGTACACCAGGCAGCGCACCACTGTCGTAAAGCATGTGGCCTGACAGGGCCGTGATGGTGCCGTCACGCTTGATGCCAATCTTGACCCGAACCTTGGCGGAGCAAACCGGCCCCGCACAGCGCAACACTTCTTCGCGCGTCATGCGCATCTTGACGGGGCGCCCGGCTTTTTTCGACAGCATCAGCGCAATCGCTTCGAGATACGGCATGGTCTTGCCACCGAAGCCGCCGCCAATCTCCGTCGGAACCACATTGATATCGCGCTCCGTCATTCCGGTCATCTTGGCGACGAATTCGCGAATCTGAAAGTGTCCCTGAGTGGTTGTCCAGATGGTTGACTGCGAGTTGGCTGAATAGCTGGCAGTACAAACCACCGGCTCGATGTAGGCCTGATGAATGAATGGCGTAAAGTAGGTGCGTTCACGCACAACATCAGCTTCGGCGAACCCCTTCTCGGGATCACCATAGGTACGTTCGATCTTTTCATACACGTTACTGGGCCGACCTTCGCTGTCGCCTTCATGCTTCAGATGATCGTGAATGATCGGCGCATCTTCCGCGATGGCATCATCGAGGGTCAGGGCATGGGGCAGCTTCTCGTATTCAACCTTGATGAGTTCGCGAGCACGAAGCGCGATGTCTTCGGTACGGGCGACAATACCAACCACACCATGACCATGATAAAGCACCTTGCGTCGAGCAATATTGTCCCTGGAAATGTGACCCGGCAGGTCATAACCAAGCTCCGGGAAGTCCTCTGCAGTGACGACCGCATAGACGCCATCCAGTGCCTCTGCTTCCGCAGTGTCGATACTCAGAATTTTGGCGTGGGCGTGGGGACTGCGCAGCATGACGCCATGGATCGTGTTGGCGACCTTGACGTCTGCGCCGAACACGGCCTTGCCCGTAAGCTTGTCAAATGCGTCCTCCCGAATCGCATTCTTGCCAATGGATTTGAAGCGCTTTGTCTCGCTCATCAAAGGTAGCCTTACTGTTGGAACAATAGGCCGCCTATCTTACAAGAACCAAAGCAAGCGTAGATACTGAAACGCCCCGAACAGACCGATCAGTTAGTTATGAACTAATAAGTGAGCATGATGTTGAGGCGATCCAGGTCCTTGTCGAACGGCGGTCAGTCCTCATGTAATCGCAGGAAGCGCACAGCGTTGTCATGAAGGATCGCCTTCTTCTGCGCATAACTCAGGAAAGGCGCATCATTAATGGCATTAATACCTTCTTCAATCAGCTCCGGCCAGATCACCTGGTCCGAACCAAACAGGATCCGGTCACCGAACCCGGCCTGCACGAGCGCCTCAAGCAGCGCGTAGTATTCACCTCGCGGGATCACGAACTGCAACGCC
>JANQJA010000022.1 GCA_028281885.1 Pseudomonadales bacterium | reverse complement strand
CGGCAGTAGTTACCAGCCAGCGCCTCATCAATCTCGTTATCCGTCGGGTTCGGATTATTCTCCAGCAGGGCAACGGTGGACATGATCTGGCCCGACTGACAGTAACCGCATTGCGGTACGTCATGTTCGATCCAGGCCGTCTGCACAGGATGCAATCCGCGGGCAGTGGCGAGTCCCTCGATAGTGGTGACCTTGCCGTTCACCGCCGAGATGGGCGTGACGCAGGCGCGCACCGGAGCGCCATCGATATGCACGGTGCAGGCGCCGCACTGGGCAATCCCGCAGCCGTACTTGGTACCGGTGAGACCGAGTTTGTCCCTTAGCGCCCATAACAGTGGCATGTCGGCACGGACTTCTATCTCATGATCCGTACCATTGATGTTTAGTTTGAAACTGGCCATGTAACCTCCGCTTTGTGTTTGGCGCCGTCAGATCAGACGAGCGTAAAGCCCTCGTTAGTCAGCGGCATCGACCTGACGCGGATACCGCTCGCCGCATAGATCGCGTTGGCGACGGCGGGTGCCAGGGGCGGCAGCGCAGGTTCGCCGATGCCGGTCGATGGATTGTCGCTCTGAATGTAATGAACCTCGACGTCAGGTGTGGGACCGATGCGCATGACGTGATACTCATGGAAGTTGTCTTCCTGAATCACGCCGTCGACCATGGTGATCTGCTGCATGGCCATGGCACTCAGGCCATCGATGACAGAACCCTGCACCTGGGTGGTCGCGCCACTCATGTTGATGATGGGACCGATGTCCACTGCCACGGTGACCTTGTGCACCTTCAGGTTTCGGTCTTTATCGACGCTGACTTCGGCCACCTCGGCGATATGCCCCGCATGACTGAAGTAGAAGGCAAGGCCGAGTCCCCGACCAGCGGGCATCTCCTGTCCCCAGCCACCCTTTTCGGCAGCCAGCTTGATCACGTCGATGGCGCGACCGGTGTTGAGTCTGCGGATGTTGCCTTCCTCGACCCAGCGTCGCTCACCCATCATCTCGATCAGAAATTCGAGATGATCACGCCCGGCCAGTTCCGCCAGTTCATGAACAAAACACTGTTCGACAAAGGCGTTGGTATTGGAGCTCGGTGCACGCCAGGCGCCGCAGGGTGTGCCGATGTCGGTCATGGTCTGTCGCGAACGTACGGTTGGGAGGACTGAGGTCGGCATTTCTCTGCCGCGTAACCCTGAGCCTGTCATGCGTTGTCCATTCCGGGTAAAGCCAATGTAATGCTGGTCCCAGGCTGCCAGCCTGCCGTTCTCGTCAACCGCGGCTTTGAGATTCTGCCAGCCGCCAGCGCGGAAGAAGTCGTAGTGAATGTCGTCGGTGCGGGTCCAGGTGAGCTTGACCGGTACCCGGGTCCGCTCGGAAATCGCCATGGCTTCGGCAGCAAAGTCGGGTCTGAATCGACGGCCGAAGCCACCGCCCATGCGGCGCTGATGGACCGTGATCAGATCCGGGTCCATGTTCCATAGTGCAACGCCAGCATCTTTGACTCTCTTGCCGTACTGGGTTGGTGCCCATACTTCGACGGTATCGGGTTCGCCGTTCTCACCGTGCCGGTAGTGGGCGGTGCAGTTCATCGGTTCCATGCAGACATGGGCGACGAACTGGAATTCATAGAATGACTCAAGGGTTCGATTTGAATGGCTGGCAAACTCGGCATCCACATCGCCGCGCTGGGCCACGATGTTCCCGTCGCTTTCTACAGCGATTTTTTGCGCCATAGCCTGCATGTCAGTCCAGGTGTCGGTGGAAGCGCCGGCTTCATCCCAGGTCACCTTGAGCTTGTTCTTGGCGTCGAGGACGGTCCAGGTGTCCTCGCCGACGATGGCGACACCTGAATTCAGCACATTGACGCCGCCCTTGGTATCAAGGATGAAGGCATCGATGACGCCGGGCAGGGCTTTGATCTCCTGCTCGTTGAAGCTGACTGCCTTGCCGCCAAGCTTCGGACAGCGTTGGTAGGCTGCGTACTTCATGCCCGGTACGACGGTGTCGAGACCGAAGTCGGCCTTGCCGGTCGCAATCACCAGGTTATCGACACTGGAGACCGCGGTGCCAATAATGGTGAACTCTGACGGGTCCTTGTACCTGAGCGAATCCGGATCCGGCACGGGTTGCCTGACAGCCAGCGCAGCCAACTGGCCGAAGGTCAGGGCATCACCGGAAATGTGAATGACCTGGCTTTCTCGCGCTTTCAGTTCATCCCGCGGCACTTCCATGGTTTCCGATGCGGCACCAATCAGCATCTCCCGGGCGCTGGCACCCATCTGCCGCATCAGGTCGTAGTTGCGCGGTACGCTGGTGGAACCGCCAGCGCTTTGCCGGCCGTAGCGTTCCGCGTCAATCGGTGCCTGCATGACTACCACATCTTCCCATTTGGCGCCCATTTCTTCGGCAATGATCATGGGAAGGGCCGTCTTGACGCCCTGGCCCATTTCCGGGGTGGCCGAGTAGATGGTGATGGTGCCGTCGGAGGCAATCTTGACGAAGGCATTGAGATCGCGGGAGCCCACCAGGGTGCCCAGTTCTTCTGCCAGTACCG
>JANQJA010000020.1 GCA_028281885.1 Pseudomonadales bacterium | reverse complement strand
ATCGAGAGCTACTCCGGTACATTACTCCGACCCTCGTGATTTCTGAGCGTTTCCTATGCAAAGGGTCAAGTCGTCAATTGCGGTTTGTTCAGCAACACTGACAACTCGTACAGCAGAGGCTGCAATCACAAACTGTGTCTCTGAAACGAGACACAGACCAATAACAACTTTCAATACAATTTCTAAAAAAAATTTCCGCATAAATGTCTGATCCTCCTTCAAGTTCACTTTTCCTTAAGTTCACATGCTGTAGGGACTGCCTCATCAGCTCTGTCACCAAAGTATCTTCTCTTTTGATCGCGGGCCCCGCCGGGCAATCCTTCGATCTCTTCCAATACCTCATAAGTCAACTGCTGCAAAATCACCGGTAGAGTTTCTGCGACACTCTCACAAATGTCTGCATATACATGCTCAGGGTGCGAATCTGGCACAAAGTAAAACCTATTCGTATCTTTGAGTCCGAAATACTCGGTGAAGGCGCCGTAACGGTGTGAAAAAATTCGGTGTTTGTATCCTTCTAACGTCCAGCACCTACCGAATGTAAGTCCAGCAATTTTGCCATCATAAAACTGAAAAAAAGGTGACAGGAAAAGACCCGTTTGGTGTATGTATGTGAGGCTAGTATTGCCAGCGGTTGCACCATCCAAAACCGTAGGTGGTATGGCGCCGTAAATCTTGAACCCCAGTTCGCTAAGACTCTCTTTTGCGTACACAGCAAACTGCTCCGCTCCAACCAAACCACTCATGTTAGCGAAATCTCTTCGAACCTCAGGCCTGATAGGTTCGCACGTTCGTAGTTTCGAACAAAGTCATCCTCGTGTCCTCGTTCGAAAGCATAAACATCGCACGCTGAGGTCTCCGGCACTTTGAAGATGGGCTCATTGAGTCTTTTGGCACGCAGTACAATTTTAGCCCACTCGTCATTGTTCATTGCGCGAAGTGAACTTGCCGAATCGAAACAGTTTGCAATGCTCGTTACATTTACTAACAGCCACGCTTGATCACCAACCATCGCAGGTAGAAGGTCTCCGTAGTACGCAACGCTAGCGTAGACGTGAGGAAGCACGTCCTTCTTGATGGCGAACGCTCCAAATTTAAAAGGGGTCAGAGTAAAGTGCCAGAGTAATCTGTACCCACTTGGGCCGCCTCTCTGAAGGCCTGTCTGGCGAATGTCTGCTCCAGCCTGTCGTCTGCTCGATGTAACGTGCAGGAACACTGTCAATCATATGATTCTTCTTGCCATGCCCCGACGTCCGAGGGTCTGTATTCCCGGAATGCCACTACACATTATCCAGAGAGGCAACAATCGTCAGGTTTGTTCTGCCTCAGATGCCGACCTGGCAGCCTACGCCAACTGGCTGGCAGTAGGTGCCGAGAAATTTGGTGTGCGGATTCATGGTTGGGTGTTCATGACGAACCATGTTCATCTACTACTGACACCAATGTCGGAGGAAGGTGTCCCCCGCCTGATGCAATTCATTGGCCGCCTATATGTTCGATATTTCAATGACGTCTACGGGAGATCAGGAACGTTGTTTGAGGGAAGATACAGATCGAGCCTGATTCATGATCGCGAGTACCTGCTCGCCTGCCTACAGTACATCGAATTAAATCCCATCAGGGCAGGCATGGTGAGAGATCCAGGCGATTATCTCTGGTCCAGTTATCGTGCGCATGCCTTTGGAACTCCCATCGAACTGTGGACGCCTCACGGGCTCTACAATGACCTGGGGGCAAACCCTGCGGATCGCCAGGCCCATTACCGAAAGTTGATGGAGCAAGCCTTAGCTGGCGAGGTAGTCGCAAAAATACGTCACTGCATCAACAAGGGGCTCGTGCTGGGTTCGGAGCGTTTCAGGGAGCAGGTTCGGTCATTGACTGGATCACCGCCATGACCGACAAATTTACTCTGGCACTTTACTCTGACCCCTATGATTCGACCCCTATGATTACGCGCTGACCTCAGCAACTACTTTGATCGAGTAAATCGAAAAGCAGAATACAATGCTCGCACAGATACCAAGATGAAAAGAATCGAGACAAATTGCGCGACGGAAAATAAGCCAAGAAAAGCAAACAGTACTGGGAATACAACTACTGCCAGCTCGCTTAAAGATGGCCTAACATGAGCGGAGATAACAATAAGAAATGTCATCATGGACGCAGCCCAGATGATAAGTACGATCGGCATAGCAGCTCTGTTCCTTGAATCCCACACTTCATGTGGTTCAGGTGTTTCGTTTTTGATTAGGAGTTCCTCAAGCCACATTTGATCCCTGTTGACCAAATCTTCTGGAACGTTTTCACTTCTCGGATCAAGCGTGTGTTTCGCTTGTTCTACAATGTTACTTGTGTCTTCAGTGGACGGGGCTTTCTGGGCACGTATTTCAATATCGATATTAGCTGTGACTACAATTGATATCATAGTGACGAGAAACGAGACGAGGAGGCACTGCATTGCTCTAATCATTTAGTGCAGATCCGGTGTGGTGAACCAAGAAGGCAGAAACGGCCTTCGTTAACTATGTAAACTTCTCCTATTGGCTTGAGTCCAGTTTTGTATATTCTCGGGTTTGTCCGATAGATTGGTATCTCTACTAGCCCTCCATTTCCCCCTCTATTTTGTTCGTAAAGCGAGTCATACTCCGTTGATATAACAGGGTTGAGGTGGCCCTTAGCAACATTTCTGTGCTGTATGCTCCCAATATCCGATTCATCAATTAAGACTGCTACGGCCTTTGCTAATGGATGGGGGAACTTGCCAATTTCTGCCGCTACTAGATCTCCGATTGCTACATACTGTTGCCAGGGTTCCAAAATCAACTTGAAAGGGACGCCTATCAGCTTTTCATGGGTTTCGTGTGCCTGACCTGATTTACATCTTCCTCCACAGCTCCAGTAATTTTTTGTGTTTCTTGTAGAGCCACTGTAGTCGTTGTTCTGAGCAAGTAGGTATTTCGAAGTGGTTTCCGCTCGATTCTGTGTTATTGCATGTCCTTCTTTAAGGCTTATAGGCACTACGTCAAAAAAGGGAATGGGTCCTGGAATGAGTTGCCAGAGCGGAGGTCGGTTGTCGTCCGGAAAGACGGTCCTGGGCCAGTAGTTGGGCCAGTAGTAATCCTCACTGCAGCGTCCACGTTCGTCTTCAGGGCCGCAAGCACCATTGTCGTCAAGACTAGCGTCGGCATAGCCTGACGGATCGACGAAGCTCATCGGTGAATTGCGAACATAGGAATACAGATTGTAAGACTGGGTTGCCAACGGATCGTTTACCAGCGGATCTGCGTTCAGGAATCGGCCGATCGCAGGGTCATAGATTCTTCCGTTCATGTGAATAATGCCAGTCCGGTCCAGTTGCTCGTGCCCCGTAAATCCAAGTCTGCCGTCATCGCCGATGATGTAAGGGGAAATGCCAAGTGTCCAGGTGCTGTTTCTGCGTCCGCCAAAGGGATCGAAACTTTGCTCGTTCTCGACCTCGCCTTCCTGCGTAGTAATCCTTTCGATAGATCCGAGATGATCGAAATGGAGATAGAATAACTCTATCTCGTCGGAGGAAATTAGTAATTTCGTTCGTTTTCTCTTGACAACGCCCGCGACCGAAAGGTTGTCGGTATATTCTGCGGCCATGTCTCCAACCATCCAGTAGCGTTCAAGCGCACCCGCGTAAACCGTATAGCTTGTCCATTGGCCCCCGGTATAGCTTGCCTCGTCGTCCCACGCGGCTTTCTTAAAATATCGTTTGCCATTCGGGTCGTATCGAAACTCTTCTGTGACGATAGGCGAGCCAGTTGTGTCCTTGACCATGATTTTGGAGGCAAGGTTTCGCCCATCATACTCGAACGTACGTGACGGCACCTCGCCATCTGAAGGATCGATCGACAGGACGTTGCCGACCGCATCGTAACTCAATGTGTGTCGGGCCCCACCAATAATCAGGGAACTGACTGCGTTCGGTGTATTTTCGTAGAGGTATCCGGTCACGCTAATGTCTTTAGCCTTGGTACTTGTTTTGGACTTCAGGTTACCCAGCGCATCGTACTGGTAATCCAGTTGCCGCATGGTTGATGGCGTATGGGCCTGCGTTAGCCGTTTGAGACTGTCGTAGACGAAATTCTCCGAGAGAGCCCCGCTCGTGCGCTCGGCAAGCAGCCCGTCACTTCGCCAATCATATATATTCTGCTGAATCGAAGTGGCGCCCAGCATCGTTGTGATACCGGTCAGGCGGCCGGAGTCGGCATCGAAGGTCCGGGTGGTTGATGTGCCGTTTCCAAGTGCTTCGCTCGTGACCTTTCCAAATGCATTGATTGCCGTGATGTCGCGCAGCACGGTGTTGTTGACGTCTATGACTTGATCCAAATAGCCCGTCGAGCTGTATTGATTGGTGATCGAATAACCGTCCGGATAGATAACCTGGCTGACGCGGCCAACCGAATCGTAGATCCATTGCTGCGAGAGGACAGCGTCGATGTCCGCGTCAATGGATGTCGTGGTCGATTTGTTCTTGCCGGTTTGCGGATCATAGGTGTAGTCACGGCGAAACTCGCCGTCGGTTAATCCACAGTCGCCGCCATGGTTTGACTCGCAGATGAGTTTGCCCGTATTGATACCAGTAGTCCCGAATTTCCAGACGTTGGTGTTCTCGTTGGCTGCGCCCATCTCATCGATTCGTTCGATCAGCCGGTCAACTCTATCGTACGTGAAGTTGGTTTGCCGGTTGGCAGCGTCGAGCTGGGTTCTTAGCAAACCAAGTGCGTCATACGTAAATGTCGTCGTGCCGGTATTGGGCTCACTAATGCTTATTCGATTACCGACTGGGTCGAATACCATCGATGTCACGTTCCCGGCAATCTCCGACTTGATCAGATTACCTAGCCCGTCATAACCATAGTGAATCTCGGACCCTTCCGGATCAGTGCTGGTACGTACCTGGCCGAGGGCATCCAGCGTCGTTGAATGAACTTCGGTGACCGCACTGGCGCCTGGTACGAGAATGCTCTTGGTTTGGGTGACTCGCAGGCGATCGCCTTCAAGTGCATAGTTAACAGTTGCGCTACCGCCATCGGGCTCGGAACGTGAGGTCAGCCGGTCCCGCAGGTCATACGCCATGACTATATCGGCGCCAGCACTACCGATTCCCGGTAGCGACTGCGTGGTCTGGCGACCGAGCGTGTCGTAGCCGAGGTCATCAAACACATAGGTTCCCGAGGCAAAGGCTTGCGTCTGTCGTCGAATCAGACGATTTAGATGGTCAAAATGGAACCAGCGATTGGGCTGCGCCGAGTCATTGACGTAGACGTAATATTTTCGTGGATGGCCATTGAAGGGGTCGACAGTGGCTTCGACATAGCTGATATCAACCTGTCTACCCGATGGTTCATCTAACGTTATGACTCGACCGAACGGATCGTGATCAATGATTGTCGTAAGTCCATCTGCTCTCGTGATCTGCTTCGGGGTACCAAACCTGAGGTCGTAAACCAAAGACTCGGTTTCGGCTTCGCCGTTGGTCACTGTTTGCGGATATCGATTGGAGGCGTAACTAGCCAGTGTCGTAGTCCTGGAGGTTATGTCAGCGGCGTTCTGCGTAATCGTTCCAGTGTTGCCTTTCGCATCGTAGGTGAGGGTCGTCGTAAGATCCGCCGCAGTGCCACGTGT
This sequence comes from Pseudomonadales bacterium, assembly GCA_028281885.1. Taxonomy (GTDB): domain Bacteria; phylum Pseudomonadota; class Gammaproteobacteria; order Pseudomonadales; family Azotimanducaceae; genus JANQJA01. Next base: position 207,921 of record JANQJA010000020.1, on the reverse strand, counting down.
CTCGGTGATAGTGGCTGGGCGTAAGGTTGAACCATACCTCGTGAACGTCGCGAGTTGTTCCTGATCGGTTCCGTCTTCTCCTGTGTGGGTGGACCTGGCCGAGTCGATGAAGCCATGAATCCATTCGGAGCTGTTAACGTCGAATGTCAGCTCGCCTTTGACGGAGCGTAAGTTATTCTCGACTCGACCGTCTGTCAGGGATTCGCCCGTTGACTCGGTTGTGACCATGGCTGAAGGAACATGATGTGACGGATCAAAGGTATAAGTCACAGCTGTTTCACTAGCACCAAAGACCTGTCCCCCCTCATAGTTGGCGACAACGCCTCGTTTGCGATAGACAAACTCTGTCCCAGTCTCATCGAAGGTCCGCGATGTCCATTCGCTTTCAGTGGCACTTGTCGGCTCGCCATTGAGATCGGTACCGATAAACGTTTTGGATGCGACTATCCCGCCTGTGAACGGGAAGGCCGTATGGCGCTGAAGGTATTGGACGGTTCCTCTCTCTACATTAGTAACGCGAATGACTTCGTGGCCTGCGTATCCGCCATTATCGGTTCGAAATTTAGGTTCGCATCTGGCTGCATAATTGAAGACGTTGCCGGTGCCGTTGCTGATACCGTCATCGCGGGTCATCTGGGTCGCATACAGACGGCGGGAGAAGTTGAAAGGATTCGCATCCAGATAACTAGCCTGGTAGTTGCAATCGGACTGACCAAATGGCGCACCAGAAATTGTTGGCAGTTCCGCTGCGAGATTAAAATTGGTGACCGCGCCCAGCGTGTCGGTAACCTGTGTGACGCCCAGATGCGTCGTTGTTGTCGTCCAGGTGAAGCTCATCGGGTCAAGGCAGGATCTAACAGTGCCGGCTTCATCCCAGCCGCATTCCTGGACTTTGCCGAGCCGATTCCGATTACCGGTTTGAGGACTTTCCAGCCGATATTCGCGAACGTTCGTTCCATTCATCGCGACGAGTATCTTGTGCAGGTAGACACTGCTCTTAGAGTAGCCGCTGCCAATTCCGACTTTCGTCGTTGCTTTTGTCGATCGGGCGGCATACTCGAACGAAACCTTCGCGCCGTCATAGTTGATTTCGTCAGGATAGAATTCGCCGTTCGCGGCATCCTCGTGGTAGCTGTAGGTCATCACATTGCCGAAACGATCCTCGACCTTTGATAGTGCCCAGACGAAGTCGACTGATGTACCTCCTGCTGCGACGATCGCGTCAGGCGTTACACCGTAGGTCAGGATAAGGCCATCGTAGGTCTCGACCTTAAAGCCGCTCGCAAGCTTCGTAATCAGTGAGAAATCGTCGCGACGCAGTCGGTACGTTGAGTTGGTATCCCAGTATCCTGTGCCTGTCACCTGTACGAGGTGATTGCCATCGAGGCACAGTTGGTCACTGGCATCGAGCGCGATACCAGCAGGGGCCGTTGTGGCGTTGGTCAGCGGCTCACATCGACGGATCGACGACAGGCCGTCGAGAGCCCAGCCGTAACCGAGGACACCTTGTGAGTAGTGGTTCTCCGCCCGGCTTGCCATGCGGCCACTATCGTAGGAAATGGCGAGCGACGGCTGAAGCCCGTTGACGCCTGGGAGAACTGTTATCGGTATGAGTATTTGAGCAAGGCCATCCACACTCACGCCAGCATCATAGGGCTGAGGTCCAACGCTATTCGCCGTGATGATAGAAGATGCTGTTGACGTTCCCGGACGAGACGATGTGATTCCGTCATCGTAGAGTGATGCGTATGTCGGGTAACCATCGGCATCATCTGGCGTGCCATCATTGTCATCATCCAGGTCTGCGTTGTTGCCAATCCCGTCGCTGTCCGTATCGGTCGTTTCAGTGTTGTCGAAGGGAAAATCATCGTTGGCATCTTCCACACCATCCAGGTCGGCATCAGGATTGCTCGTATCGAGGGCATCACAACGTCCATTGGCATTGGCGTCGACGGGTGTTGACGTATTGCTGAGCGGGTTTGTACCACAGGCTAGTTCATCGGCGTCCGACCAGTTGTCGTTGTCGTCGTCCCCATCACACGCATCTCCAAGGCCGTCGGCATCCGTGTCGAGCTGATTCAGGTTTGCAATGCCTGGACAGTTGTCTGAGCCGTTGGCGATCGTGTCGCCATCGGTATCTGCAGGAATGGTGGCGCTAATCGAGGTGGTGTCGAGTAATGTCCCTGACTGCGATTGTCCGTGTCGTAACTCTACAGTTGAGCCGGGCGCGCCCACCTGGATGGTCTGGAAGCCTGACGTTAAAGTACTGATTTTGCTCCAGCCGGTACTGTTACTTTGCCAAACGCTGACATTCAGGAGATTGTCCGTCCACCAGCTGATCGTTGCAGGACAAGTGGTTTCCCCGAGGGCAATATCACAATGGGTGGGGGCGAGAGAGAGACTACCCGTACCTTTTCTGACAATCGCCGTGGCGACTGCGTTACCGCTGCGTGTTTCCGTTGGGAACACGGAGAAAAGTGTCTCGTCTGTAGTTAACAAAGTGATAGTACTGTTTCCACCGACGCCGGTGCCGAGTTGCGTCCAAACACTGCCGTCTTTTTGCCATAGACTTCCAGATGAAACGTTTTCAGCGGTCCACGTAACCGTGAAAGAGTTGGCGCAGTTAGTTGCGCCGGTGGGGACGACACATAGGCTCGTTGATGGGCTGATCGTACCTCGTGGAGACCGGTATCCAGATACATTGGCACTGGCCATCGTGACGCTTCGTGTACTCAAAGGGTGTACTTCGAGAAGTGTTCCCACCTGGTTGGTGGTTACGATAGCGCTGCCAGATGCTCCCTGGGTTACCAACTGCCAGTTTTGACCACCATCGTCAGATCGCCAGAGCGACGCATTCGACAGGTTTCTTGACGTCCAACTCACAGTTACTGTGCATGTACTTGAGCCATATGGGATTTCGCATTGAGTGGGGGTGGCGTCGAGCGAAGCCGATGCGCCAAGCGCGCTAGCAGAAGCGATGGGCACCTCGGCATGGGAAAATCCGTTGTGTACTTCGAACGTCGTTCCTTGATCCGTCACACCAGCAAATGTGACAGTGTCCGATGTACCTTCATCTATCCAGCCCCAGTTGCTGCCGTTGAAAGTCCACAACCTGCCTATGACGAGGTTCGTCGTCGTCCAGGTAATGTCCACAGAACAAGTATTCTCGCCTGCAGGGATGTAACAGACTGTCGGGTCAGGATTCGAACTGTTGGGGGTAATCGATCCGGATGGTGTTCCTGTTGGCGCCTGCGGCAGATCCATGATTCCATCCAGAAATTCCTGGCAGTCGTTGATTCCGTCGTTATCGGAGTCGATTTCGACGCTCTGAAAACCAAATGGAGACCAGCATTGATGGCCATTACCGCGTATGTTACCTCGAGCCATTCCCCAGGGAGCGTGCCCAATGGAATTGTCTGCAATCGCATAGAGATTGGATTGCTCATCGCTAACATAGACAATCCCGGTCTTTGAGAGCGTCGGTGTTTGACGTAGGAAGCTATCGGCTTCGAATGTCCAGCGAATTGAACCTGTGGAGTTAATTGAATAGAGCGTGCGGCTTATCGCCGGTACGAATATGTTTCCGTCTGAACCGACTACAGGACCTGCATCAATCTCGTCGTTTAGATCGACATGCCAATTCTCGGTGCCTTGCGGCGAGATGCTGTATACACGTCCACCGCCATCACCGACGAATATGTTTCCGTCAGGTCCGATTGCCGGTCGACTGCGCAGTTTGTTTTCGGTTTCAAAACTCCATAGCTCTTCGCTAAAGCTGCTAATTGCTTTGAGCTCCCGCTCTGTTAATGCGATGTATACTGTGCCGATGCCCGCGATAACCGGGCTCGCGGAGATGTCCGATCCAAACTCCGCATACCAGATGTAGTCTCCTTCAGAAGATATTCGAAACAGCTTGCGCCTGGAGACCATATAAACGGAGCCATCAGCATCAACCGCAGGCGCGTTATAGAAATATGTGTCAGATTCGATACGCCACTTCTCGGTGCCGTTTTCATCAATTGCGATCATGAAGCGATCACGCGTCACAATATAGATTGTGCCGTCGCTCGAAACGACGGGTGCTGCCATGATGTTGTCGTCTGTATCATGGACCCAGATAGACTGGCCGGTGGAGGACAGCAATCGAAGGCGAGTTTTGCCGTCAACAACAACGACTTCTCCCGTTGGAGTTATGGCGACGCTGTGGTGGACATAACCTTCGGTATCGTACGACCACAGAAGCGTACCGTCTGAATTAACGGCAGAGACTTTACGATCCCTGGTGGAAACATAGAGTGTGCCATCTGTATCTCGAACAGGAGCGGCCAAAATCTTGTCCCCGAAAGTATGTTTCCATACATCCGCACCGGCAAAAATGGATGTTGGGGGGTGAGAACTAGCGGCGTATAGGCGTTCTGCCCAGGCCGAAAAGCCGTTAGCGTTTGTATCATTCAGTACGTCAGTTGCATCGTTAGGATTGAGTTGGGGTATCTGTGCAATTTCGACGCCGTCCGAAACTCCATCATGATCGCTGTCAAATGCCCATGCAGAGCAGCTCAAGAATATTGTAAACAGCGTACATAGGGCTCCTGCATGATTCGCATCTTGTATCATTGGTACTCCTTCCTTGGATAATTACGCAGGCGACTAAGGCTAGTTCCGCGGCTTAATGTTTCGGATTTGTCACCAGATTCTGAAAGCTGGTTATGTATGTGCTCGTAGATGTTAGTGCGCTTGTGGGGAAAAACCTCGCACCTTCCGTGCTTTTTCTCTTTTTAGAAGTCATGTGTAGTGCGCGTTAAGAGGTGGGCCAACTCTTTGGCGACGGTCAGAGTGTTTGGGATAGCCTACTAAATAGCCAGCTGACGAACTAATTCAGTCGATGGTGAGAGGGTTTTCTCTCTCAGTTCACTAACTTATTAATCTTCGTTCAGAAAATGAACATCGGTGAATTGGATCTTGTATTTGGATAGGAAAACTCAATATGAAAAATGTATTGCTCTTCATCTTTCTCTTATTTCCAGCGGCGGCCGTTGCTGGCGATTACTACCTAAAGGTGCGTACAACGCTGCTTGGAAATGCGGGCAATGTGAGTCTCCAGAGTGAAGCCAACGCCAAACTTTACGTGAGTATCGTCGATTCGCTTCCATCTCCGATCGATGGTCCTGTTCACTATCCCCATAGTTTGATTGAGGCTTATCCAAAGATAGATGACGGCAATTGGTTTCAGGCACCATATGGGAATCCAAGCCCCAATTATGGCGTGATTTATTACAGCGACGTGCCAAGGAGTGTGACGCTGTTTCATGACGCTACTGGGGTCAAAACAATACTCAAATCCGGTGATCCAGAAACCACGATATCTGGTGGTGTCGCGATTCTGCTCCCTGATGGCTTGGTCGTGGCGCCCGGTCTATCCTGGGATACTTCAGGAAACAAATTCGCAATTGCGGCTGCGATGCCGGCTCGCCCGGTAACAACGCACCCTAGTGATTTTAGTAAGACTGATGGCAACGATCCTTCCAATGTAGAACCACGAAATAGAAACGCGCGAAATAACAGCTCTGATAGTTGCGTCCAGGGTTATCACGCATCTGGCCACCGGCAGAACGTGACAATTATGGCCATGCTACCTACCTTCTATAATGCGACGTGCAGATCAATGGAGGTCTACTCAGGACCGGTTGAATATCGTGTTCGCTTTGAGTGATCCAACGCATCCATGGTTGGCTAGGTACGCGGAGGCTGTCTCTGCCTCAGATGGGCGCGATGATCAGATGATTAAGGGCGCGTGCTTCGTCACTTTACTCCGACCACTAGGATTCGAAACGGATGTGGTCAGCGGTTACGGCAGCTTAAATTCAATCCACGTTTTCGCTGCCAGAGTTAGTCCGGTGAATTTATATCTTGTACTTGGATAGGAAAACTCGATATGAAAAATGTGTTGCTCTTCGTCTTTCTTGTGTTTCCAGCTACGGCCTTTGGTGGCGATTACTACCTAAAGGTTCGCACGACGCTGCTTGGAAATGCGGGGAACGTGAGTCTTCAGAGTGAAGCCAACGCCAAGCTTTACGTTAGTATCATTGATTCGCTTCCATCTCCGATCGATGGTCCGGTTCACTATCCCCATAGTCTTGTTGAGGCCTACCCAAAGATAGATTGGCCATATGCGACATATGGGAATCAAAGCCCCGATCATGGGGTGATTTATTATAGCGACGTACCAAGGAGTGTGACGCTGTTTCATGACGCTACCGGCGTCAAGACAATACTCAAATCCGGTGATCCGGAAACGACGATATCTGGTGGTGTTGCAATTATGCTCCCGGATGGCTTGGTCGTAGCGCCTGGTCTGTCCTGGGATACTTCAGGAAACAAATTCGCGATTGCGGCTGCAATGCCGGCTCGCCCGATAATTGCGCATACTGGTGACTTTAGTAAGACGGATAGCAACGATCCGTCTGCTGCGGAACCACGACATAGAGTCACGAGATACTACACCAGAGACGGCTGTGTTCAAGGTTATGTTGGGTCTGGCCACCGACAGGTTGTGACCATCCTGGCCATGATACCGCCATCCAACTCAACATGTATATCAATGGAAGTTTACTCAGGGCCGGTTGAGTATCGTGTTCGCTTTGAGTGATCCAACAACTATCCATGGTTGGCTAGGGGCGGCAAATCACTAGTCAACGCGATCATCTCTGAGCTTTCGAAAGGAGAAGGCATTTCCTGGCAAAGGCCCTGCGCTCCACAACAGGCCTCAACGACAAAGCCTGAGGGCTCGGGGTAATATCAGAGCAGAGCCTGATCAACGAATCACATGATTACCCGCATTCCCGCTATCATCTGGCTGGCCTGTTTCGCAGCCACCTTCATATGGTCCGCCATTGCGCCGAAGGATTATCCTACGTGGCTACTGGAAATCTGCCCCACCATCATCGGCTTAATCCTGATTGTCGCTACGTATCGGCGTTTCCCGCTCACACCACTACTGTACTGGCTGATCCTGGTTCACAGCATCATCCTGATGGTGGGCGCGCATTACACTTATGCCGAGGTGCCGCTGTTCGACTGGATTCGCGACGCCTTAGGTCAGACCAGAAACAATTACGACAAGGTCGGACACTTCGCGCAAGGGTTTATTCCGGTCATACTTGCCCGTGAGCTGTTGATCAGACTTCAGGTGGTCAACGGTCGTCGATGGACGCACTTTCTGAGCGTGGCCGCCTGCCTTGCGTTTAGCGCTTTTTACGAAATGATCGAATGGTGGGTAGCCCTCCTGTCCGGCAAAGCTGCAGAAGCATTTCTCGGCACCCAGGGCTACGTGTGGGATACGCAAAGCGATATGGCCTTTGCGCTCATTGGCGCTATCGTCGGCCTGATCCTGCTGAGCCGTTGGCATGACCGGCAGATAGAGAAATGTCACGTCCTCAAGGCATTTGGAGCTCGGAACTGATTCGAATGTCATTAGTAGAGCGTTTCGCCTGCCAAAAACACGCGCCACTGCGGAAGCTGACGACCACAAAAAACATCGAAACAGAGTAAGCTCCATTATCTTGGAGTGTGACTAAGTCACTATGAATAACCTGTTACCTGGTATACCACTTGTCGAATCACCCCTCTTTTCGAAACTGGTCGAGGGAGTTCCTGATGAACTGAAACCGATTGCGAAAGCGCTTCACGATGAAGGATTTGCAGTGATCGATTTTCCGTTAGCTGATTTCGAAGACACTGTCGAGGAGCTTAAGAAGAAGTTAACACCTCAATTCGATTGGAAGGGCTGGCGTCTTCGCAAGTCTAAAGGCCGAGATGGGGGTTTGCGACTACAGGATGCAGCGCGCAATCAACCCGATGTCGCTCAGTTGATTTCGAAACTCGCCGCAAATCAAGAGATCTTGTCAATATTGTCAGTGATCTACGGTCGCCGCGCGTTTCCATTCCAAACATTAACCTTCCCCGTCGGCACTGAGCAGCATTTTCACACAGACGCGCTTCATTTCAGCTCATTGCCTGAGAAATTCATGTGCGGCGTTTGGGTCGCGCTCGAGGACATTGGAGAAACCCAAGGACCACTCGTCTACTATCCTGGATCTCACAAACTCCCGACACTCTGGCCTGATGCCTACCTCAGTAATAGACACCCTCCCTCCGCCCGCACCCAACAAGACTTTGAACCCGCGTGGCGGGAAATTGTTGATGCAATGGGGATAGCGCCAAGGGTTTTCACCCCCCGCAAAGGACAAGCTTTGATTTGGGCGGCAAATCTACTTCATGGTGGATTGCCGCATCGCGACTTCAACAGGACCCGTTGGTCGCATGTAACTCACTATTACTTCGATGGCTGTACGTACGTTACTCCTATCTTTAGCGACCCGCTTGAGGCGCGTTTCGAACTCAAGGATGTTGTCGATCTATCGACAGGCAAGGCTGTAGAACATCAGTATCTTGGTCAATCTCTAAATCTCGATCCGCTGACAGTCGCCTCACACAAGGCCACGCCGAAGCTGCCGAAAGATTTCAAGGCATCTCGCTACCTTGCGCTGAATAAAGATGTCGCCAATGCTGGAGTCGATGCAAGGGAACACTATCTGACCTTTGGATTCTACGAAGGACGACGCTACAAGTGAGTTGATCCAAGGGTCAGAGTAAAGTGCCAGAGTAAACCTCATCGAGAGCTACTCTGGCACTTTACTCCGACCCTTAACATTTCCAATCCGCCTATCGTTGATAGCCAGCACATGGCTGGTTCGGGTCGGCTGACCTCTTAGATTCGAACGTTTTATTGTGATAGCTTCGGGTTGCTACCTCAGGAGGGTTGATCATGGCTACCTACGATTTGGTGGTACGCGGCGGCACTGTCTACGACGGTTCTGGCGCCGCACCAATGACCGCCAATATCGCCATCAAAGACGGCAAGATTGCAGAAATCGGGAGCATTGACGGCAAGGGTAAAGAAGAGATCAATGCCTCGGGTGCCATCGTGACGCCCGGCTTTGTCGACATCCATACCCACTACGACGGCCTTGCCACCTGGACCAACAGGATGGACCCATCGAGCCACCATGGCGTCACCACCGTCGTGATGGGCAATTGTGGTGTGGGTTTCGCCCCGGTGAAGTCTGCCGACCACGGCATGCTGATCCAGTTGATGGAGGGGATTGAGGATATCCCGGGAGCGGCATTGCACGAAGGGCTGCCCTGGGCCTGGGAATCCTTCCCCGACTATCTCGACTACCTCGACCAGCGACAGTTCGACATGGACCTTGGCACCCAGTTGCCCCATGCCGCCCTGCGCGTCTACGTGATGGGTCAGCGCGGAGCCGACCGGGACGCGGCAACGCCCAACGAACTCATGCAGTTGAGAAAGCTGACTGCCGAATCCATCAGGGCCGGGGCACTCGGATTCAGCAGCTCCCGCACGCTGAACCACCGCAGTATTACCGGTGATCACACGCCCACTGTCACCGCAGCAGAAGAAGAACTCGTGGAAATCGGCAAAGGACTGGCCGATGTCGGCAGCGGCGTCCTCGAAATGATTTCCGACTTCCACAAGGGTGTAGATCATGAGTTCGGCATCCTGATGTCCATGGCGGACGCTGCCCGCGCACCGATGTCTATTAGCCTGGCCCAGGGCTACCAGGATCCCGACAACTGGAAATATGTCCTCAAAAAAATCGATGAAGCCAACAACAATGGCCTCGAATTCCGGGCCCAGGTTGCACCGCGTGCCATCGGCATCCTCTCGGGGCTGACCGGCTCACGAACCATCTTCACCGACACGCCGACATTCAAGGAAATGGCTGATCTGCCGCTGGCAGAAAAGGTCAGACGACTGCAGGATCCGGCCACTAAGGAGAAAGTCCTTCACGAGTTCAAGTTGCTTGACCAGACCCTGCCTCGCCTTGAGAGGACGTTTGTCGTCTCACCCGAATTTGACTACGAACCCGAAATGCACACCACGGTCGCTGCCATGGCACAGGCTAAAGGCATGCCGCCTGAATCGCTGGCGTATGACCTGATGCTGGAGAATGAAGGCCACACACTGCTCTACCGGCCGATCAACAACTACTATGACGAGTGTCTTGATCCTTGCCGGGAGATGATTCTTCACCCTCATACGGTGATGGGTCTCGGCGACGGCGGTGCGCACGTCGGCTTTATCTGTGATGCGAGTTTTGTCACCTACCTGCTGACCCACTGGGCTCGTGACCGTACCCGCGGTGAGAAAATCCCGCTCGAAACGCTGATCAAGGCGCAAACCTGGGATACCGCGCGCGCTGTCAAACTGAACGACCGGGGCCTGCTCAAAGTCGGCATGAAGGCGGACGTGAACGTCATCGACTTCGATAATCTCGGTCTGGGCCTGCCAAGAATTGTCCGCGACCTCCCGCTTGGCGGTCCGCGCTTTGAACAGGAAGCTTCCGGCATCGAAGCCACCATCGTCAGCGGCACAACGACCTATCTCAGGGGAGAGGCAACCCAGGCGTTGCCCGGACGACTCATTCGAGGCGCACAGAGCTAGCAGAACTGCCAGGACAAGGGAAAGTACAGGGCACAGGACAAGCGCCTGGGCCCCTTTCTTCTACCTTGCCGATTTTAGGTGCTCGAGGAGTAGCGGCGGGAACACTTCCGGCATCTGGTCAGTCAGGAAGTGTCCGGCCCCTGGCACCTCGACAAACCGGTAATATGCTTCGACATAGTCTTTTGTCATCTCGGCTGCAAGCCGCCCCACCGTGCCATCGTTGGTCCCCCAGACATAGAGTACCGGAATCTTCGCCGGAACAATCGTAGGCGATTTTGCCAGGGTCAGGGGTCCTGCTCGATAGACATTCAGATAGGAATCTGCCGTGTCGCGGTCCTTGAGCCGTTCAAGATAGAACTTCGAGTGCTCAGGCGGCACGCCTGAGCTCTGAAGCCGGGTCACCGCCTCGCCAGTTGCCAGGCGCTCCAGAAACTCGTCGGTTGCTTCCGGTCGCTGATTCCGCTGGTGATGGGCCGAACGCTCGCGCTGGTCCTCACTGGATTCCAACGAGCGCCGAAACGCCATGGGATGGGGCCTGGATATGACCGAGTAAGTCATCACTCTGTCAGCACGCCGGCAAGCCAGATACCAGCCAAGGGCACCGCCCATATCATGGCCAACGAGATGGAATTTCTCATACCCCAGGGTATCCGCGATACTCAGGGTGTCGGCCATCATGTGATCAAATGTGTAGCTCTCAATACCCTGTGGCCTCGTGCCGACCGCGAACACCCGACAGTCGAAAGCACAGACACGGTAACCCGCATCAATCAGTTCCGGAAGCTCGTGTCTCCAGGCGTATTTGTTTTGCGGGAAGCCGTGCTGAAGTATGACCGGCTCACCTGATTCCGGCCCGCCAACCCAGGCAGAAAATGTGTATCCATTCGCACTGATCTCGCAGGCAGAGGTGCCTCGGGGTGCCTCACTCATAAACGATCCCTCTAATACACTGCAAATCCGCAGTCGGTCACGGCGGTTGAACCAAACAAGGTATTGCGTAACATTTAATCAAGAAAAGGGTCAGAGTAAAGTGCCAGAGCAAATCCTGACCAGCACATACCATGAGTATTCCCCTTCCCGTCCTGTTCCTGAACGGCACCATTGGCTCTGGCAAGACTACGGTCGGGCTTGCTGTGCATGAACGACTGGAAGAAGCGGACATGCCTCATGCGTTTCTTGATCTCGACCGATTGCGGGAGGCCTATCCACGTCGCGGCCGATTCAACGAAGCATTGCTTCACGAAGCGCTGACCGCCATCTGGCCGGTCTATCGAAGAAACGGAGCGGAACGACTCGTGCTCGCAGGCGTCATTGAATCTGCCGATGAACTCCAGGCGTTTCACAAAACTTTCGGCGACTGCTCAATCACGCTGATCCGACTGATCGCCGAACCCCAGACGCGCAAACAACGCATCATTGCCCGCGAACCTGGCGACTCTCGCAATTGGGAACTGAACAGAACCACGGAACTTGAAGCGATACTCGATGCGTCCAAGGTACCGCAACTGACCATCTCGAATGAGAGTAGAAGTCCCGAGGATACCGCGCTGGAAGTACTTGGGATGGCCGGTTGGTTACCAGATCAGAAATGATCCCGAAAGCGCTAGAATCCCAGCACGCTATTATTCCACCGGGAATCACTCGCGCCTTCAGAGATCGTCATCCGCACACTTCTCGCTCTTTCGCTAGGGAGAGCGCTTCACGAATCAGCCGCGTTGCAATTCTGCGGCGCTGATACGATGGAATAATGCCCAGCTCATCGATCCAGAGGTTGCACTGCTTGCCGGCTCCTGACTGAGCCGGATAACACGGCGGCGAATGCGCTCTATTTGTTGCTGGAGGACTGGCAGGGCCTGAACGGCTATATCCTCTGTTTCGGCCAGGATCTGCTGGCAAAAGACTAATGTATTCAGACTTGCCTTGTAATCATGTTCACTACGAGCCTTCCGCTTCTTCACGAACCTCGTGTATGAGATTTTCGGCAATACCCTCTTTTCGTGACCAGGCAAACAATTCGTCCCAGTCAATTTGATGTCGCCTCGCAACCATGAGCGCCTGGTCACGTGACTGCAGATCACCACCGTGCACAAACCACGACAGGCGGTCCATGACACATTGCGTTGGCGTGATAATTCTGACCGGACCATGCTCAGTTTCGAGCGTGGTTGCCTGATCGTTATCGACATAGCGATTGCCAAAGGCCAGAGGCCCAGGGGGAAACTCGACAATAAATCTGGTCGCGGGATGAACGAAGCAACGATTCTTCAACTGAAAGCCAAGCGACTCAAGAACCGGCGCAATGGTCTTGTTCCGTTCCGACGTCACGAAATCCAGATCGGCGCTCATGTACTCGTTGTCAGAATAGAGGGTGACCGCTCCGCCACCACTCAGCACTGCATCGATATCCGCACCCTCGAGTGCAGCTGAAACCATCGCAGCAAGTTCCTCGACGCTGGTATCTTCTGTAATCAAGCTTGTTCCAGGGGTTTCCCGCTACGCCGTGGACGTTGCCGTTCACGGAAGTATTTCTTCGTGATCGAGTCAGGGAGGCCTTTGAGCTCGGCCGCAAGGAATTGACGAAGATTTCTGGCAGTCGGATTGCGGGGATTGAACTCGAACACCCTGGTTCGTCCCACGGTACGACTCACAAGCACACCGGCGGACTCCAGCTTTTTCAGCTGATCCTGCACAACGCTTACGGGCATGTCATAGACATCCGCGATCTGCGAGGCATAGCCGGATTCGTAGTTCTCAATAAAGAGTAGTACGTTTGCCGCCGTCCGATTGCCGAAAACAGCTTCCAGTGCAGGAATCATCTGGCCGAACCTATATTACCGGAAATTTCGGTCATATTACCGGTTATTCCGGTATTTACAAGTCCCTGATCGTCAGCTCCCGCCTATCACCCCATCACTCGCGAGTCGCTTGACCGCCTCGGCATCCAGCCCCAGCAGGTCAGTCAGCACCTGCTCGTTATGTGCACCCAGCGCCGGCGCTGGCGTCGGCTTGATGGCGTTGCCGGTGGCCACATTGATCGGCGAGTTGGGCAGGATCACATCGCCAAACACGGAATGCGTGCCCGGGTGCAGCATGCCCCGGCCATGCAGATGCGAGTCTTCCAGGATTTCCTCGACGTTGCGGACAATGGCACTGGGGATACCCTCACGTTGAAGTAGTTCCAACAGTTCCTGTTTGCTGAGCTGGCTGGACCACGCATTGACCACAGCATCGACTTCTTCTGCATTGGCGCCGCGCTGTGCGCGCGTCTTCAGGTCTTCGCGCTCCAGCAATTCGTCGCGCCCCATCAATCTCGCCAGGGACTCCCAGTGGCCGTCGCGGGTACAGATGATGGCGATGAATCCGTCAGTGGCCGGGTAGACATTAAACGGCGCGACACTGCCCGCCGGGTGCGTATTCCCTCGCCGGGGTGGCAGCGTCTGGCCGAGTCTGTAGTAGGCGCCGATATAGGTGGACAGGGTCGGCACGGTCGCATCCTGCATGGCAAGATCGACATAACCTCCCTCGCCGGTTCGTTCGCGCTCAAAGAGCTTCGTCACGATGGCGCCGTACAAGTGCACACCGCCAAAGAAATCGCAGACCGCCGGCCCGGCCTTGAGTGGCGGCATGCCATCGAGGCCGGTCACGCTCATCACCCCTGCCATCGCCTGCACGGTGACATCCATCGCCAGGTAATCGCGGTGCTCGCCCTCGCGGCCATAACCAGAACCCGCGGCATAGATCAGGCACGGGTTGATCGCCATCAGCGATGTCGCAGAAAGCCCCAGACGTTCCATGGCATCGGGACCGAAATTCTCCAGCACCACGTCAGCTTTTTTCACCATGTCGCGAAACAGCGCTTTGCCTTCATCGCTTTTCAGGTTGAGGGTGACGGATTCCTTACCCTGGTTCAGGGCAAAGAACGCATAGGAAGCGGGATCTTCCTCGCCGCGACCCCGCAGGCTTTCGCCGCCGGGCGGCTCAATCTTGATGACCCGGGCACCTGCCATCGCCATCAGAAAGGTGGCATAGGGGCCGTTGTAGATCTGGCCCAGGTCGAGAACGACGATGCCGTCGAGTGCAGCCAAGCTCGATCAGTCCGGCAGGCCGAGCACGCGCTTGGCGATAATGTTGAGCTGAATCTCCGAGGTACCACCTTCGATGGAGTTCGCCTTGCTGCGCAGCCAGGCGCGGGTAAGCGCCAGTTCTTCCCGGTTGAATCCGTCCCCTTCCCAGCCGAAGCTCTGCGTGCCACGCAGTCTGAGCTGCAGTTCGTTACGCGCCTTGTTCTGTTCGGTGCCGTAGTACTTGAACATGGAAGAAACAAAACTCGGCGCCTTGGTGGATTTCGATTCCTCGGTGTTACGACGCACGGTCAGCGACAGGGCGCGATCGTTCATGGACTGCAGCGCCAGGCTGTCCCGTAGCGGACGATCCGCCAGCTTGCCGCCAGTCAGACCGACCGCTTCCACCGCAATCTCCGGCAGGGACTTGGCGCGCGGACCACGGGCACCGATGTTGGTGATCATGGTGCGTTCGTACTGCAGCAGTCGCTTGGCGACAGTCCAGCCCTCGTTCACCTTGCCCACCACGTTCTTGCGCGGCGCACGCACGTCTTCAAAAAATGTTTCGCAGAAGGGCGACGCACCGCTGATCAGCCGGATCGGTTTCACGCTGACACCGGGCGTCGCCATGTCGAACAGGAGAAAGGTGATGCCGTTATGTTTCGGCGCATCGGGATCGGTGCGTACCAGGCAGAAGATCCAGTCCGCCTCGTCAGCACCGGAGGTCCAGATCTTCTGACCATTAATAATGTAGTCGTCACCATCGACCACGGCGCGGGTCTGCAGGCTGGCCAGGTCACTGCCGGACCCGGGCTCGCTGTAACCCTGGCACCAGCGAATATCGCCTCTCGCAATCTTTGGCAGGTGCTCCGCCTTTTGTTCATCGTTGCCGAATTCCAGCAGCGCCGGGCCAATCATGGTAAGACCCATGCCCATCAGCGGTGACGGGATGGCAAGATCCATCATCTCTTCCCGCAGGACCCGCTGCTCGGCCGTATCCAGTTCCGCGCCGCCATATTCCTTTGGCCAGGTCGGTGCGGTGAAGCCGCGCTCGGCGCAGCGGTCGAGCCAAACTTTCGAGTCCGGGTTCGAAAAAGTGGCATTGCGCCCACCCGCCGGGACGCCGGTGGGACCTTCGCGCAGTGATGCCGGGCAGTTGGCTTCCAGCCAGCTGCGGGTTTCTTTTCGGAAGGCTTCCAATGACATGATTGACTCCACTCTTAATGTCAGTGATTTGTCTCGGCGCACTATCTCGCGGCTTATGTCGACAACGGCCAGCTAGGCGGTTGGCTGAATCACGAATTCCGTAATCTCCGATCGGGTACCCAGTCGCAGTACCGGGCCCCAGGTGCCGGTGCCCTGGGACACGTAAAGGTGCGTCGCACCCTCCTGAAACAGGCCCACGTTCAATTCAAACACACGATTCACAACCAGATTGAACGGGAAGATCTGGCCGTTGTGCGTGTGACCGCTCAACATCAGGTCGATCCCTTTTTCGGCCGCCGCCGCCAGGCCCCGGGGCCGGTGATACAGTAACACGGTGTATTTGGCAGGGTCGATGTTGATACCGGCCAGGCCGTGACGCACCTGGTTTTCGTCATCCTTGTCATCGATCCCGATCACATCCACCGCGGCCGAGAAGGCAGTACGCTCACCGCGCAGCACATGAACGCCGAGATTCCTGAGTCGCATCAGGATGTCCTCAAAATCTTCATAGCGTTCATGGTTACCGGTGGAGTAATACACCGGACAGGTCAATGCCCGCAGCGAAATCAGGGTCGACTCCGGGACACCAGCCTGATCGATAAAGTCACCAGTGATACAGACGAAGTCCGGCTCCAGCTCCGACACACGAAACAGCACATCTTCCAGAAAACGCTGGCTGCGCGAACCAATGTGGACATCGGTGATCTGTACGAACCGCAGCGGCTTCGACAGTTTAGGTGATGACAGGCGCACGGTTTTCACGAACGGTGATGTCGCCATCACGACGCCGAACGCACCCAGTATGGCAGTAATCATAATCGTCAGCGACGCGGCCTTTGGCGCCGTCATGAGATCAAGCAACACAGCGACCTCAAACACCAGCAGGGTCATCAACAGGATCGGGCTGAGTCCGAGCCAGTAATCGGCCGCTTTGCGATACATGAGCGCAAACCGGTCCTGGCGGCCGCGCATGTAAAGCCGCGTAACCAGCAGGCTGGTCGCGAGCGGCAGCAGGATCATCGCGGTGAGATACCAGGGCAGCTCAAACCATGCTCCCAGCCGGCAAATCGGATAAATGAACAGCGGGATGTGCAGCGCCAGTGCCGTCAGCAGGAACAGCGACCAGGCACGCTGGCGACGGACCGGCGTTTGCTGCTCGGTGGCAGTTTCGGATTCACTCAATGACATGACTTAAGACAATAGCAAACTGGACTGACAGGCGCGCAGGACTAGTTGACGCTCAGCGTCTGGATAAAGAAATGATGATTTCGTTCCCGCGGCGGGCCACGATCGCGCAATTCCTGTTCGTACTTGGTGGCCAGCGCCGCATACCGCACCGAACCTGCCTCATCCCCCAGCGCCGCGTAGACCTCGGACATCGCCGCGTAGAACTTCGGCTCATCACGCTTCAACCGGATCGATTCCTCAAGGAAAAAGACGGTATTGCGCAACTGACCCATCTGGTAGAACAACCTGGCAATGTGAAAGTTAAAGTAGGGGTTGCGCGCGCGGTACCGCAGTACGCGCTTTCTGAATTTCTCCGCTTCCTTGCCGCGCCCTTCATTCTCGTATAGCTGTACGAGGTTACTGAGTGCAGACAGGTTGCCGTTCAGGTATAGCGAACGCTGAAATGCGAACTCGGCCAGATCAGCACGGCCCTGCCGGCGCAGCGCGGCACCCATGTTGTTCCAGCCATCCGCGAAACCATCATCAATGGCGAGTGCCATCCGCAGGTGCTCAACCGCCAGATCCGCATCCCCCTCGAGCAGCATTTCTGCACCGAGATTACTCCGATACAGCTTGTAGGCATGGAGGTCGCTGACCGCCTTTGAATCACGTTCACCAAGCACGAATTCAGGCAGGAAATCCATGACGTACTCATTGCCACTGCGAAGACGACCGGTTGCCAGGATGTGTTCATAACGCACCATGGTGGCCCCCGAATGATCCCAGGTTGGCTCGACATCCACGGTCCGGTAACCGGCATTGATGCCAATATGACGCGCCGCCGCCACAAACAGATTGGTCATGCCGAGACAGTTTCCGGAACCGCGCTCCCAGACTTCGCTGGCTGTCAGTGTCTGGGTGGCATTGTAGGAAATATCCATCTGGTCTTCGTCGAACAGGAGCTCTCGCAGCTTGTCCAGCCTGTAGCCATCGTGCCAGCGATCAGAGATTTTCTCGTCGAGTATCCGCCGCGCTTCATCGGGTAACGCCAGGGTAGGCAAGGTCTCCGGATTCGGCGGGGTGACATCGCCGATAATCTCCCGCATCAGCTGCTCGGTTTCGGCTTCCGTGTAGCGATAGTCGACCGTCGCACAACCCGCGAGCCAGAGCATGCCCAGCGCCATGACGAGCTTTCGCATCATGCCTTTCTCCCTTCCATCACCCACCGCCAATTCAACAAATCCGTCGTTTCGTTCATAGTATGACCGGATTAATCCGGCGGAATGTCCAGTCTATGCCTGTCCGGCACCCTGAACCACTCGGCACGTATCGCCACAAGCGGCACCGCGATAACACGCCCGAGCCCTTTGGCAATGGGCGCTCTGACAGTTATTCAGCGGCCGACCACGGCGCACGGCGTTTTGTGGTGCACCATCACGCTGCCCGTAATACCCATTACGATCTGCGACTCGAAATGGATGGCGTACTCCGTTCCTGGGCGATTCCCAAGGGCCCTTCCCCAAACGTCAAAGAGAAGCGTTTTGCCGCGCTGGTGGAGGATCACCCGCTTGAATATGGGGATTTTGAAGGCCGGATTCCCGACGGCAACTACGGTGCCGGCTGGTCCATCGTCTGGGACCGGGGGTTCTGGCATCCGGTCGGCGACATTCATGCCGGACTGGAGAAGGGCAAGCTGCTGTTTGACCTGGAAGGCTGCAAGCTGCACGGCCGCTGGACACTGGTCCGCATGAGAAGCGGCGATAGGGACTGGCTCCTGATCAAGGAAACGGACCCGTATGCGGACGAGGACCTTTCCACCGACGATTACCCCATGGGTTCTGTCTTCAGCGGCCTGAGTCTCGATGACCTGGAAAAAGGACGGCATCCTGCTCGCACCCTCAACCGATCGTTAGCAGCGCTCAAGGTGCCGAAACAATCGGTACCTGAATCAGAAAGAAAGCCGATGCTCGCGACGGCAGGTAACCCGTTTGATCGCAAGGACTGGCTGTTTGAAATCAAGTATGACGGCTACCGACTGCTGTGCGTGCGCGATGGCGACAAGGTCACCCTCCTCTCCCGCAACGGCAATGACCTCTCTGACACCTTCCCGGAAATCGTCCAGGCGATTTCAAGGCTGCCGTTTGAACATTTCATCATCGACAGTGAGGCGGTGTGCCACGATGCCGAGGGCCTGCCCAGCTTCGCCATCATGCAGAAACGCGGTCGTCTGAACCAGCCGGGTGCCATCGCTCGTGCGGCCATCGAGTTCCCCGCAACCCTCTATGCATTCGACCTGCTGGCGTTTGAGGAATATGACCTGCGCGACCTGCCGCTGATCAAACGCAAACAGCAACTGGCCCGGTTGCTGCCGGAAGCCGGCGTGATCAGGCGTTCCGATCATATCGAGCGCGAAGGCCGCGCCATGTATGCCGCCGCCGAGAGCCTCGGCCTGGAAGGGATCATCGGGAAACAGGCGAGTTCCAAATACCGCCCCGGGCGCTCGGACCAATGGATCAAGATGCGTATCGACCGCGCCGATGATTTTGTCATCATGGGTTACCGGCGCACCGGGACCGACACGTTTCACTCGCTTGCCGTGGGTCAATACATCGACGGCAGCCTGATCTACAGCGGCAACGTGGGTTCGGGACTGAAGCCCTCCGAATCTAACGATATTAAAGCGGCGCTTGACTCTCTGGAGCAAACCGAAGCACCTTCGAATTCGCCCGATGTCGGAGATTACCTCTGGGTGACACCGAAGCTGGTCTGTGAAGCGCGCTTCAAGGACATCACACTAGCGGGACTACTGCGCCACTCCGTGTTCCTGCGCCTGCGCGACGACAAGTCACCTGAGGAATGTACCCGCGAGGCAGCCACAACAGCGCTGCCGGAAACAACAGTGGTGCCGGCGGCAGTGGAACGCCACGTACATCTCACCAACCTCGACAAGGTGTTCTGGCCGGATATCGGCGTAACCAAAGGTGATATGATCGCGTACTACCACGCCGTGAGTCCCTGGCTGCTGCCCTGGCTGAAGGACAGACCGCTGGTCATGACACGTTTTCCGGACGGCATCGACGGCAAGTCGTTCTACCAGAAGGATGCCCCGGACTTCGTACCCGAGTGGCTCAGGGTCGAGAAACTCTGGAGTGAATCCACCGAGCGGGACATTGGCTACTTCATTCTCGACTGCGAAGAGGCGCTGGTCTATGTCGCCAACATGGCGAGCATCCCCCTGCATATCTACCACTCGCGCATCACATCGCTCACCCAACCGGACTGGTGCGTCCTGGACCTGGATCCAAAGGAAGCGCCCTTTACCGATGTCATTACCGTGGCGAAGGCGATTCACCGTTTGTGTGAGCAGATCGGACTGCCAAACTTCGTCAAGACCAGCGGCTCCACCGGCCTGCATATTCTGCTGCCGCTGCATCGGCAGTTTACCTTCGAACAGTCCCGCGTCCTGGGCGAGCTGCTGGGTCGAATCATCGTCCATCAGCTACCTGACATTGCAACGCTGGTGCGTAATCCGGAGCGACGTGAAGGCAAGGTCTATATCGACTACCTGCAGAACGGCGCGGGCAAGCTGATCGCGGCACCCTACTGCCTGCGCCCGAAACCCGGGGCGCCCGTTTCCATGCCGATTCGCTGGCGCGAGGTCACACCGAAGCTTCGCCCGGACAGTTACACGATCAAAAATGCCGTTACCCGCCTGAGGCGCATGAAGAGCGATCCCGCGCTGGTCGTGATCGATGAAGACGTAGATCTATTGGCCGTACTGGAAAACCTGCGGCAACTGTTCGCCGGGATCGAGTCCTGAAGGACTACTGCCCTCGTGGATCGCCCTCCTCGATGGGATCCGCGCCGAAATCGATGATCATCTGGCGCACTTCTTCTTTCATCTGGTCAAGCAGCCGCGTGTCGGTGCCGCGCATGACCAGGTTGGTACCAAACCCATCCGGGCGAAAGAACGGGTAACTGCCAAGATCAATGTCGGGGTAACGATCCTGGATTTCTTTCAGTGCATTGGCGACCGTGCTCTCGCCGAGCAGCGCGCCGATGGAACGGGAGCGAATCGGGTGGCCACCGCCCAGCCGCTCCTTGCTGAAGGAGCTGACCATCGCCTGCATGACGGCAGGCACTCCCGCCATCACAAACACGTTGTCGATCTGAAAACCCTGGGGACCGCCCGTGGGATTATCAATCAACACGGCACCCTTCGGGACCCGCGCCATCAGCATGCGCGCCGCCATCACCTCGGGCGGCGCCTCACGGCGCTGGATGCGCTCGGAAATTTCCGGGTGGTACTCGATCTCGACGCCGAAGGCGCGGGCAATGGACTCGGCCGTGATGTCATCATGGGTGGGGCCGATACCGCCGGTGGTAAACACGTGATCGAATTTGACCCGGCACTCGTTCACCGTATCGACGATGACGTCTTCGATATCCGGGATGACCCGCGCCTCTTTCATGCGGACGCCCAGCTCGTTCAATTCGATAGCGAGGTGCTGCAGGTTCACATCCTGCGTGCGACCTGACAGGATCTCATTGCCGATCACGATCATGCAGGCGGTGACTTCTTTGGCAGCCATGGGTACCCTCTATACCGGTGTCGACCCATGATACTTGAAATGCGCGCCACCGCGCGCCGCCGATCAGGCCTCACTGACAAATGATTTGAATGCCAATCCATCATACTGTATAAATATACAGTTTTTTGTTGTCGGCCGCCGATGGTCGTCCAGTTAACGTTGACCCTATTCAGATGTAATGAAAACAGCTTCAGACGAACTCGACCACATCCTGATCCGCGGTGCCCGTGAGCACAACCTGAAGAACGTCGAGGTCAAGATTCCAAAACGAAAACTGGTAGTACTGACCGGCGTATCCGGTTCCGGCAAGTCTTCGCTGGCGTTTGACACGCTCTATGCCGAGGGCCAGCGGCGCTATGTTGAGTCACTGTCTGCCTACGCCCGCCAGTTTCTGGGCCAGATGGAAAAACCGAAGTACGACACCATTCGCGGGCTGTCACCGACGATTTCCATCGAGCAGAAAACCACCAGCCGCAATCCCCGCTCCACCGTTGCCACCATCACCGAGATCGCCGACTACCTGCGGGTGCTGTATGCCCGGGTCGGCATTCAGCACTGTCACCTGTGCGGCCGGCCAGTGCAGAGCCAGACGCCCCAGAACATCACAAAAGAACTGATGTCGCTGCCGGAGGGTACGCGCCTCTACCTGCTCGTTCCTCTGCTGGTCAATCGCAAGGGTGAGCATCGCGACATGCTGGAAGATGCGCGCATGCAAGGGTTCGTCAGACTGCGCGTGGATGGTGACATTGTTCGGGCCGACGAGATTGAAGCGCTCGACAAGCGCAGGAAGCACACCGTCGAGGCGGTCGTCGACCGACTCGCCATTCGGGGCGATGTCGCCGAACGCCTCAACGAATCGGTGGAGCAGGCATTGAAGCTGGGTGATGGTGCACTGATCGCCGCCACCGAGGGCGGGCCCGACCGCATCTTCTCGGAAAGCCTGTCCTGCAATGAATGCGGTGTGTCCTTTCCGGCACTGACACCCCAGGCCTTCTCGTTCAACAGTCCCCAGGGCATGTGCCATGAGTGCAACGGACTCGGCACCCAGGTTTCGTTTGATCCGGATCTGGTCATCCCCGACGGTGATCTGTCGATTCGCGACGGCGCCATCAAATCCATCGGCCGCGTGGACGACGAACGCAGTTCCATGGGCGCCATCTTCCACCGCCAGGTGTTCCGCAAGATGCGAATTCCCATGACCAAACCCTGGAACAGGCTGACCGCGGCACAGCGTAAGCAGGTGCTCTACGGCACCGGAGAGAAACGCTACCAGATTGACTGGGGCAAACACGGCACCAGCAATTCCCGCTATGAAGGGGTACTGAACCGGCTGCTGCGGCGCTTCCGCAATACCCGCTCCGAGGGCATGAAACGCTGGTATTCGCAGTTCCTGGCCAATACCCGGTGCGATGTCTGCGATGGCACCCGGCTGCGCGCGGAGTCGGCCGCGGTACGGGTCGGCGGCAAAACCATGGTGGAGGTATCTGCCTGGACCATCGAGGAAAGCTACGATTTTTTCCGCACCCTGGAGCTGCCCGGCGCCGCCGGAGAAATCGCCACCGAGGTCTTGAAAGAAATCTGTAACCGGCTGGGATTCCTCGTGTCGGTCGGACTGTCCTATCTGTCCCTCGACCGGCTGGGGCCGACCCTGTCCGGCGGGGAATCACAGCGTATTCGCCTTGCCAGCCAGGTGGGCTCCGAACTCTCGGGTGTGATCTATATCCTCGATGAACCCAGCATCGGCCTGCACCAGCGTGACAATGAGAAACTGCTGAATACCCTGTGCCGCATGCGCGACATCGGCAATACGGTCGTCGTTGTGGAACATGACGAGGAAACCATTCGCACCGCCGACCATGTGATTGACTTCGGCCCGGGTGCTGGCGTCCGGGGCGGCGCCATTGTTCATGCGGGTACGCCGAAGAGTATCGAGCGGTCAAAGCAATCCATTACCGGAGCCTACCTCGCGGGCCGCACGGGCATTGCCATCCGGGACGAGCGACGGGAACCGATCGGCAAGATTACCGTCGAGGGCGCCAGCGCCAACAATCTGAAAGATATCGATGTGGATTTTCCGCTCGGCGTGATGACGGCGGTCACCGGCGTCTCCGGTGCGGGCAAGTCCACCCTGGTCAACGACATTCTTTACCCCGCGCTCGCCCGTACCTTCCATCATTCCACCCAGCGGATTGGCACCCATCGCCGCGTCACCGGACTCGATCAGCTCGACAAGGTGGTGGCGATCGACCAGCGACCGATAGGCCGCACGCCGCGCAGTAATCCGGCGACCTATATCAAGGTATTCGACGAAATTCGCACCTTCTTCTCCCTGTTACCGGGCTCGCGCATGCGCGGCTACAAGCCGGGACGATTCTCGTTCAACGTAAAAGGTGGTCGCTGTGAAGCCTGCCAGGGAGACGGTGTCCGCAAGATCGAGATGCACTTCCTGTCCGATGTGTTTGTGACCTGCGAGGAGTGCGAGGGTCAGCGCTTTAACGAAGCCACGCTGGAAGTGAAGTACAACGGCAAGTCCATTGCCGATGTGCTCGATATGACCATTGCCGAGGCCACCGAGCATTTCTCCGAACATCCCAAGATCATGAACAAACTGCAGTTGCTGGTGGACGTGGGCCTCGACTACCTGCACCTGGGACAACCGTCGAACACCCTGTCGGGCGGCGAAGCCCAGCGCATCAAGCTCGCCAGGGAACTCTCCAAGCTGGCCACGGGCAAGACGTTCTACATTCTCGATGAACCCACCACCGGTCTGCACTTTGACGACGTTCGCAAACTGCTGGAAGTCCTGAACCGGCTGGTCGATGCGGGTAATACGGTCACCGTGATCGAGCATAACCTTGACGTCATCAAGACCGCGGACTGGATTATCGATATCGGCCCGGACGGCGGTCCCGCGGGTGGCAAACTGATTGCCACCGGAACCCCGGAGCAAGTGGCCATGACAAAGCGGTCAGAAACGGGGCGTTATTTGAAACCCCTGTTACCGGCAACGAAGACGAGAAGGACCAGCAGACCCGTCAGAAAGCAGCAGAAAACTGCCGCCTAGCGCGGATATTGCACCAAATGCCTGAAAAATCGCGAGGGACTTTTTTCTCCTGAGCTGGCTCGTGAGCGCAGCCGTGTCGAGAACACGGCGCAGCATGCACGGCAGCTCAGGGGGAAAAAGAACGAGCGAGATTCAGGTCAATGCTGGTGGCTGACAAAGTGTAATTTCCCAGCATTCATGTACCTCCCCCCTGAATTGCCTGACCCAGACGACCAGTACACATGATTTGGTGCAATATCCGCGCTAGATCCAGCCGGACAGTTCCCGGCGGACAATCGTTTCCAGCATGTCGATGGCGGGTATTTCGTTATTGAGACACGGAATCACGGTAAAGTCTTCACCGCCAGCACCGACAAATGTTTCCTTTAGCTGGATGCCCAGTTCTTCCAGCGTTTCAATGCAGTCCGATACAAATCCGGGCGCTACTATCGCCACCCGGCGGACACCTTCGCCCGCAAGTGCCGTAACCGTCTCGTCAGTATAAGGCTTCACCCACTGCTCGGGGCCAAACCGGGACTGGAAGGTCGTCATCATCCGTATCCCGGCATCTGAGAGCGATTCCGCCAGCAGCCTGCCGGTTTTCTGACAGAAACAGGTGTAGGGGTCACCCTGCTTCAGGTAACGCCGGGGCAGGCCGTGGAATGACATCAACAGCACCTCCGGCCTGAACGGTATCGATTCGAGATGGCTGCGAATATGCGCTGCCATCGCATCAACGTAGGCCGGATCGTCATGCCAGGTATCCAGCGTGCGAATCGCTGGCTGCCAGTTCATATCGCCAACCGCTGACGCCACACGATCACAAACTGACCCGGTCGTGGCGGCACTGTACTGGGGATAGAGCGGCAGGACGAGAATACGGCGGCAGCCTTTTCTGACAAGCTCATTCAGCCGCGAGCGAATCGAAGGTCGCCCATAATTCATCGCCCAGTCCACCAGCACTCGATCACCCAGTCGCAGTTGGACCTCCTCCGCCTGCTGGCGAGTGTAATAACGAAGCGGCGATTCGTCTTCCGAAGTCAGCCAGATCTTGCGGTAGGCAGCAGCGGTCTTCTTCGGCCTGACGTTCAGAATGATGCCCCGGAGAATGGGCTGCCAGAACCAGGCGGGATAATCGATGACTCGCCGGTCGCTGAGAAACTCTTTCAGGTAGCGCTTCACGGCCGGCGTTTCAGGACGATCAGGCGTACCCAGGTTGACCAGCAGAACGCCGACACGAAGTTCAGAAATCTCAGGGTGGTCGGTGGGCTTTGTCACAGAAAGAAAAGATTATCAGCGCAGTTTAGAGGCCAGTGACCTGACATCCGGATCATTCAGCAGCGCCTGAAACTTGGGATGATTGCGAAGGGTGGCAAAGTCCAATCGCTGGACTGCTGCCATGATCTCCGGATCAGCCAGCACCGCCTGCATCGCAGGATCGTCCCGCAGCGAGAGAATCCTTCGCATCAGCCCCACATCTGAAGCAATCGTTGACCGGATCGCGTTGATCGCATCCGGCGCATCACCGCCCGACGGGGAAACGTCGGATTCCGACAATGCGTTGATACCGGCGCCGGATGGCTCATCTGACAGACCTCGAATGCGTGCGGCAGGAATACTGAGTACGCCCATCGACCGGGTCTCGATCACCCAGATTCCGTCTTCCACCGCTACCACTTCGCCACGAATGCGCGAACCGTCATCCAGTTCGATCATTCGCGCGGCGCTGACGCCGGTCGCGCTAAAGCACAATAGCAGGAGCAGGTAACGGAAACTCATGATACACAGCTTAAACACTCACCCCGGTCATCACAATTACGTCCTGCCATGAAGCCCTCAAACAAGTTAACCTCAAGACTTCTGACCTCGACAGCACAACAACGTGAACCAACCTGAATCCGTGCCCGTCCGACAGGCAGCAACCGTGATGCTGGTCGACGACCGGCCCGATCTGCAGGTGCTGATGCTGGAACGTCATGCTGACGTCGTCTTCGGCGGCGGCATGTGGGTATTTCCCGGCGGACGGGTCGATGACACAGACGACCCACAGGATTTTCAGCGCTTTGCCATCCATCGCGATGATGCCGAGGCAAGTGCACTGATGAACCTGCCTCGGGGCGGTCTCTCCTACTACATCGCCGCGATCCGCGAGGCTTTCGAGGAAGCCGGTATCCTGCTCGCGGTCGATCAACAGACGGGCGCCACGGTCGACCTTTCAGACGGCCGTTTCGATCAGCATCGCGACGATGTGAACGACAGTAATCGCGCCTTTATTGAGATCATGGAAGAAGAGAACCTGCTGCTCGATGTCGGCCAGATGCACTACATTGCCCGCTGGATTACGCCCGAGGGCCCGCCGCGCCGTTACGACACCCGCTTTTTTATCACGCGGATTCCCGACAATCAGGTGCCGCGCCAGGACGACGGCGAACTGGTACGCGCGCGCTGGCTGCGGCCGGACGACATCCTGAGAATGTCAGACACCGAAGAAATAGTGATGATGACCCCCACCATACGGATGGTCCGACAACTGGCCAAGTTCAGCAGTACCGACGATGTCATTGCTTCAGCAGAGCAGAATCTGCCTGACGAGCGTGCCCGGGTGAATGAGAATCGCGAGATTCTGCTGCCCGGTGAGCCTGGTTATCCGCAGGCCGACGAAACCATCGAAAATGGCTGGGTACGCCTGCGACCATGAGCCTCACATCAAAGCGGCCCTAGAAGGCGTAGGAGATGCCTAAGCTCGGCCCCTCGTGGGCAAGGCGTTCAATCCGTCCGTCGACTCCGTTGGTTGCTGTGTAGTCGGCGAACGCATGGAAGTCACCCCAGTGAACGGCGATCCTGAATTCAGCGTACTCGAAACTCTCGAAGTTCGTGCCCGAGAGGTTGTTTCTCCCCAGCGACAGACTACCGATGACCCGTCCATAAGACTGTCTGATGGTACCTTCCACGAAGGTCGTCAATTTGTTTGAACGAAGCAGATTGTCGGAAGCACCCAGCGTCAGACTGAGACGTTCATCCCGGTGATAGCTTAAAAGCCATTGTGTCCACTCATAATCGTCAAAGGAACTCTCGACGAACGTATAGCGCCACAACGATGTATCGATACGCTGATTGAATGACAATTGCCTGCTGAGTCGAACGAAGTAGTCAACCTCGATACTGTTACCGAAACCCTGCGGCAGTCTATGCTCTCCTACCCACACGCCGACACCGATGCCATCAACGGGGCGATACTCGACACTTGCCATCGCCGACGTTCTTCCCTGGCTCTGATCCATACCCTGGAAGTGATGACTGTCGACGATAGCCAACGAGCCGTGCACCTTCGACTGTGACGCCAGCACCGGCGACGCAACCAACGATAGTAAGATTGACCAACGAATCATCTGAGGGGCAGTCTCTTCGAAAACTGAGCGCCGCCCCGAGAAACCTTGCTCCCGGACAAGGCAAACCGCATGAAGCAGAGGTCATTGTGTGGTTCTGCGCGGCAGGTCGCCTCGATCCCTCCGAGCCTTGCCCTGACTTCATCGGTGGCCAGCGTTGGTTGTTGCTCCAGCATGAGGGAAACCAGCGCGGTGACTCTCGCCGCGGACATCGAACTGCCATAGAAGAATTGATAGCCCCCGCCCGTTCGTGTCGAAAGATGTTCGTCTTCGGCATGGATCGTCAGCGAGTCAGCCGGATGGCCAGGTGCGCTGACCGCGACAACATCGTTCATCGAAGCCGGAAACCGCAGCTGGTCGTCCTCGGGATTGTCTGACGCAACCACAATCGTTCCACCGGCGATCAAAGATGAAATCAGACGTTCGAGCAAGGCATCCTCAGGACCTGCGAGCGACAGGTTGACGAGATCAAGCTTTCTCCCGGCGGCAGCCTCGATGGCCTTGGCAAGTGCAAAAGTATTGCAGACGGTTATATCGCCACGCTTCTCCCGGCGACAAGCCGCAAAACTATAAAGCTCCGCATCCGGCGCGAAGCCAACAACCCCAATGCCGTTGTCCGCCTTCGCGCCAATGATGCCGGCCACGGCCGTACCGTGATACCTGTCCCGTTCACTGATAGCGCCGTCGGTGAACGTCTCTTCCAGACGAAACCGCTGCCTGAGGTCGGGATGCCCGAGATCAACGGGTGTGTCAATGATGCCGATACGCACACCCTTGCCGGTCGACCAAGTATGGAGACGGTTGAACGATTCGATATCGGGACCCAGTTGCGCAACCAGCCTGGCATCGTTGTACGGCGGCGTCGCTTTCATACCCGTGAATCGCTGAACAGGCTGCAGACTCGCGATTCTCGAGTCCTTGCCGAGCGCTTCAATATCACGCGAGCGGCCTGTGACCACAACGCAATACTCGCGAATGGACGCGAGCGGCCACGAATCCAGAACCGTCAGATCGTAGTCGCGAACCAGAAGTCGGACATTCTTCCTGACGCCAATCGGGATGCGCCACCGGTCACCGCCACCGTAGACGCGTGTGGCACTGGACTGAATGTCACCGGAGTGATCAGGCAGGCCCACCGTCAGAATGTAGCTCTGCCGGTCGGCCGGAATCGAAGGGGCGATCGTACACGACTGCAACAGCACGGCCACAGCAGCCAGCGCCAGCCACTTCACTGCGTCATCTCCTCTTCCGCGAAGATGACGTCGGGGTTGCGTTCAAGTCGAGCGATATAGGCGTCGCTCTCTCCACTGGTTACGGCCACTCGATAGACACCTAGTGTCGAGGGGCCACTCAGCACAACGTTGCCACCTGCAAGCAGGGTTTCTCGAATCGCTTTTTCGGTGGCACGCTCCTGGAACACGACCTGCACCACGGGAGCAGCAACCACAACGCCGGGTTTTGTCGAACGCGTTCGAAACTCATCCTGCGGCGGAATCATGGTTGTCAGCGTGGCCGCAACAGCCACACAGATCGTTACCAGAACAGGTACCGCCCAGGCCGGACGCGCGCCCGCGGCACCTGTTTCCGGCAACGCCTCGACGAAGTCGGCGGCGGCCGCCCTGCCGCTATCCTGCAACTCAATGACCTCCTGCGGCCAGCCAAACTTCGAAGAAAGCCGTACGAGATCTTCAACTTCCCTTCGGCACTCATCACATTCCCTGACGTGCGCATCCAGCAGGGATTGCTCGGATTCATTCAGCGTTCCGTTGACGAACCAGGGAATCAGCTCCCTGATCTCTTTGTGATCTGTCATGCGTTGCCTCTTGATGAATATGCCTCCTGCATCGTCCGCCGGGCATAGTACATGCGAGTCTTGACTGTGTTAACGGGCACGCCGAGGATCTCGGCGATTTCCGGATATGAATAGCCAAAGTCGAATGACAGCTCGGCGACAGCGCGTTGCTCCAGGGAGAGTTTTACCAGCAGCCTGTTGAGATCACGCTCAGCGATGAAATAGCCGATATCATCGTCGTGTCGGTCAGGCTCCGGCACCTGCCGAACAAGCGTACTGTACCGCTTCTGGCGACGCAGAGCGTCAAGAGCCTTGCGGTAGGCAATACCCAGAATCCAGGTCGATACCGTCGACTCGCGCCGGAATGCGCCAGCATTCTGCCACACCGTCAGCATCACATCGTTGACCAGCTCCTGAATGAGTTCGGCGTCCTGCACCACCCGGTACAGGAACCTCCCGAGTCGCGGCAGGTACAGCTCATACAAGCGTCTCATGGCCATCCTGTCCCCATCGCGCACGCCATCCAGAAGTTCGAGTTCCGTTGAATTCACAAGTCGCCCATTGATGTCTTCCGGGTAGCTATATGACCCGAATTAACCTGTGTGTTGTTCACAGCCAACAATCGGTTCATCGGATTTTCCCGTTCGAAACACCCCCGGTCAGAGAGATATCCAGCAAATCTTTCCGGTTTCGAACCGTTTCCGGACGAGCGACGACTTACCCTCAAACCACGCGACGGAGCAGCGTCAACATGAAGCACCTTCGACTCGGGACATTGGTCGCGACTTTTCTTTCCTTATCGATCATCGGCGGCTGCAGCGACAGTAACAACACGCCCGCTTCATCAGACCCACCACCTCCGCCGCCGCCGACGTTCAGCTATTCGATCGAAGGTGCTGCAGTGAAAGGCATTATCTCGTCGGCCACGGTTTCCCTGCGCGATGCGGACAGCAATGTAATCGCCGGCGCGACCGCAACTACGGATAGCGATGGCAGCTATTCGATTTCGTTCTCGATGACCACGCAACTCGAGACGCCACTACAGGTGGTCGTCGACGGCGACAATGCCATGGTCATTTGCGACGTCGAACCCAACTGTGAGGTGGGTGTCGACGCTAACGACGATCCGATCGCAGTCGGGTTCGGCGAGATGTTCGCTCTGCCGGACGGCTTCGTCCTTCGTGCCCCAATACAATCACTTGAGTCTTCGGGTACCAACAGTTTCGAGAGCACCGCCTTCGTTTCGCCGCTTTCTGAATTCGTGACCGCCGCAGCGCTCTCCATGGACGGGAGCCAGACCCTCACCGACGCAAACCTCGACATCGCCAATGAACAGGTCGCCACCCTGTTGAGAACCGCGTTCCCCACGTTGGACATCCCACAGGACATGACGATTGCCACAATCCCGCTGCTCGACCTGACCGATCTTGAAAACGTCGACTCAGAAGCGCTCAACGAACTCAGCATTGCATCGACGGCGATGTCGGCGGCACTCGCGGGCTTCGTCGATGTAGGCAGCAGCTCGCGCGGAGATATCACCCGGGTACTCAATGACTTCGTTGCCCGGTTCTCCGGAGGCAACGGTGACCTAAAGACTCACGACGCCGCACTACTCCGGCAAGGCGCCGTCAATGGCGTAGCAAGAACCGCAATGCGTCTAACAGACCTCGTCGAGTCCAACACGGTCACACTGCCGGCGGGGTTTACCGTCGCCGGTCTGACTGCCATCCAACAGGCAGGCGCTGATGCGTTACCGGAGATCGTCGATATCTGGACGAACCTCACACCCCATGAATCGACCGCACCGGTCGACTCCGACGCCATGGGTTGGGCGGACCTGATCGTTCTGCTCGACTCCGGTGAGGCAAAGGTCAGCCTGGAGACGGATGGCATTGACGTCACCGCGGTCCATCTTCACGAGGGGTACGGCGGGCAGAACGGGCCGATCCTCGTCCATTTGCAACAGGACGCCGGCAATCCGGACCGCTGGGAGTTCGTGGAGGACACGGTACTCGACGCCGATACGCTCGACGCCATCATGGCGGGGCGAACCTATTTCAACGTTCATAGCGACGCCTTTCCGGCCGGCGAAATCCGCGGCCAGGTATTGCCGCCAGGCATCGAGATGATCCTCACGACACCCACGGGACTGGAGCAAGTTCCCGTTCCCATCGAAAGCGACGGCTTTGCGCGCGGCGCGATCACGCTCGATACAGAAACCCATGTGGCGCAGGTGCACTTCACGAGCATGGGCATCGAGATTATTGCGGCGCACGTCCATCAGGGGATTGCCGGTACCAATGGGGGTGTCGTTATCGACATGCAGCAGAACCCACAATCAATGAATCACTGGTTCGCGGACGATGCCGACATGACAGACCTGCTCGACGCATTGTCCGGTGCACGCCTCTATTTCAACCTGCACACACTCGAGCACCAGCCAGGTGAACTGCGCGGGCAGATCGTTCCCCTCGGTCATACGGTGCGTATCTCGCATCTGATGCCCGACCAGGTTGTTGCCGACATGCCAGTCGACAGTGCTGCTTCCGGCGTCGCGGCCACCACACTGGTGATGGCCACCGGCGATTTCTACATCCACGTCAACACCTTGGGGATCGTCGATCCGCTTTCGGTCCGCCTCTATTCCGGCGACGCCGGTGCCAACGGAACGATGCTATTCGAGTTGCTCCGGGACGATCTGAATCCCGATCACTGGTCTGTCCATGGACAAACACTCAGCGCTGAAGAACTGATGATGTTCATTGACGATGAGCTTTATATCGAAGTGCGCACGGCGGCGTGGCCCCAGGGAGAGATTCGCGGCCAGCTCACCGACGCTTCAATCGTGGTCGATACCGATGGCGATGGCACACCTGACATGGACGACGCCTTTCCTTCAGACCCAAACGAGACGGCAGACAGCGATATGGACGGGGTCGGCGATAACGCCGATGCATTCCCCAACGACGCGAATGAAACCGCCGATACCGATGGTGACGGCGTCGGCGACAACGCCGATGCGTTTCCGAACAACAGTGCCGAGACTACAGACTCGGATGGTGACGGCACCGGAGACAATGCAGATCAGTGCCCGAATGACCCCAGCGGGACCGTGGACTCAGATAATGATGGTATCTGCGACAGCAGCCAACCGCCTGCCGACTCCGATGGTGACGGCGTTCCCGATGACCAGGATGCATTCCCCAACGATCCCGGCGAGACGGCGGACTCCGATTCGGATGGCGTCGGCGACAATGCGGACGCGTTCCCCAACGACGCGAACGAGACCGCCGATACCGACGGCGATGGCGTCGGAGACAACGCTGACGCTTTCCCCAATGACGCGAACGAAACTGCGGATACCGACAACGATGGGGTCGGCGACAACGCCGATGCGTTCCCGCAGGACGCAACTGAATCCGCAGACGCCGATAGCGACGGCGTCGGCGACAATGGCGACAATTGCCCGAATACGGCAAACGCCGATCAGACCGACGGTGACGGAGACGGGGTCGGCGATGCCTGTGATACCGCTTCGACTCCGACGTATACACAGGTACAGGCAATCTTCAATTCCCGATGCGTCTTCTGTCACGGTGTGAGCGGCGGACTGTCACTGCAGTCTTCGGGCAGTTTCAGCAATCTGGTCAACGTGTCCAGCTCTCAGATTCCGACCCTCGATCGAGTCGAACCCGGCGACCCGGACAACAGCTACCTCGTCTGGAAGATCGAGGGTCGATCGGGAATCGTCGGCGCTCGCATGCCGCTCGGTGGCATCCTCTCGCCGGGAGACATCGACCTGATCCGGGACTGGATCGCCGCCGGCGCCAACAACGATTAGCCCTTTGACGTAATTGCGGAGTCGCCATGCGCCTGTTCATCATCTTCGCCACTGCCGCGTCGTTTCCTTCAGTGACGCTCGCGGAACCATTTCTCGCCGTCGAGACCGGATTCCAATGTGGCCAGTGCCACACAAACCCGACCGGCGGTGGAATGCGCAACGCCTTCGGATCCGCGTTCAGCCAAACGCAGCTACCTGCGAACGCGTCCACGCAAAACATGGAGATACTTGGCGCGATCGGGGAACGGGTGAATATCGGTGTTGATGCTCGCGGCACAGGACGACAGATCGAGAATGATGCAGTAGACAACGCGCTGGACTTCGTGACTGATCGCGTGTCGATCTATCTGAGCGCGAAACTGAACGAGTCAGTCATGCTCTATGTCGATGAGCAGATTGCGCCCGGCGGCGCCATCAACCGCGAGTCCTGGGCGAGTTTCAGTTTCGATGGCGGCTACGTGAAAGTCGGTCGAATCTTTCAGCCGTACGGCATTCGGCTGGAAGACGATTCCGCAAACATCCGCCAACTCACCCACATCAACTTCAACACGCCGGATACCGGTATCGAGCTTGGACACGTGGGGGAGGCATTAACGGCGCAACTCGCCATCACCAATGGTACCGGTGGCGCCGGGGAGATCGATGACGGTAAACAACTGACGTTACGTGTTGCCTGGGTCCAGCCCGCGTGGCGGCTTGGCCTGTCGGCCAGTGACAACAACACCGACTCAACCGACAGAACCCTGTACGGCGCATTCGCGGGCCTTGTGACCGGCCCCGTGAGCTGGCTCGCCGAGTACGATCGGATCGACGACGAAACGCCTGGAATCGCCGGCGCCAGGCAGGATCTGGCTTTCATCGAGGCTAACTGGAAGATCATCCAGGGGCACTACCTGAAGTTCGGTTTCGAGTCACGCTCTTCGCCAGGCGATGAGTTCATGGACAGCAATCGCTACTCCCTCGAGTATCAGTGGTTCCCGATTCCATTCACGCATCTGCGCGCAGGAATACGGGTGAACGACAGCGATGATCCGAACCCCTTTCTCAATGAGGAAGAAGGCTTCGTCCAGCTGCATGTATACTTCTAATCCGTCCACGCTGTTACGGGTGGCGCTCGGCAGGTCCCATAGCACCATGTGAATAAAACGGTCCAGGCCGGGTCCTGCTGAACTGCCACACCACCTTTACAAGTTCGCGCCGGTAATGGCCAAGATCATGGCGGATCTCGCGCTGGAAGCGAGCACACCCCTGCCCATCGACCTTCTTCCCCTACCAGATTTGCATGACAACCGGGCAGATGTGCTAGGTTGGCTCCATGAAAGTGGAATACGCCATTGTTCCCCTGACGTTCTGCATGGCGATCGCGATCGTCACCTATGCGCGCCTGATCGACTCGCCAGAAGAGGTTGCGACACTACCTGCACCCATTCCCACCGGGATTCCGGACTTTGCCGCGTACACGGACATCAAACAAAAGAAGAGGGACTTCTTTGAATTCCTGTTGCCGATGATCCGGGCCGCAAACGCTAACGTGACCACTGAGCGGCGGCGCCTGGTGAAGCTGGGCGATGCATTTCAGGCTGATTTCTCACCAAGCGCCAGTGACGAGCGATTCATCCGTGAACTGTCAGAACGCTACCGGGTCAAGGTTGGCGAGGAGATTACGCGGGCCGATCTAACGGAACTGTTGAAACGCGTTGACGTAATTCCCGCCTCTCTCATCCTGGCCCAGGCGGCCAATGAATCCGCCTGGGGAACTTCGCGATTCGCCCGAAATGCACACAATTTCTTTGGCATCTGGTGCTTTACACCCGGCTGCGGGCTGACGCCGCGACTACGGGATGAAAATCTGTCCCATGAAATAAGACGTTTCGCCAGTGTCAACGAAGGCGTCGCATACTACCTGCTAACGATCAACTCGAATCCTGCCTACCGCGGACTACGCGATATTCGCGCCGATCTGCGCCAGAGCAACGTGCAGATCACCGGCGCTCGACTCGCTGAAGGTCTGCTCAGGTATTCGGAGCGGGGTCAGCACTATGTCTCAGAGATCCAGGAGATGATCCGCTACAACGAACTGAGCCGCTATACGTTGGCGACCATCGATAATGAAAACAGCGACGGCTGATCGCACCTGGCAATCTGGCTAGTCCTGTTTCAGGTAATAGAGCATGCGCCACAACGCTGCCGCCACCAGGGCATGATCAATTTCACCCGAAACCAGAAAATCAGGAAGCTGTTGCATGGGAATCAGCTGCACCTCGGTAATCTCCCGCTCGGTGTTGGACACCTCCGCGACCCGTTCCACGTTGGGCGCGACAAAAGTGTACAGCCGATTACCGAACAGCGCGGGATTCGGTGCAACTGAACCCAGGGGAATGAGTTCGCCCGCCTTGTAACCACTCTCCTCAAGGCATTCACGGGCGGCCGCCTCCTCCGGCTTTTCGCCGCGATCAATCATGCCGCCCGGAATTTCCAGGGTGACCTCTTCACTACCATGACGAAACTGGCGGATGCAGACCAGCTCGTTGGCCGGGGTGACCGGTATGACATTCACCCAGTCAGCCGTCTCAATGTAAAAAAAGCTGTGCTCATCGCCGGTCTCCGGCGATTCAGAATCAGCCTCATACAGCGAAAAAATCCGACAGTCTGCGAGCTGCTTGGTCCTGGCCCGCTTCCAGGGTTTGATTGCCTCACTCATCAGCTTAATCCGTCCACAGGTACACCAGCGCCATGAATACAGCCGGCATCATCTGATGCCAGAAAGCCGATTACCTTTGCGATATCGTCAGGCAAAACCCACTTGCTGAAATCTGCTTTCGGCATGTCGGCCCGGTTGCGGGGCGTATCGATCAGGCTGGGCAGCACACAATTGACATTGATGTTTTTCGCCCGCAGCTCCGCACCCATGGTCTCGGTCAGTCGCAGAACCGCCGCCTTCGACGCGGTGTAGGCACCCGCCTGAGCCATACCGGCATGTCCGGCACGGGCCGCAACATTAACAATCTTACCGTGACCTGCCGCCAACATCACCGGCACCACGGCAGCTGCCGCATTCAGGACGCTGCGCGCATTCAGATTCATGAGGAAATCCCAGGTCTCATCGGTGGTCTCATGGACGGGGTTTCCCATCTCGAATCCGCCAGCGATATTGCAAAGCACATCGATACCGCCAAGGACTTCGACAACCTTCGCGATAGCATCCGCCGTTGAATCACGATTGGTGAGATCTGCGGTCAGGTAAAGGTGTCGCTCGTCCCGATCGGGGAAACTACTGGCAAGCACGTCTTCGTTGATGTCAATGATTGCTATCCGGGCACCACGCCCGGCGAACCAGGCAACGACTGCACGACCCAGTGCGCCAGCGCCGCCGGTCACGACAACCCTTGCATCTTCAAACATGTTCACCTCTGGACAGCCTCAAAGAGGCCAACCATATCGCAAGCGTTAACCCGTGCCAAAAATCGCCTTGAGCGTGTAGAAGAAGAAGATCGCGAGAATAGCGCCAGCCGGCAGGGTCACCACCCAGGATACAAAGATGGTGCCGACAACCCGGAGGTTGAGCGCCTCAATACCGCGAGCCAGACCCACCCCCAGTACACCGCCAACCAGTGTATGCGTTGTGGATACCGGCAGACTCAGGCCTGAAGCGATAACCACGGTCGTAGCAGCGGAAAGCTCCGCCGCGAAACCACTGCTGGGGGTCAGCTCAGTGATGTGGGTACCGATGGTCCGGATCACCCGATAGCCATAGAGCGCGAGACCGGTGACGATGCCGCCACCGCCCAGCAGCAGAATCCAGCTTGGCATGGCGGACTGAACCCCGATTTCTCCCCCGGCTTCAATGACGCTATTGATCGCCGCCAGCGGGCCAATGGCGTTGGCCACATCGTTGGAACCATGGGCAAAAGCCATGGAACAGGCAGTAAACACCATCAGCACGCCGAACATACGCTCGACATTCACCAGGTCAAGCTGCTCCGAATCGGTGACCCGCTTGATCCTGGACAGCATCGCAACGCCAATCCCGCTAATCAATGTCGCAATAATAAGAGCGAAGATAATCGACCGCTCAAAAGAGATATCAAGCCCGACATGGGAGAGTCCCTTCACCAGGGTCACCATGGAGATCACAAATCCCACCATAAAGATATATACCGGCACGTAACGCTTGGCCGCTGCGAAGATGTCGTTCGCCCCAAAAATAAACCGGCGTACACTCAGATACATGAGGAAACTGAGGGAGCCTGCCATCACCGGGGAAACCACCCAGCTGGCGACAATTTCCGCTACCTTGGCCCAGTAGACGGCATCAACCGAAATACCCACGGTGGCAAAACCGACAATCGCTCCAATAATGCTGTGAGTCGTAGAAACGGGCCAGCCAAAGGTGGTCGCCACCAGCAGCCAGGTGCCGGCGGCGAGAAGCGCGGCCATCATGCCAAAGATAAATAGTTCCGGTGTCCCCTGCAGCGCGTCGGGATTGATGATGCCTTTCCTGATGGTCGAAGTGACTTCCCCACCTGCAAGGTAAGCTCCGGCAAACTCAAACACCATGGCGATAATGATCGCCTGCTGGATGGTAATGGCCTTCGAGCCAACCGATGTCCCCATCGCATTAGCAACATCGTTAGCACCGACACCCCAGGCCATAAAAAAGCCAAAGGCAATTGCCAGAATCAGCAAGATTTGCCCGTAGTCTTCGATAACCCCCATTGAATGTCCTGTCTCTGATTAAATCTGTTCGGACCTATTTCGCAATCAGGTACAGCAGTCGATTGCCCACAGTCTGTGAGTAGTCCGCGATGTCGCCAATCCAGTCAATGATGCGATACAGGAACATCACATCAATCGGGTTCAGGTCTTTTTCTATCGCGAAGAGCCGATTGCGGACTTCAATCTGTTGCAGGTCAGTGTCGTGCTCGGCGCCATCGAGGCGTTTCACCATGTCAGTGATGATCTCCACTTCACGCCCACTGAAACCGGTTTCAATCAGTTCATCGAGTTCACTCAGTGCCCGCACAGCGAGGTTGGTGGCGCCGATCGCATAGTCAATGTACTGACGCAGCGACGGCTTGAGCTCATCAGGAATGACCATCCGGCGGCCGAAGGTCAGCCCGGCGATATCCTTGGATACGTTGGGAATCTTGTCCTGCATGTGCAGGAGCTCCAGCAAGTCTGAGCGCGATACGGGCATGAACAGTGAACGCGGCAGGTTCTGGCGAATTTCCCGCTTGATGTCATCGGCTTCCTGCTCCAGCGACACGACCCGGTCAGCCAGTTGCTTCGCTTTGTCCCAGTCTTCCTCCAGCACGGCTTCGAGAAAGAGCAAGAGCTCACCGGCCGTCTTGGAAGCAATCTTCATATGCTCCTGTATCGGAGCGATTGGGGATCGACCAAACAGTCGCGGAAAGATTGGTTCACCCACCATACAAACATCCAGCAAGCTGTTGGCTCAAAGATTCGACCACTAAAATGTCGCCAGTTTTTCTTCCAGTCATCGCAGTATGGAGATGCCATATGCCGTTTTGGCAAGACGATGGCTCAATGAACACTCCCCGCGAAGCGTCCATTGTAACGAGTTATGGCCGGTAATTGGCCACAGGAAATATAAATTTCTACAAACCACCAGGAACAACTGAACCGCGCCAGACTGGACGGCATCGCCTGCCCACCAGCAGCCTGGCGCTGTTCCGGGCATGCCACCAACATTAGAGATTTCTTAACGATCATGCTGGGTGTGGCAAGAGACTGACGGTGCTCACCACCACTGCGCGGTTCGATCACGAATGGTACGAATCGTTACCTTCACCAGCCGACTACCAGTCCACTACAGAACAACCAGATTGCCCTCGCCATCGATCCGGCCACGTCGACCAATGAACTCTTCTTCTGTCATTGCCTGCATCACTGATGCATCACGGGTGTTGGCCCATGTGCGCTTGCCATCCGGTGTCAGACAGGCGGCATGGCCCACAGCCGGGCCATCGGAGCCAAACATCACCGTGTACGTCTCGATCACCACCTCACCATCGTAATTAACAACCCCTTCGCGGTGCGGCGTCTGGTCCACCTCCTGCTGGACGTTCTCATATCGAAAATCCTCAGGCGGCGGCGCTCCGGAGTAAGCGCCAAAGGCATGTTTGGTGAGGTAACCGCCATTGGCAGTAATCACCCCTTGCCGATCCGGAGACTGACGGAGCAGTTCCACCAGCCGGGCCACGCTATGCATCACATAATTGTTCAGTGGTCCGCCATTAAACGTCAGTCCGCCTGTCACCGTAGGTGTCACCGTCGCGGGAATCCCCAGCGCATCCGCAGCGATCTGGACGGCAGAGGGAAAACAACTATAAATGTCGATCAGTTCAACGTCGGCCGGATCCAGGTCAACGAGGTCAAACAGCCGGCCGCCTGCAATCCGGATCGCTGGACTGGAATAGAGGTTGTCCCGCTCCGTCAGCATCCAGGTGTCATGGGCATCTGTTCCGGCCCAGGGATAGACCCACTGTTCCTCGGCGATGCCCAGCGCCTGCGCCTTCTCAACCGTGCACATGATCAGGCTTGCCGCCATGTCCACCGAGTTGTTGGAGTTCATCAGTTTCGGGTAGGGAAAGCTCACCATGCGATTGGTCGGCGACGGTGTTCGAATGGTCTCTGCATCATGGGCTTCCCGAATCCAGGCATGAGGATTCGCTGCTGCGACCTCACTGAACCGGGACCATAATTCCGAGATGCGAACGAGGTGGTCTTCAGGACTCTCTCCTCGATGGGCGCGCAGGGCATTCTCGAACATGGGATAGACCTGGATAGGACGGCGAATGTCGCGTGCAATTTCGGCCTCGGAAATCATCCGTTCCGATTCGCCAATGATCCGGTCGTAGTCACCGGTAGTCTGTGCCACTTCCAGTTCAATACCCGCCTTCGCGGCACGAGCCTGGGTACGACCATATTCCGCGCCGGTGATCACGACCAGTTCGTGTTCACCCGCAAGCAGATCGAGCGCCGTCTGGCTGACCACCGACTGCACCGTATTACCACCGATCGGCGTGCCGACCCGTTCTGCATTCGGCGCCCCGATCTTTTCCGCCACATAGCCGGCTGGCTGCTCGTAGGGCCAGATTCCGCGCAATACGCGAACCGAGGTCACCTGGTCCAGCAAGCCGGTCATCCCCGCGTCGTCTGCGGCTGCATTGACCGCATCGACCATCATCAGCACCGGCTCCTTGGCAGCCAGCGGGTCATCAACATGCTGCTGAAGCTGGGCAACACCCACAATGACAGGGGTTTTTGGATTGCTCATGTCTTTCTCACCGGACCACTGACGGTTAAGGATAATGCCCTATATGATGGACACCTGCATCGACGGGGGAACCGCCTATGGTAGAACTCGCTGCAACTGCCTGGTCACTCAATTCCAGCATCGACGCGCAGCAAATCGCCGAACAGGGCGCCATTGCCGAATCCCTCGGACTGCATTCATTCTGGCTGCCCGAGTTTCATTTTCACGATACCCGCGGCATCCCCTCACCGATGATGCTGCTGGCTGCGGTCTCCGCCTGCACCCATCGTATCCGGCTGGGCTCAACCTCGTACCTGTTGCCGATTCGCCATCCACTGCAGGCCGCTGAAGAGGTCGCGGTCCTCGACCAACTGTCAGGCGGTCGGGTCATTTTGGGCGTCGGCCGCGGCAACCACGATGCCATGTTTCGCGCTTTTGAGATTGACGCCCGCAGCAAGCGAAAGCGGTTTCATAACATACTCAACACCATGATTCGCGCCTGGGAAGGTCAGCCGGTCACTCACCTGGAAAATGGCGAACCGGTCATGCTGGCACCCAGACCCGTGCAACAACCCCACCCGCCCATCTGGGTGGCCGCGTTCGGTCCACTGGCGATCAAGCAGGCAGCTTCGCTTGGGCTGCCCTACCTCGCGTCACCAATGGAATCGCTCACCCGGCTAATACAGAACTACGCAGAGCATCGCGCTCATGCAGAAGCCGCCGGATTTCCCCCCAGCGAGGTGGTGCCGGTCATGCGCACGGTCTTTGTCAGTGACGACCCGCACCAGCTGCGCACCGTGAAACAACAGCTCACGGCTACCATGGCCCCGGCACGGGGCGCTGATGACCCGGCAGACAGCAGCATCGTCGGCACAACCGCAGAGGTCACCGACAAGATCGCCGGTTACGTCGAACAACTCGGCATGACACACCTGATCGCCAGGGGAAGAATCGCCGGGATGGAAGCGGAAGCCTACGTTGCCTGTCTGGAAAAACTGGCGGACATCACCAAACAACTCAATCGACAATCTTGATGAGCTGTCCCGGCTCCGGTTGACCTGTCGGGTACAGGCCATTTATCACCCTAAGCTTGTCGAGCGCATAGTTGGTAATCGGTGACTCGGCGGCCAGTAATTCCATGGTGGTTCCCTGTTCCGCGCGAACGATCTGCAATCGTGGTTCCCGGGCATCGCGGAAATCCTCGCGATCCATCAGGTCGAAGGAAAAAATCGTCGCGATGAACTCGCGGTCGTTGGCAATATTGCGCAGGTCATACTGCCCTGCCCCGGTCAGCACGAAAGCAATCCGCTTGCGGGTGTCGAACACCACCGCCAGACGAACCGGTCTGGGGCCATAGGGTGACTGGGCCCGTTCCGCGATGCCAATAAACGCGGGCATACCAGCGATGGTCATCTCCCTCCCCTCGCGCAGTTCATAGCCAAGCCCCTCAGTAATAAATTGTCTCGCTTCGAGTCGGCTCGGCATCCGCGACGTAGAAATCGCAAACGC
Source organism: Pseudomonadales bacterium (assembly GCA_028281885.1). Classification (GTDB taxonomy): domain Bacteria; phylum Pseudomonadota; class Gammaproteobacteria; order Pseudomonadales; family Azotimanducaceae; genus JANQJA01. Next base: position 165,520 of record JANQJA010000020.1, on the reverse strand, counting down.
TGCATCAGATTTCTGCGACATCATGAGAATCCCCCGGGGAACCGTCTCCAGCCGCCAGTTGTCAGGGAAATTCATCTTGATTCCCAGTCGCGGATGATAAAACGTATTGCCTCTAACGATGCCAGCCTGGCGCGAACTGCCGTAGGCCATTCCGTTCAATCTCTCCATGAATTCGTCAACGCCGAGAAACTGCTGCTGATCAGTCAAAAGACTCTGGGACTCCTTGATGACCTGCCGGTAACGGGTGTCATTGTCCGGGTGAGTTGAAAGGAAGCCGTGATAAACGTTTGGTTTGCGGTCCTCGAGCCTTGCCTGCTCAATCTCGATACGGTCCTTGTTCTTCAGGATTTCAATCGTGTTCAGCATGGCATCGGGTGTATAGCCTGCTTTGGCCATGTAACGCGCACCGACCTGGTCTGCCTCCAGTTCAAACTCACGGCTGTAACCGGTCAGCAGAACGCCGCCAAAAATATTGCCGAGTTCATACACGCCCGGCGCCCCGGTCACCACTGCGGCCACCGTCGACAGCGCACCAAGCAGCTTGCCGCGATTCTGGTTACGGATTGCGTGTTTCTCAGTAACATGCGCAATCTCGTGACCGAGGACTGCTGCCAGCTCAGCTTCCGAGTTGAGGTGGGTGAGAATGCCGCGAGTGACGTAGATATAACCGCCCGGCAACGCGAATGCGTTAATCATGTCGTCATCAAGGACGGTGAAGTGGTATTCGAGATCGGGCCGGCTGCTTTCCTTCGCGACCCGCTGACCCACCTGGGTGACATAGTCGGTCAGTTCCTTGTTTCGGTAGACGCCGTACTGGGCAATGATCTTTTGATGCTCTGCGGCACCCAGTTCAATCTCTTTCTCTTCGGACATTGCAAAGCACAACCCGGCATACAGCAGCCAGATTATGGCCAGTGCACCGTTATGAAGCATCTTCATGTTGCAGTGTTTCATGCCCTGCCACCTCGATGAAATGAGGATGTCACAAATCGGCTTAACGTGATGTGAACAAGATGTTTCAACATCGTGCCTCAGCAACTCTGACCGTCGGCACCGGCGTTATGTTCCGTGGTTTCAATACCAGCCAGCAGCCATTTTTCGGCCAATTTACAGGATGCGACTCTCTTGTTAATAATGCTCAGATCAACGAGCCATCGGTTGAACTCTCACACAATGAACGCACTCACACAACAAATGACCGGGGTCGCACTGACCTTGTTGTGCGTCTCCCAATCCTTCGCCGAAACGGTCTCCGATCCGCGTTCAGATGTCGCATTGGTCGCCCCGTCCGAGGTCCGGAATTTTGACGCGGATCAAATTGATCCGTTGATCGATCTGGCACGCACTCAGACACTCGAAGGTAATGCTAACGAGGCAGAAGAGTCGCTGAAACTGGCGCAGCACATCATCCACCGGAATGAAGGTGTGCACTCTTTGCGGCAGATTGAAGTTCTCGATCTGATGACCGAGATCTACGTCTCCCTCGACAAGATCGAGAATGCCGATCAACAGCAACAACTCTCTGCCTATATCTCGGAGCGGTCCCTTGGCGAAGATAGTCTGGCGTTACTCCCTTCTCTTGAGCGGATGGGCCGCTGGTATGCAGATACTGGACAATTCGCCAATGCCCGAAAGTCGTTGGAGCGAATTACCGACATCATTGAGCAACAGGGCGAAGATCAGGATGTTCGCCTGATTGCTCCCCTGATGGAGCTTGCCCGGCTCCAGCGCATGCAGCGAATCTGCTGCAGCTATCGACCATTGGAACAAGCAAGCGACATCGTTGAAAACCATCCGGAACTGCCCGGTGATGAACGTGCCGCTGTCTATTCAGCACTGGGAGATGCTTATCTGGCCAGCGGCAAGAAGTCCCGGGCCGGGGAAGCCTATCGTCAAAGCTGGGAAGCGCTTGATCCGAACATGGCTGCCGCCCAGTTCGAGCAGCCCGTGCAGATCGCCATGGCAGAAGTTCTGCCAGACAACGATCATCCCAGCAGGCGCGTCTACAAAATCGAACGGGATGCATTTGGCTATGCAAGGTATCGCCAGGTGAGCCGGTCTGAACAAATGAATATGACTTCCTATACACCCCAGCTGTTCCTGGTACCACTGACTGACACGGCGCGTCCGTTTCACCTGACCGAACCACTCAGTCACGTCAATCGCGACGAAGAAAAGGTGCGGGCAATGGTCGGACAGCCCTTCCAGTTCGTCCTGCGACAGCTTCGGAAAATCATGCCGGTGTCTGCCAGCAATGCAGACAAGCTGGCCAAACTGGAGGTAGAGATGCAGTTCACCGTTACTCCCGACGGCAGGGCATCTGATGTAAGAATAATCGGGGAGGCGCCTCATCGACTGAAGCGACTGCTACGCAAGGCGATGTACAAGGCGTATTTTCGACCCCGAATCGTGGACGGCGAACCCGTTGCAACAGAAAACGTTACTCTGACCCAGACCTTCCACTGATGCGACGCTGCACAGCCTTTATCTTCCTCTCGCTGGTTATCGGACCGGCACGGGGGACTGATCTGTTGGTCGACTACATCATGATGCCGCAGGATCTGGCCCAGGCAGAGCAGGAAGTCTTCGACGTCATTCTGAGTGACCTGTCCACTCAGAACCTGGATCGGGCAACCGAACAACTCAATGCGCTCACAGCCAGATTGGCCGATTCCCCGGCGAAACCCATCCTGATCGGCAACCTGGGCATCATGAAGGCGCTCGCCGGAAACAGTGACGAAGCCGTTCAGCATCTGAGCGATGCCGTCAGCCAGGTTGATGAGAACGTCGGACCATTCAGCGAGACCCTCGTGGACCTGCTGGTGGCCCGGGCCATCATCAATGTCAATTCAGGTGCGATGGAACAAGCGGAGGATGACCTGCGCCGCGCCCAGCACATCACGCATCGCCAGCAGGGGGTCTACAACGAATCGCAACTTCCGATCATTCAACAACTCACCGCAGTTCACCTCGCGAAGGGAATGATCCTGTCGGCAGACAGGGAGCAACGCTTCAACCTGCGCATCAACGAGCAGGTCCTCGGCGAGGACAGTGAAGGGCTGGTTCCCGTGCTGGCAAGTGTTGGCTCGTACTTCGCCAGTCGTGCAGACACCTTCCCCGTGTTGCCCGCCACCCCCAGCATTGAAATGAAATCCCAGGCCGAAGCCTTTACGACGCCCTACCGGACTGCACTGTTTCGCGAATCCATCGACCTGTTCGAACGGGCTATTGACATTATCGAGACAAAGTATGGAGAGAACGATCTCCGCCTGGTACCGCTGCTGAAAGATCTCGCCAGTGCCAGACTCCTGCAGGGTTCTTCCGCACGATTTGCCGAAAGCGCACATGAGCGCGCCGCCAGGATCGTCACCAGCAACCCGGACACAGACATTCCGGATCGGGCCGCAGCGCTGGTCGATCTCGCCGACATTTACACCATTACCGGTGACGGTCGTGCCAAAAAGACCTATCGGGAGGCCTGGGCCCTGCTACAGGAGCCTGCCTATGAAGGGACTCGTAACGAACTGTTCGGCACGCCGAAGCGGCTATTCCCGGAAGAGGTACGCATCATCGCCATCAATCGTCAGCCACTATCCGTGGAAGAAGGCACACACCTTTATGCGGACGTCGAATATCAGGTCATGGACAACGGTCGGGTAGCCAGTATCAAGATCGTCGACAGCAACGTGCCCAACGGCGACCTCGCGTCACTGCGGTCAGTGCTCCGGGGAACCAAATTCCGACCGAGGATGGTTGATGGCGATCCGGTGGCGACAAAAGGTATGAGTCTGCACCAGACCTTCAGGGTGTGGCCGAGAGATCCCACTTTCGACGCGTCAATGAAAGCGAGCCCAACGGGACCCTGATTAGATTTCTCCTGCCCCGTCACCCGTCGTGACGACATCACCCACAAGAAACTCACGCAGCTGCGAGGCAAGCGCCTTGCAGGCCGCATTGCCAGGTCGCGCCATGATGGGAATCGGCAGAATCAAACCGGCAAGATAGGACGTGCCATTGGCATCGGCGCTGATTTCCCCGGCGGCGGTCAGATTATGCAGGTCCCAGATTGACGCTTCATAGGAGGCGTCTTCTTCCCAGTAGCTCATGCCGAAACAGCCGCCGCCAAACGACGATATGGTGCAACTGAAACTCCCGCCCTGGTCGATGATGATGGTGTCCCCATCGATCCAGGCCAGGTAACGCACCTGCGCCTCCTCGATCCGGTCACGAACACCGGGCTGATCAAACAGCGTCGACAGCTCATCAGCACTGGTCGGCGCAGTTCTCGGTTCGAACCAGGGATAAAGTTCATCCTTGAATTCGTCCTGGGGAATCAGCCTGATCGGGTCATCACCCGCTGACAACGTATCGGCAATACAGTCCGTAAAGCTTTCTTCGGTCTGCCGGTCATTGTAGCTGGCACGGCCCAACAGCACGATTGCCTCATCCGTTTCGATACCGGTGGTTGCGGTGCGGGACTGTTCAATCCGCGACGAGACACAGCCGGAAACCAGCGCGGCCATCATCAGCATGATCGAGAGCCTCAAGATTCGCCTCCCTCGGCAGGCGTAGCCGCACTACCGGAGACCGCGCTGGCGTCCTCAACCTGTTGCAGCCAGTCAACCACCGCCGGCTCCAGCGGCAGATCAATGGCGATGCGCGCGCCACCATCTCTTATCGCCAGCAGCGTTGCTTCACGCAGTGCGTCACTGCCGGAGAATACTCCACCTTCGGCCTTGCCATACCCGACCAGCGTCCAGTCTCCGACCTTGTTGCCAGCAACATCGAACAGTGCGACCCGATAGTGAATAGACGCCGAATAGAAGTTGAGTCCGCTGACCGCCGGCGTCAGAAAACCATATTTCAAAATCTCCGGCACGATCACACCATCAATACCGGTCGCCGTCTCCGAAGGCAAAAGCGGCTCATCGACTTCCACCGTGGATTCGAACATTGCCTTCATCAGGTTACGGAAGAACGTCAGATTTTGCTGGCCCATATCCACCTGGTAAGAGCCGCGTTGTTCAATGGTTTCTTCGTGCCTGAAGGATTTGAAGTCCGGTGAGAAATAAAGACCAACCCGCGCTGGCATCTTTGCGACGAGCGGCGTCGGCACGGTACCTTCGACCATGACACTGGTCGTACATCCCGACAGGGAGAGCACGAGCAAAATACAAAGACTGTTCGTCTTCATTTCAGAGATACCGCTTAACCCTTTAGTCCCGTGACAAGGTCAATAGTTCACCTAAACAGGACCGGAAAGCAACATGGTATCTTCTCTGCGGTCCTCGCCGTCATTGCCAACGCAGCAGACCAGGTAGCAGGCGTGGAACGATCCAGCCCCACCGCCGGTCCAATAGAAAGGACGCCCGCGCGGCCCGTTCAGTTACACTTCAGGCAGAATCTGACACAATTCCGCCTACACCCAACGATTCCGCGACGATGGCGGATTCCGGAGAAATCATGAGGATTTCGGCCAAACAGGTTTTAGGCACTGGTATCGTCACCACACTGCTGGTACTTGGCGGCTGCAAGACGGCACAGCAACAAGCCCAGCAACAGCCCCAGCGACCGCCATCCCCATCACAAAGTCCGTCACAGAGCCCGTCGCAAGGTCCGCCCTCGCCGAGCCAGCCGTCACCCGGTCCGTCGAGACCCGGTCCATCGATGCCCTCTCCATCCATGCCCTCGCCGTCGATGCCTTCTCCGTCCTTGCCTTCGCCATCAGGTCAGCCATCCGTGGCAACCACACTGCCTGATATGTCATCAGGCAAACCCGCATCCGGAGAAGAGTCGGGCCCAAAATCATCCGACTCGTCTGAATCTTCCTCCGACTCATCGTCAGGCGAGCGAGAAGCCGCTGGCGAACAACTGAAAAAGGCCGGCGAACAAGTTGCCCAGGCGGCGGAACAGATCGGCAAGGCTGGCAATGAAGCGCCAGACCCGCTGATGCCGGAAATGGAACCCGCCGATTCAGCTTCCGATGAACTAGTCTTTGCAGACAGCCAACCCGCCTCAGCATCACCCGATAGTGCGTCAAGCAGTTCTGACATGGCCGGAGACAGATCCCCTGCGGGCGACACTGAGCTGAGCGAAGCTGTCCGGGAGGCCCAGCAGGCGATGATCGAGGCTGGCATCCAGCTCCAGCAGGCGGGAGACGCCGTCGCCCGTGCCGAGTCCACTGACGACATGGCAAGAGCACAGGAAATGCTCGCCCGGGCAAGAATCATGGTGATCGTGGCAGGCCAGGATCTGCTGACGGCACGTAGCAGCGACCCCCAGACCAGCGATGTCTATGACCAGGCCGAAGCCACCCTCAATGACGCCAATGTCGCCATCGTGATCGCAACGGACGCGGTCGAAGGACTGCCTGACTTCGATGTGCTGGAGGCAGCAGGCCTCCCGGCAGCCACAGGCGAGCTTGAGCAGGAACTGGAAGACTCCCTGGGAGACTTTGATACCAAGATCCTGATGGCGCGACGTACGGTGCTGCAACCAGGTGCCAATGAAGAGGAATCTGACCTGCCTGCGGCAGGCGACGTATTGCCGGACGAGGTCGTCATCGGAAGCGGCAGTCCTGATGGTTCAGGTCGCGAGGACGAGCGTGACGATGAGAAAACCACCAATGGTGTCGACTCCGTTGGCGCGGCAACGGACCAGGGCGATGAAAGCCAGGTCGCTATCGTGCCGGAAGATATTGGCCCGGGCAATGATGACGACATTGTTGCCCAACAGCTTCGCGAAGCCGCGATGGCAGAAGACGATCTCGATCTGCGCGAAAAGCTCTGGGAAGAATATCGTCGCTACAAGTCGGGACTTTAAAAAACCGGATTGATCATGCTGCAGCCATTTTCGAGAACCATCCTGACCGCTATCGGGTCGTTACTGATCGCCGGATGCACCAACACGACGGTTGTCGACGCCAACCCAACACCGGCGCGACAGTCGACCGTCTTCATGCCACCGGAACTGCTCCTCGATGTTGGCGTGATGCCCCTCGAACCCGGCATTCCCAGCGATCAAGCAGACGTTGAGCGGAAACGTATCGTGCCTGACGTCCGTCACGCCGAATCCAGGTACGTCGCATATCAACTCAAGGACACGCTGGAACTCACCGGAAACTGGGGCGCCGTGCGGGTCACGCCAGATCAGTCTGATGCGGTTGATGTCAGTATTAGCGGTGAGATTCTGCTGTCTGACGGGGAGACCCTGCGGGCGCGGATCGTCGCCACCGATTCGAGCGGACGCAAATGGATCAATAAGGTCTTTGAGGACAACGCCAGCAAATATTCCTACGAACGGCCGAAGGAAGATCCGTTCCAGGATTTCTACAATCAGGTCGCTGACGACCTGCTGGCAATGCGTGACCAACTCGACCAGGAGACGATCACCAACATCCGACAGATTTCCCAACTCAAATACGCGCGGGCCCTGTCATCGGAAGCCTTCGGTGAGTACCTTGACGACAACGGCTCGCGAGTCAGGATCAATAACCTGCCCTCAGACAGCGATCGCATGCTCGACCGGGTCAACCGGATCAAGGAACGTGAATATCTGTTGATCGACACGCTCGACGATTTTTACGGCAAGTTCTATCGTGAGATGAAGCCATCCTATGATGAATGGCGATTCGCGACCTACGATGAGGCCATCAAGCTGCGGCAAATGGAACGCCAGGCCACCAGCCGACTGCTCGGCGGCGCTGCCCTGATCGCCGGTGGCCTCTATGCCGGCAGTGAGAGCGGCACCTATGCGGGCCAGACTGCCGCCGTCGGTTCCGTCGTCGGCGGTATCGGGCTGGTCAAAAGCGGCCTCGATCGTCGCAAGGAAGCGGAGATTCACGAGGAATCCCTGCGTGAGCTAAGCCAGTCACTCGGCGCCGAGATCGCGCCATTTGTCCTCGACATTGAGGGAAGAACCATTGAGCTGAGCGGCACAGCAAATGCACAGTACGAACAATGGCGACGTATCCTCAAGGAAATCTACGCGGAGGAAACCGGACTTCCGGTCGAGGTAAACTAGCTCCCCCTGAAGTCAGTGGCGATCTATGACGCTTCAGCTTGTTGAAGGCCAAGAGTTTGGTGCCGATTTTTTATTGGTATCACGACTTTCTCGAGGCGAAGGTACCGAGGGCTGGATTGCGCTCGATCGCAGTTCCGGCGAACGTATCCTGCTAAAGATCAGAGCGGATCGGCTCTCACCCGCTACCCAGGCAACCATTGACCAGACCATCGCCGCCACCCGCGGCCTGATTCACCCGAACATCGCTCGCATATTCGGCCGCGGCGAACATGAAGGTCATCCGTATCTCGTCACCCAGCTGGTACGGAACGCGCGTCCGTTTGATGTCACCGAGGGCACGCCACGGTCTCACTGGCCGGTGGTTGAACAGTTACTCGCAGCGATAGAGTTCGCCCACTCGCTTGGACTGGCGCATGGTCATCTGCATCCCCACAACATCCTGATCGATGACCAGGACCAGGTGATGCTGACCGACTTTGGCCTGCCGCCCACACTCGGAGAAGACAACGCCAATAGCATCTATCTAAGTGACCAGATCCGCGCCGGTGACGCTGCCGACCCCAGCGACGATATCTATTCCCTGGGCAGAATCATCACCGCACTGATGACCCGCAGCCCCTTGTCCAGCAGTGGTGCCGCACCCATGCCCGAGCCATTGGGCACGCTGGTTCAGCAGATGCTGTCGGATCGCGCCTATGACCGGCCCGTCGATATCTCCGCGATTACTGCTACCCTCAGGGATACGATTCTTGGTGAATCAGACGCATCCCTGACGCCGGCCAATCACTTCACCCGGTCCACCGCGACTCAACCCCGGACAGTGCCAGTCACGCCAGTTGAAACACCCGGCGGTGGTCGCTCAGTCTCGACGCCCACTGCACTGGCGGGACTCGCCGGACTGATTGTTACCGCCCTTGTCGTCTTTTCATTGTTGCCTAACGATACAACTGAGGTGGAGCCACCGCCTGTGACGACAACAGCATCGACATCGGTCGAGACACCTGATGCCACACCGACAATCATTACTCCCGCATTGACGCCACTCGAGCAGGCACGTCAGGAGCAACTGGAACAACGCGGCAAGGACCTGGCGAAAGAAATCCTGAGACTCCAGGTTACGCTTGAGGATATCGGCGTTCACCGATGGGGCGGCGATAAATATGCGGAGTCGGAAGCGCTGACAGAGCAAGCCGATGAAGCCTATCGCAGCGGCGAATTCGAAGCGGGCCTGGCGCTGTATGAAGCAGCCATTACGGTGCTGGAAACGACAATCGCCTCGGTAGATTCCCGCAAGCAGTCCTACATCGAAACGGGCGAGGCCGCTGTCGCCGACGGCGATCACGAGACCGCCATTGCTGCCTATCAGATCGTCACCGCCATGGAGCCGACCAACGCCGAGCATCGGGATCGCCTTGAGCTCGCGATGCAACTCGAGTCTCTTCGCGACCTGCTGGAGAAGGCAACATTCCTGGAACAGGAAGGACAGCTCGACGAAGCAAAACAGGCAGCGACTGATGCACTGGCGCTAAGATCCGACTGGCAACCCGCCATCGCGGCACAGGCGCGCATCACGGCCGCCATCGACCAGCGTCGTTTCAGCGATGCCATGTCTGCTGGCTTTGCGGCACTGTCCAGTCAGCAATACGACGAGGCCCGACAATCATTTGAACAGGCTCGCCAGATACAGCCATCATCCGATGCGCCGGACGATGGTCTTCAGCAGGTCGACCTGGCCATTACCCAGGGGGAAATCGATCAACTGACCGGAAAGGCCCGGATCGCAGAAACCGACGAAAACTGGGCGGATGCTATCGCTCATTACCAGGATATTCAGGCGCTGGATGCGACCCTGGTACTGGCTCGGGAAGGTGAGCAACAAGCCGCGCAGAATCTCGCCTTGAATCAGTCCGTCGATCGTCTGGTCAATCGACCGACCCTGCTGGCGAATGACGAAGAACTACAGAACGCGCGGCGCCTGGTTGCGACCGCCGTGTCAGACAATCCCGGTCCGATCCTCAGCAACAAGATCGATCGCCTGTCCCAGTTCATCGCGCTTGCCCGAATTCCAGTCGAGGTAAGACTACGCTCGGACAACCGTACCGACGTCACGATCTATCGATACGGTGAACTGGGCCGGATCCAGGAAACTTCCGTTACCCTGACACCAGGCCAGTACACCATCGTCGGCAAGAGACCCGGTTACAAGAACGTCCAATACGAACTGACGCTGATCGGTGGACGTGAAATCGAACCGATCTACATCAGTTGCACCGAGAGAATCTGATGGCGGGAGACAACGATCATCTCATCATCGAACCGGCCACATTCACCCGGGCCGATCCCACCCGCGAGTCGCGCAGGCTCTACCTGAAGCCGGTCCCGGTCGCGATCGCCAGCGCACTGGCGATACTGATCGTCGCCGTCGGCTTCATGTTCAGCGCTCGGGCGGTCCGATTAGAGACCGAGCCCGCTGACGCAAGCGTGACTGTCACAGCTGGTTTCTTCACCTATCGGCTGGGCGAGCGTTACATGATGCTGCCCGGAGACTATGTCGTTGACGCCCATCGTCCTGGCTATGAATCCTTGAGCCAGCAGATTACGGTAACCGGCGAAGCGGATCAGGAATTCAGCCTGAGCATGCAGCGGCTGCCGGGAATCCTGACAATCACCACAATACCCGAGGTCACGGCAACGGTCCTGGTTGACCAGCAGCCGGTCGGACGGACGCCACTGGTTCTGGATGAGATCGCGCCCGGCCTGCATGACATCTCGATCCAGCCCGAACGATACCTGCCCTTCGACACCGAGATCGATATTGAAGGTATGCGCGTCGCCCAGGAGATTGTTGCCGAACTGGCGCCTGCCTGGGCGGAAGTAACGCTTGACAGCATGCCCGGCGGGGCAACGATTCTGGCGGATGACGTTGAGGTCGGACAAACACCCGCGACAATCGAGCTGCTTCGGGGCACCCGCATGCTCCAGCTCAGGCAACCGGGTTTCAAGACCTGGCAGACGTCATTGGAGGTCACTGCCGGCATTGACCAGGCCCTCGACACCGTGCAGCTCATTCGCGCTGACGGCACCGTATTGGTCGCAACCGACCCGGACTCTGCCAGCGTCACAATCAATGATCGCTTTGAAGGCCAGACACCGCTCGAAATCAAATTGCGGCCCGGAGAACGCTATCGCATTGAGTTGTCGAAAGCGGGCTTTGAAAAGGAAACCCGCACGGTGGATGTCGCCGCCGACGAAGACGTGGCCCTGTCCGTCCGGCTCAGGCCGGTCATGGGCGTGATTCGTCTCATGGTGGAACCGGCCGGGGCCGAGCTGTTCGTGGACGGCGTTTCTCGCGGTGAACCCGGACAGCAGATTGAACTGACGGCCAGCAGTCACGACATCGAGATCCGAAAACCCGGGTACGCAACCTATCGCACCGAGGTAACACCAAAACCGGGGCTGACCCAGCAGCTGATGGTTCAGTTACAGACCGAAGACGAAGCGGCGCTTGCCGCGATTCCCACCGCGTTTGCCAGCGCAGGCGGGCCAGAGTTCAAGCTGATTATTCCCGACGAGTTATCGATGGGGGCCGGCCGACGGGAACCTGGTCGACGGTCGAATGAAATCGAAAAATCAGTCCGACTGACCCGGCCCTATTATCTTTCTGTCCACGAAGTGAGCAATGAGCAGTTTCAGCAGTTTGCCCCGAATCACGATTCCGGCGTGCTGGGTCGCTCTCTGCTGAACCAGGGGGAACGTCCCGTGGTGAACGTTTCCTGGGAAGACGCCGCACGGTTCTGCAACTGGTTGAGCCAGAAAGACGGTCTGCCCCCGGCCTATGTGCTCAAAGACGGCCGCTTTCAGGCCGTCGTGCCAATGACCATCGGCTACCGCCTGCCGACCGAGGCGGAATGGGCATGGGCCGCTCGCTATGCCAGCGGCACACCAACCCGCTTTCCCTGGGGTGAAGTGATGCCACCCACCGAGGTTCACGCCAACTATGCCGACGAGTCGGCACGCAACATGGTGCCCTACTTCATCGCCGGTTATGACGACACCTACCGTGGCCCCGCCCCGGTCGGTTCGTTTTTCGCCAATACACTCGGTATCCATGACCTCGCCGGTAATGTGTCAGAGTGGATTCATGACTTCTATTCCATCGAGTTGGTGCGCGAACAGCTGGTGGACCCGACCGGCCCGGAACAAGGGGAGTACCATGTCGTACGCGGTTCCAATTACACTCACGGCAGGTTCTCGGAATTGCGCTGGACGTTTCGGGACTACGGTTCGGCGCCCAAACCGGACGTCGGCTTTCGCGTTGCGAGGTATGTCGAATGAACAAGTGGCTCGCTGCTGCTCTCCTGAGCGTGACTGTGCCTTTGCAGGCTTTCGGGGGACCAGCGCAAACCAACGAGGTACCACCGGCGCAGGAGACTAACGAGACGGCCGAGCTGCCGGATCAGCCAGGCCCCGCGGTTAATACCGGAGGCCTCCGCGAGACTGTGACCGAATCGCTGCGCACCTTCGTCCCAAGCGAAGCGATTGACGTCGATAAACCCGTCGATTTTCCAACCAACATATGAGACTACGGCCTTGAGCAAGCAGATATCTGTTGAGTTCCTCTACCAGCTCTTTTCACTGGTGATCGCGATCATCATCGTACATGCGGTGTATGTATCCATCGTCCGACCCAATGCCCGGGTGGCGCTCGAAGAACAGGCGATGATGATCAATGCCGATCCGAATTACGTGCCGGAACGTTCGCCCTACATCGTCATCAGGGACTTCGAACAGGAAGCCTGTTTTGTGCTCATGTTGTGGGCGTTTTCGCTGATGGGTTACAAGACCTGGCGGGTACTGGAGGAACGCAAGATTTTGCAATTCGATCTGGTCCCTCGCGCCGAGGGCACCAGTATCCTGCCGGAAGACGCCCGGGAATACTCGCGTCCGATGCAGGCGCTGCCCGAAGATCAGCAGCGCTACCTGCTGCCGCGGGCGCTGCTGGTTGCCTTGCACCGGTTTCGCTCGACCCGGAACATTCAGGACGTATCCAACTCTGTTCGCTCGATCTGTGAATCAGAATCTGAACGACTGGATTCAGAACTCTCCATGATCCGCTATATCGCCTGGGCGATTCCCTCGATCGGCTTTCTTGGCACCGTTCGCGGTATCGGCCAGGCACTCGCCCAGGCACACAAGGCCGTGCAGGGAGACATTGCGGGCGTCACCCAGGCGCTCGGGGTTGCCTTTAACTCCACCTTTGTCGCACTGCTGATCAGCATCATCATCATGTTCCTGATGCACCAGTTACAACGGGCACAGGAACGGCTGGTACTGGATGCCGAAGATTACTGCGATACCCGATTGATTCGTCACCTGCAGAGCTAATCATGACGACCGGCATTATTGAACTGAACGACGCGGGCCTGCGGCTCAGTGTCGACAATGACATTCTTCTCACCAGCCCCGGCTATGCCGTGCTCGATGGCAAACGCCTGCTGGTGGGTACGGAGGGTCAGCAAAATGCCCGTCTGCTGCCACGCTGGACCAACAATCGGTTCTGGTCACAGCTCAATACAGACCCCATGCCAAATGCCACACCGGCCTATCGGCACCATGCCGATCTTGCCTTCTCTCATCTGGAGTCCATCTGGCAGACAGCGGGCAAAGGCATTGATGACATCATCTTCGCTGTTCCCGGTTTCTACACCCGGGAACAACTCAGCCTGCTGCTCGGTATGGCCCAGGAATGTGGCATTCTTGTCAGCGGCGTCGTGGATACCAGTATCGCTGCCGCGGCAAGACTCGCCCGGACCGCGCAGGTTCTGCATCTGGATATCTTTCTCCATCGCATCACCCTGACTGTGATGAAGGCGGACGCGTCGCTCCAGCGGACGCAGTCCCTGACGGTGGCCGAAACGGGACTGTTCACCCTGCTCGATCGCTGGGCCAACATCGTTGCCGGACAATTCATCCAGTCATCGCGCTACGACCCCATGCACCAGGCCGAGTCTGAACAACGTTTGTTCAACGCGCTGCCGGCCTGGATTGCGGCACGGGGCCAGCGTCAGGCCGCGGCATTTGAACTGGATACCGGCTCGGCGCGTCATGAAGTTTCTGTCTCGAACGAACAGTTGCTACAGGCGTGCTCGACGATCTATCCCCAGATCGTCCAGCTGCTGCGCCAGCACGCCAATGGCGAAACTCAACTACTGCTATCCGATCGATTCACCGGGTTCCCGGGGCTGAAGGATTCCATCGCCCTGGTAGCAGACCTGCAGACTGAAAACCTCGATCCGAACGCCGTCGTGAACGGCATCAACGCGAACCTGAATTCGGTTGCCGCCGGTAACGGTAATGTCAGTCACGTCACCAGTCTCCCGCTGAACCACAGCACCCGGGCGGCAGTATCAAGGCCGAATCGCGCCACCCATATACTGTTCGGAAATCATGCCTACACCATCGGCGCCGCTTTTCACATAGCTGGCATTGAAGGCACCGGGATCGTCACCGCCGATACCGGCGCTGCCTGCACACTTTACTCACGCGGCGGGGAAACTCACATCGATGTGCATGACACCGCCCGGGTACGAATCAATGATGCCGATGCCAGTGGTTCCAGTGTACTTGCTCCCGGCGACAAGCTGAGCATCGATGGCAGCGACCTCACCATGATCACCGTCTCCGGCTAACGATGGCACGGCGCCGCGAACCGAATATCTTCAGCCTGTCCTTTCTGGACATCATGTCCTGCGGCTTTGGTGCGGTCATTCTGATCTTCATCGTGATCGACCATGCCTCGGAGATCGAGTCCAGCGAACTGAGCGAGGAACTGATTGCGGAAGTCAGAAAGCTCGAAGACGAAGTCAAGGACGGTGCGGAAAACCTGGTGCAGATCAGAAACACCATGTCGCAGACGGACGATGAGATCATCACCGCCGAATCCATGGCCCGGGAGATCATCACGGAAATTCGCCAGATCGAACGTGAGATTCAGGCACTGAATGAGGATGGCGCCAGCAGTGACGAGGATATCGAAGCGCTGAAACAGGAACTCAAGGAACTGGAGAAGGAAGCCGAACGTCTGCAGGGAACCGTGGGTGGAGATGAGCTCGATGGCACCGCGCTGCGGCAGTTTGTGGGCGAAGGCAACCGCCAGTACCTGACTGGCATCAACGTTGGCGGCACCCACGTACTGATCCTGATGGACGCTTCCGCCAGCATGCTGCACAAGACCATCGTGAATGCCATTCGCATGAGCAACATGGACAAGGAAGCCAAGCTACGCTCGAAGAAATGGCAGCGAGCGATCCGCACGACCGAATGGATCATGGCCAACCTGCCGCCTCGATCAAAGTTCCAGCTGATGACGTTCAATACCACGGCGGAACCAGTACTACCTGGTACCGATGGCGACTGGTTGACCAGCATCGAGCGAGAGCAGACCGACGCGGTGCTGGCCAGGCTTAAGGACTATGAGCCCAGAGACGGCACCTCCCTGCATCATCCCTTTGCCGCCGTATCAAAGATGGCACCCATGGCAGACAATATCTTTCTGATCGTTGACAGCCTGCCAACCATCGGCGACGAACCGCAGCGTCGTACGGCAGTTCCCTCAAGGGAACGAGTCAGACTCTTTTTGAGTGCGCTGGAGGAACTGCCGGAAGGCATCCCGGTCAATGTCATCCTGTTCCCCATGGAAGGCGACCCGATGGCGACGCCCCACTTCTGGATTCTGTCGCAGCTGACCGGCGGTTCATTCATCACGCCGTCAGAGGACTGGCCATGAAAACATCACGGCGCGAAGTTGAAGGCATCAGCCTGTCGTTCCTTGACGTGATCAGCTGCGGTTTCGGCGCCATCATCCTGATGCTGGTTCTGACCAAGGTGTTTGAACCGATCATCTTCGAAGAATCGCTGAAAAACCTGCAGAGTTATCTCGTATCACTGCAACAGGAACTGGAAGAGATTCGCGGTGAGACCACGACGCTGAATCGTGACCTGGTCCGCAAGGAAGACAAGAAAGAAGAAGAGATCAATCGACTGACCCGACTCAAGGCGGACCTCGCCGCCCTGCGTTCCAGCTATGAAGCGACGCGTGATGAAACCCAGCTGGACAATATTATCGAGGGGCGACTTGCCACCGCGAAGCAGACCCTGACAGAAGAAATGGCACGCCTGCTCGCCGAGTTTCAGGAACAGCAGAGTAACAACACCATTGGCGGCATCCCCGTTGACAGCGAATACGTCATCTTCATTATCGATACCAGCGGTAGCATGAGGGAGTTCGCCTGGCCACTCGTCATACAAAAGGTGCAGGAGACGCTCGCGGTCTACCCTCGCTTAAAGGGTATCCAGATTATGAACGACCAGGGTGACTACATGTTCTCGCAATATGCCGGCAACTGGATTACCGACACTGCCGCCCGACGGGACGCCATCCTGGATCGACTTGCCGGCTGGAACGCCTTTAGCAACTCCAGCCCGGAACAAGGCATCATTCGGGCGATCTCTACGTTTTACCGGCCGGATCGCAAGATCAGCCTTTATGTATTCGGCGACGACTTTAACGGGAGATCAATTCGTGCGGTAGTGGAGGCGGTTGACCGGATCAACATGGCGGATGAAACCGGCGAACGCCTGGTACGCATCCACGGGATCGGCTTCCCGGTCATCTTCCAGGAAGCCCGTCGTTCTGATTCCGCGTTTCGCTTTGCCCACCTGATGCGCGTCCTCTGCGAACGCAACGGCGGCACCTTTGTTGGACTGAACGACTATCGATTGCTGTAGCTCAAGGAATAACGCGCGCTAAAAGGTCGTACGAACAGTATAGGAAAAATTCCTTACTTCGCCGGCTCTGAGTTTTAGCCTGAACTCGAGCGTACTGCTGTCGATCTTCTCCCCCGGCAATGTCTGCTTGACCGCCTGCCAGTCACCGTAGAGTTTTTCCTGAACGACAACGTCAGCCGCCTCATCTTTGCGGTTTGCCACTTCAACCGCCATGGTCAGCTCTGCCGTCCGTTCAGCCAACCGCCGCCAGTCCTTCTGCGTACGTTTGATCGTCAGGTCAAAGGCTTCACCCACCACCAGCTCCACGGACTCGCCTCGCGGTGTGTGTCGGATTCGACCTTCGCCGAGCAGCTGACTGTCGCCGTCACCGTCCGCGCGCATCACCCGTACCCTGCCAGCTGGCAATGGCTCGCCCAGCGGGCCACGATTGTCGAAGCCATAACGAATCTGGAACTGCTGTTGCTGAGGCTGCGACATCTGATGTACCGGTACCCCCGCAACAGCGACATAATGTTTCTGCACCCTGATGCCGGTGGCATCGATAAATCTGAGCTGTTTGTTTTCTTTCTGGCGGAGGGTCACTGGGGTCGGGAAATCATAGAGGTAGTAGTCCGACAAGCTGGTCCGTTGAACCTGCATCATATCGGCAAGCTCAGCCCTCGCCATTTGCATACTCGCCATGCCCGTGGGGGCGACCCGCTCTCGCCTGACTTCACCTGCCACCAGCTTCAGGGATGCGTTCTCGTAGGACACACCGGTTTCATTCTGCAACCGCACCCAGCTCGACAGGTCAAACCGCGTCTCACTGTCATTCAGTGTCATCAGGTAATCCGCAGACCAGCCGATGCCCTCTGCCAGGTACGATGTCTCTATCTGCTGTGGCCCGCGGCGCTGGTTTTGCGCACGCCAGACCAGCGTCGGCGTCGTCTTCAGGCCATACGGAATATAAGGCAGCGAAATCACACCTTCCGGGCCGATCTCAATTTCATCGCCGAACTGAACGATCTCGGGATCAATCGACAACAGGATGCCTTCCCGCAATACTTTCTCATACTGGTCACCACTGAGCACGCTGCGCGAATACTTCAACTTCTTGCCAATGTACCGTTCCAGCACCGACCGTTTATTCAGCAGGTCAAATTCATAGGACTGCTGCAGTACCTCGAACTGATCCTCGTGATTGATCGAGCGAACCCGGACTGAGCTGGGATCAATGGTCTGCGCCACCGCTTCAAAATCCACGTCAACGAGCCCCACCGGCAGGGTCGTATTACGCACGTCCCTGATCAATGCGAAATCGCTGTAAACTGTTAGCGCCACGCGACGTTCAGCATCCACCGGCATGTGCAGCAGCGCTGCCCCAAGGGCAACCGGCGTCGCCGTTACCGCTACCATCGCGCCAATGATGACAACAGCAACCACTCGAAGATTCATCGCGTTTCCTCTCACGATTCGGTGAGCGACCATCATACGGCCCGGGCATCGAATTCAAAACCAGTATGACTCGCCGAAGATTAACGGCCGATGAATATCGGCGATCCCAATCAGGAAGCGGGGCCGGCGATGTACCTCGACTGTTTGTCGCCTGCTACACTTACCCGCTTTAACTGTAGTGAAGCAGTAGTTATGGCAACTTCCACCATGCGACGCGCCTATGGCGTAAAGATCCTCAACTCCAACCACAAGGACATTCGCCGCCTCAAGCGTGAGGGGTACGTCGCCGAGATCCATGGCAACAAGTTCTGGAATTCAAGTTTCCTCATCATGGACTATCTCAAGAAGCACCCCCTGAAAAAAAATGCCCGGGTGCTGGAGATCGGCTGCGGCTGGGGACTACTTGGCATCTATTGCGCCGACAACTTTGGCGCCCGAGTCACCGGCATCGACGCGGACGAAAAGGTTCTGCCCTACCTTGAACTTCACGCGGAGATCAACGGCGTTGACATGGTAGGCAAGAAGATGACTTTTCAGCAGCTGAGTGTCGAGAAGCTGAAGGAGTTCGACGTGATTCTCGGCGCCGATATCTGCTTCTGGGACGAGATGACCGGCATGCTGTTCAACCTGATCAACCGAGCACTACGCGCCGGCGTCAAGGAAATCATGATCGCCGACCCCTGCCGTCCGCCCTTCACAGCACTGACCGAACGTTGCCTGGGACGCTGGGGCGATGAAAAGGTTCAGGTCGAAGAGAAATGGCTGCAGCGACCGGTGCATGCCTCGGGGGACATCCTGATCGTACGCCGGTAATCAGCGCACCTCATGCGTAATCGGCACGAAACGAACCGAGATCGTCGCGCGCTCCGAGATTCCCCCGTCCGGCTCACGAGTAATAACGCGCAGTTGCTGCGACCCACCGGGCGGCCCCACCGGCATCACCAGTTTGCCGTGTGGTTTGAGCTGCTGAATCAGACTGTCCGGTACATCGATACCGGCAGCAGTCACGATGATCCCATCGAATGGCGCTGCTTCCGGCCAGCCCAGTGTACCGTCACCGATGCGGACCTGAACGTTGTGATAGCCGAGTAACGACAGACGCCGCTCCGCCTCGCGACCGAGGGCGCGAACGATCTCGATCGTGAATACTTCGTCCACCAGCTCCGCCAGCACCGCAGACTGGTATCCCGAACCCGTACCAACTTCCAGGACGCGATCATTGCTGTCCACATCCAGTAGCTCAGTCATCAGCCCGACGATGAAAGGCTGGGAAATGGTCTGCCCCCTGCCAATCGGCAACGGCCGGTCATCATAGGCTGCTTCCATTGCCTCGTCCGGCACAAAACGATGACGCTCCACCCGCAACAGTGCCCTCTCCACCGCGGGGCTCAACGCCGCCTTGCCGATGTAGGCCTGATAGGCATCCATGCTCGACTGAATTGTCTCGACCATCTGTTCGCGCATCGAAACGGCGTCTCCCGGCGAGTCACCCGCAGCAGCGCTCGCCACCAGTGTCAGTACTGCAACAACAAACAGCTTCCCGCACATCACGGACCTGTTAACCTCAGTGTCAGAGTCGTATTATCCACCCGGACAAGCAAGAATAAAAAGCGGCCAGCCTATGATCGTGACCACAACCCCTTCCGTCCAGGGAAAGCGTATTACCCGGTACCTTGGTCTTGTCACGGGCGAAGCGATCCTGGGTGCCAATATCTTCAGGGATATGTTTGCCGCCGTCAGAGACATTGTGGGTGGCCGCTCAGCCGCCTACGAACGCGAGCTGGGCAGGGCGCGGGAAATTGCCCTTGAAGACATGGAGGAATGGGCCGAGGAGCTTGGCGCCAACGCCATCGTCGGCGTTGACATCGACTACGAGAGCTTCGGACAAACCAACGGTATGATGATGGTCAGCATCTCAGGCACCGCCGTTCACGTCGAAGACGATTCTAGCGACTGACATTCCGTTCAAGTTCTCGCTGGTACAGATAAGCCGGTAGCGCGCAGGACAACCCAATCGTCTAGGCGGCCCCTCCCGACTCAATCTCGAGTTCCTTGTCGAATCCAACCTCATCAAACAGCCCGGCGCCCGTATTGACGTCCTCTTCCGCGTCAAACGCACTGGGTTCTGCCCCGGGGATGATCCACTCGTTGATGTGCCAGGTTCTCGCTGTCGAGACATCCACGACGGGTCCAACGCGGAAGTCGAGGCTGATGCTCTCCAGATACCAGCCGGAATCACCTTTTTCTTCGGCATCAATCTTCACGTCCAGTCGGGTACCTGCATCGAACAGTTGTTTCAACCAGTCCTGGCTATTGAGATTACCGATAAAACCACAGTTGGATTCACCTTCCTCAAATCCACCCATGTCGGTGCGTTCATAGGCCTTGAGCCAGCCAATCCGCTCACCGTCTCCGGCATAAAAATTCAGGAAAACATCCGCGTCGGTCTTGCCACCTTGTTCGTTACCCGTGACAAACCAGACGACGACATCGCCGAGTTTCCATCGTTCGCCCATCAGCCAGTCCTTTTACTATTCAGGTCGTAATTATAGCGACCAGAAGGCACTTGTCGCCCTTGCCATAACAGGGCACCGCCTTTAGAGTGCCTCGCCTCTGTTTTGCGCTCCCCCGGGGGCAACCATGTTCGACAAACAGACCCTGCAGGGTGCCTGGTTCGCTGTCAGCGCCTACACAATCTGGGGTATCGCCCCGATTTACTTCAAGGCCATCGTTCACGTCAGCCCGATCGAGATCGTCAGTCACCGGGTGATCTGGTCCGTCATCCTGCTGCTCGGCATTCTCGTCGCTCTGGGACGAATCGACACGCTCAGACCCGCGATCAGCAGTCGTCCCCGCATCCTGATGACAGCAAGCCTGCTCACCTTCAACTGGACCGTGTTCATCTACGCGATCGTTTCCGACAACATCGTCGAAGCGAGCCTGGGCTACTTCATCAATCCGCTGGTCAGCATCCTGCTCGGCATGGTGTTCCTCGGTGAGCGACTGCGTCCGCTGCAGTGGGTGGCAATTGCGCTGGCCGCTCTGGCCATCATTTACCAGGTCGCCTGGTTTGGTCAGGTTCCCTGGCTCGGACTCGCACTCGCCTTCAGTTTCGGTTTCTACGGGCTGGTCCGCAAGTCACTCAGTCTCCACCCTATTGGTGGCCTGACAATCGAAGTGGGTATGATGGTTCCGGTTGCCGCCGCCTGCCTCGGCTGGCTCGCGTGGCAGGGTGATATGCAATTCGCAGCGATCAACCTGCAAACCGATCTGTTACTGATGGCAGGTGGTATCGTCACTTCGCTGCCGCTGTTGCTGTTCGCCGCCGCCGTGACCCTACTCACGCTGACTGCTGTTGGCATGTTTCAGTACATTGCCCCCAGCCTGTCACTGCTGATCGCGGTCGCGTTATATGACGAACCATTCGGCCCTGATCGTCTGGTCACCTTCTGCCTGATCTGGTTGGCCCTGGCTGCGTACACCACAGAGACGGTCATCCACAATCGTCGCGTAGCTGATCATCTCAAGCCCGATACAAAATCATCCGATCGCGTATAAGCAATTATTCTATAAGAGCTTTTCAGCGACCAATTGTGAACCGGACGCGATACCATCGGATACCGATTTTGGTATCCTTGACGCTGCTTCGGACGACAAGGAGTATCCCAAATGTCCACGATGCAACAAACCCCGTTGCTGATGTCACGGATCCTGGGCCGGGGGGCCTCCCTGGATCCCAACGTCGAAATTGTCACTCTCCAGGGCAACGGCACTCACCGACAAACGCTGCAATCTACCTGGCAACGCGCCCAACAACTGGCCGGCGCCCTGTCCCGCCACGGCATCGGCGCGGGGGATCGCGTGGCCAGCTTTATGTGGAACAACTACCGCCATCTGGAACTCTACCAGGCCGTTCCCTCCATGGGAGCCGTGCTGCACACCCTGAACATTCGGCTTGCCCCCGCTGATCTGGAATTCATCATCAATCACGCGGAAGACCGTGTGATATTTATTGATGAAGACCTGATACCGCTGTTCGAGCCACTGATCGGCAGGATCCCGACGGTCGAACTGCTGGTCATCTGCCGTCACGGTGACGGGGGCGAATCGAGCTTTGGCAACCAGATTGATTACGAACAGTTTATCGGCGGCGAAGCCACTGAATATGCCTGGCCGGACATCGACGAAAACTCACCGATGGGCCTGTGCTACACCAGCGGTACCACGGGCAAACCAAAGGGTGTGATGTACACCCACCGATCCACCTATCTGCATACCATGGCCCAGAGCCTGACCGATGCCATAAGTTTATCCGGGCGGGATTCCGTCTGCGGCATCGTTCCCATGTTCCACGCGATGGGCTGGGGGTTACCCTTTTCCGCTTCAATGCTGGGCTGCAAAGTCTGCCTGCCACACCGGCTCATGAGCCCGGCCAGTCTGCTGCAGCTGATGTCAGATGAGGAAGTCACCCTGTCCGCCGGCGTGCCCACCATCTGGCAGGGGGTCCGTCAGGTGCTGGAGGCGGAGGGTGATCGCTTCGACCTGTCCAACCTGACCCGACTCACCTGTGGCGGGTCGGCACCGCCGGTTTCCCTGATTCGATGGTACTGGGACAAATACCGAATCGAGATGATCCAGGGCTGGGGCATGACCGAAACCAACCCCCTTGGCACCCTGTCCCGCAAGATCGCCAAACGCTCGCAACGGGAAATGACCGAAGACCAGCAGTTCGAGAATGTCGCCAAAGCCGGCCTGCTCATGCCCGGCCTCGAAATGATGATCGTCGACGAGCAATGGACACCGCTACCTCACGATGGTGAATCCGTCGGTGAACTGCTGATCCGGGGCCCCTGGATCGCGGCGCAATATTACAAGGACCCCCAGCCAGACAAGTTCCATGACGGCTGGCTGGTCACCGGCGATGTCGCCAGCATCGACGCAGAAGAGTATCTGCACATTGCCGACCGATCCAAGGACCTGATCAAGTCCGGCGGCGAGTGGATATCCTCAGTCGACCTTGAGAACCATATCGTCTCGCTCGACGGCGTCATTCAGGCGGCCGTTGTCGCCCAACCCCATCCCAAGTGGGATGAACGACCTGTCGCTATCTGCGTTGTGGCCGAAGGATCGAATGTCACACGGGAGGCCATTGTCGAATACTGCGCCCAGCAGTTCGCGAAGTGGCAGCTACCGGACGATGTGATCTTTGTCGACAGCATACCGCTCACATCCACCGGCAAGATCGACAAGAAGCAGATCCGGGCCGATCTGGAAGCACAACGTTACCGGCTGCCGGACCTGCGCAGCGCCTGAGCCTGCCCATGCCTGACGAGATTGTCATCGTTGGCGCCGGCATCGCCGGGCTGGTGACCGGTCTCGCGCTGGCGCGTGCAGGGCACCGGGTGACGATCCTCGAACGCGATGGCAGGCTGCCCGAGGGAGGGCCGGACGATATCTTCTTTCACTGGAACCGTCGAGGCGTCGCCCAGTTCCGCCACCCCCACGCGTTTCTCGCTGCCATGACCAGCCGCCTTGCAAAACACTTCCCGGAGCTGATCGACGAATGCATCGCCGCCGGCGCAAGACGGCTCAGTTTCGAGGATCTGCTGCCATCGAAACTCGCCGATAC
The DNA here is from genome assembly GCA_028281885.1 of Pseudomonadales bacterium. Taxonomy (GTDB): domain Bacteria; phylum Pseudomonadota; class Gammaproteobacteria; order Pseudomonadales; family Azotimanducaceae; genus JANQJA01. The sequence continues at coordinate 141,648 of JANQJA010000020.1, read as the reverse complement.
ATATACCTTTGCACCCGGCGACGAACGAATCTGGCTGTTGTTGTGCCGGCGCGCTACCTTCGAGATGGTGCTGCGGCGATATACAGAGGCACAACCCAACATCAGCATCCGCGCGCGCACCAACGTCATCGGCATCATCACCGAACAGAAGGGTAAATTCGTTTTGGCACGGGGGCTGACCCTCGCCGGGGACGAACAGGTTACCGCCGATATCGTGATTGACGCAGGCGGCAGGCGAAGCCCCCTGAAAGCGTGGCTGGAGGCCAGCGGCGGCAGGCTGAACCGGGAAGAACATGATACCAGCATCGTCTACTACACCCGCCACTTTCAGTTAAAACCAGGCATGACCGAGCCGCCACGGGACCCGGACGAGCGCAGCACGGGTGACCTGGGTTATCTCAAATACGGCCTGTTTCCCGGTGACAACGGCCACTTCGCCACCATCCTGTGCATCCTTGAAACCGATGCTGAACTACGCGCTGCGGTGCGCGACGGAGAAAAATTCAATGCCATCTGCCGCCAGATTCCGGGACTCGCCCGCTGGATCGACGAGGGCCGCGTGGCGCCAACAACAGAGCCTTTCGGGTTTGCGGGTATTCGCAGTCACTGGACCGACTTCATGGTCGGGGGCAAACCGTTTGCACTCAACTATTTCGCCGTCGGCGACGCGGCGATGCACACCAATCCGCTTTACGGTCGCGGTTGCTCGACCAGTATCATGCAGTCCCTGCTGCTTGCAGACGCCATCGATAGCAGTACCGATCCGGTGGTTCGGGCAAAACGCTACGCCACCCGTTCCGGTGAGGTGTTGCGTCCCATCTTCGAGATCAGCATCCGTGAGGATATCCGCGGCCTGCAGCGGGCCCGGTCAATCCTGTCCGGAGAGATCACCCCAAGCGCCCGATCGTTACGACGCTGGTTTCGGCTCGCGCTCGCGGACGCACTGTCCGCCGCGGCACGAGAGAACCTGCACGTGTTTCGTGGCGCAATGCGCTCGTTCAACCTGCTGGAGCGGCCGGGCGCCTTCGTCAAAGAATGGCGAGTACAACTGACACTCCTGCGCTACCTTTTGCGAGGTAGACGCCGGAACGCACAATCCAGATTACAACGCGGGCCCGATCGGGATGCACTGCTTCGCAGCCTGTCCCATCAGGCGGGTCACCAGGACGCCGCCTGAATCTAAGCGGCGCTATCCGCCACGATCATGTCGGCGGCCTTCTCGGCAATCATGATGGCTGGCGCATTGGTGTTGCCACCCACCAGGGTCGGCATGATCGAGGCATCGACCACACGAAGCCGTTCAATGCCCCGAACACGGAGCCTCGCATCCACTACCGCAAGATCATCGTGCCCCATCTTGCAGGTGCCTACCGGATGATAGATTGTCTCTGCCGTGCGCCTGACGAACCCCTCAATTTCCTCGTCGTTCTCCGCGCCGCGGCTGGTTTCGTACTCTTCGCCCAGGAAATCGCTGAACGGATCCGTCTGAAAGATTTTCCGTGCGATCCGCACACCCTCAATCATCACCTGGAGATCCGGGCTTGCCGTCAGGTAGTGTGGCGCAATGACCGGATCAGCCTTGGGGTCAGCGGATGCGAGCCTGATCTCGCCGCGACTTTCCGGGCGCAACTGACACACATGGATACAGAGACCAGGCTTCGACTCCATGGTTCGCCCATGATCTATCATGAAGGCCGGAATGAAATGAAGCTGCAGATCCGGTAGTGCCAGGTCCGGCCGACTCTTGACGAAACCGCCCGCCTCGAGTGGATTTTCCGTACTGGGACCACTTTTGAACATCAGATACTGCAACAGAATGAAAGGAAGCTTCCACTTGCGGGCCTGTTTCTGCAGGGACATGTTTGGGTCGGTACAGTGATACTGAACCACGACATCAAGATGGTCCTGTAAATTCCTGCCGACGCCGGCGAGCGCGTGATGGACATCGACACCGACAGCCGTCAGCATCTCCGGATCACCAATGCCCGACAGCTGTAGCAGTTGCGGTGACTGAACAGCACCCGCACTTAGCAGCACCTCCCGCTCCGCCATGGCCGTCCTGCGCTGATTACCCACCTCGTATTCAACGCCTACTGCGCGCTTGCCTTCCAGCAGGATTCGGGTGGTTCTCGCACCGGTTTCAACGGTCAGATTGGGGCGATCCACAATCGGTGTCAGGTAGGCTCTCGCCGCACTACAACGCTGGGTTCCGATCTTGGTGACCTGGTAGGGGCCCACGCCTTCCTGGTCTGCACCATTAAAGTCAGGATTGAAAGGATACCCTGCCTTCTGCCCCGCATCGATAAACCGCTGATGGGTCTCAAGCGAGGCGTTCGAGTCCTTCACATTGAGCGGTCCGCCGACACCATGATAGTTGTCCTCACCACGTTCCTGGTTTATCGAGCGACGGAAATACGGCAGCACCTCGTCATAGCTCCAGCCTTCGTTCCCCAGTTGACGCCAGTGGTCATAGTCCCTCGCATGGCCGCGAATATAGATCATGCCGTTAATGGAACTGGAGCCACCCAGTCCCTTGCCACGAGGCCAGAACAGTCGACGATTCTCGAGTTCGGGCTCGGGCGCCGTCTCAAATCCCCAGTTGTAGGCGCTGCCCTTGATGAGCTGGGCAACACCAGCGGGCATGTGAATAAACGGACTGGTGTCGCGCTTGCCCGCTTCAAGCAACAGCACTCGCACAGCCGGATCGGCCGATAACCGATTGGCCAGGACGCAACCTGCAGAACCCGCGCCGATGATGATGTAATCAACCATACCGCCTCCCAATGACCGTTGCGCTATTCTTCGCGCCCGGCGCCGTTAACGCAATCCTCATCCACGCCTCATGATAGGCGCCCCGCATGATATTCAAACACCCCTTTTAGATCAGGAGGTCTGATGACGGTGAGATTCAACAATGTTTCCAACGCCGAGTTTCAACTTTTCAACTATTTCAACCAAGGAACCTGGGCGAACCTGACTTCTGTCGTCACACCGGGTTCACGGTTCTACCTCACGGCTTAACCACCCCGTCAGTCACCTTCACGGTCGGACAACATCGAGCCGGACTCTGCAATGCTAAACGCGCACTTCGCGCAGTGATCAACCAGGCGCGACTCACGGACGCGACCCAACGCGTCGGGAAAGGTACACTACGTCATCAGATTCGGAGTCCTGATGGCAAAGCTGTACTTTTACTATTCCTCAATGAATGCGGGAAAGACTACTACCCTGCTGCAATCGAGTCATAACTATCGCGAGCGAGGCATGAATACGCTGTTACTCGCGCCCCTGCTGGACAACCGCTACGAAGTCGGGCAAATCACCTCGCGCATTGGGCTGACCGCACCCGCTCAAACGTTTGACACAACCACCGACCTGTTTGACCTCATCCAACAGACTGACAGTGTCGAATGCGTCATGGTCGATGAAGCTCAGTTCCTGACCCGAGATCAGGTACTCCAACTGTGCCGCGTCTGCGATGAGATGGATATTTCCGTTTTGACGTTTGGGCTGCGAACCGACTTTACCGGCGGGCCGTTCGAAGGCAGCCAATATCTGCTCGCGCTCGCTGACAACCTGCATGAAATCAAGGCGATCTGTCGCTGTGGCCGCAAGGCCACGATGGTACTTAGGCTCGATAGTGCCGGGGAAGTGATACGCAGCGGCGATCAGGTCGCGATTGGCGGTAACGAGCGCTATGTCTCGGTTTGCCGGCAGCATTTCATGGCAGCCTTCCACAACGGGCGCGATCCTGATTCTTAATGCCGCAAGGAAATTCCTCTACATGAATTCACATGTTTCACCACATCGGTGGCTGCTGCTGTTCGGCGTCTGGTTTCTTTACGGCACCTTCGCGCTGGTCGTCACCAGTATTGCCCCGCTTGTTGGCGTCATCGAATCGGACCTCAGTCTTACCCACGCCGCCATGGGCAGCATCATGGGCGCCTGGCAACTTGTTTATATCTTTTCAGCTATCCCCTGCGGCATGTTGTTGGATCGGCTCGGTCCACGTGTCGCCCTGACGCTCGGCGGCCTGATCATTGCGTCGTCGGCCATGGTAAGGGGAATCGCCACGAGCTATGTCGAGCTGCTGCTCGCGGTCATGCTGTTCGGGCTCGGGGGACCCATCATCTCCGCCGGCGCACCCAAGGTGATCGCCGGCTGCTTTACCGGTTCATCCCGCGGCCTAGCGATGGGTATCTACATGACAGGTCCAAGCCTTGGCGGGATCGTTTCTCTGACCCTGACTCACTCCTTCCTGCTGCCGTTCCTCGGTTCCTGGCGTCATGTGATGTTTCTCTGGTCCGGTACCGCTGCCATCGCGGCCATCACCTGGCTGACGATATCCAGTCTGAGATCGCCCGAACCACCGTCCCAGGGAGAATCAAAGCGACCTCAACTTGAGGTGATGGGCAAACTGATCCGGCAGCCGGCGGTCATCCTCTTGCTGGCCATGAGCGTGGGTGTGTTCATGTTTAACCACGGCCTCAACAACTGGTTGCCGGAGCTCTTGCACACCTCCGGACTCACCATCGTTGAAGCAGGCTACTGGGCTGCCATCCCAACCGTGATCGGCCTGATCGGTTCACTATTGATCCCTCGCCTTGCCACACCCGGCCGACGCTTTTATATCCTGATTGGCCTGTGCCTCTCCGCTGCGGGCGCCAGCCTGTTATTGCAGTTCGAGGCTGAGCCGCTGATGTTCAGCGGTTTGATTCTCCAGGGCATCGCCCGTTCCTCACTGATGACCGTATTGGTCCTCACGCTGGTGGAACTCCCGGGCATCGGTGAGCGTTATGCGGGCGTCGCCAGCGGTATGTTCTTCTCGGCCGCGGAAGTCGGCGGCATGCTCGGGCCACTTTCCATCGGCTTCCTGTATGACCTGACCCACGGGTTTAGCGCGAGCCTGTATCTACTGACCAGCGTCACCCTGCTGCTGGCCGTCGCCGGTTTCCGGCTGAAACATCTGGCCGCGCGATCTTCTGACGCGGTCTAGCCCCGCCCGGGCAGCGGTCACCAAACTGCTGTCAGGGCCCGTGCTATGATCGATGCGCTGTCGATTCGCAGGATCCCCGTACCGCATGAACCAGACTGAGGCTGGCAAAGCGCTGTTTCAGCGACCCGGCTTCCGGGCTTACCTCGGCGTCAATGCCTTTACCGGCGTCGCCAATTCAATGCAGCAGTTGCTAATCAGCTGGCTGCTGGTGGGCATCCTGTTACTACCCGCGGACCGAGTTGGCCTGGTGCAGGCGGTCATCGGCATACCCGGCATCTTCTTCATGCTGATCGGCGGTGCCACGGCTGATCGGGTCGATCCGCGAACGCTGCTGATGCGCGCGTACTTCTGTGCCTGGCTCATCCCGTTATTTCTCGCTGCCGCAACCGGACTCAACGCGCTGAACATCTGGACCGTGGCCCTGTTTGGCGTCGGCATGAGTACAGTGAACTCATTCACCAATCCCGCACAACAATCGATTCTCAATCGAGTGGCTGTCAACGACGTACAACGCGGCGTTTCGTCGTCGACGGCCATCGGTTTCATGATGCAGATTATCGGGCTGGGCCTGGCAGGGCAGATGGAAACCATCGGCGTGATCCCGGTGCTCGCAACCCAGGGGATCTGCTTTCTGATCGGTGCTTTTATGGTTCGACGCATTTCTCCTGAAATCAGCGCGACCACCGAGGCAGATCAGCCCCTCTGGAAAGTTGTCGGGATAGGACTACGCGCCACCTATGAAAACAAGACCATCCTGCAGACGCTTTCTATTAGCATGGCTTCCGGCATCTTCAACGCCGGCGCCTTCGTGACGGTAACGCCGTTTATCGTGAAACGGGTCTACGAGGGCAATGCACTCAGCCTCGCCATCATCATGATGGTTTTCTATGCCGGCGCTGCCCTGTCGAACTTCCTGATGCTGAAACTCATGCCTTTCAACAGGCCCGGGCGGGTGTTCCTCGCCATGCAACTGACTCGTGCTGTCGTCGTTGCGCTACTATGGATAGGTCCACCATTGTGGATATTCATGTTTGTCGTTTTCGCCTGGGGAATGAACATGGGTGTAACGACCACCCTCGCGCGAACCATCGTTCAGGAGTCTGCATCACCACAATTCCGAGGTCGCATCCTGTCCGTATTCTCGCTGGGAATGATGGGCACCATGCCAGTTGGCGCGCTGATACTGGGCTTTATTATCGAAGCCTTCGGTACACTCAACGCGCTGATCCCCGCGATTGCAATTTCAATCGTGCTGTTTACGTTTGGCGTTAGCGGGAGCCAGGTCTGGCGCTACCAATCGCCGCGGCTGGCAAGCTAGGCTTCCAGCAGACGGTCCTGCAGTTTCCTGCGCGCTGTCTGGTCGACACCAATGGCTTTCAGGTAGTTGTCGATCGACCCATGGCGGGTATTGACCTCGTCAAACGCTGCGAGCAGATATTCCGCGCGAACTCCGACAACAGCGCGGAGACTTTCGTCATCGATCACGCGGTGGTTCTGACGAAGCCTTCCTCCCATCAGTCGAAATAGACATTCGGCCTCGTTGGTCAGTAGATAGTCCTTGAGTATCGTGTCCTCATCCACACCCAGCGCGGAGAGAATCAAGGCGACGCCAAATCCGGTCCGGTCCTTGCCAGCGGAGCAATGCAGGAGGAAAGCGTCATCCGTTTCAATCAAGTATGCGAACAGTCGCTGATACGCGCCCATGTGGTCACGCGCAATTTCGCGAGTAATAGAGGTCATGGTCTGCACCCGATCATGGACCACGTGGGTATCGTTATTCAGACTTTCCCACAGCATGGCATTACTGCCGGGCGCAATCGGAATATGCTGACGACAGTCAAAGGGTGCATGTGACGGCGTTGGAACCCTCTCGGCCTCTTCGTGCCGTCTGAGGTCACAGATCACGCCGATACCGAGTTCAGAGAAGCGCTCATGGTCCGGTCCGCTCAGATAACCCAACGCGCCACAACGATATAGGCGACGCCAGCGTACCCGGCGTCCGTCCCGGGTCACGTAGCCGCCGAAATCACGGAAGTTGACGCTGCCTTCAAAGGGCAGGAAGCGAGCTTCCGGTTGTGGCACTTTTATTTCATCACTCGTCATGGCGGCGTGATTCTAACAGACACGGGCTGATCCGACGGAATCAGTCGTCGAACAGATCATCCAGACGGGAGCGAACTGGATCTTCCCGCCCGGATGCTCCATCCCCTTCACTATCCAAGGCCTCGCCATCAAGATCCTCGCCGGGCGCTTCATCAAACAATGCATCGGCCCGATTTTTTGCGTCCCGCTTGCCCGCAGCTTCAGATTCTCTGAACGACCGTTTCGTCGGTGAAAAATGCTCGCAGAAGTTGGCCGATTCCTTCTCGACCGGAGGATCGGCCCGATCATGATCACAATCCCCGGGTCTTCCAGGCGCATACCACCGACACATCCGACAGCAGTGAAGCACTTCAAAGCACTTCTCACAGTTGGCATGTCGACTGATCGGTCGCGGCAGATGTTCCACCGAAGCGCCGCAGTTCCAGCAGACAAGGCCGGCCATCATTCTTCCCCCGGCAACAGGATCCTTGGCGATTCCCTGTCATCCTCGTCTTCAACGTCGTCACTATCATCCGAAAACAGATCAACGGTGCCGGAGACATGCCCCGCATAGCGCAATCCCTCTTCCAGGGATCGATCAACGGTGACGCCAATATCCCGATCCAGGGCTTCATCATCGAGTCTGGGAAAGTACTTTCTGACTGCGGGTCGATTGTAGAGATAGTCGCGCTTCATGGAACCGTCGACAAAGCGATTGTCTTCGATGTGGTACTCGAAACTGACCCGGACAGGGATCTCAAGCAGGCCGTCACCGGTCTCGACCAGGTGTCGGACCACCTTCTTGTCGATAACGACGATCATGTCGTCATTTTGCCAGCCGTGATCCGCTTCGACTAGCCAATTCGACGTGCGAGCACCACAGTGTCGAGCGCGACCGCCTGCTCTCCCGCCACCTCGCCGTGACCCGGGTCTTCACCGACACCGCGGCGATAAACTTCCGCGCGAATCGGTTCAAACCCGTCAAGCGCCTCAAGCAGCAAATCCACCCCCAACAGCACCGCCGGATCCTGGGGACCCCCAACGCCGTCTGTGATATTGGAGGGATTGTGACCAATGTAGAGAAAGTAGCCGCCGGGCCGAACAGCATTGATCGCCTGTGGCAGCCAGACAGCGCGTTCAGCCTGGCCAGTATGCAGAAAGACAACCGACACAAGATCGAAGTGTCCGGGCTCAAACGTCTGTTCACACACATCGGCAGCAATCCATTCCACTTCGATGTCCAGCGAGCGCGCAAGACGCCTCGCCTTGTCGATGGCAACCTCGGAAAAATCAATGGCGCGAACAGTCCAGCCGGATTGTGCCAGGAAGATTGCATTTCGACCTTCACCACACCCGAGGTCAAGAGCAACGCCGGGAGTCAGCCCACTGACGAGTTCATGAAATACCTGGTTCGGCTCTGCGGACCAAACCAGCTCCTTCTTGCTGTAGCGCTCATCCCAGGTATGTCGATCCGCCATAGACGCCCCCTCCGATGCTATGGCAGGACGATATACAGTCAGATCAGATTTGTCAGGCCTTCATCGCAACAAAGCCTCGCCCCGCACACGGCCTGGTTATCACAGACTTGATCGGGAAGCGAAAAACCCGCAGCATTCGCTGCTTTCGATATTGGCCAGATGATCCATGAAAGAAGGTTTCCACATCGTCGCCGCTGAGGGAGACGTGAAGGAAGGCGAGCAGCTATACGTCGAACTCGATGGCGAAGAAATCCTGGTTTGCCGACATGAGGGAAATCTTTACGCGATCGGCTACTACTGCTCCCATGCAGAGTTCACCATTGAAGGCGGCACCATGCACAATGGTTGTATCACCTGCCCCTATCATGGCGCGGAGTTTCACCTGAAAGACGGTGCCGTCGCCGCGCCACCAGCGTTCGAACCGATCAAGACCTTTCCCATTGAGACAGAAGACGGTGTCATCGCCGTAAAAGCAACGCCAAACTAGCATTAGTCTGTTAGACAGACGGGCAACGTAGCAAAAAAGCACCATCTTCCCGCGTCCACTTCTTCGATCCCGGCCATCAATCAAGTGGCAGGAAAGGAACGACATTGACGCTTCTCTGAAACAACCCGGTTGACCGATCTGCTACACTCCCGACCCTGACCGAGAGAGCACCGATGACAGAAACACCCGACAACGACCTGCTCAGGATTCTTGACCTGGAGCAGATCGACGACAACCTGTTCCGCGGTCAGAATCAGTACCCCAAGAGATCCCGTGGTCGATTGTTCGGCGGACAGGTGCTGTCACAATCGCTAACTGCTGCAAAACACACGGTCGATCAGGGCCGAAACTGCCATTCACTGCACGCCTACTTCCTGCGTCCCGGTCGGGTAGACATACCTGTCGTATATCGCATCGAACGAATACGCGACGGCCGCAGCTTCACGACGAGACGCATCGTCGCCATACAGAACGGTGAGGCGATCTTCTCGATGGATGCCTCGTTCCATGTCAACGAACCGGGGCTGAGCCACCAGATTGATGTGGGCGATTTCCCAGGGCCAGACGAACTTGAATCGGACGTCGAAATCGCAAAACGACTGGAACCGGGAGATCCCAGAATCCCGGGCTGGTCACGCCTGACACGAACCATAGAAACGCGAACCGTCTATCCTTTTGACAAGCCGCGACCGGATAACAACATGAATCCACTGTGGCTTCGATTCAAACTGACCAGGGAAGAAATCGGCCAGCACACGCAGGGGCTGCTGACCTATGCAACCGATATGGGGCTGCTTGCAGCGTCACTGGTACCACATCTGAAGAAATTCGACCGCAACCGGCTGCAGATGGCGAGTCTCGATCACGCAGTCTGGTTTCATCGAGAGGCCGACCTCAGCGGCTGGATCCTGTTCGTCAAGGACACCCCGAGCAGCAATGCGACGCGAGGCATGAATCGCGGTTCTTTCTACACGGAGGACGGCACCCTGCTTGCTTCTGCCTTGCAGGAAGGTCTGATGCGCGTGATGCGAGAGTAATGCGCCCCGGCTGAAGTAAAGCGTGGTCGGTCAGGCCGAGATGTGACCGACTTCACACGCCGGACCGAATGTCCCCTCTTATCCCCGGAAACTGTGAACAGCCTCACAACATGTCCGGTCGTTCGCTGATTGAATCCACCTCCGGTCCACAACAACAGGGACATCTCATGGCAGTGGAACGCCTGGAACTCTATCTTGAGTCATACAAGAGCCATCCTTTTATCAAGGACTTTAATGACCAGATCGCACTGACCCCCACGGACGAAGAAACGCTCGCACAATGGATCACATTGCAGGTCGGCCACAGCATCGAGCTGCACCGACATCTAAAGATCGAGGACATCCGACATCACTATCTCGACAACGTCGACCCATTGGTCCATTCCACCTGTGTCCGCGTACGGATCGTGAGATGAGATACGGGCCTGGTTCGACCGCACCAATGGATCAGCCCTGCCGATCAGGGCCTGCTGGCACAGACGCCAGGTGAGCCACCTTTACAACCGATAGGCCGCAGACAGTCAGTCAGCGCCATCGTCTCGGTAATGGCTCTCCAGCAGCGTGTTCATCTCACGCTCAAGCGCGGCCATCGCCTTGATGTGCGTCTCGACGAGCTCTTCTTTTGACCGGTACCTGAACATCTCAACGCCGTCCTGCATGACGACAATGCCTGCCGGATCCTGCACGTAGAAGATTCCCGTTTTTGAGTCTTGTCTATCGGAAGACATTAATTAGTTGTCGATTGAGTGTCGGGAGCTATTATAGCGTCAGGGCAACCTTCGAATATGCGGGTTTACCATGCAGTGTCCGAAATGCCAGGCCAAGATGATGATCATCGAGCATTCTGGAATCGAGGTCGATCGTTGTACGCGATGCTTCGGTCTGTTCTTCGACCGGCTGGAGGCCGATGACCTGCGCAAGTTCGAAGGGGCAGAATCGATCGACATTGGCGATGAGTTCGCAGGTTCCCAATATGACCGGATTCGTGCCATCGACTGCCCCCGCTGCGAGATCCCCATGCGCGAGGTGGCAAATGACGATGGCCACGTCATTACCTTCGAATCATGTCCAGACTGTTCCGGTATCTGGTTCGACGCCGGCGAATTCAGGGATTACCTGGAAGAAGAGATCGTCGAACAATTTCGAGATGTGCTTGCCCATCTTGAGTAACAGGTGCTTATCGACCCGAACTATCTCCCCCAAAACTATCTCCCCAAAAAAACCGGCTGCACCTCGGCGATAAACCGGCGCGTCTGTTCCAGCATATCCTCATCACCCGTCGACAGCGGCAACATCACAAACTTCTCACATCCGGCATCGATATATTCTTCGATACGGGCAACCACTTCATCGGCACTGCCCGCCACCATAAATCGCCGCGGATCCTTGCCTCCGGTCCTCGCCCTCAACCCTCCCGCTGCTTTCTTCGCAACAGCTTCCTCCGGCGAACCCAGACGAAAGGAGAAGGTAGCGCCATAGTGATCTTCATCGATAGTACGGCCCGTTTCCCTGAGGGCCAGCTTGATGCCATCAACAACGCGTCTGGATTGCTCTGGCGAATCGACACCGCCCAGCCAGCCGGTACCGTATTTCGCTGTCCGCTTCATCGCCACCTCGCTGGACCCACCAATCCAGAGCGGAATCCGGTCGTTGACGGGTTTCGGCGAGATGCAGGCATCGCGATAGGTGAAGAATTCCCCCTCGAAGGTGACAGACTCTTCAGTCCAGAGGCGGGCAACCAGCTCAAGAGCCTCGTTGGCACGCTTGCCCCGGCGTCGGGTCGGTGTACCCGTCGCCTTGTAATCGCGACTCAGTGCACTGCCGATACCGAAAGCCGGTAACAGGCGGCCATTACTCAGCAAATCGATCGTGGCGAGCTGTTTCGCGGTCAGCAAAGGATCGCGAAGCGCAATGGACGCGACGTTCATCCCAAAACGGATACGCTCAGTCGCGCCCGCGATCGCGGCCATCGTCGCAACGCACTCAAGCATGGGTTCCTTCGACACGAGACGATCGGTCTGCCAGATAGAGTTCACACCCCCCGCCTCGCACAACTCCACCCAACGCCAGTAACCGCTCGCCGATTCAAACGGAAATCGGGATATTCCAAGTCCCAGGCCAATCGTCATCACACTTTCTCGTTCGTGCTGTCGATATTTTCATCATAGGCGAGGCCCGCCCCATTCGCTATCAAGTAGTCAATACCGGTAGGATGTCCGCCTTGAGCGAAAACCGGCGAGACAAATCCATGTCCGACATCAGGCCTTTCTCCATCCACGTAGCCGACGAAGACCTGCAGGATCTTCGCGAACGACTCGCACGCACTCGATGGCCCAACCGGGAAACGCCCGAAGACTGGACCCAGGGTGTGCCGCTCGATTACGTCAAGGAAATCGCTGAATATTGGCTAACGGATTACAACTGGCGCACGTGCGAGGACAAACTCAACCAGTGGAGCGGCTACCTGACGGAGATCAACGGGCTCGATGTTCATTTTCTACACATTGAGTCCCCGGAGGCGCACGCAAGGCCCCTGATCATGACCCATGGCTGGCCCGGTTCGATCATTGAATTTCTGAAGGTCATCGGCCCGCTGGTCGACCCGGCAAGCCATGGTGGTGAAGCGGCAGACGCGTTTCATCTGGTCCTGCCATCATTGCCCGGCTACGGATTCTCCGGCAAACCTGAAGCGACCGGCTGGACGACCTCACGTACCGCTGATGCCTGGAACGAACTGATGCAGCGGCTGGGCTATCGTCAGTATTTCGCCCAGGGTGGTGACTGGGGTTCGATCGTGACTCATGACATTGCCCTGCAGCATTCAGACACCTGTCTCGGGATACACGTCAATATGCCGCTGGCTCGTCCCAACCCGGGCAGCCCGGAAGCAGAGAACCTGACTGAGTTTGAACAAGGCGCGCTGGAATCCATGCGTTATTATCAGGACTGGGACTCAGGATACTCGAAGCAGCAGAGCACCCGACCCCAGACCCTCGGCTATGGCCTGGCCGACTCACCGGTGGGCCAACTGGCCTGGATACTCGAGAAATTCTGGGCCTGGACCGATTGTGACGGACATCCGGAAAACGCGCTGACCCGGGACGAGATGCTGGACAACATCATGCTGTACTGGCTGACCAACGCCGGCGCATCTTCCGCGCGGCTGTATTGGGAGAGTTTCCGCACCCGCAGCGCAGATCCCATCCAGATTCCCGTCGGCTGCAGCGTGTTCCCCCACGAGATCTTTCGATGCTCGGAACGCTGGGCCAGGGTTCGCTACCCAAAGCTCATTCACTACAATGCACTGGACAAGGGTGGCCACTTTGCTGCCTTCGAGCAGCCCGAGAGCTTTGTCGATGAGGTCCGGGGCTGTTTCCGCCAGCTCCGTTGAACGGCCCGATTCGACGTGATTTGTCCGGTTTTCACCTTTTTCGTTAACCGAGTGCCTATATACTCAGCAAGTTATTTTGATATCGTTACCGACTTCGTCAAATCTGGATCAGTAGGGGAGCAACTGAAGTGGCAAAAATCAAATTCATCGAGCATGACGGGACCGAGCACGACGTGGAGGTTTCGGAAGGCTCTGTCATGCGCGCAGCCATCGACAACCTGGTGCCCGGTATCGACGCCGACTGTGGCGGCGAATGTTCCTGCGCGACTTGCCACGTTATCGTCACTGCGGATTGGGTTGATGTCGTTGGTCCTCCTGGCGACCAGGAGAAGTCAATGCTCGACCTGAACCCTGACGCCGGCGAGAACTCCCGGCTGTCCTGTCAGATTCCCGTCACCGATACAATCGACGGCCTTGTCGTTCGGCTTCCGGAATTCCAGTACTAACGCGTCGCACAATAGAATTCTGACAAATGAGCCCCTGCGCCCTCTTTTTTGCTGGATTCTGCGGTTTCAGGCGTATAAGGTGTTCCTGCTGCGAAGTGCGGCATGTTGTCCAGCGTTACGATAGCCCCATCAGTGTTCTCGTCCTGTACTTAAGTTCCACTTTCAGCACGTATCAATAAAAGATCAGGACCCAAGACACATGTCTGAAACAATTACCGGCAAAGTTAAGTTCTTCAACGAATCCAAGGGCTTTGGCTTTATCGAACAAGCAAATGGACCGGATGTATTCGTCCATTTCAGCGCAATTCAATCCGACGGATTCAAGACGCTCGCTGACGGCCAGCAGGTTGAGTTCACCATCGGACAAGGCCCGAAAGGGCCACAGGCACAGAACGTTAAACCGCTCTAAAAAATTGGGAACGGATCTGATGATTCGTTCCCAATCCAGTCCTAACGAGATGCCACAGGCATGTCGTTAACAGTGACCTGAAGAACGACACGTCGGTCGAAGAAATGGTCTTCCGGCGTCGCCTCAATGTTTACCGGCATGGTTTCTCCATAGGCGTGTGTCGCAATCTGTGCTTCCGGCACACCCTGGGCTACCAAAAACTCCTTCACCGCGTCCACTCGCTGCTGTGACAAAGTCAGGTTGTAGTCCTCGGCACCGCGACGATCTGCATAGCCCTCCAGTTTTACTGTCACACCCGGATGCTGTGTTACCGCTGCGGCAACCTGAGACAATTCCGCCTGATAGTGAGGCTCAAGCCCACTGGATGCGGTGCGGAACTGGATCGGCAGCGCTGGTGGTTTGGTAGTTACCTGTGCGCTTTCCTGGGCAGACGCCAGGGCTCGCTCAAGCGAACGGACCTGACGTCGCAGCTGGCCGCGCTCTGCGGCGCCTTTCGTTTTCAGACTGGCCAGGTCGGCCGCCATTTCCCGGTTGATACGTTGGACGCCCACTGCTTTCCCCACCAGACCACCACCGAGGATGGCGCCCACGCCTGCACCGAAAGGTCCCCCGACACCGGCACCGAGAATACCGCCGATCACTGCTCCCCGCTTTTCCTCCGGCAGGGTATCGGCGCTCGCTGCCAGTGCCGTGGAACCCATTCCGGTCAACGCACAGATGGCGATCGCTTTATTCAAACCACTGAAATTCATAACATGCTCTCCTTTGATTACCGTTGATGGCATCACCTGATGCTGAGGATCATTCAACGACGCCACGCTGGCTGTCCGGTGGAGCAAAAACTGCAATCTGCTGATGAATTGTGGCAACAAAATGGCTTTTCGGCCGACACGACCTGAATGCCCTGGGCATCGTGTATATTTCCGCCCATGACCTACCACATCGCGATCATCGAGGACAATGCGACCCTGCGACAGAACTACTCGGACGTGTTTGAGAAACAGGGGTATCGCGTCAGTGCCTACACTGACCGAAAAAGCGCGGAAGCCGCCATGGCAAGTCAGCTGCCTGATCTGGCGGTGATCGACATTGGCCTCGGCCAGGAAATTGACGGTGGTTTCACGCTTTGCCAGTGGTTGCGATCAAAGTCAGCAACCCTGCCGATCATTTTTCTCAGCGCCCGCGATAGTGATTTCGATATTGTCAGCGGACTGAGAATGGGCGCCGATGACTACCTCACCAAGGACGTATCACTGCCTCATCTGATCGCTCGCATCGCGGCGCTGTTTCGGCGGACCGAAGCCCTGGCCAGTCATCCCCAGGCAGATGAAGTCATCACCCGGGGCAACGTCAGTGTCGATGCCAGTCGCATCTGCTGCCAGTGGCAGGGTCAGGTCGTTCCACTCACCCTGACCGAGTTCTGGATGGTCCACTCACTGGTTCACCGACCTGGACATGTGAAGAGTCGGGATCAGCTGATGCAGGAATCAAAGATGGTGGTTGATGACACAACCATCACGTCACATATCAAACGAATCCGGCGAAAATTCCAGGCCATCGATAACTCGTTCGATCAGATCGAAACCGTTTACGGCATGGGCTATCGCTGGAAGCCGCTCGAGCAATGAAACCACTGCCGGGAGTTCTGCTCGCCTGCCTGCCTCTCATCCTCGTCGGCCTGTTGTCTATCCCATTGTTGCGGGGCTACGAGTCCATCGTTGCCGAACAGGAGCAACAGGGACTCGCGCGACTGACTCGCCTGATTGCAACCCAGCTCAGCCAACACACAGAGGTCCGCGAGACGCTCCTCCCCGTTGCAGGCAATGCGCTCTTTGCTCATACCGCCAACAATTGGATAACCGTCGATGGCGTCGATGAGGATTACGGCGAACTGACCAATCGGCGTGAAAGTTACGGTATCCAACATACACTGGAAGTGAACGAGCCGTACGACGATGAGTCACTCCAGTTTGATGTCATCTCGGCGGTCCAGGGTAACGATCTGTTTCTCTATCTTCGCGCCACCGACGATGTGGTGATCTACCGCGAACCTGGCAGCCTTAGCGTACACAGGAACGATCACGTCCAGTTCGCGACCATCGCACCGTCCGGGCGATTCACACGCTACACGCTTGCACCCGCTGAATCAGGTGTTGCCACCGTGTTTGAAGTCGCTGGACCCGACCAGGGCAGCCGGGCCCTGCGCCCCGTCGATAACATCGAGGCCTGGTGGCGGGAAACTGCGTCAGGTTATGACGTCGAAATCAGGATCCCGTTGCCGCTGGTCAGCTCGCAATTCGCCATTAGCGTCACGGACATTGACGACGCCGCAGCGCGGCAACCTCGTGTCTCTATCGGATCGGCCAGTACCACCTATGCGGAAGACATCGGTCGAATCATCCTGCCACAGCAATCGCTCAACGGTCTGCTCGACAGTCTCGGCGCAGGCGAACTGCAACTGGTATTACTTGACGCTGAGGGTCGTAAACGGGCAGGCACAACCATGGCGACCCGGCCCGGGATCATTCCTATTACCGACACGGTCGCCATGACGTCGTCTGGCGAGGGACAGACTCTACTGGCCGCGGCAGCGGCCGTGGTGAGCACAACCGGAGATGCGAGTGGCACGCTCATTGCCAGCCGGAACACCAACGCTGTCACTGACGCCCGCAGTCAGACCATCCGGCTGATTATTATCCTGACCCTGATATATACCGCCGTGGCCGCGCTGGCACTTTTCATCTTCGCAGCACGCTTCAACGCTCGCATTCGCCGGTTACAAACCGCGCCCAGAACACCCCCGTCTGATGTCGCCGACCCGTTGTCGGGACTTGAAGAAGACATGACTCAGCTCAACGAGCGCATCAGACATCTGGAGCAGATGTCGCGACGGCTGTCACACGAGCTGCGGACACCGCTGACGATCGTGAACTCATCACTCGATCATCTCACCATGGAGAGCAGCGACAGCGAGAACAACATCTATATCCAACGGGCAAAAGAAGGCGCCAGCAGACTCGGGACAATCCTCACTGCGATGTCTGAGGCAAGTCGACTGGAGCAGAGCCTGGAACCTGGTGACTATGAATATTTCGACATTACCGCTGTCGTTGAGGGATGTATGCGCGGCTATGAAGTCGCTTATCCCGACCAGGCATTTTCACTGGAAGTGTCAGGCAAATTTGATCGCATCCTTGGACTGCCAGAGCTGATCAATCAGTTGTTGGACAAACTGGTCAGCAACGCGATGGATTTTGCGACGGCAAACACCACCGTACGCGTACAACTGACAGAAGCCGATGACCAGGCAGTGATTCGCATCATCAACGACGGCCCCCTGCTGCCAGCACCTGCCGCCAAACTGCTCGATGGCACTGGCTCATATCGGTCTGATCAAAACGGCGACGACATACACCTCGGCCTTGGGCTCTATATCGCCCGGCTGATTGCAGAATTCCACGGCGGTCACATTCAACTGCAGGACCAGGAAGATGGAGGCGGCGTTGTTGCCACTGCGTACCTGCCCATTCTCTCGGTAAGGGGAACACGACCGTGATCAGTTCCCGGCAATCGCTTCCGCGATCATCCCAAGGTGGGTGCCGACGGTTAAGTCCGCTACAACCCGGCGAGTAATCAGGCCATCCTCGGCAATGACGAACGTAGCACGACGAACGCCAAAGCCGAGCGGCCCGCTGACGCCGAACGCCCCGATCAGTTTTCGATCTTCGTCACAGGCCAACGGATACGGCAGGCTGTATTGTCGACGGAACCGTGCGTGACTTTCGGTAGACTGCGGGCTGACCCCGATCACCTGATAACCAGCCGACACCACCGCAGGATGGACATCTCGCAGGCCACACACCTCGCGAGTACAAATGGGCGTGAAATCGGCCGGATAGAAGAAAACAATGACCGGTCCCTGCCTGAGCAGGTCATCAAGTCGCAGTTGTCGACCATCATCGAGCTGCAATTCGACGTCCGGGACAAACTCACCCTCGCGTAACATCATTGCCCTCCTTGCGAACGCAATGGATTCTGCCTGATGCGCCGTACGAAATCCGCTGCACCAAGTTGATATAATCGCCGCATGAGTTATGTCGTCTGTGCCCTGTATCGTTTTGTGGATCTGCCAGATCACGCCGATCTGCGAGCGCCCCTGCTGAACCGCATGGAAGCCGCGGATATCCGCGGCACGCTGCTGCTCGCCGCGGAAGGCATCAACGGAACCGTCGCCGGCCAGCGCGATGCAATCGACGATTTGCTGTCATATCTTCGCCGCCATCCTGCACTGGCTGAACTGACGACGAAGGAATCGCTCACCGATGAAATGCCCTTTCTCCGGGCCAAGGTCAAGCTAAAAAAAGAGATCGTCACCATGGGTGTCACCGACATCGACCCCCGAAAATCTGTCGGTACCTATATCAAGCCTGCCGATTGGAACGCATTGATCTCCGCCGAGGATGTCACGGTCATTGATACCCGCAACGAATACGAGGTTGCCATTGGTACCTTCAAGGGGGCGATCAATCCCCATACCAACTCGTTCCGGGAATTTCCTGAGTTCGCAGAAACGCAGCTTGATCCCGCGAGACAAAAAAAAGTGGCCATGTTCTGCACCGGCGGAATTCGCTGCGAAAAATCTACCGCTTATCTGAAATCCCTCGGATTTGGTGAGGTCTATCATCTCGAAGGGGGCATTCTTAAATACCTGGAAGACGTCGATGAAAAGGACTCACTGTGGCAGGGGGAATGCTTCGTCTTCGACAACCGGGTGACCGTTGATCACCAGCTGCAACCCGGCCAATACGATCAATGTCACGCCTGCCGCATGCCCATCAGTGATCAGGACAAGCTAAGTAATGCCTATGTCGCAGGCGTGAGTTGTCCTCATTGCATTGACCAGTTCGAGGACGCCGACCGCGAACGTTTCCGTGAGCGTGAACGTCAGGTACGCCTGGCCAGGCAGCGCGGAGAAGCCCATCTGGGCAGCGATGCGCGAATCACCGCCGAGCGACGTCGAAGCCGCAAGAATCAGCGCTGATCAATTGCATCTGCAGGTCAGGATTGTAAAGATGTGGGCAGCCTGGAGCTTCGCCAATGCAGAAAGAAGAAGTCCGTGCGCAGTTCGGGGCTCTCGCTGTGCAGAAGGACGAAGACATTGCCCTCGACTACGCGGCGCTGCTGATTGCCGCCGAAACCGATGATGCCTTTGACCTGGACGCCTACCTCGTCACACTGGACCAGCTCGCCAATAAGTTCGAACAGGTCTTTGATGCGACCACCTCGCTGGGTGTGTCGGTTTCGTCCCTCAACGATTTTATTCATCGGGAGGAAGGGTTCTCCGGCAACGTAAAGCACTACTACGCGCCCGAGAACAGCTATCTCAACCGGGTGATCGATTCTCGCTACGGAATTCCAATCACACTCGCCATCATTCATATCGCGCTGGGAGCGCGCCTCAAGTTACCTGTTCACGGCGTGAACTTTCCCGGACATTTCCTGGTCCGCTACGGCGATGATCGTCCACTGTTCGTCGATCCATTTACCGGCCGTTTTCTTTCAGAAACTGACTGCGCCACGCTGCTTCGCCAGGTAGCCGGAAGCCGGACCCGCATGCAGCCACACTATCTGGAATCAGCGGGCAACAAAGCCATACTTATTCGGGTGCTGGATAATCTCAAGCAGATATTCTGGCGCAGTAAGTCCTGGGATGAGAGCGAGAGCTGTATCGAGCGGCAGCTTCTGCTTAGACCCGAACAGGAAGAATTCACCATACAACTGGGCGCCATCTACGAGATGCAGGGCAAGGTCAGTCTGGCCCGCGATACCTATACCCAGGCGCTGCAAGCCAGCGAAGACGACCAGATAAAAAACATGGCCAGCAAGCGCCTTCTGGCGCTGGAAGGATCGCCCCCAACGATTCACTAGTGCCGCTAGCATCAGTAAGAGGGAATGCAGCAGATGTATAAGGAACTGCGAGAAGTCTGGGACCAACTGACGAGTCAGGGTCCGTTCGAAATTACTGAAACAAACATCCGCGGTATTCCTACCCGAACCTACAAGGACGCGCCCTGTAGTCTGAGGGATGTGTGGCTGTCCTCAGCGGCGTTCGCCGAACGTGAGTATCTTGTATACGAGGACGAGAGGTGGACCTACGCCGACGCCCATCGCGACGTCGCGGCTATCGCTTGCTGGTTCCAGCAACAGGGAATCGGCAAGGGCGACCATGTTGCCATCGCAATGCGTAACTATCCTGAGTGGCTGCTGATTTACTGGGCCTGCGTGTGTTCTGGAATCACCGTTATCGGCATGAACGCCTGGTGGGTCGAAGATGAGATGCGCTACGGCCTGGAGGATTCGAAACCCCGCCTGCTCATCTGCGACCAGGAACGTCTTGAGCGATTCAACGCCATTCGGCAACACTTCAGCGGGCTCACCGCGGTCGGAGCACGCCTGACCGAGCCCGCCGAAGATGTGATCCCGTTCTCTGACCTGCTGGCCGAGAAAGGGCCGCTGCCTGACGTGCAGATCGACACCGATGACGATGTCTGCATCTTTTATACCTCTGGCACGACGGGTTATCCCAAGGGAGCAATCCAGACTCACCGCAGCTGCGTGACCAATATCATGAACATGGCATTCTGGGGCCAGGCCATGCCGCTGGCACTGGCGAGGGCAAAGGGAATTAATCCTCCCGACCCCGCCCAGGCACCGATTCGGGCAACCCTGGTCAATACGCCCCTGTTCCACGTGACCGCCAACAACTGCGGCACCCACGCCACCACGAGAACCGGGGGCAAACTCGTTCTCATGTATCGATGGGACGCCCTCGCTGCCCTGAAGCTGATTGAACAGGAGAAGATCACATCGGTGGGCGGCGTGCCAACCATGGCAAGAGAGCTGATTTCGCATCCCGACTACGACAAGTACGACACCTCGACCCTCATCGCGGTCAGCGGTGGTGGCGCCCAGCTTCAACCCGACCTGGTCGGCAAGATTAACAACGCGGTCCGGAACGCAAGACCGGGAACGGGCTACGGCATGACGGAAACCAGCGGCATCATCACGTCTATCGGCGGCGACTACTTCATCGACCGACCGGACAGCTGCGGTCGACCGATGCCGGCTTTCGAGGCAAAGGTAGTGGACGCCGACGGTCATGCATTGCCAACCGGAGAAGTCGGCGAACTCTGGGTCAAGGGCGGCGCGGTGATCAGGGGTTACCACAACAAGCCCGAGGCCACAGCAGAAACCATCACCGATGGCTGGCTGCACACGGGCGATGTCGCAAGAATGGATGAAGATGGCTTCATCTATATTGTCGACCGGGTCAAGGATATGGTGCTCAGAGGTGGCGAGAACATCTACTGCGCCGAGGTGGAAAGCGTGATTTTCGCCATCGATGGCGTGGCTGAATGCTCTGCCTTTGGCGTGCCGGACGACCGGCTCGGGGAAGAAGTTGGCGCGGCCATTGTACTGCGACCAGGCGCCGAAATGACCGCAGCCGAAATCAGGGAAATCTGCTTCTCTCGCATGGCTAAACACAAGGTCCCACGCTATATCTGGCTGCTGGCAGACCCCTTGCCTCGCAACGCCAACGGCAAGTTCATGAAACGTGAACTCCGCGATAGGCTGGCGCTCGAAGACGCCGCCTGAACCGCCTGGAAATAGGTGCAAACAAAGAATTGTAAGCAAGTAATCTATTCCTCTGGGTCAATGTACCGCGGCTGCCAGATCAGTTATCCTTCGTCCTTTTCCGAGGTAGGCCGGCTACCCGCTTGCGGGTTCTCCTCCGCGTAATCCAGGTGTATCCAGAACGCCTTTTCAGAACAACAAGGTAAGAACATGCTCAATAGCAAGTTACAGTCATGGATCGACGATATCCGGCAGCTTTGCAAGCCGGACGACGTTGTCATCTGTGACGGTAGCAAGGATGAATACGATCGGATGTGGGATATTCTTACCGCGTCCGGCGTTGCCAAGCAGCTCAATCCTGAAATCCGACCCAACAGCTATCTGGTCCGATCTGATCCGGTCGATGTCGCCCGCGTTGAAGGGCGCACCTATATCTGCGCAAACGAACAGTCCGACGCAGGCCCTACCAACAACTGGATCGCGCCCGCTGAGATGCGGTCAACACTGAACCGCCTGTTTGACGGCGCCATGCGGGGCCGGACAATGTATGTCATCCCCTTCTCCATGGGGCCCGTCGGCTCGCCCATCGCCCATATCGGGGTCGAGATTACCGATTCGCCCTACGTCGTTGTCAGCATGCACATCATGACCCGGGTCGGCCAGGCTGTCCTCGATGAACTGGGCGCTGACGGCGACTTTGTACCCTGCGTTCACTCGGTGGGTGTCCCCCTGACCGACGGCAAACAGGACGTACCCTGGCCCTGCAATCCCGAAAATCTCTACATCGCACATTTTCCGGAGACTCGCGAGATCTGGTCGTTCGGTTCCGGCTACGGTGGCAACGCGCTGCTGGGCAAAAAATGCTTCGCCCTGCGAATCGCCTCTGCGATGGCAAGGGACGAAGGCTGGCTGGCAGAACACATGCTCATCCTCAAGCTGACCAATCCCGACGGTGAATCAAAATACATTGCCGGCGCTTTCCCCAGCGCCTGTGGCAAGACCAATCTTGCCATGCTGGAGCCCACCATTCCCGGCTGGAAGGTGGAGACAGTGGGCGACGACATCTGCTGGATGAAGTTTGGCAAGGACGGTCGCCTGTACGCCATCAACCCGGAAGCGGGATTTTTTGGTGTCGCACCCGGTACGGGTCTGGACTCCAACGCCAACGCCATGAAAACCCTCACTGGCAACTGCATATTTACCAACGTCGCCGAGACCGACGACGGCGATGTCTGGTGGGAAGGCATGACACCGGAGCCACCACCTCACCTGATCGACTGGAAAGGTAACAACTGGACACCTGACTCCGATACTCACGCCGCGCATCCCAATGCACGATTCACGGTTTCCGCGGCACAATGCCCTGTCATCGCCGATGAGTGGGAAGCACTGGAAGGCGTGCCAATCAGCGCGATTCTGTTCGGCGGGCGACGGGCAACCGTGGTTCCACTGGTGAATGAAGCCAGTAGCTGGGAACAGGGAACCTTCTTCGGCGCCATCGTCAGCTCTGAGAAGACAGCCGCCGCTGCAGGCACGGTCGGCGAGCTGCGTCGTGACCCGATGGCGATGCTGCCCTTCTGCGGTTACAACATGGCGGACTACTGGAGCCACTGGCTTGAAACGGGGCGACGCAAGGATGTCGAACTGCCCGCGATCTATTACGTCAACTGGTTTCGCAAAGATGAACACGACAAGTTTGTCTGGCCCGGATTCGGTGAGAATTCGAGGGTGCTCAAATGGATCTTTGAGCGGTGCAGTGGTACAGCGGAGGCCATTGAAACGCCAATCGGGAATCTTCCGACCATCGATGCCCTCGACCTTGACGGGCTGGGCCTGACCGAATCCCAGATTGCCCAGTTGCTTCGTGTTGAGATCGATGGCTGGCTGCAGGAAATCCCTTTGATTGAGGAATACTTTGCCCGGTTTGGTGACCGACTACCGGGAGCATTGCAAGACCAGCTCGAGCAGTTGCAGCAGCGACTTGAGTCCGCCAAACGCAACGTAGCCTGAGTTTTCCGGAAGTAAAGTCACCACTAAGTTTCGTTAAACACCAACGACCGGTAACAAGAAAATAGCTGTAACAAAAGATAATCAATAATAAACAAGGAAGAGGTAAACAGCTTGCCGATCGAGTCCATTCTGGCTCGCCTCACTACCGCTGTATTACTCGTTGATGAGTCGGGTCACGTCACCTTCAGGAACCAATCCTGCGTCAGTCTGCTGCCGGACCAGCCTCATACTTTTGAGTCACTGTGCCCGGGCGAGCACTGGTGCGATATCAGGCCCAACAGCGAATCTGTCGTTAAAAAGCTTCGATTTCACGGCCCTGATGATTTCGTGCTGCAGGCTGCCATCCGTGCCACTGACAACACACTCAGCACCTTTCTGATCGAACTTACGGAAGTTCTTTCCGAAGATCCCACATTCGATGAAGTCGAGATCAAAAACGCGAGAGGGCTGCTGAATGAGTCCGAGTCCCTGTTGCGTGGCTTTTCAGTCGAGTGGGATATCCAGAGTGACACCTATCGCGTTTCCCGCAATTTCTTTTCCCTCACGGGAAAACAGCCACCGCCATGTACGACTGATGTCAGATTCCAGCTTCGCTCGGTCATCCCGAAAGAGGAACTGGCCGAGGTCCGCGACTGTTTCATGCAAGCCCGGTTAAAGGCCAAGAGCTTCACGATCACGCACAAACTCACCTGCCGCGACGGTACCGTCCGCAACATGGTCACTGTCGGCAAGCCACTGATAGATGAAAACAACGTCGTATACAAGGTGATCTCCGTCACCATAGATACGACGGAGGTTATCAAAAGCCAGGAAGCGCTGAAGCAGAGTGAAGCCAAGTTTCGGGCATTTATGGAATCCTTTCCCGGCAGCGTCTTTATCAAGGACGCAAACCATGTCTATCGCTACTCCACGGCTTCCAGCGAGTTTCGCCAGAAGTCTTACTATGACCAGCGGACCTTCGAGGGCAAATCCGTCCAGGAGATCTTTCCCCCGGCGATGGCCGGGCGACTGGTCGCGCGCGAAGATGAGATCCTGAAGAGCCTGAGGCCAAAGGACATCAAGGACACATACGCCCATCCAGACGGCAAGGTTCGACACCTGCAAGGGCGAATCTTTCCAATCAAGAGCGGTGAAGAGGTGCTATTGGGGGGGTACTTTATCGACGAAACCGAGCAGTTCATCCGCGACGAAGAGAAGGACCTTTTGATGTCCGCCATCGAAGACTCGGGAGAGGTCGTTATCATCACAGATAACGAACGAAAAATCCGGTATGTCAATCCGGCTTTCGAAGAGATCTTCGGCTATGCCCGGGAGGACGTTGTCGGCATTAGTGACAGGCCGTGGCGCACGCCCGAGAACGATCCTGCATTGGTCCGCGAGTCGCGGGAGAAGGTCCGACAGGAAGGTACGTGGAAAGGAATCCTCGTCAACAGACGCAAAGATGGCCGGCTGCTACAGGTCGAAACCACGCTGTCGAAGGTACGGGACAAGGATGGCAATATTGCGGGCTATATTGCCATCAAGCGCGACGTCACCCAGCAAAAGGAACTGGAACAGGCGTTACTACAATCTCGAAAAATGGAATCCATCGGTACCCTGGCCGGGGGTATCGCTCACGATCACAACAATGCCCTGCAGACCATACTTGGCAGTGCGGAAGAATTGATTGACGCGCTGAAAGACAGACCGGAAGTCATGGCACTGGCGCAGGACATTCGCAGCGCGGCGCGACATTCCTCCACCCTGACGAGTCAACTTCTCGCATTCGCCCGCAAGCAGGTAACAGAACGTCGCACGATAAACGTCAACGAAGAAGTGAAGTCCATGCAGATGATGCTGCAGCGTTCTATTGGCAGCAACATCCAACTTGCCTTCAAGCCTGATGAGAAACTATGGAATACTTACATTGATCCGAACCAGCTGAGACAGGTACTAACCAACATCATCGTTAATTCCAGGGACGCGATTAACGATGTTGGCGAGATCATCATACGGACTTGTAACGTGCCGGCAGATCAGGCCGCCGGACTGGATCGGCAGATTGGCATATCAGATGATACTGACTACATCAGGCTCGACATCGTCGACAACGGCACGGGCATGGACGAAGCAATCAGTAATCGGATTTTTGAGCCCTTCTATTCCACCAAGTCGATGGACGAGGGAACCGGTCTTGGTCTTTCGACTGTGTACGGCATTATCAAGCAAAATAATGGTTACATCATCTGCCAAAGCCAGGCAGGTGAAGGAACAACCATGTCGTTACTGCTACCCAGAGACAGTGGAGAGGTCATGGCATCAACTTCGAACACCACGACACAAGCATCAGTTCCGGACAAGCGAATACTGGTCGTCGATGATGAAGCAGCAGTGCTGAAGCTGATCGAAAGATCACTGGCCCGGACAGGCTATGAGGTAACACCTGTCGACGAACCTCAGAAGGCAATCGACCTGCTAGCGTCCGGAAATCAGTT
The DNA here is from genome assembly GCA_028281885.1 of Pseudomonadales bacterium. Classification (GTDB taxonomy): domain Bacteria; phylum Pseudomonadota; class Gammaproteobacteria; order Pseudomonadales; family Azotimanducaceae; genus JANQJA01. Next base: position 115,203 of record JANQJA010000020.1, on the reverse strand, counting down.
CGACCTGCTACTCACTGACATCATCATGCCCAGCATGAACGGACTTGACCTTGCCAAGGCAATCAAGGAGCAACAACCAGATATCCACGTGCTATTCATGTCAGGATACTCCGCCGACGTGCTGGAGCGGATAGAGTCGGAAGAAGAGTTTATCCAGAAACCATTTGGTATCGGTGAGCTGCTTGAGCATGTCGCTCGCGTCCTGTCCGCAAAAGCCGACACTCAACAGCCCAGGGTCCCTGACCCGCCAGCTTAGCTCCCTGACCCCACAATGGGATGTGACAATACCCTGCAGAAAATCAATCACAGGAAAGCGTGTCAGGCACCTTTGCGACTGTCGTCGTCACTGGGGTCCATCTCATCCACTGGCGCCTCAACCACTGATCCTCCGGAATGAGGCCAGGGCGCGAAGGGAAACGGCCGCTCCTCCGAATTCATCGTCAGATACTGCCAGACCTGATAGATATAGTCGGAAAGATCGTCACCCAGCTCCAACAATCTCTCGTTCGGCTCCCGGGTAAACAGAACAAACACAAATTGGATAAGGACAACCGCAACCGCCACAACCTCAGCAATTTGATAGATGATGAGGAACAACAACATGAACAGACCACGGGTCCATGTTTCTCCCGCCGTCAAAGACTCTTTGATATTTTCATCCATTATCAGCTCTCCCGAAATGTGTTGGTAATAACAACGCAACCCGCATGCCAGAATTTTTCTTCAATTAAATCAAACACCTAACAAGAATCTTCAGTCCCTCTTTGGCCAGATTCGCTAACTGTTGATCCGCTCGATGATGGTCCCGGTACCCAGACCGCCGCCACAACACATCGCAATCAGCGCATATCGTTGCTGAGTGCGCTCCAGTTCGTGCAGCGCGGTGGTAATCAACCGGGCACCTGTCGATCCGGTGGGATGACCCAACGCGATCGCACCACCGTTGACGTTAACCTTCTCAGGATCGGCGCCCAGCTCTTTTTGCCACGCCAGTACCACCGATGCAAACGCCTCGTTCACCTCAAACAGATCGATATCATCCATGGTCAGGCCCGCCCTCTCCAGTACCTTGCGAGTCGCGGGAATTGGCCCCTTCAGCATCGTTACCGGATCAACACCAACCAGGGTCGTGGCAACGATCCTGGCACGGGGTCTGACACCCAGTAATGCTGCCGCCTGCTTCGAGGCCATGATAACCACTGCCGCACCGTCCGATACCTGGGAAGAAGAACCCGCGGTATGAATCTTTTGGCCCGGCACGGGCTTTAACGCACTGAGCCCCTCGAGCGTACTCTCCCGAACGCCCTCATCCTGGCTGACGAGCCGTGTTTCCCCCGTGGGTTTGAAGTTCTCGTCCAGCACCGGCGCCTCGATCGGGATCAGCTCGCGCGCGAACCGACCTTCCTGAACCGCCCGAAGTGCATGTTGCTGACTGAGCAGCCCGAACGCATCCGCATCCTGTCGGCTGATCTGATATTCTTCGGCAATCATCGCGGCCCCCTGAAACTGGGACGCCGACGCATAATAATCCGAGTAATGAACGCCCTGCGGATTCTTGCCTTCCCGTCGATTGGAACCCAGCGGCACCCGACTCATCATCTCAATGCCGCAACTCATCACCACCTGCTCGATGCCGGCGGCAATCATGGTAGCCCCCATCGTGGTCGCCTGCTGACTGGAACCACACTGTGCATCCACCGTTGTTGCCGGCACCTCAAGCGGTAACCCCTGCGATAACCATGCTATGCGAGTGAGGTTAAACGCCTGTTCATCGACCTGCGATACACATCCACCAATGACCTGATCAATCCCTTCAGGCGCGATACCACTACGATCAAGGGCTGCCTTCTGCACAGCGCCAAGCAGATCGGCGGGCTTGAGACCGGCAAATCCCTTGCCGCGCTTTCCGATTGCACTGCGACAGGCTTCCATAATGTAGACTTCTTCCAATTGCCCCTCCGAAGAACCAGTCAGGGTCCGCGTCAACAGACTGAGAGTATCACAAGCATACCGACCAGAGCCGGGGCTCGAACGATTCGCTGATTGTAGTGGCGGCGCGCACCTGCTCTGCCCCAACTTCGATAGGGCGCCTCCGCGAACGACTCAAAATATAGAACCGCTTTCGCATGACGCTTCGAATACCCCGCTGGTCGCTACTGCAACAGGCGTCAGAATTCCTGCTATCCTTTCAGTTTCGCGACGCGAGCGACGGGCGCGAGATGACTTTGAATGTCATCCATTTTCAGGGGGAAATCAGCTGTGAGCGACTACAACACACTGACCGATGACGAGCAGTACGTCATTCTTGGCAAGGGTACAGAGCCTCCTTTCACCGGCAAATTTGATGATTTTTTCAAAGCCGGCCTCTACATCTGCAAGCAATGTGACGCTCCATTGTATCGATCAGAGGACAAGTTTCCTTCTCACTGTGGCTGGCCCAGCTTTGACGATGAGATCGAAGGGGCTATCCGCCGCGAAGTCGATGCAGACGGCGTACGTACCGAAATACTGTGCGCCAACTGCAATGGTCACCTGGGGCACGTGTTCGAAGGCGAACGCCTCACTGCAAAAAACCTCAGACATTGCGTTAATTCAATTTCCATGAAGTTCATCAGTCAGGACGACATCGACTGACCCAACCTGCATGAGTTCAGCATCCGCTCGTCAAGACGCGTTCATCGAGCAACACCTAAAAAGAAACATCGTCGTTCAGCTGGCCCACGGCATGTTGGGGCAGACCGGGTTTCGCATCTTCAATGCGCCGACTTTCCTGCCGGTCTATCTATACGCACTGTCAGGTTCTGAGCTGCTGGTCGGGCTTGCCCGTTCCCTGCAGGCCGGGGGACAGGTGTTGACGCCCATGCTCGGCGCTTCAATGATCGGACACCGGACCCGCATCCTGAATCCGACGCTCGTCTATGGCGCACTGATGCGCATCCAGATTCTGCTGGTGGCACTGACAGGACTGTACCTGGGTACCAGCCAGGTCGGCTTCGCTACCGTCGTCCTGTTCATGACACTGATGGGGATTTTCCAGGGTATCCAGGGTGTCATGATGAACAGCCTTCGCGCCAAGGTCATTCCCGTCTCCCGCCGCGGTTTTGTATCCGGCTGGCGCAACTTCCTGGCAGGGGCCACCACAGCAAGCCTGTCTTTCTTCGCCGGCAGCTACTTCATCGAGCACAACGTCCTGGGCGACGGCTACGCAGCGATGTTCATACTCGCTTTCGTGATTACCTCCCTGGGCCTGGCGGTACTCTCATTGACTCGTGAACCCGAGGCAGCAACGGTGCGCCAACGACAGAGCATGGTTGAAAGCTACCGCGCCCTGCCCGAACTGTTTGCCACAAATCCGGCCTTCGCCAGGTTCTTTCTGGTTTCGGCGCTCGGCTCTTCCGGCAGAATGGCGATGCCCTTTTATATTCTCTACGCTGCAACCCGAATGGATATCACCGGCACCATGCTGGGCGTGCTGACGACGCTGTGGATGCTGACGGGTACAGCAACCAACGTTATCTGGGGCGCTATCGCCGATCGCCAGGGCTATCGCGTTGTGCTGATTATCACCCTGGCACTGTGGACAATTGCTCACATCCAGCTGTTGTTTGCCAATGGTATCGGTTCTTTGATGGCATTCTTTGTCGTGATAGGCACGGCGGTTGGTGGTTTCAACCAGGCGAGACAAAACATGGTGCTGGAAATGGGATCGGTGGAAGACATTCCCCTGCGAGTTGCGATCTCCAATATGGCCGTCAACGCCATTGGCACCGCGGGACCGCTACTGGGCGGTGTAATCGCGACAATTGTCGGCTATCTCGCCATATTCGTCGTCTGCATCGTGACCCAGGTCATCGCGCTGTTCATACTCATCACACAGGTACCGGAGCCTCGAACCGGTGCCATCAAATCACTGGCCGACGAAGAGGAAGACTAGCAGCCATGAGTGAACTCAGTGACATCGCACCAGCCTTTGTAAAGATGGCTCACGAAATTGTCTGGTGCAGCGCCGCCACAATCGACAAATCACAGCGACCCCGATCGCGGGTCCTGCATCCCATCTGGGAATGGGACGACAAAACATTGCAGGGATGGATCGCGACTGTTCCAACGCCGCTAAAGAGATCACATATCAATCACAGTCCGTACATTTCGCTGAACTACTGGTCACCCAACCAGGACACCTGCGTGGCCGAATGCAAGGTGCGCTGGTACCGTGACGACGAAACTCGCCAACGGATCTGGGACCTGTTCAAGCACGCACCACCCCCAGTGGGCTATGATCCCGCCGTCATTCCGAACTGGCACTCACCCGGCGACGATGATTTCGCGGTACTGGGATTGACGCCATGGCGCCTTCGCGTCTTTCCCGGAACCGTACTCCGCGGTGGTGGCGGCGAAGTATTGAGCTGGAGCAACGACTGATCCACACCACTTTCCAGCAGGTTCCGGTCAGGCTAAGGTAGCCGAAGCAAATTCAGGGGCTCGCGTATGAACAAATTCGTCATCTTGATCGCATTGACCGGAATGCTGTTCGCTGGTCCGGCAAACGCCGCGAGGCAATCGCCCGAGGATGTGCTCGAAGCCTACTTCACGGTATTGACTTCGAGAAAGGTCGACAACCTGGGCGAACTCATGTCTGAAGCCAGCATGAACCAACTACGGGACCTGATGATCCGGGCCTTCGAGTTTGAAAAATCCCGCGGCCGGGATGCACTCGAACAACGATTCTTTGGCAAGGCAACAACCATGGAAACCATCGCGTCGTTGCCGCCTTCTTACTTTCTGGACCGGTTCGCCCGAGAAATCCTTGAAGCAGCGGAACTGCAACACTTCTTCGTCGATAACCGCGACATTATCGGCTCAGTCCGCGAGTCGAGAGATGTCGTCCACTTTGTCGTCAGACTCTATTTGCACCAGGATGAAGAGGCCGGCAGTGACCTGCTGTTGTATACGCTGATCCGCGAAAATGGCGTCTGGAAACTGACATTCCCACCAACGATCCGACAGACACTCGCTGTGTTTGAAGCCGGACTTCGTCGTTCCGGAATGAGGCCATAACCGTCACACTCCGCCAGAGAAGATTCTCGTGGAACCACTGATACTCGTGATTGCCTTTGCGGCAGGGCTGGGGTTTCGTTCCATCGGCTATCCGCCACTGCCAGGTTACCTGCTGGCAGGCTTTGTTGCCCATTGGCTCAGCCTGGGTGACATGATTGTCATTACCGCGATCGCCGACGTTGGTATCCTGCTGTTGCTGTTCACCATTGGGCTCAAGCTGGACCTGAAGGAACTGGCGGCGCCTCAGGTGTGGGCAGTGACCAGCCTGCACATGATCATTGTTATTCCCCTGACGACCCTGGTGATCCTGACTTTCGGCCTGATATTTCCGGCACTGGCGCCAGGCTCGATACCAGCGGCAGCGACACTGGCATTCGCGCTGGCATTCTCGAGCACGGTATTCGCTGTCAAGATGTTCGAGGATCGGGGTGAAACCTCATCCCTGCACGCCAATATTGCCATTGGTGTACTAGTGATACAGGACATCATCGCCGTGGCTTATCTTGTCGCCAGCACGGGCGAGATGCCTGCGCCCTGGGCGATCATCCTGCTCGCACTTCCCTTTACCATTCCGTTGCTCAAGCGGTTGATGGCATTCGTCGGACATGGCGAGCTGCTGACTCTGATGGGGGTCACCGTCGCGCTCGGCGGGGCCCATCTATTCGAGGCAGCGCAATTAAAGGGCGGCCTCGGCGCCCTGTTGTTTGGCGTGATGCTCGGGCGCTCCACCAAGGCAAAGGAACTCTACACCACGCTAATCAGTTTCAAGGACCTGTTCCTGATCGGTTTTTTCGTCCAGATCGGATACTACGGCCTGCCCTCACCCGCCATGATACTGGTCGCATTCGGACTCTCGGCGCTGTTGCTGCTGCGGCCGATGATCTACTACCTGTTATTTGTCGCCTTCAAACTGCGCGCCAGAACCGCCCTGCTCTCAAGTCTGTCGCTCTTCAACTATAGCGAGTTCGGCCTGATTGTCGCCAGTATGGCGGCCCTGCAGGGCATCCTGCCCGCAACCTGGGTGACAACGCTGGCGCTGGCGGTGTCCCTGTCCTTCTTTTTGGCCACACCGTTCAATACCAGCGTACACCGACTCTACAATCGCTTGTCCCACTGGCTGCATCGGGTCGAACGCAGTGAACGACTACCGTCAGAACAACCGGCTGATCTCGGCGATGCAGCCATCGTGGTACTGGGTATGGGTCGTGTTGGACGAGGTGTCTATCACTACCTCAGCCGCGAATACCCCGGGCGCGTCGTCGGCGTCGAGGAAAACTACGACAAGGTCAGACAGCATCAGGAGGAGGGGTTGAACTGTATTCATGGCGATGCCAGTGACAACGATTTCTGGCAGTACAGCAACCTTGGTGCTCGCCAGCTTATTCTCGTTAGTCTTACCAATCATCAAGAAAACATGACGGTCGTCAAACTCGCCCGTTCGCTCAACTACCAGAATACCCTGGCGGTGGTTTCCCGGTACCCGGACGAACAGCGCGAACTGGAGCAGCTCGGCTGCATCGCGTTCAATCTCTACGGTGAGGCCGGACACGGCTTTGCCGAACACGTACTTGAGCAGACTGACCACCGCCCGATAGCGACTTCAAATTAACATCGCTTTGACATCGCAAAAGACGCCAGCCCTTTCATAACGTGAGTCAGCGGGGTAATGTTGACTCATGCCTCGACTACCAGCGCTGGCAATCTTTTTATTACTGACGCTAACCGTCCAGGCGGAGGAGGCACCGACGGTGCGTGGCGGCATCCTCGATCTGTCAGACTGGGAGTTCGACCAGTCCCAACCCGTTGCCCTGAACGGTGACTGGGAGTTTTACTGGCAGCAGCACCACGGGCCGGCGGATTTTCTCAAACTGGATACCCAGTCCGCCGAAACAATTGCCGTCCCCGGTCCCTGGAACGATCAAAATATCGACAGCGTCACACTGCCCGGAGAAGGCTTTGGCACCTATCGGGTGAACATACTGATTGGCCAGCGGTTTCCACTGGCGCTCAAGGTACCCGATGTCGGCACGGCGCACCGACTGTATATCGATGGTCAGGAGGTGCTGACGGCCGGCTTTCCAGGTGTTGACTCAGCCGGGACAACGCCGAAATACAAACCTGGCATCATCCAGTTCCTGCCGGCGAGGAATCGCATAGAGATCATCTTCCAGGTCTCTAATTTCGATCACCGCCAGGGCGGGCTCTGGTTACCGATTACCCTTGGTACCGCGGAACAGATCAGCCGCCTGAGAGACAATCAGCTCGCCCGGGACCTGATCCTGTTTGGCGCCATTCTCATTATCGGTCTTTACAATCTCGCCCTGTTCAGCCTGCGGACCGAAAATCGCTCCAGCCTGTACCTGGGACTGTTCTGCCTGTTGCTGGCAGTGCGGCAGATTATGGTCGGTGACCGGTTCATGGCCCAGCTGGCACCGAACCTGCCATTTTCCTGGTATATCTGTATTGAATACATGGGCTGGTATCTGGCGGTCTCCACGTTCGTCGAATTTTTGAGAACGCTGTTTCCGAAAGAACTTCATCGGCTCGTCGTCCGCATCATTCACGGCATCTTCCTGCTGGGTGCCGCGGTAACGCTGCTTACGCCGCCAGCGTTGTTCACACAGCTGGTGCCTGTATACCAGCTGCTCACCGTTGCGGCGCTCATCTACGGGGCCGCCACCCTGACAAAGGCGACGCTGCGAGGACGGGAAGGTGCACCCATCCTGCTGTTTGCCTACGCGTTTCTGTTCTATACCAGCATCAGTGACATCCTCGTCAACGCGAGCATCGCCGGCAATATACTGTTGCTCGACCTTGGGCTGTTTGTCTTCGTACTGTCACAAAGCATCCTGATCAGCTATCGCTTTACCCAATCATTCAAAACCATCGAAGCCCAACGGACACAACTGGAAGCAACCAATGTAAAGCTCCGAACCCAGGAAAAGCTGCGCCGAGAGGCCGAGACCGAATCGGAAGCGCTGCACAAGAGAATCGCCCAGTCAGAAAAAATGGAAGCCATTGGACTGCTGGCAGGCGGCGTTGCCCATGACCTGAACAACATCCTCTCAAGCACCGTCACCTATCCGGAACTTGCGCTGCTTGACCTGCCCGACAGCAGTCCGCTGATCCGACCGCTAAAAATGACGCGCCAGGCAGGACTGCGCGCTGCCGCTGTGATACAGGATCTGCTAACGCTTGCCCGCAGGGGCGTGGTCCAACGTGAAGTTGTGTCCTTGAATGACGCGGTAGACGAGTACCTGGAATCGGTTGAACATCAGTTGCTCATCGAAGACAAGCCAGACCTGGAGATAGAAACTGATCTTGAGATCAATCTTGACCTCATCGAGGGTTCACCGGTTCACCTGCAGAAACTCATCATGAACCTGATCTCGAACGCAATCGATGCCCAGAACGGAAGCGGACACATTCGTGTCGCTACACACAACGAACACACCACCAGTCGAGAACTCCACTACATGCCAATTGAGGCTGGAGACTATGTGGTTTTCACCGTCGAGGACGAAGGCTCCGGTATTGAGTCCGACGATCTGGACAAGATTTTCGAGCCCTTCTACACCACCAAGGTCATGGGCAAGAGCGGTACCGGGTTGGGCATGTCAGTGATCTGGGGCGTCGTCTACGATCACAATGGCGCCATCGACGTCAGTTCGTATCCCGGACGGGGCACGCGATTTGATGTGTACTTCCCGATCACCCAGCAAAAACCAGTCCCCCGCGAGCCGAGACAATCCATCGATAGCCTGATCGGCAACGGCGAGAAAATACTGGTGGTCGACGATATTGAAGAACAGCGCCTGCTGACCTGTGATGTGCTCAGCCGTCTGGGTTACGAAGCAACAGCCTGCGCGACCGGCGCTGAAGCCGTCAAAATCCTGAAACAGGAAACCTTCGATCTGGTCTTGCTCGACATGGTGATCGACGATGGGCTGGACGGACTCGGCACCTACCGTGCCATCATCGAAGAGCAACCCGGCATTCGCTCCATTCTGGTCAGCGGCTTTGCGGAAACAGAACAGGTGATTGAAGCGCAGTCACTGGGCGCGGGACCGTTCCTACGCAAACCTTTTACGATCGAAGCCATCGGCAGTCGAATCAAACAGGAACTGTCACGCTAGGCCTTGCGGAAGGGTGAGTGCTCCTCGATGTACTCGATTTCTTCATCCACATACTGGCGCTCCTGATCCAGGAACTGTTCAACCGCTTCCCTGAACGATCGCTCGACAATCCAGTGCGCGCTGTAGGTATGGGTCGGCATGTAACCTCGTGCCAGCTTGTGGGGGCCCTGGGCGCCGGCCTCCACCCGTTTCAGGCCGTGCCGGATGGCAAAGTCGATGGCCTGGTAGTAGCAGGTTTCGAAATGCAGGAAACGATGGTCTTCGATACAGCCCCAGTTACGACCGAACAGACATTCGCTGCCAATAAAATTGATCGCGCCCGCGATATACCGCCCTTCGCGCTTGCACATCACAAGTAGTACGTTGTCCGCCATCGTCTCGCCGATCATCGAAAAGAATGCCCGTTTCAGGTATGGCCGGCCCCACTTGCGACTGCCGGTATCCATATAAAACTGGTAGAACGCGTCCCAGTGCACCTCGGTCAGATCAGTACCGGTCACCCACTCAATCTCGATACCATTTTCTCTCGCACCACGACGTTCCCGACGAATGTTCTTGCGCTTCTTTGAGGAAAGATCCTCAAGAAAATCGTCGAACTGCTGATAGCCTTTGTTGTGCCAGTGAAACTGTTTATGAGTTCGCTGCAGAAAACCCAGTTCCCCCAGCCGATCCCACTGATCCTTCTGGGTAAAGGTAAAGTGGACCGAGGACACCGACAGGTTCTCTGCCATCTTCATCGCACCGCCCACCAGCATGTTTTGAACATCCCCTGGTTGGGCCAGTTCACGAGTCAGGATGCGCCGACCGGTCGCTGGGGTAAATGGCACCGCGACCTGCAACTTTGGGTAGTATTGGCCACCCGCCCGCTCGAAAGCGTCCGCCCAGTTGTGGTCGAACACATATTCGCCCTGGGAGTGACTCTTGAGATACATCGGGATGACACCAAGAATCCCCGCCTCATCATCTTCAAGTGCGATGTGATAAGGCGCCCAGCCACTGGCGGGACACGCCGAGCCACTCTCCTCGAGCGCATGGAGAAAGGCATACGATAGGAAGGGATCAAAGGGTTTGCCGCAATCCGGGTCGGTCAGGCAGGGATTTGCACACGCATCCCAGTCGCGCTGGCCGATCTCCGCAATGGAACCTACTGCCTTGAGTGTATATACCATGTCACAGGACAGCGCTGACGAAGCGCCGGAAAACTACCTCAGAGCATTTCGCTCGCAATGAGTTCGAGTGCCTCAATCTGGTTACTGCCGATCATCATGGTACTGACGTGTCCCTGCCTACCCGCTTCTTTCCAGGCTTCAAGCCGCTCCTTGATTCGGCCGGCAGGACCCACCAGGTGAAGTTCGTCGACGAGTTCATCCGGCACCGCTGCCATCGCCTCGTCCCGTTTCCCGGCAAGATAGAGATCCTGAATCTTCGTTGCGGCCTCGTCATATCCCAGTGCACGGGCGTAGTCGTTATAGAAGTTCTTGTCTCTCGCACCCATACCACCGATATAAAGCGCCAGGTTGGCCTTGATCGGCCGACGACAGGCGTCCAGGTCTTCACCGAGTGTGCAGGTGACAAACGGTGCAACATCATAGTCCGTCACGGTGCGGCCGCTCGTCGCTAGCCCCTTGCTGATGGGCTCTGCGAAAATATCGAACCGCGACGGGTTCATCCAGATCGGAAAGAAGCCGTCTGCCACCTCCGCGCTGGTCTCGATACCCCTGGGCGTAATCGACGCGGTGTAGATCGGTATTGTGGTATCTGCCTGCAGGATACTTTTGAGCGGCTTGCCGAGACCGGTACCGTCACTGCCTGTATAGGGAAGCTGGTAATGATAGCCGTCATATTCCACCGGCCCTTCCCGCGCCATGATCTTTCGAAGGATCTCAATATATTCCTTGAGTCGGGTCATGGGGCGACCATAGGGCACGCCATGCCAGCCTTCGATAACCTGGGGACCGGAAGCACCCAGGCCAACGATAAAGCGACCACCTGAGAGCTGATTCAATGTCATGGCCGTCATCGCGGTGCAGGCGGGTGTCCGCGCCGGCATCTGCATAATGGCGGTACCCACCTTGATCTTCGTCGTCTGGGCAAGCGTCCAGGCGGCGGGCGATACCGCATCAGAGCCATACGCTTCTGCCGTCCACACGGAGTCATAACCCATGCTTTCCGCTGCCCTGATCCGCTCTATATCAACCCTGACGACCTTGCCGCCATAACCTCCGAGCAATCCCAGCTTCATTGCCTGTCCCCCTACTTCAAAGAAAAATTCGTTGGCCTGAATGCATCGTAAGTTGCATCTGCCCTGTCTCTCTGGTTTGCCGAGATAATGTGTGTGGTGATGCCCAGCGTCGCATATTCACGCACTCGTTCGTAACACTCTTCTGCGGTGCCGATAATGCCAATCGAATCCGCCAGTTCATCAGTGATGGCACCCTGTGTCTTGTTACGATCCTTCTCAGCCCAGCCTTCCCGTATCATCGCGGCGGCCTCTTCGAAGCCCGTCCATTCCAGGAAGCTGTTGTACACCGCGGTTGCGTAGTAGGGTGCAAAACTCATTCTGAACCTGTCTCGCGCCTCAGCCTTATCGTCGGTCACAATGACATGATGTCGGCAGACGATCTCTACATCTTCAAGGCGCTTGCCGGCCCGTTCCGCGCCAATTCGGATATGCTCGATAATCTTCGGCAGCGCCTGCTTGGGAAACAGGTTGATGATCACACCATCGCTGAACTCCGCCGCCGTCTCCAGCATCTTCTCTCTGAGCGCGGCCATATACACCGGAATCCCTTCCGGGATCGCCGCCTGCCGATAACCGTGACTCGACACCGTCACACCGTCAAAGTCCGTCTTGGCGCCGCTCACGATCTGCTTGATCAGCTGCACGGTCTCTTTCAGCCGGGTCAGCGGTTTTTCAAACTTCTGGCCATGCCACCCCTCCATCATCACAGGACTGGACGTACCAATGCCAAGGATGAAACGACCGCCGGACAACTCGTGCAAGACCTGGGCGGTGGATGCCAGCACCGCAGGCGTGCGGGAGTACACTGGCACAATCGCCGTACCGATTCGGCAACGCTCGGTCGCCATAGCCACCGCCGCCGCAGTGGTCAGGGCGTCAATACCCGAGGCATCCGCAAACCAGAGGTCGTCGAAGCCTTCAGTCTCCGCCCATTTGGCTTTTTCGACCGTGGCAAGCGCGCCACCTGAGGGTAGCGTCAGTGCGATGCGTTGCGGAACTGCCATAATGTGTCCTCTTCTCAACTAAACGATATCTGCGCCGGAGATACGCTCTTCCGAATCCACCAGGCCCGGCCGCTCAAGTTCACGCTTCGCCCGGCGGGTCCGTTCGTAGCGTTTTGCTGACGTATACACCGGGTCCGCCAGCGGCTCGGCACCGAACGAACGCTGTACCTGCAGTGTGGATGGTCTGCCATAGGTTGTCGTGCGCTGGACAGGGATCCGCCCCACAGACCTGATGATCGCCTCCATTTCCTCCGGCGATGTCTCCTGGCCATGACTGGCGCCGGCAGCGCGAGTGATCGTCTCGTTCATGAGCGTGCCACCCAGGTCGTTGACGCCGGCATTCAGGCAGGCTCTGGCACCTTCGTGTCCCAGTTTCGTCCAGGAGGCCTGAATATTGCGAAAGTGCGGGTGCAGCACCAGCCTCGCCACCGCGTGGATCAGGATAGCCTCGCGGAAGGTCGGCCCCTTGCGGGCGTTCCCCTTGAGGTAAACTGGCGATTCCATGTGAATGAAAGGCAGGATCACAAACTCGGTAAAACCCCCGGTCCTGGCCTGCAGTTCACGCACTCGCAACAGGTGGTTGGCGACGTGACGGTATGACTCCATGTGCCCGAACATGATCGTCGCGGTGGTATTAAACCCCTGCTCGTGGGCGGCTTCCATCACTTCAAGCCATTGCGCCGTATTGATCTTGTCGGGACACAGGTCCGCCCTGACTTCATCGTCGAGTATCTCGGCCGCAGTACCGGGCAAGGTTCCAAGGCCCGCTTCTTTCAGCTCACCCAGAAACTCCGGCACCGATTTACCCAGCGTTTTGGCTCCCTGCCAGACCTCCAGGGGGGTAAACGCATGGATGTGAATGTCGGGGGCCACCTGTTTCACGCTGCGACAGATATCGATGTAGGTCTGCCCGGTGTACTCGGGGTGAATCCCCCCTTGGAGGCAGACTTCTGTCGCACCCCGGTCCATCGCCTCTCGGGTTCGCCGCATGATTTCTTCGGCGGAAAGGTCATAGGGCCGGCCACGCAGGCTTTCACTCATCTTGCCCTTGGAAAATGCGCAGAACTGGCATTTGAAGTAGCAAACGTTGGTGTAATTGATGTTGCGGTTCACCACATAGGTGACCTCATCGCCCGCGACTTCGTGGCGCAAGCGATCTGCCGCCTGGCAGACCAAGGAAAAGTCATCTCCCCGGGCTTGCATCAGGCGAACGACATCCGCAGCCACCAGCGCCTCACCGGCAACGGCCCGTTCAACAACCGCCCCCAGATCCGCCGACGGCGTCGATTTCGCGATGGCGGTCACCCGCGCCAGGTCAGACTGCGGCGCATCCACCACCGCTCCCGCTAACCAGATGTCCATTCGGGCAAAACCCTCACCGTCGATATGCTGGCGTACCAGGGGTTGCATATCGTCATCCAGCCAGGCTTCCATCGACATTGCATGAGCGGGATAAATCGCCAACCGCTCAATCAGGTGCTTGCCTGCGTTAGCGGTTTCCCGGGCCAGGTTGGTGAGATGCGGCCAGGGGGCTTCCGGATTGACAAAATCGGGCGTCACCGGAGAAACGCCGCCCCAGTCATTGATTCCCGCATCGACAATCTGCTCCAGCACGCCGGGCGACAGATTCGGCGGCGCCTGGATATTCATTGATTCGCCAAAGATGATGCGCGCCATGGCGATGGTCCAGAGCAATTCATTCAGGTCAGGTTCCGGCGCATTCGCCATCAGGGTTTCCGGCTTGCGGCGGAAATTCTGGATAATAATCTCCTGGATGTGACCGTAGCCGTGATTAGCCTCACGCAACATCAACAGGGATTCGATTCGCTCCCGGCGCGTCTCGCCAATACCGATCAACAATCCAGAAGTAAACGGGATGCGGGCTTCCCCGGCAAGGCGGATGGTCTCCATTCGTCGCGCCGGAATCTTGTCAGGAGATCCATGATGCGGCATACCTTTTTCAAGCAGCCGGTCAGAACCTGACTCGAGCATAATCCCCATCGATATAGACACCTTGCGCAGCTCAGCCAGATCGTCAGCGTTCATCAGTCCCGGGTTGAGATGCGGCAGCATGCCGGTTTCAGTCAGTACCAGCTCCGCCATGTCTCGCAGATAGCTCAACGTCGATTCCTGACCGAGATCACGCAGGCCTTCACGCGCAGCCCTGTAACGCAGCTCTGGTTTATCCCCAAGGGTAAACAGGGCCTCCTTGCAGCCGGCGGCGGCGCCATCTTGCGCGATCTTCAACACTTCATCGGGTGTCAGATAAGGCGCCTTAACTTTTCTCGGGACCTGGGCAAAGGTGCAGTAGTGGCAAACATCCCGGCAAAGATGAGTCAGCGGGATAAAAACCTTCTTCGAAAACGACACAACATTACGATGCCCGCGATCGCGAATTCTCGAGGCCACCGACATCAGCGCCGGCGTGTCACTGCATTCAGCCAGGTGCAGCGCCTCGTCGTGGTCGAGCAACCTTGTTTTGCTGTCTGCTAATAACGTATCAAACTTGTCCAACACTGCTTCCTACCCTGCCCTGCGCAGTTCCTGACTAATACCGTCTTCCTGAAGAATTCTGGAAGTGTGCGTCGAGAGAGCCTGCCGGGTCAGCTCTTCGGCACACTGGCGAAGATCTTCCGGTGTATCGATATCGAGACCAATGCCGGGTAACTTCGCAACCCGAAGCGCCAGTCCCTGGTCCCGGGCAAGGCGCAGGTGACGACGAAAGCTGTCTTCGCCAAAGCCGAAGGTCATGGCATCCGGGGGTGAGCAGACCATGCAATTGGAACCATCCAACCGCTGGGATGGAACGATCAGGCATTCCGGGTCACTCCCCAGGCCAATCCCGTCGAGCACGATCTCGAGTTCTTCGACTGAAATCAGCGGCACGTCGGCGGGTACGAAGATCATCCTGCTGACAGATTCGCCGGCAAGTTGCCCGGCAATATGAGTAACGGACCGGGTGAGGCCACCCGGTTCCGGTTCGGCACGGATCTCCGCCCCGTAGGCACGCCCCAGCTCTGCCACCTCATCGTCGCTGGTCACGATAATGACCATATCGATCCGGTCACAGGCAGTCACCGCCTCAAGTACATCCTTGAACATCGCCGTAAACAGGCGCTGCCGCTGATCGGCGGAAAGCAGCGCACCGAGGCGTTGCTTCACATGTTCCAGTTGTTTAACGGGAATAACCGCAACCGTTGTCATCAGTGACCTGTAGGGAGGCCCAGGGCCAATAACGTTAACATGACCGACAGTGATGAGACAGCCGCTGCAATCCCGCCGGCCCCGGAACGGCCTGAGCCCCGCACTAGACTTGCCGGGTTCTCCAGCCCTCAACAAACCCCAATACTGCCTTCGCGAGCGCCTCGCGGTCTTCCAGCGACCTCATCAGCGTTTCGGTCACCAGGACCTTCAATCCGAGCGCTTCAATCTGTGACTGCATCTGGACATCACGATGATCGAGGACAAAGCCGTCGATACGATCGGCGTAGTGTTCGGCAACACCCGCCGCGGTGATCGGCATGCCCAGTTCGGCCATCATCTTTGCAGCCGGTCCTTTGATCGCTTCACCGCCAATAATCGGCGACACGGCAATGACCGGTGCCGAGCTGTTCTGCATGGCCTCCAGCACACCCGGCAGAGCCAACACCGGATCAACACTGACAAAGGGATTGGAAGGACAGATGATCACCGCGCCCAGTTCAATGTCCGTCAGCCGGCTGATGAAGCCCGGCGCAGGCGCTGCCGTCTCGATTCCAGCAAACTCAAACCCACTGACCCGTGGCGCACAGCGATCACGCACAAAATAGTGCTGAAACGACAGCGTCTCGCCGGACTGCGTGAACACCATCGTACGCACGTCGTCATCGGTCATCGGCAACAACGGGACCTCAACACCCAGCTGCGCACAGAGTGATGCCGTGACGGCGGACAGGCGCTGCCCGCTTCGCAACAGGGTCGTGCGCTGAATGTGAGTAGCGAGGTCACGATCCCCGAGCCGAAACCAGGTTTCACCGCCGAGCTTTTCCAGCGCATCCAGGAACTGCCAGGTTTCACCGACCTGCCCCCAGCCCAGTTCCTTGTTGTTCACGTCAGCCAGCGTATACATGACCGTATCCAGATCAGGACAGATTCGCAGCCCAAGATGATCGAAGTCGTCGCCAGTGTTGGCAACAATCGCGAGTTGGTCGGGATCCAGCACGCGAGCGAGGCCGAGCGACAGTTTCGCGCCACCTACTCCACCTGAGATCGCAACGATCCGGGAAGCCATTGTCAGCGGAACAGGTCCATATCCCGGTGGCGAATCAGCGAACCCACGCCCCGTTGCGACAGATCTTCAGGTTCCCTGGGCCGGTAACCCCGAACCAGCACCACGGGCGTCTTCTCCGTAGTCTGCCCCATGACGAGCGATGCCCCCGCCGCCATCTCATCGGCGGCAGCCACCTGGGTCACCTTCAATTCTCGACCATACAGATCCTGACCGCCCACGTAGTCTTCAAGCGCGGTGAAACCAGCAACCCCGATAGCCAGGCCCAGCGTACCGTTACGCCATGCCCGGCCAAGGCTGTCGTTGATGATGACGCCAACGTCACGACCAAGGCGCGAGCGAATTCCATCTCGGAACATTCTTGCACTGTGGTCCGGATCCTCCGGCAACAGCAGACACATCATGTCTTCTTCCGCTCCCCGATCCGGAATGTTGGATTGATCGATACCTGCATTCGCCTGAACAAAACCCAGCTTCTGCTCGACGATCAGTACACCCTCACGAGTACGCACCACTTCATTGGATTCGTTCAGGATTGCCTGTACCTTGCGCGGGTCCTTATCCACGACGGCAGCAAGTTCGATCGCTTCGGCGGACGGCTCAACCGTACTGAGATCCAGATAACGACCCTCGGCTTTCGAAACGATCTTTTGGGCCAGCACGATCACGTCATCGTCAAGGATCTGCTCGCCGCTGGAAGCAACCGCATCGCAGACCAGCGCGACAAGATCGTCGCCCGGTTCGATCATGGGCAATGACCCAATCCCGGTAAAGGTCAGCTTCATACTTCGCTGCTAGTCGGTTGCCGGCTCGCCTGTGATGACAATCCCGGCGCCGTCAATCTTGTGATGCCGGTTGATGGTAATCAGGACTGACGTCAACACTTCAGCGGCCGCCGAGTTGGCCAGCGGACCCGCATGCCAGCCTCGCAGCCCGACAGCTTCAACCAGCTTGATAACCGTGTCACGGGCGGCCCGCTTGTCGCCTGTGACCAGCACGTCGCATTCGATCTTGTGATCTTCCCGCAGATGCTGGGCACCGACATTCTGAAACGCGGATACGACCTGCACCTCATCTCCCAGTACCGTCTGGGCCATCAGTGCCGCGCTGCCGCCTTCCGGCAGCTGAACAGTACCCACCCTGGGGGGAACCAGCGGTACTGTCACGTCGATCAGAATCTTGCCCTTCAGCGCTTCCTTGACCACTTCGAGCGTACTTAACTGATGGGCGAAGGGGACCGTCAGCACAACAATGTCGGCACGGCTGGCCGCATCAAGGTTTTCATGACCAGTCACATTGAGATCAGGGAACTCATCCAGCAACGCCTTCGCGGCTGCTTGTCCCTTTTCCAGCGTCCGGGAACCAATCAACACCTGATATCCCGCGCGCGACCACTGCCGCGCAAGACCACCACCGAGATCACCGGTGCCGCCGAGGATCGCGATAGACTCGATCTTGTCATTCATACCTGATTATCCGCCGGGGAAACAAAGCATCGCATTATCAAATATTCACCTGCCCGAGTACAGGCGATCATATTCGTTCTGCACCAGCACGATGCACTGGGACGCATGTAACATCACCGGCCCCAGCGAGACAGGAACAGCGCCACGACGCAATAGCGATTTTCTCAGGTTCTTCGGCAGGGGCACGTGGTCGGTCAGTACAAAACAGGCCTGCTCCGGGCAGTCGGTACCGCGTATGTCTTCCCCTTTCCTGTCCAGCAGGAACACCGGTCGCTCCGCCAGCCTGGACTCCAGCAGGCGTTCGAAACTGGTCGCGCGGACAATGACGCCATTGCTGGCGGTGACGACGGCTTCCTTGGTCAGCTGCCGCGCATCGCGCAGCGCGGCCGCAATCAGATTCAGCACCTGCTGCTCTGTCATGCCACCGACTGTCCCGAGCTGATTACCGTCAAAAGTCAGCGCGCGCGAATAGTCCCGTGAGTTTTCCAGCACCAGCGTCAGACAATCATCCCGGCGATGACCCTGGGAAACAAACAGACCGGCGACCAGGATCTGGGCCAGGTATTCAACATGAAGATCAGTACCCAACCCGGCCAGAAAAGCTTCTGGCTCGGTCGGGGCGCTGTGGGCACGAACGATAAATTCAGGCACGGAGACGGGCTCTGGGTCGAAAAGCGCAATCTAGAGCCGGTTCCAAAGTGAGTAAAGTCTTACAGCAGAACAAAGTTGTGGATAACTTTGGTGATAACTCCGGCATATTATTGCGCCGCAACAACCAGGCTGAACCAGGCCGGTACTGACAACTCAAAGTGTCCGAAAAATTATTCAGTATTTTCAATGAATTAGGCTTACCCCGCTAACATTTCAGTACCTTATGGAAATCTATAACCACGCCCCCGGCAATCAGGGTCACGTGTGCATAAGTCAGGTCTTGAATCGGCAAGACGCCCTTATTTACAGCGCAAACGACATGATCGAAGCGGTTTTGTCGACATCTGACCCTCAGTGGACGACGTAAAACCACTGACAATACGGGCATTTGCGTCGCTTTCAACGAGCTCCTCTCGCACACGCGCACCATTGCCCGGGTTGTCGAATCGGGTACGGTGACCACGAACACAGTTGGGTGACGATTATCAGTCATCGTATGATCGCTAACGCTAGGTATCGACCGGGACGGAGTTGCAATGGGTTCAGTAGGTAAATTTTTTGGTGATCTGAAACTGTTGATTCGCGCAGCGATCACCAAGCCACCGTCTCCGGACACAATCGGCTCGGTCGCATTGCTCGTGATGCAAAATGCTGAAAAGTATCCCGAGTCGATCGCCCTGATCTCGGAAACCGAAACCGTCACCTGGCGCGAACTCGACCAACGCGCAAACCGTATCGCCAATCGCCTCAAAACCGAGGGCATTGGTCGCGGAGACTGTGTTGCCCTGTTCATGCAAAACCGGATCGATTTTGTTACCAGCCTGGTAGGGATCGGAAAGCTGGGCGCGATAACAGGAATGATCAACACCAACCTGATCGGTCGACCGCTGGTTCACTGCATCAACCTGATCGAATCAAAAAAATGCATTGTTGGCAGTGAAATGATCGCGTCGATCGAACCGGCCCTGGATGACATCCATCTCGAACAGGGGCGTGATTATCTCATGGTGGCGGATACGGACAACGACGAGATACCCGACTGGGCACTACCTTTGTCATCCACCGATACGACGATCGCGACCACCACACCGCCGGAAGCCAACGACACTCGCGTCAGTGAAACGGTCTTCTACATCTTCACGTCAGGGACCACCGGACTGCCCAAGGCTGCCATTGTTTCCGCCAGACGTGCACTGGTAGGCGCGGGTCTTTCCGCGAACCTGCTGCTCCTTCTCAAGCCCAGCGACCGCATCTACAACTGCCTGCCCCTGTACCACGGTACCGGGCTCGTGATTGGTCTGCTCGCCGGCTTCCTGACAGGCGCAGGGTCAGTTATCAGGCGACGGCTCTCGGTAAGCCAGTTCTGGGACGACATCCGCGAAAATCAGTGCACTTCGTTTATCTATATTGGCGAGTTTATCCGCTATCTGATGTCTACCGAGCCGCAGGAAAACGATCAGGACAACCCGATTCGCTCGATTGTTGGCAACGGGCTGCGGCCAGACATATGGAGTGAATTCAAGAACCGGTTTGGCATTGAAAGAATCGGCGAGTTCTATGCCGCCAGTGAAGGCAACGGCGGTTTCGCCAACGTTTTCAACAAGGACTTCACAATTGGTGTATCAAGCGCGCCTGTGAAACTGGTCAGCTACGATGTCGCCGCGGATGAGATTATTCGCAATAGCAACAACACCTGCGTCGAGGCCGAACCGGGCACGCCCGGACTCTTGCTGATTGAAGTTACCGAGAAGTCCAGCTTCGACGGATATACTGATCCCGAAGCCACCGAGAAGAAGCTTGTCCGGAACGTCTGCAAGCAGGGAGATGTCTACTTCAACAGCGGTGACCTGATGCGAACGGTGGATGTCGGCTTTGCTTTTGGGCTAACCCATTACCAGTTTGTTGACCGGATTGGCGATACCTTCCGCTGGAAGAGTGAGAACGTTTCAACCAACGAGGTCGGCGAGATTATCAATCAGCATGAAGATATAGAGTTCTCCAACGTCTACGGCGTAGAGATACCTGGCACCGATGGCCGGGCAGGCATGGCTGCGGTTGTATTCCGGGGTATCAGAAAACCGGATCTGACGTCACTTTCGCAGCACATCAACCAGAATCTGCCGGCCTACGCCCGCCCGATATTCATCCGCGTGCTGCCTGAGTTACCAACAACGTCAACCCACAAACTTCAGAAGAATGACCTGCGGGATCAGGCATTTCATCTGAACCAGGTCGAGGATGAGCTATTGGTCTGGAAGCCAGATGCCAAAGCCTACTGTCGACTGGACGCTGACTATTACGACCAGATTATGGCCCGTCAGGTACGATTCTAATCGCGCCCCAGCCGCCCCTCAGTTATATCGTCACCAAACCTGGCACGTGAAAATGGTTCCACGTTGGGACCGCGACGAAGATGGTGACCGCCATCGACACTGAGAACCACGCCGGTTATCCAGCTCGACTCCGGCCCGCATAGAAATCTCACCGCCTGGCCGATGTCATCGGGCACACCATTACGGCTAATCGGCATACAATCCAGATAGTCATTATAAACGTCATCCGTCGTCAGCAGTCCGGTCGCAATCTCCGTATCCACCAATCCCGGGCAGACACTATTGACCCGGATGTTGTTCTGGCCCAGTTCGTCAGCACTGTTACGAACCAGCATATCGACAGCGGCCTTGCTCACGCAGTAGGTACCCATGTATCGATGAGTCCTGATGCCCGCAATGGAAGAGATGGTGCAGATGGCGCCACCATCAGAAGATGCCATCGACCTTGCGGCATGCTTGATCGTATAAAAGACACCATTCAGGTTGGTTTGCATGGTCGCATCCCACCCTTCCGACTCCTGAACCAGGATCGGTGCCAGGGCGCCTCGACCGGCACTGGCAACCGCAATATCCAGCCCCTTGTCCCCGGCCGCCGCGGCGACCGCACCAGCCACATCGTCTTCGATGGTCACGTCGCCCGCGCAGGTCAATACTTCAGAATCCGGCGCCGCGGCGCGAACCTCCGCCGCCCCCCTATCCAGGCGCTCACGATTTCTCCCCATGAGCAGGACGCTCGCACCATCCCTGGCCAAGCAGATGGCGCAGGCCAGGCCAATGCCGCTGCCGCCTCCGGTTATCAGTGCTCGCTGCCCGTCTAGAACACCCATCGCGCCTACCCCTCAAATACCGCAAAAAGTTCTTCGAAGGCCACCATCTGGCCGCCATTGGCCGACGAAGGCACAAGTATCGGCGTCTTGATCCCGGCGTCGAACCAGCCTTCCAACTCATCGCGAATTCTTTCGGCAGGACCAAACAAGGTCGTGTCCGCCAGCCACTCGTCGGTCAGAAACCCTGGCACCGCATCGGTATCACCTTTCTCAAGGGCAGCCTCGATCCCGTTCATCTCTTCTTCGTAGCCGGCTTCTTTCCAGTAATTACGATAGTTGGGCAACATGGCATAGCTGGTGAGCGTTCTCCTGTTCACGGCCTTGGCAGCCTCGATGTCATCGCTCACACAGGTGGGAATCATGTCGCCGACAAAAAAATCATCGCCGGATCGGGTCGCATCTGAAATCACTGACAGGGAACTCTGCATATGAGAGCGCGCACCGTTCGCAAACACCATGCCACTGGAAATCTCCTCTGAGAGCGCGATCATTTTTTTCCTTAGGGTTGCCAGCACAATCGGCGGCAACTCTCCTGCTCGCGGCACGTCTCGCAAAGCCTGAACAAAATCCCGTGTGTCGCTCAGTGGCTTGCCCGCGGAGACGCCTCTCGCCTTGAGCGCAGGGGCGTGGCTGACACCGATACCGAATCTGAACCGACCATCGGACACTTCATGGATAAACGACGCTGTCTGGGCGAAGTCTGTAGGACTGCGGAAGTAGATCGGCATGATACTGGTGCCGAATACGATATCTTTGGTCGCAAAAGCGAGCGCTTCACACAGCGAAAGAGAATCAGAGAAGCTGGGTGCAAAAATGCCGGTAAATCCTCTCTTCTCAATCTCCTGGGCGAGCTCAATGGTCGCCTTGCGACGACCAGGTACTGCCGCAAGACTCAGAGCAGGCATACGAGTCATGTCGGTTCTCCATCAATGTCAAAAGGCCATCGAGTATACAGATGTATTCCAGCCCCCTCGACCATCGCTATAATGACGACCCGTCCTGTAACTGGAAAACCCGCAATGGCAAAACACCAAAGTCGATTCCTGCTCTGGCAGAAGGCCCTGGTTGGAGCAATCGCTCTGGTCAGTATTGCTGTCTTCGGGTACTTCTACACCCTCATCATCTCAGAAGCACCGCTGGGGGAATTCGTCGAAGGAGAGCATTACTTTCGGATCGAGGAACCGAGACGGGTTCGCGGCGATCGCGTGGAGGTCATGGAATTCTTCTCCTACGGCTGTATTCATTGCTACAACTTCGACAATGACTTGAACAACTGGGTCGACAAGAACACCGAATCGGTCACCTTCGTTCGTATGCCGGCGACTTCCAACACCACCTGGCGCCTGTTGGCCAGAACCTACTACACGATGGAAGAGATGGATATTCTCGAGGACCACCACAGCGCATTGTTTCGTGCCATCCACGAAGTGCGCCGGCGGCTCGATTCAGCCGAGGCGATCACCACTTTCCTCGAAGAAAGAGGCGTGGACCCGGTCCGGTTTCGCTCGATCTTCAACTCTTCGATGATCAGTGGCAGGATTCAGCGGGCAGATCAACTGGTACGCCAACTCAAGGTTCCAAGCGTGCCGGCGATCGTCATCAACGGCGAATACCTCGTTCGCCCCACCCCGAACGTAGGTCTGTCCAGAATGCTCGATGTCATGGATCACCTGGTGACCATGCGCACCTCGACGGGGAAGGCTAGTCCTTCAGATTGATTGGCGCATCCGGGTCGAGACGTTCGATTCGAAACGGCACGTTGGGGTCCCGCACCGGTTCCTGGCGGCGAGTCATGTGGCGCATCGATGACAGATCCACCTGCCAGCTCACAATGTCCACATCAAGAATTCGATTCAGCACCGCCGGATCCTTGTCAGCCACTGCCCGGGCTTCATCACGGGTACCCACACGCAACAACGCCATGGCGCCGGGCTGATCAGCGATTTCTCCGCCCATGCGAACCACATCGTTACCAAAAAGTTCTTCCAGATAGGCCTTGTGCGCCTTGATGCCAGGTTGGCTTGCGAAGGGTACCCGATCGTCCCAGTTCGGTCCCGGCCGATAAATCAGCAGGTAGTATCCTGAATCCGCCAAGGCTGCCGAAGGGATGGCAAGCGAGACCACGGCGAACAGCAGCAGCAGGCGCAGGCTGCTCATCAGTCGCTGTGCTTCTTGTGAAAATGGGGCATGGTGGCAGCTTCCCCCGGCTTGATGATGCGAGATTCACCGCCGGTTCTCGTCACATTCTCATAGTTGCCGTCGTATCGTTTTTCCAGCTTGGTGAACCCCAGATTCTTGAGATGGCTATTGCCCACCGGGGTATTCGCCATGGGCGGCGAGGTAATCACCCGACGTACGGAGGTATCAGGTCGTGTTTCGCCGGTATCAATCCCTGCGGCCGTACAAACTTCGCCCCAGGTCGATAGTCGTTCATCAATGCGGTGAACCACTTCCACCGTACGCCCGTTCACTTCGCAATAATAATCATAACGTGGCAACGCTCTGGACCACCCCTAGTCAGGTTCCGGTAAATGTCGGTTTACGTTTTTCAACGAATGCAGCACGCTGTTCCTTCTGATCATCGGGCGAACGCTGCGCAAAGATCAAACCGGCGTGTTCGGTATGCAGGGCCTGATGAAAATCCTGGCTCATATTGAGCTGAAAGACCCGCTTGCCAGAACGAAGCGCCATCGGCGGCAACGCCGTCATCTGCGCGGCAACTTCATAAGCGCAATCCATGATGTCTTCCGGCGCGACCAGCCGATCCAGCAATCCAATCCGATAGGCCTCTTCCCCACCGACATTTCGCGACGTAAAGAACAAATCGACAGCGCGCGAGTAACCCACAACTCGCGGCAGAAAATAGGACATCCCGGTATCAGGCGACAAACCACGCTCGGCAAAGACGGTCTTGAATCGGGACTGGGCACTGCCGATTCTCATATCGCAGGCAAGCGCCACGCTCATACCGGCACCGGCCGCGACACCATTCATAACTGCTATTGTCGGCTTATCGAGTTCATAGATGGTGCTGGCAAGCTTGCCCACCCAGCCGTAATTATCGAGCCTGGCATTCTGCGACTCGTCTCTCGCTCCCGGCGGGCCGGTCACATCAGCACCCGAGCAGAATCCTCTGCCTGCACCCGTGATGATAACGGCACGGATGTCGTCATCGTCCCGAATCTGATCGCAGACCTGATAAATTTCCTCGCGGATCTCCGCATTCAATGCATTCAGTTTATCGGGTCGGTTCAGCGTCATCACTGCAATGTGGTCGCTGGACGAAAACTCCAGGCACTCAAACGGCATATACCATCTCACTCTATTAAGTTTCGACAGATTAGCTCACAGCAGGTGACTCTCTGTCCAGCAGGGTCCCTTGCCCCGGCAAACAAAGTGAACTTGTTTAGCAACTCAGCCGCGCTGACCTGGCATCGCCGGCCGATCCTCGGTGAGTCGTTCCCTGAACGCCGACAGCTGCGCCACCCGCTCCTGTTCCGTCCAGTCGAGACGGCGCGCGGCAAGATGCGATACAGGCTCCGCCAGCCGATCAACATCGGCGGGCAGGTAGTACGCCACACGGAGTCGGCGATAGAGAATATCTTCGAGGCTCAGGGCACCCTCGTACTCAATGGCCCAGTCGACCTCGCCTGCGACCACATCGGAGTCGGCAACACGGTTCGCACCCAGCGCCAGTATCTGCTCACTTTCAGTGCCGTACAGGGACACCAGGCGACGGGCCGAGGCATTCGACATTGGATACCGCTGCGCGAGGTCCCTCGCCAGCGTCTCTATCGGCACATTAAAATCGCCACCGGGCAAGGGGGTCTGCGGTGGTGGCTGGCAGGATATATCGAGCAGTCGGCAAGCCCTGGCAACCGTATCCTCGGCCATCTTGCGGTAGCCGGTTAGCTTGCCGCCAGCGACGGTTATCAAGCCCCCGTCACTAACCCAGATCTCGTCTCGCCGGGAAATTTCCCGCGTGGACTTGCCAGGCTGGGCAATCAGGGGACGAAGCCCCGCCCAGGACACGAGACAGTCCTCCGGAAACAGTCGCACGCCACAGTAGCGTTCGATCGGCCGCAACAGGTAACTCACTTCTTCCGCCGTGACCTCCGGCCAGAGCTGCGGGCCGTCAACCGGCACGTCAGTGGTGCCGATATAGACCACGGCACCGCGCGGAATCATGAAAACAGGTCGCCGATCCTCGGCCACCACCAGCACCATGCGGCTGATCGGCAGCCGCGCCCGATCGATTACCACATGGATGCCCTTGGACAATGTCAGCGCCTTCGGCAGCGGCGATCCCTCAAGCTGACACAATTGCTCCGCCCAGGGTCCGGCAGCGTTAACGACCGCCCGGCCACGAACCCTGACTTCTTCACCGGTGAGCTGACAGCGGGCAATGACCCCTGCCACCCGATTTCGATCGCGAGTGATTCCGATCACCGGTAGTCGATTGGTGGCAATACCGCCGTCGCCAATACCAGCCCGAATATTTGCCAGCACCAGTCGCGAGTCATCAGTCAGATACTCTCGATAGACACAGGCACGTGGGAAGCGACCCGCGTCAATGAGCGGCTCGAATTCGCTGAGCGCGGCACCTGAAAGATCAAAATGACGATCCTCCGTACCGACCTGGCCCAGCCACTCGTAGGCCATGACACCCACCTTGAAGGCCAGCCACTGCCATCGATCACGGGCCGGCAGCATCAACCACCGGGGCTCCGCCAGATGAGGCGCGATGCGGTGAACCTGTTTCCGTTCCAGGGCGGCTTCCCGCACCACGTGAACATGCCCCATGGCGAGATAACGCAGGCCCCCGTGAATCAATTTTGAAGACTTGCTGGAAGTCCCGGATGAGAAATCGTCGGCTTCAATGAGCGCGACAGACAGCCCCCTGGCGGCAGCATCCCGAAAGATGCCCGCGCCGGTGATGCCGCCACCGATCACAACAAGATCAAACGACGCTGAGGCGAGCTGCACCAGAGCGCCTTGTCGTTTTCCTGCATCCAGTATCATGAGTCGGGTGAGTATCGCTATCCGGTACTTCAGGTCAACAAGCAAAACCATCTCGCCATTCGCGCCTGTGAACGCACCAGGTTCAGGCAGGCCCGCCCGATCTGCGTTGATATCGGTGGCGGTTTTTGTGATGGATCACTTTGAGATATCGTATTCCTTCCAGCGCTGGCGAATCTCGCCAAGTCGGTGGCCTGTCTTGCCAGCCGTGGTTCCCCGAAAATCCTGGAGAAATCCACAAGTCTTTATCTTTCAGCAGGTTATTGATGCCATGGGCAACTGGCACAATTCGTGAATTGTCAGTGACGAATCCCATTTACCGGACCGCCAACCATGAGATTAGGACCGATCGATTACCGACCCGCCTCCAACCGGATCACCACCGCCCTGCTGGTCATGCTGGTGCTGGCATTTGCCGCCTTCGCCGAGCACAGTGAACCGGAGGCCGGCGTTGCCAGCGACACTGACACGATGGTGAGTCGGGTACCCCAGGCGCTGATCTGGGTCTGGTAGCATCCGGCGAGCTTCTGCAAAGGCTGGCGGCAGGCAGCAAGGCCTCGCGCACGCCCGGCATGCCCACTACACTCTGACCAGAATTCCGATCAGAATTCCGATCAGAATTCCAATATGAACTCTGATCTGACCATTGAGGGAGGAATCTATGGGCGTCTTTGAAATGGTGGTCCTCATCGTCATCGTCGGCTGTCTTACCGGCCTGGCCAAGACCTATCTTGCCAATCGACAGGCCAACTCTGCAGAACTCGAGGATGCCATGAGTCGGATCGACAACCTCGAGGAGCGGATTCGAGTTCTGGAGTCCGTTGTCACCGACGATCAATACCGATTGAAACACGAGATCGACAAACTGGCAGACTGATTCATCGAACGATATGTCTTCCATCCAACCCAGGATTGGCGTCGACCTGGGCGGCACCAAGACCGAGGTCATTGTGTTGTCAGCGGAGGGCGAATCGCTCTGGCGCCAACGCAGGTCCACGCCGGCCAGGGACTACAATGCCATTCTCGATGCCATTGTCACGCTGGTTCGCGACGCAAAGCAGGACTGCGAGCTACCCCCTGACCTCCCGGTCGGTGTTGCAACGCCGGGTGCTGTATCCCTCAAGACCGGTCTCATGAAGAACTCCAATACGACGAGCCTGAATGGCCGGAACCTGAGTTCAGACCTTGCCACGAAACTTAATAGTCTCGTCAGGATTGCCAACGACGCAGATTGTTTTGCGCTATCCGAGGCAAGCGACGGCGCGGGCACCGGTGCGTCAACCATGTTCGGTGCGATTCTTGGCACCGGCGTCGGTGGCGGTATCTGTCTCGACGGTAGGCTGCTCCGCGGCGTCAATGCGATCGCCGGCGAATGGGGGCATAACACCTTGCCGCTGGCCGCACTGAGGGACTTTCCAGCACCACCCGAAGCCGGTTCCCGCCAGTGCTATTGCGGTCGCTTCGATTGCGTGGAACAGTGGCTTTCCGGGCCGGCCTTCGAACGTCAGTTTCTCGTCCTGACCGGACAAAGACTCTCAGCAGCGGACATCGAGGCCCGATGTGCGGCAGGCGAACCGGACGCCGTGTTGGTCAGCCGACAGTATTGCAATCTCCTTGCGCTCGCAATGGCCGCCGTCATCAACATCGTTGACCCACACACGATTGTTCTGGGTGGCGGCATGTCAAATCTGCCCGCCATCTACGAACAGGTATTCGACTACCTGCCAAACTACGTCTTCTCGGACCAGATCCAGACCCGCATCGTGCCAGCAAAACATGGCGATTCCAGCGGTGTTCGTGGCGCAGCGTGGCTATGGCAGATTGAGGAGATCTACCACTAGCTTCTCAAAGACAAAACATTCATTACACCACGACACTGTCGTTGGCGATCTTCCCAGAGATGGCATCGAAATACGCTATCGGGGTACGCGAATGTTCTCGACGATTCGCTGGACTTCTTCCGGTGGAGGCGGCGTCAGTCTCATCACCATCATCGATACAGCAAAGTTCAGCAGCATGCCGAGCGTACCGATACCTTCAGGAGAAATGCCAAAAAACCAGTGGTCCGCGTTATTCAGCTCTGGGCTGATGAACTTGAAGTAGACGATATAACCGAATGTGAACGTCAGCCCCGTGATCATCCCGGCAATCGCGGCTTCCTTGTTCATCCGCGTAGAAAAAATACCCAGCATCAGCACCGGGAAGAAACTGGCAGCGGCAAGACCAAAGGCAAAGGCCACGACCTCCGCCACGAATCCCGGTGGATAGATGCCAAAGATGCCAGCAATGCCGACCGCCAGCGCCGCCGCAATCCGGGCGAACATCAGCTCCTGGCGATCATTGATCCCCGGCATGAATGTTTTCTTCATCAGGTCGTGAGAGACCGCTGTTGAGATCACCAGCAAAAGGCCGGCTGCGGTGGAAAGTGCTGCCGCCAGCCCGCCCGCAGCTACCAGCGCAATCACCCAGTTGGGCAGCCTGGCGATCTCCGGATGCGCCAGCACGATAATGTCCCGGTCAATGTACAGCTCGTTGTCATTGCTGGTGGACTCATTATTGAGCAGCCGTTCACCCGATGTGCCCCTCATGTCGGCGAAGTCAGGCGCAGCCGGCGACATCGCATTGCCGCCCCGATACTGGACCACGCCATCGTTGTTCTTGTCGCGCCAGGCAATCAATCCCGAGTCTTCCCACTTGGTGAACCAGCCTGGTGCACCGGCATACTCCATGCCGTCCACATTGGAGATGATGTTATAGCGGGCGAATGCCGCCACCGCCGGCGCCGTGGTGTACAGAAGTGCAATGAATACCAGCGCATAGCCTGCTGAGATCCGTGCGTCCCTTACCCTGGGGACAGTAAAGAACCGCACAATCACATGGGGCAGGCCGGCGGTCCCCGCCATCAACGCCGCCGTGATGAAAAACATGTCGACCGTACTCTTCGAGCCTTCGGTGAAGGCCGACATGCCCAGTTCTGTCGTCAGGCCGTCCAGGCGATCGAGCAGATGTTCGCCACTGCCTGCGAGTTCCGACCCCAGCCCCAGCATGGGCAACGGGTTGTTCGTGAGCATGATCGAGATAAAGATGGCCGGTACCAGGTACGCAAAAATCAGTACACAGAACTGCGCCACCTGGGTGTACGTGATTCCCTTCATGCCTCCCAGCACCGCATACAGGAATACGATGCCCATCCCGATGACCACGCCGGTGTTGATATCCACCTCAAGAAATCGCGAGAACACGACCCCAACGCCGCGCATCTGCCCTGCGACATAGGTGAACGAAATAAAAATGACACAAACCACGGCCACCAGCCGCGCCGCCTGGGAGTAGTAACGGTCGCCGACAAAATCCGGCACGGTAAACTTGGAAAACTTGCGCAGATAGGGCGCGAGGAGCAATGCCAGCAACACATAGCCACCGGTCCACCCCATCAGATACCGCGCACCATCGGCACCCTCAAAAGCGATGATCCCCGCCATGGACAGAAACGAGGCGGCTGACATCCAGTCGGCCGCCGTCGCAGCGCCATTGGCGAGTGGATTGACGTGCCCGCCAGCGACATAGAACTCATTGGTCGATGCCGATCTGCTCCAGATCGCAATCCCAATATAGAGTGCAAAGGTGGCACCGACGAAGAGATAGGTCATGACCTGCGCACTCATGATCGGTCCTCGTCCTGTTCTTCGACGCCAAACTCTCGATCAAGCCTGTTCATTCGCCAGGCGTAGACAAAGATCAACGCAATAAACACGTAGATCGACCCCTGCTGCGAGAACCAGAACCCCAGCTTGTAGCCGCCGAATCGAAACTGGTCGAGATAATCCACCAGCAGAATGCCGCAGCCAAACGAAACGGCAAACCAGACGGCCAGCAAGGTGAACATCAGGCGCAGATTCGCCGACCAGTACGCTTTGTTCTTATCGTTTTCCATCGAGACTCCGTTTCGTTCTATTGGGATGGGGTTGGCTTTTTAAGGAAATTGGCAAGAGTACCCTGCCCGCCGCCACGAGAGAATGTGTCGATCGAACAAGATATGCACATTTTCTGTGGATAAGTTTGGGGGTAACTCGGGTCGTATTTCGACGGGAGTGGGCTCCGGCGTGTAATTTGTATTGGTCAAAAAATGATCAGATCAGAAAAATAACTTATTAATCAATACGATAGGTGTTCAAATTAAGGCAATCTTTATAAAAAGGAGATAAAGACTACTTGCTACAGACTTCGGGTCAGGTTGTGAATAATCCAGGACCGACGAGTTAGTGCTTGCATACTCCTCGCCCTGCAAATCTTAACGCATCTTTCATTTAAAAGATCGCTTGATACCCTCGCGCTGGGGCATTTCTACCAGATTTTCCGGCAGGCTCTTGCTGACCTTGGCACCCAGTGCCTTCATCCCTTCAGCTCGCCCGACCAGATTACCCCGACCTGAAACCAGCTTGTTGTGAGCCTTGTCATAGGACGTCTGGACCGCACCGAGTCGGTCACCAATATCTTCCAGATCGGCCACAAAGCCAACGAACTTGTCGTAGAGCGACCCCGCCCGATCAGCGATCTCACGGGCATTTTTGTTCTGTTGTTCGAAGCGCCAGATATTATGAATCATGCGCAGGGTAGCCAGGAGCGTCGACGGCGACACAATCATGATGTTACGGTCAAACGCATCCGAGAACAGCTCCGCATCATGCTGCACAGCGGCCGCAAAAGCCGCCTCGATGGGCACAAACAGCAACACAAAATCCAGCGTTTTGAGCCCGTCGATTTGCTGATACTGCTTGTCCGAGAGTTGCCGGACATGCTGACGAATCGATTGCACATGAGCCCTGAGTCCGTCCGTCGCTGTATTGTCATCCTCGGCAGAACTGTACCGCTCGTAGGCAACCAGCGAGACCTTGGAGTCGATTACCACATCCTTTGACTCCGGCAGGTGTACGATCACATCGGGCTGTAGCCGCTTGCCAGCTTCGGACTTCAGACTCACCTGAACTTCGTATTCCTGCCCTTTCACCAGACCAGAACGCTCCAGCACCCGTTCCAGAATCAGTTCCCCCCAGGTCCCCTGGGTCTTGTTCTCGCCTTTGAGGGCGTTGGTCAGATTAATGGCATCCTGACTAATCCGCGCGTTCAGGTCCTGCAATCCTTTCACTTCGCGAATCAGCGAGAATCGTTCTTTGCTCTCATTCTCGACCCGCTTCTCGAAGTCACTGATCTTTTCTCCCAGTGGTTTCAACAGCACATCGAGCTGCGCCTGGCTCTGTTCCCGAAAGGACTTCTGCTTGGATTCAAATATCTCATTCGCCAGCGAACGAAACTCCACATTCAGCCGTTCCCGGGCCTGATCCAGCAACGCCAGCTTTTCCTGATTCTGTTTGGCCTGTTCTTCGATGGCGGTATCGAGCCGTGACACACGGTCCCGCATCTCGGCATTCTCCGCACGTAGTGTCTCCACCAGCCGACTGGCCGTTTCCAGCCGCGTCTCCAGGTCATTCGCCTGATGGGCAATGGCTTCATTGCCTGCCTGCAAGGTCGCTTCGGCAACCCGGGCACTCTGCAGCGCGGCATCACTCTCGCGCAGGCGGTGCTGCAATTCTGTCAGCCGATCATTCAAAGCAACGATTTCTCGCTGGCGGGACTCCACCTCGGACCGGATCACCGCCTCGTTGACGTCGCGGGATACCTGATCCTGATCTCTGACCCGTCGCATGAGGAGCAACGCGACCATCACGGTCAGCACCATACCGAGAAGAAATGCGGAAAACGTGGCGACGACGATCGGGGTCATGGCCATCTCCATTCAAGATCTGACCCCGTCATGTTAGCAGACTGCTGTACCTCTATACAGTCCTTGATCGCGCTGCTGCCGGCCCTGGAAATCAGTGCAGGAAGGTAAACATCCTGCGGCGATAGGTCGTTGCCATCTCGTTGCCCTTACCCAGCAGATCGAAGACCTTGATCATTGTCTTGCGTGCTCGATCATCGTCGAACTTAGGGTCCTGTTTCAGCGCCGCCAACAGCTGCTCCAGCGCCTCTTCGATCCGGTCGTCGGCGACCAGGCGAACGGCCAGGTCAATGGCAACCTCCGGTGACGAGGCATCGGCAAGCTGTTTTTCGAGTTCAACAATGCCGGGCAGAGAAGCGGCAAGATCAATAAACTCAATGCGGTTGCTGGCCCTGGCAATTCCCTCAGCATCTTCCGGCAGGCCGGCGATAATCTGGCGCGCCTCATCAACCCGGTTTTCCATGACCAGCAGGTCAGCAAGTTCAGCCTGCAACGCATGATTGCCAGGCTCTTCGCTGATTGCCCGCTGCAGCATACTGATTGCAGCGCCACGATCGCCCTGGCGAACCAGCTCATCGATCTGGCCACGAATCAACTCAATGGGACTCATGGTCAACTGGTCAAGCAGTTGCCTTAGCTGGGCTTCCTCCTGAGGGCCTTCAAGGTTTTCGACCATCTGCCCCTGAAAGATCACCTTGACGGTTGGGAGTGTTCGGACCTGCAGTTGCTGAACCAGCTGTTGATTGTCGCGAATGTTGACGCGGGCAAGGCAGAACTTGCCGCCGTACTCACCAACCAGTTTCTGCAATACCGGTGCAAAAGCGCGGCTCTGCTCTGCTTCATCCGCGTAGAATTCCAGCAGCACGGGGACGTCCTTGGACTTTTCGACAACGTCCGACTGGAAATTCTGCGCTGAAACTTCAATGACGTTGGGGATCGCGTTCATGCCGCCTTCGCTCTTCAAAAAAAGGCGTAGCCTACCGTTTTGGCACCTCAATTTCACCGGGCAGCGTTCTGCCGGGCAACGATTTGCCGGACTGCATGGTCGGCGCCATCTTCAGCAGCAACCCATCAAGCGGCAGCGCGGAACTCCTTGCCATCGCGCCGCAAGGCCGCCGCGATCACCCGAGGCGAATGCCAGGGACTCACCTTGCCACGATAAAGAATACGGCTGCCCTTGCTGAGCAGCCAGAGATCGAGAGATCGAATATGTCGCACCTTCATTGCTACAGACGTCCTGGTTACCGATAACTGATGTTTTATACAGTACTGTATAAAACATCAGTCTGCAAGCAACTTAACGCGCCGTGAGTTCAGTCGACCGCCATCCAGTCAAACCCCTCATTCTGGCAGGCCACATGTAACTGACCGGACCAGCCATCCAGATGCGGCTCAAGTGCGCCGACAGCCAGTTCAGGATGATTATTCTGCTGGGAGATATGGCAGACGATCAGGTGCTGCAGCCGCTCGCACTCCACCGTGGCCAACAGTTGCGCCGACTGGTTGTTGTTCAGATGACCATGCATACCCCCGACCCGCCGCTTGAGTGGCCATGGATACGGACCGCGCTCAAGCATCTCGACATCGTGGTTGAATTCCAGCAGGAGCGCATCACAGTCCGCGTAACGTTCCGCGACATAAGGGGTAATGTGTCCCAGGTCGGTCAGCACCCCGACCCGGCAGCCACCAGAGGCGACAATGTACTGACAGGGCTCCCTGGCATCGTGGGGAACGGGAACCGGTTCAACGCCCAGCGAACCGATCCGGAAACTGCGATGACAATTGACCGACTGCCAACGGGGCACATCGCCGGTACTTCGACCAGCATTGGTGCCGGGCGTCATATAGACCGGAATGTTGAATTTGCGCGCGAATGGCGCGACGCCGTGAACATGATCCGCGTGTTCATGCGTGACCAGGATAGCGTCTATGTCCTCCGGCTGCCTTCCCAGCCGACGCAGCCGGACGACCGTCTCCTTGACCGAGAAGCCAAGATCGACGAGAACGCAGGTGTTCTCATCCTCAATGATGGTCGCATTGCCACGACTGCCACTGCCGAGGGAAGCGATTCTCACTTCAGGTGGAATACTGTTTGATGATCTTGAGCAACTTCTCGGCGATCAACGCGTCTGCCAGGGTAGCATCGTCCTTTTTCACAACAACGTGAACTTCAGTGGGCTTAGCGCTGTTATCAAGATGCACTTCATATCGGTAGGCGCTGCCCGGCAACGGCAACTTGTCATCACGGGAGAACAGCCGACGGAAGAACCCGGGCTCACGTGTTTCCGAGTCATCGTAATAAACGTAGTAAGTGGCCGCGTTTCGATCGAGGTCTTCGACACTGATCCTGGCGCTGTCAAGCGCATCGCCAACTGTCGCCCAGGCGCGCTCAAACGAGAGACGATACTTGAGCACCGGCTTCGTGCTGTCCAGAATAAGTTCTGCCTTTTGTCCCGTGCCAACGTTGCTGGCCATCGCTGAGAAGGCGGGACTCGCATTAATGTGATCACCCAGGTAATAGGCAATATCGCTCAGCAAAACACCCTCAAGCGCATCATCGTCCGACACATTGTTCCACTGCACGGCATCACTTCGAATCGGCAGACCCGCCGGTAACTGGCGATGTTCCAGGTAGACCTCCGTGCTGCCAGGTCTCAGGCCGGCCTCCAGGCGCACCTGAAACTTGTGCTGGCTCTTGGCATTCCTGTTCGCACGCGATCGCTTCAGGTTCTCCAGTACCGCCTGTGGGGTATCACCATCGGCCAGGAGCCACTCGGTTTCCATCACGCCGCTGGCCGGATCAGTCCGACGTAACGGAATTCGGTTCGCCGCAAAGAAGCCCCGGATCTTGGGCCAGACCATACTTGGTGGGCTGTCCACAAACACCCAGCGATCCTCGCCCAGGCGTTTAATAACAATCTGATCGACACCGTAGGTGGTACTGAGCGCTTCCGGCAGACCCAGCTTCAGTTTCTGGCCGGCAATCTGGCGTGGGTCCAGTACATTCGGCACCACCAGCAAATCTTCAAACGGCGGCTCATCCAACGATTCCGGTATGGTCACACGGGGAATCGACTCCGCCTCAAGATAGGCCTCGCGCCGATCGTAGACGTCCCAGCCCAGAAACCCGCAGCCGCTTAGCAGAACCAGGACAATCCCTGTGAGCGCCCAACGCATCATTCGACGCCCGCAAGTCGCATGGCGCTGCGAACCGCTTCGTGATACTGCCCGGACAAGGTCGTGAGCGGCAGCCGTATGCCCGGTCCTATCCTGCCCATTTCAGCCAGAGCCCATTTCACTGGAATGGGGTTCGCTTCAACAAACAGGCCGTTGTGCAGGCTCATCAATGGCTCATTCAGCCGGCGCGCTTCATCCGCACGACCCGCCATCGCCGCACTACAAACTGCAGCATTCGCCGCTGGCACAATATTCGCCGTCACACTGATGGTCCCCTTCGCGCCATTAAGAATCAGATCCACTGCGGTTGCATCATCGCCCGAATAAACGACCAGCTTCGATCCACAAAGTTCCAGAATCTCCAGCGTGCGGTTGATATCACCCGTCGCTTCCTTGATGGCAATCACGTCATCAAGTTCCGCCAGACGCGCCACGGTTTCCGGCAGCATGTCGCAGGCTGTCCTGCCCGGCACGTTGTAAAGGATCTGTGGCAGGCTCACCGCCTCGGCGATAGCAAGATGGTGCTGGTACAAGCCTTCCTGTGTCGGCTTGTTGTAGTAAGGCGTCACCAGCAGACAGGCGTCCGCGCCCTGATCCCGAGCCGCCCGTGTGAACTCGATTGCCTCACGTGTGGAATTGGATCCCGTACCCGCAATCACGGGTATCCTGCCCGCGGTCACATCAATGACTCGTTTCATGACGGCGCAGTGTTCTTCAGCGGTGAGTGTCGCGGACTCGCCCGTCGTGCCAACGGCAACAATCGCTGCGGTCCCTTCAGCGATATGCCACTCCACCAGGGCATCGAGCCTGTCAAAATCAACCGCTCCGTCCGCCTCCATCGGCGTGACGAGCGCAACCATGCTGCCGGTAATCATCGTTATTCGGGGGGCAAAAGATTAAGCCGCTAATGTTAATGGCAGGCGACGATCACCACAACCAAGCAGTGGATCAGGACTTGCGCAGCCAGTAGGTATAGGTGCCTTCAGACTCCGCGGATTTCAGCAGCTCGTGGCCACTCTGGCGGGAAAAGACATCGAAGTCGCGGACCGAGCCAGGGTCAGTGCAAACCACCTCCAGCACCTTGCCTGCTTCCAGGCGATTCAGGCTCTGTTTGGCCTTCAGCAGCGGTAACGGACAATTCAGCCCGGTCACATCCAGCGATTCATCAATCGTGACATCGTTCATCCAGCCAGTATAACCGACCTGGCATCTTGAAAGCTCTCTGCGCCGGTGCCCAAGGAACGTGTCTGCGCAGGTGTGGTCCAATCAGGGCGTTCGCCTTCAATCGCGATACAATCCACAAACTATGCTGCACCGCCTGCTTCAATTGCTCATCCTGACATGTTCGGTTGGGCCAGTCTGCGCGGAAACCCCCAACCTGCCCACACTGGGCGACCGCACCTCCGGGCTGGTATCAATGCAGCAGGAACGGGCGCTGGGCCAGGCTTTCCTGCGCGCGTTGCGCAGTCAGGTACCGACCATTGACGATCCGCTATTACAGGAGTACGTGGAGCATCTCAGTTACGAACTCGCATTAAACAGCGAACTCCAGGACCGACGCCTGGACATCATCATTCTCGACGCTGACCCGATCAACGCATTCGCTGCACCGGGCGGCATCATCGGCGTCCACGATGGCCTGTTCAATCATGCGCAGACCAAGCAGGAATTTGCGGCCATCCTGTCCCATGAACTGGCTCACCTCAGTCAGCGGCACTATGCCCGGCAGGGTGAGGCGGGCAGACAGGCGTCACTCCCCAGTATCGCCGGGCTGCTGGCCGGCGTCATGATCCTCGCGGCCGGTGGCGGCGAAGCAGGTATGGCTGCGATCACGGCCGGCCAGGCACTGTCACAGAACCAGATGCTGCAGTACAGCCGAAGTCGGGAATCGGAAGCTGATCGGGTCGGTATCCGCACCCTCGCCAAGGCCGGCATGGATCCCCAGGCGATGGCCTATATGTTCGAACGCCTGTCTCGTGCCACCCGTTTCCAGGGCGAACGAATTCCTGAGTTCCTGCGCACTCACCCCGTGACCAAAGATCGCATCGCCGACTCCTACAACCAGGCCGCCCAGTATCCGCGGGTGGAAATCAAGCCAGACCTTGACTACCAGCTCATGCGCGCCCGGGTTCAGGTGGCGACCGCACGCACCGCCGCCGACGCCATCGCCCGTATGCGCGCTGGCATCGATGACGCTGATCCCGCCAGGCGAGCCGCCGCGCAATATGGCCTGGCCCTGGCGCTGACCCAATCCGGTCAGCTCGATCGTGCGGCCTGGCAGCTGAACTCACTAATGGATGAATATCCCGGCAAGATCGCCTTCATCCTTGCTGAAGCGGATCGCCTTGACCAGGCCAATCAACTCGAAGCAGCCCTGAAAACGCTGTCCCGAGCCCTGACGATCACACCCGGCAACTATCCGCTCACCATGGCCTACGCGGACATCCTGCTAAAGAACGGAAGGGCCAGCGATGCAGAAGGTGTGCTTGTCGAGCTGACCAGCACGCGCCCCAACGATGTCAATCTGTGGTATCAGCTGGCGGAAGCTTCCGGACTTGCCAACAATATTATCGGGGTGCATGAAGCGCGCGCGGAATATTTCGTTCTGGTCGGCAATCTTGATCAGGCGATTACCCAACTCGGCTACGCCCTGCCTCTGGTGGAGGAAAACTTCCAGCGACGCGCCCGAATCAGGACTCGCATTGAGGAGATTCACGAACTGCGCAAAGAACAGCGACAACAATCCTGAAACTCAGGTATTACCCCTCACCCTGATTCTGTTCGAATTGGCAAAATTGACCATGCGTTCCAGCGGGACCAATGCGCGTTGGGCCACATCGGGATCCACATGAATTTCATTGCTGCCATCCCGCAGTGTCCGGGCAAGATTGTCGAGCGCATTCATGCCCATCCACGGACAATGGGCACAACTGCGACAGGTAGCACCGTGACCGGCCGTGGGGGCTTCAATGAGCGTCTTGTCGGGTGCTGCCATCCGCATCTTGTGAAAGATGCCGTTATCCGTCGCCACGATAAATTTCCTGTTGGGCAGCGCCTTCACCGCATTGATCAACTGCGTGGTGGACCCGACCACATCGGCCAGCTCAACCACTGACGCCGGCGACTCCGGATGCACCAGCACCGCGGCGTCCGGATGCACCTGTTTGAGATCGAGTACGCCGTTCGCCTTGAATTCCTCGTGCACGATGCAGGAGCCGTCCCACATCACCATGTCAGCCCCGGTTTCGTTCTTGATGTACTGACCCAGGTACTTGTCTGGTGCCCACAGCAGTTTCTCGCCCTCCCCGATCAGATGCTCAACCACTTCAAGCGCATTGCTGGAAGTGACCACCCAGTCCGATCGCGCCTTGACCGCTGCCGATGTATTGGCATAGACGAGGACCGTTCGATCCAGATGCTGATCACAGAACGCGGCAAACTCTTCGGCGGGACAACCAAGATCCAATGAACAGGTCGCCTCCAGGGTCGGCATCAGGACGCGCTTCTCGGGACTGAGAATCTTCGCTGTCTCACCCATGAACCTGACCCCGGCAACCATTAGCGTTGTGGCCGTGTGGCGATGCCCAAACCGAGCCATCTCAAGGGAATCCGAGACGCACCCGCCGGTTTCTTCGGCCAGTTCCTGAATCGTATGATCCGTATAGTAGTGCGCAACCAGCACCGCATCCTCGGCCTGAAGCAGCTCGCGGATTTCACTCTTGTAGTGTGCGATCTGTTCCGGCGTCAGCGCATGACTCTGATGCGGCGGAACCTCGAAAGCGATGTTGCCCATAGAAACTAAACCTGTCGCGGGCCAAATATTATACCGGACTCTTACTTAATACGGCCGCGCATCGAATTTTCAAGTCAAATGCAGGTAAACTCGGCGGCCCGGCTGTTGAGACATTTTCATGGAACGTTTTGCCCTGCTCATCGGCGATACCGACACGCTCCAGGATGGTAACTATCTGCGATTCGGTAACGCCCTGGCCCGTGCCGGCTGCCAGGTCTGGCTCTGTCCCATCGACACCCTGCGTCTGGAACAGGCAATAGTCTGCGCGGATGGCTTCAGGGTCGAGGTGCCGCTGCTGCACGGCGCAGCCACGCCACAGGTTTCGCCCATATCACTCGATGCCATGGATCTCGTCTGGGTGCTTTCGCTGGGACACCGGGACAGTTTCCTCGACAAGATGCAGCTCCTCTTTTCACTCTCCCAGCAGATTCGTGTCATCAATTCCACCGATGCGATCATGCACCTCAAGAGCAAGTACCTGATCGCAAGTCAGTCCCGACACTTCAGGCATCCTGACACCTGGGCATCCACATCACCGCAGACCCTCTTCGAGATCATGCACCGTGAAGGTGGAAAGTTCATCGTCAAACCCCCCGCCGCAAGTTTTGGCAGGGATGTGTATTTTCTGACTGCGGACTCTCCAAACGTTCACGTGATTCTGCAATCCATGTGCGGACCTGAGGAAGATCGTTACTGCCTGCTGCAACGTTATGTTGAGGAAATCGAACAAGGTGAAAAGCGAGTCCTGATTGCTGGTGGTGAACCCGTGGGCCAGTATCTCAGGACCGCGACGCGTGATCATCGCACCAATGTCGAACAGGGTGCCGACGTGACAGCCTGCGAACTGACTGCTGATGAGTACAATTACTGCAGAAAGATCGGCGCCTTCCTGCAGCAGCAGGGTGCGGCGTTTGCCGGAATCGATCTGGTTTACCCCTGGGTACTCGAATTCAACGTCATCAATCCGGGTGGTATAACCACCGTCGAATCACTCACCGGCGAAGATCTGACCTGCCGCATCCTGGGCGCCCTTGGTTTCCCGAACCAAACTTGAGTTTTAGACCGGGATCGGTATCATACCCGCCTTCGCGTTTCGGGCCGTTAGCTCAGTCGGTAGAGCAGTTGGCTTTTAACCAATTGGTCGGTGGTTCGAGCCCACCACGGCCCACCACCTACGCGATCCGTTAGCGTATCTCGCCTGCGCGCAGCACCGGTCCCACAACATCACGCCAGATGTCGTAGCCTCGCTGATTCATATGCAGATCGTCGCTGACAAACAAGTCGGTCCGAATCGACCCATCGCGATCAAGCATAGGTGTCGTCACATCAATGTAATGCAGCCGATCATCTGTTTCCGCCATTGCTGCCAATGACTCGTTCAGGGCCTGCATCTGGCTCCAGAGATGTGCGCGCGAAAGGCTGGGCTTCACTGACAGAATGTAAACGCGCATGGCCGCGTCATGGGCATGCAGGCGTGCAAAAGTCTCTTTGTAGGTTTGCAGGATCGTTTCGTTGGGGACGCCCTGGGCGATATCGTTGTCCCCCTCATAAAGCAGCACCGCCCGGGGATTGTGCTTGAGTACGATGCCATCCAGATAGAACAGCACATCATTCATGTTACTGCCGCCAAAACCCTTTGCGATGATCGGCAGTGGCGCGAGATCCTGGTGGATACGATGGTTCCACAACCGCATGCTGGAACTGCCGGTGGCAACGATCTGGCCACTGCGATCGCCGATCACCTCATCCTCAAGCGCAAATCCGGCGATCGTCCCTTCCCATCTGCGAGGATCCGGATAGGCTTCTGCCATCGCCCCCAACGATGTCATCAGCCAACACGCCGTCAGCAGTCGAATCAGCAAAGTCGCCTCCTTGGTTCAACCAGGCAGATAGTGTGTCGGGTCATCGACATTAGCTTCCGCAAAACCGGCCTTCCTGATGCGACAGCTGTCACAGACGCCGCAGGCACGGCCGTCCCGATCCAATTGATAGCAGGATACAGTCAGCCCGTAATCGATGCCCAGGTCCATACCCTGGCGAATGATTTCTGCTTTCGGCAGATCAATCAGAGGCGTTTCGATCTTCACACCCTTGCCTTCAACGCCAGCCCGGGTTGCCAGATTCGCCATCGCCTCAAACGCCCGGATAAACTGGGGCCGACAATCCGGATAACCTGAGTAATCCACGGCGTTGACACCGATATGGATGCTCCCGGCCTCCAGCACTTCAGCAAACCCAAGTGCATAGGAAAGAAACACCGTATTCCGCGCCGGAACATAGGTGACCGGAATGCCATGATCGGCACCATCGGTCGGCACCTCAATGGAACTGTCAGTTAGCGCGGAGCCGCCGAAGGCACCAATATCGATGGTCGCAATACGATGCGACGCTGCATCCATCGCCTTCGCCACCCGCCTTGCGGCGTCTAGCTCAGCGCCGTGCCGCTGGCCATACTGAAAGCTCAGGCAATGACACTCATGGCCGGCTGCCGTCGCCATGGCCAGCACTGTTGCCGAATCAAGCCCGCCCGACAACAACACCACCGCGCGCTCAGACACCGGGCCGGTCTCCCCAAAGCAACTTGTGCAACTGAATCTGGAGCCTCACCGGCAAATGGTCATCGAGTATCCACGCTGCCAGATCTCCAGGCTCCAGCTCTCCATAGCTGGGAGAGAACAACACGTCCGCCACCCGATCATTGAGGGCGTATTCACGAGTCTTGAATACTGCCCAGTCATAGTCGCCGCGATCACAGATGACGAATTTCACCTGATCGATCGGTTTCAGGTATTGAATATTTCGGTAGTCATTCTTCGAGACCTCACCCGATCCTGGCGTCTTCAGATCCAGCACAACGACCACATCGGCGGGCACGCCGCTGATATCGAGGGCGCCGCTGGTTTCCAGTGCAACGCTATGGCCGGCAGCCACCAGCTGAGTCATCAGCCCCACGACTCCCGGCTGTGCCAGGGGCTCTCCCCCCGTGACCGTGACGTGTTTCGCCCCAAGCCCGGTGACCTCCGCGACCACATCAATGATTTCCCTGGACTGACCACCATGAAACGCGTACTCGGTGTCGCAATAGGTACAACGCAGCGGACAACCCGTGAGACGAACGAAGGTTGTCGGTAGTCCGACGGTGTTGGACTCGCCCTGGAGCGATCTGAAGATCTCGGTAATTCGAAGCGTGGACATTGAGCGGCCTACTCAGGCGCCGCAGTCGACTTTGTCCCGGAGGTAATCTTCGGCCAGTTGACCGACGGAACGACCGCGATAGTCATTCGCGACCTGGTTCAACAGTTGCTCCGCTCGGACACAGTCGCCCATCAGGTGATAGACCTTGCCAAGCTTGAATGCCGCATCGGGCACCTTGCGGCTTTCGGGGAAATCGTTGATGACCTGGGACAACGCGAGCCGCGCGCCTTCGTAGTCCGGTTCGGGCTTGGCCGCATAGACTTCACCCAGCCAGTAGTAGGCGTTAGCCGTCAGATCCCCATCGGGATATTGCCCAATCAACGCATCAAGCTGGGCGATCGCCATATCGTACTGACGATTTCGAATCAGTTCAAGCGCCGTCGAATAGAGTTCGCCGTCGTCACCCTGCGGGACCGGCCCGACCGCTGGCGCCGGTGTGGTCACATCTGCCATTGACGGGGCAGCATCCCCAGCCGGGACCGTTGCGGCACCCGCCGATATCTGCCGCTGTAACATCTGAAAGCGATTGTCCAGCTCAAGGTATCTGTCCTGTTGCGTGGATTGCATCTGCTCGAGTTGATAGCGGAGTTCTTCAACCTGACCGCGTAACCGCTGGACTTCTCGCTGCAGGAGCTGCCTTTGATGCTCCGCTTCGAAGGCGCTATAGCCCGCTTCCGCCTCTTCTTCAATGGGCGGGCGGTATTCGATGACGGGTGAACTACTGGTCTGGGAAGCGGGCGCTGACAGCGATTCCACCTGAACCGGACTGTCAGCTTCCGGAGCCGGATACGAAAATGGTGCGCTGGCCAATAACACAAGGCCAGTCGCACCATGAATGATCGGGCGGAAGCTAATCATAAGTTGCCCGATTGGGAATCTATCGGTAGACCAGCTCTACTCGACGATTCTTCGCCCAGGCGCTTTCATTGCTGCCGCTCATCGCCGGCTTTTCTTCACCGTAGCTGATGGTTTCCAGCTGTGACGACAACGCCCCGTTGGTCATAAGATAAGCCCGTACCGCATTGGCACGTCGCTCTCCGAGCGCCAGGTTGTATTCCCGGGTACCACGCTCGTCGGCATGACCTTCAAGACGAACACGCAGTGACCGGTCTTCGGCAAGTGCCTCAGCATGCTTGCGCAGCTCCGCAAAAGCGGCGCGCTTTACGATAGCCTGGTCGAAATCAAAGTAGAACACACCCTGCAGTGTCTCATAGCTGTTGCCTTCAAGTACCTGCAGGTAGCCGGAACCATCACGATAGTCTATCGATCTGCTTGGACGTTCCGGGGCCGCTTGAACTGGCTCAGCAACAGGCTCCGGTTCCGCCGCAGCGACTGGTTCTTCCTCCGGCGTACTGGAACAGCCCGCAATCATGGTGACCGCAAGCCCAATGATGAACAGCTCACGGAAAGATCTTATTGTCATGGTTAGCTCCTAAATAACGCTCGTGCCGAATTAAACCACAAAGTCTCTCGCAGGTTCACGTGACGCAGGTCCCATTTCCTGCACCCGGGTCATCTTGTGATCGGCTCAAATTCCTTTCGTTTAGTTGGTGACCAGGCTGGTTCCCTGACATCACCCTCACTGGAAGGCAGATCGAACTTCACTCCACCATCAATCGAGACAGCGGCAAGAATCCCTTCCCCGCGGGATTGGGTGGCATAAATTAGCATACTTCCATTGGGTGCGATACTGGGAGATTCATCCAGCGAGGTCTCCGTCAGGACCGTCAGCCGACCGCGCCGGAACTCCAGCAACGCAATGTGGAAGATACCTTCCCGG
This sequence comes from Pseudomonadales bacterium, assembly GCA_028281885.1. Taxonomy (GTDB): domain Bacteria; phylum Pseudomonadota; class Gammaproteobacteria; order Pseudomonadales; family Azotimanducaceae; genus JANQJA01. Next base: position 70,476 of record JANQJA010000020.1, on the reverse strand, counting down.
CGGTGAACCATAATGATGCCGCTGCCATCCGGCAGCATCGAAGCGCGGGCATTGTAGTCGCCCTCGAAAGTCAGGCGCTCGATCGAAAGGTTCGCCAGCGTCATCATGTAGATCTGTGGTTGGCCACCCCGATCCGAGGTGAAGATCAGTTTCTCACCATCGGGAGTCCAGGAAGGTTCCGTATCGATGGCATAGTGCCGCGTAATACGGCGCAGTCGCCTGGTTTCAAGATTCAGAACATAGATATCGGGACTACCGTCCTTGGAAAGCACCATCGCCAGGTGATTCCCGTCGGGGGAGAAGGCCGGTGCGCCATTCAGACTGCCCCGGTAATCCGTCACCTGCTGGACGGTATTGGTCGTGAGATCACGGATGTAGATGGCCGGTCGGCCTTCCCGCTGGAACGAGACATACGCGATCCTGCGACCGTCCGGCGCCCAGGTAGCCGACAGGATCGGTTCACGGGACTCAAGTACCGTTTCAACCCGATGGCCGTCGGCATCAGCGATGTTGAGTCGAAACAGTGCATTACCCGGCTCACCGACTGAGGTCACATACATAATCCGGGTGGAAAACGCACCTTCGATACCCGTCAGCTCTCGAAACACAGCATCAGAAACATGGTGAGCCATGTCGCGCAGTTCGGTGACATCACCTTCAATAGCATGACCGATCACGGGACGCTGCTGAAAGACGTTGTAGAGTTCAAACTTTAACCGCACCAGGCCATCGGCCGCCGGCTCAAGGAAACCGATAACCAGATATTCGACGTCCAGCAGTCGCCAGTCCCGAAAAAACACTTCGCCGGATTCATTGGGAAGGCTCAGCATCTGGCTCGCCGGCAAGGTTTCGAAGCGACCACTCAGGGTCAGATCGGCATCGATCACCGACGTGACCTCGATGGGCAGTCCGCCACTGCCCCGCCAGGCGAACGGCACAACAGCGACCCTGACCGCATTGTCCACACCCTTGGTGACTTCAATGGTCAGATTCGCGGACGCGGGCGAAGCCAGGACCACGAACCATACGGCAACGATTGAGTAGTACTTCATCAACAACTGGGCCTTCTGCTAGAGACGGAGGTCTTCCGGACGGAACAGCACCTCGAATTCACGGAAATTACGCTCAAACTGACGGGGATCATCGGGAACGACAAATCGTTCCACTTTCTCTACTGCCACAACAGCGGAACGGTCAAAAGCGGCATTCCCACTACCTTCAATCACGGACACCTCGACCACTTCACCCGTTGGCACAAGACTCACTCGAAGCAACGCCTGCATCCCATTCCGCGCGCTCGGCGGACGCGACCAGTTCTGGACAATTTCCTCTCGAATCCGCGCAGCATAGGCCATTGCCTTCTCGTCGTCGGTTATCGCCTGGCGTTCGGCCTGCTCCCCCATCACCGCCAGCGCCAGTTCCGCCGCCATCAATTCACGCTCTTCCCTGCTGGGTTCCTCGGCCTGTCGGCGTTCTTCCTGCAACCGCCTGGCGGCTTCGGCCTGCAGACGCTGCTGTTCCGCCAGGCGTTCAGCCTCCAGGCGCTCCGCCTTGAGACGTTCTGCATTGATACGGGCCGTCTCCTGCTCTTTCGCCAGCGCCGCCTCGCGGTCTCGCTGCGCCTGTAACGCGGCGGCGGCTTCTGCCTGTTCTCGGCGTTCGCGGACCCGATGCGGGTTCTCCGCAACCATCGATGCCTCGATGTAATAGTGCTCGATATCGCTGATCCTGAGTGGCGGCTGCTCCTCCCATTGGACGATCAGCGCTGCTGCGACCAGGGCATGGAACAGCAGGGCATAGCAGGTCGGCACCAGATAAGCGGAAAATGTATTCATCAGGATTCGGGCGGCTCTGTGATCAGCCCCACGTTGGCCGCGCCAGCACGCTGCAACACGCCCATCAGGTTCACCACAACACCGTATGGCAGGTTACGATCACCTTCGACCAGTACCCGGACTTCCGGGTTGGCCGCGAGAATCTTGCCTGCCTGTTCAGCAATCGCATCAATGGTCACCGGCTCTTCCGCATCGCCCGTATTAATAAAGTAGGTCTGGTCTGCTTTGACTGACACGACCAACGTAGGTTCATTCTCATCAATGGCGAGCGGACCCGCCGTTGTCTCCGGTAACTCCACATCAATACCCGGTCGGAGCAGCGGTGCCGCCACCATAAAGATCACCAGCAATACCAGCATGACATCAATGTAGGGAACCACATTAATCTCTGCCATAGGTTTGCGACGTGCTGCTTTAGCCACGCGTCCTCCTACTGGTTGATGGCGCGATAGAGAATACTGGAGAATTCATCGCTGAATGCTTCGAAGCGGTTCACAATGACTTCGATCTGGGCCGCATAGCGGTTATAGGCGATCACTGCAGGGATCGCAGCGAAAAGCCCCATTGCAGTCGCGACGAGGGCCTCGGAAATACCAGGTGCGACCACTGCCAGACTCGCCTGCTCAACGGTGGCAAGCCCGCGAAAGGAATTCATGATGCCCCACACGGTCCCAAAAAGGCCGATGTAGGGACTCGTTGAGCCGACCGTCGCCAGAAATGGCAGGTGCGTTTCCAGCCGCTCTTCTTCGCGAAACAACGAAACCCGCATGACTCGCTGGACATTCTGCATGACGCGGTCCGGATCAGCGTTCTGCTTGCGCAATCGGGTGAACTCACGGAAACCGCTGACAAAGATAGCCGACATGCCAATCGGTGTTTCTTCTGTGCCTTCGACTTCACGATAGATGCCCCGCAAATCCTTGCCGGACCAGAACTCATTTTCGAACTCCGTCGCCTGACGACGAATCGCCGCCAATGCAAAGCCACGCTGAAAAATCATAATCCAGGAAACCAGCGACGCGAGCATCAACAGGCCCATCACCGCCTGTACCACCACGCTCGCGCCAAGGATCAATTCGATTATAGAAAGCTGTTCTGTCACACCTGACTCCCTGCAAAAACACTAGTGGGGCGTATCGTCGCCACCCTGAAACAGATCCTCGCTACCCGGGTTGGGCAGTCCGAAATGCAGATACGCGTTGCGCGTCGCAAGGCGGCCACGCGGTGTACGCTGGATAAACCCCTGCTGGATGAGAAAGGGTTCGTACACATCCTCGATGGTGTCCCGCTCCTCACCAATGGCGGCCGCGATGCTGTCGATGCCCACCGGACCACCATCGAACTTCTCAATCAGCGCCATCAACAACCGGCGATCCATATGATCAAATCCATTGGCATCCACCTTCAGCATATCCAGAGCTCGTCCGGCCACTTCCGGTGTCACCACGCCATCCGCCCTGACCTGGGCGAAATCCCGAACACGGCGCAGCAGTCGATTTGCAATTCTGGGGGTTCCTCTTGATCGCAGCGCTATTTCCCGTGCACCTTCAACATCGGTAGCAACATCCAGCAACTGCGCTGAACGCATCACAATGTGTGTCAGATCATCCACATTGTAGAACTCCAGTCGCTGCACGATACCGAATCGATCTCGCAGCGGAGAAGTTAAAAGCCCGGTTCGCGTGGTTGCCCCAACGAGAGTAAAGGGGGGCAGGTCAAGCTTGATGGAACGTGCTGCCGGCCCCTCGCCTATGGTGATATCCACCTGGAAATCCTCCATCGCCGGATATAGCACTTCCTCCACCGCCGGCGTCAGACGATGAATCTCATCAATAAACAGCACATCGCCAGGTTCAAGATTCGTGAGCGCCGCGACCAGATCGCCTTTTTTCTCGATGACAGGGCCTGAAGTCGACCGAATCTGCACCCCCATCTCGTTGGCGATGATATTGGCTAGAGTCGTCTTGCCGAGCCCGGGTGGGCCAAATATCAATGTGTGATCGAGCGATTCTTCACGGCTCCGGGCTGCCTGAATAAAGATCGTCATCTGCTCAGTAACTTCCGGCTGGCCGCGGTACTCAGCAAAGGACTTTGGCCTGATTGCCCAGTCTTGCGCTGTTTCAGTTGCGACGGCTTCAGGAGCAACCAGTCTGTCTGATTCGATCATTGGCCTAGCCCAGCTCTTTTAACGCCAGTTTGATCAAAGTCTCCACATCGGCGCTACTGTCTTCAACACATGCCAGTGCCCGAGCCGCTTCCTGAGGCTTGAAGCCAAGACCAATCAACGCCGTTTCCGCATCGGCGAAATGATCTCCACGTGCCGCAGTCGCCGTTGTTTCAGAGACATCTGCCTCAGGCAACCGATCACGCAGATCGATAATGAGACGCTCGGCGGTTTTCTTACCCACACCCGGCAACCCGGTCAATGCCTTCACATCATTACCATGAACGCACTGAGCGAGTGCTGACGCGTCCATGCCCGACAAGATGGTGAGCGCCAGTCTTGGCCCCACACCATTAACTCGGATCAGGGCCCGAAACAGATCGCGGTCCTCAACTGAAGCAAAACCGAACAACTGCTGGGCATCCTCGCGAACTGCCAGATGGGTGAACAACTGCACCGTCTGCTGCGCCTGCGGCAACGCATTGAATGTCGAAACAGGGATATCAATCTCATAGCCCACGCCAGCGACATCCACCAGCACCTGGCCCGGCGCTCGCTCCACCAGCAATCCTCGAATCAAACCGATCACGGCGAATCAGCTCCGATCAGCCGCCCACGCCGAAAACCACGCGCCCCGCCAACCCGGGACAACGACTGCCTGGTATGGCTGTGACACAGGGCAATCGCGAGCGCATCTGCCGCATCCGAGCCCGGCTGGCCGGGCAGGCCCAGCAGTCGCTGCACCATATGCTGGATCTGGGATTTGTCCGCCGCGCCGGTGCCGACCACTGCCTGTTTGATCTTCCGCGCCTCATACTCGAATATCGGGACGCCTTCGTTCACCGCGGCGACAATCGCCACGCCGCGCGCCTGCCCCAGCTTTAATGCAGATTCCGCGCTACGCGCCATGAAGATCTTCTCAATGGCAAATTCAGCCGGTCGGTAGGTCGCAATAATTTCCTGCACGCCGGTGAAAATCTCATTGAGGCGTTCCGGCATGGGCGCACGATCGTCAGCGCGAATACAACCACTGTCGACGTATTCCTGCCGCGTTCCCTTGACATTGATGAGGCCGAAACCGGTGATTCGGGAGCCTGGATCGATTCCCAGAATGAGGGTCATGTCTTGACCTGGAAGACGTTTTGCCTAGATTAACACACCCGCCAGAGACGCGGGAGCGAGGACACGTTCAGTCGTCGCCCGTATCAGGGAAATTCGCGTTGGTATAGACGTTCTGGACGTCGTCCAGGTCTTCCAGCGTATCGAGCAGGCGCAGCACCTTCTCAGCTGTGTCGCCATCCAGATCAGAGTAGGTCTGCGGCACCATGGCCACTTCAGCCGACGCCGGTTCGAATCCGCCATCAATGAGCGCATCCTTCACCTGTTGAAAGTCTTCCGGCAGGGTCAGCACTTCAATGGAACCATCCTCGCCATTTTCGACATCCAGTGCACCAGCCTCGATCGCGATTTCCATCAAACCTTCTTCATCAGTACCCGGCGGATAGGCCATCGAACCTTTCTTGTCGAACAGGTAGGCGACCGAACCATCGGTCCCGAGATTGCCACCGGCTTTACTGAATGCATGTCGGACTTCTGCAACAGTGCGATTACGATTGTCGGTCATGGTTTCCACCAACACGGCAACGCCGCCCGGGCCATAGCCTTCATAGGTAATCGGTTCCAGGTCTGCGCCATCCTGACCGCCAGCACCTCTGGCGATGGCACGCTCCATGGTGTCTTTCGGCATCTGGGCCGCTTTGGCTTTCTCCACTACCAGGCGAAGCGCCGGATTGTCATCGATGGAACCGCCGCCGTCCCGGGCAGCCACCGTCAGTTCACGAATAATCTTGGTGAAGATCTTGCCGCGCTTCGCATCCTGCCCCGCCTTGCGGTGCTTGATATTGGCCCACTTGCTATGACCCGCCATGATCGATCGACCTCCTAGCCTTTCTTATCGACCTTGATATTCAATTCCCGTAACTGCGCAGCTTCGATCTCACTGGGCGCCATGGTCATCAGGCAGGCGGCGGTCTGCGTCTTGGGAAACGCAATGACGTCCCGAATAGACGACGTCCCCGATAACAACATGATCAGACGATCCAGGCCCATCGCGATACCGCCATGAGGTGGCGCGCCATAACGAAGCGCGTCAAGCAGGAACCCGAACTTGGCGCTCGCTTCGTTCTCTGACATTCGCAGCACCGAGAAAATCTTCTGCTGAACCTCAAGACTGCTGACACGAATCGAACCGCCACCCAGCTCATGGCCGTTAATCACCACATCATAGGCCCGCGACAGTGTCGCGCCCGGGTTCTCGGCCATCGCGTCCGGATCACCGGTTGGCGCTGTAAAAGGATGATGGACCGCGGTCCAGTTACCGGTGCCGTCCTGCTCGAACATCGGGAAGTCGGTGATCCAGCAGGTGGCCCAGTCACGCTCATAGAGATCGAGATCTTCCGCCAGCTTGCAGCGGAAAGCACCCATGGCGTCATTGACGATTCCTGCCTTGTCAGCACCGAAGAAGATGACATCACCATCGACGGCACCTACTCGTTGCAGAATGGCAGCCACCACATCGTCTGGCAGGAACTTGAGAATGGGCGACTGCAGTCCTTCGGTGCCGGCGCGGATGTCGTTGATCCTGATGTAAGCAAGCCCCTTGGCCCCGTAGATACCGACAAACTTGGTGTAGTCATCGATGTTCTTGCGGCTGAGCCGCTCACCCTGGGGCAGCCGCAACGCCACCACCCGTGCACCATCATCGTTGGCGGGACCGCTGAAGACCTTGAACTCCACCTCCTTCATCAGATCCGAAATTTCCACCAGCGGCAGGCCGAAACGAAGGTCAGGGCGGTCGCTACCGTAGTGCTCCATGGCATCGGCATAGGTAATCACGGGGAACTCCGGCAGGTCCACATCGATGGTGGTCTTCCAAAGCTCGCGCAGCATTGTCTCCGTGAATTCCATGATCTCCTGTTCCGACATAAACGTCGTTTCAATGTCGATCTGGGTGAATTCCGGCTGGCGATCTGCCCTCAGGTCCTCGTCGCGAAAACACTTGGCAATCTGATAGTAACGATCGAATCCCGAAACCATGAGCAGTTGCTTGAACAATTGCGGCGACTGGGGCAATGCGAAGAACTCGCCCGGATGCGTTCTGCTTGGTACGAGATAATCCCGCGCACCTTCCGGTGTTGCCCGGGTGAGTATAGGCGTTTCAATGTCGATGAAACCGGCGTCGTGGAGATAAGAACAAAGGAAATGGGTGACTTCAGACCGCAGTCGCAGGCGTGACTGCATCTCTTCGCGTCGCAGATCAATGTAACGATGACGCAGCCGGACATCTTCACCGGCATCGGAGTATTCATCCAACTGAAACGGCGGTGTCTCGGCCCGATTGAGAATAGTGATTTCCTTGCCCAGCACCTCGATCTGGCCGGTTGCCATGCGGGGGTTAATCGCTGCCGCATCCCGTGCGCGAACCCGACCGTTGATCGCCAGCACAAATTCATTTCTGACCTCATCGGCCAACTGAAACGCGGCCTCTGTATCCGGATCAAACACGACCTGAACAATGCCTTCCCGGTCTCTCAAATCGAGAAAGATGACCCCGCCGTGATCCCGGCGACGATGAACCCAACCGCACAGGGAAACATCTTCATCGATGTGCGATTCCCTGAGATGGCCACAATAGTGGCTCCGCATGATGATACCCCTGTCTGGATTCGACGCGCGATGCGCGCCCGATCAGTTCGCCGCCGAGCCGGCAACGCTTTTATTGGTTGAATCAGTCTTCTTCGTTTCCGTCGACGCGCCACTGTCGGAAGACTTGGCTTCGCCGCTCGAAGAATCCTTGGCGGAATCATTGCCCTCATTTGAATTTGAGCTATCCGTACCATGCAGCACGTTCTTCTTGGAACCGTTTTTGAAATCTGTCTCGTACCAGCCACCACCCTTTAATCGAAACGCGGCTGCAGAAACGAGTTTTTGTAGTTCCGATTTGGAACAGGCAGGACAATCCTTGAGCGGGTCATCGCTGATCCGTTGCAGTTTTTCCAGTCTATGGCCACAGGCTTGACACTGATACTCATAGATAGGCATGAACCTAATCCTCTGTTTCTTTCGGACACGAGGTCCAGATTTAAGCAGTCGCGCGACTTGGCGGCCGCGCATTATACCTCAAAGCATCGGCCCCGTGGACAGGAACCGGGACCTTTGTTTATGAATGAGAAAGTATGGACTAAGGCGGTCATTTCAAGCCCGGATAACAGTGTGAAATGCCCGCCAGTCTGTTGCTAGGCCAGATTCAATCAGCTATAAAGAGCACCACGAAAAGCGGCCCTCGGACCGCTTTTTTGTATTCTCCAGCAACCTTGAATAAGGAAAACCGAATGGCAGCAAAGAAGGCGAAAGCGAAGACGACCGCCAAGAAAACAGCAGCGAAGAAGGCTCCGGCCAGGAAAAAAGCTGCACCAGCGATCAAGACGAAACTGACCAAGACCGCCATCGTCTCGGAAATCGCAGACAGTACTGAGTTGACCAAGAAGCAGGTTAACGAAGTCTTCGACGAACTCGCTGTCCTGATTGAGCGTCACGTCAAGAAAGGTGCCGCTGGTGAATTCACCATGCCTGGACTGTTCAAGATCAAGACTGTCAAAAAACCCGCTCGCAAGGCGCGCAAGAACGTTCCCAATCCGTTTCGTCCCGGCGAACTGATGGACATCGCTGCCAAGCCGGCGAGCACCAAAGTACGAATCCTGCCGCTGAAAAAGCTGAAGGAAATGGTCTAGGCCAAAGTGCTTGAAGCAAAAAAGGGCCGCTGATGCGGCCTTTTTTTTCGACCTCGCAAGGCGAAACGGACAGCACCGCAATATAAGTTCTTCGGACTTCTGCGACCATTCAAACGATGGTCTACTATAACCACCCGAAACAGGAATACATGTAAGGTCATGAAGGCCAGCCAGTATACGATCTCGACACTGAAAGAAACGCCGGCAGAAGCGGAAATCGCCAGCCACCGCTTGCTGATTCGTGCCGGATTTATCAAAAAGCTTGCATCCGGCATCTACAACTGGATGCCAATCGGTCTGCGTGTACTGCGCAAAGTCGAGAACATTGTTCGCGAAGAAATGGACCGCGCGGGCGCACAGGAACTGCTGATGCCCTCGATCCAGCCGGCCGAACTCTGGCAGGAATCCGGCCGCTGGGGACAGTACGACGAGGGATTGCTACTTAAGATCAGGGACCGACATGACCGGGACTTCTGCTTTGGCCCGACCCATGAAGAAGTAATCACCGACATCGCCCGATCCGAACTCAAGAGCCATCGTCAGCTGCCGGTCAATTTCTACCAGATCCAGGCGAAATTCAGGGACGAAACACGACCGAGATTCGGGCTGCTTCGAGCGCGTGAGTTTCTGATGAAGGACGCCTACTCATTTCACACCGACGAAGACAGTCTGGATGAAACCTACCAGATCATGTACCAGGCCTACTGCCGGATCCTGGATCGCCTGAAGGTCGACTATCGTCCCGTACTTGCCGATACCGGCAGCATCGGCGGCAATGCTTCCATCGAGTTCCAGGTCCTGGCCGAGTCCGGCGAGGACCTGATCGCATTCAGCACCGAGAGCGACTATGCCGCCAACGTCGAGATGGCAGAGGCGCTGCCGGCAACGCCATCCACTGCAGCCCTTGAACCCCTGACCGAGGCCGCAACGCCCAACACCAAAACCATCGATGCCGTTGCCACGTTACTGGGCGTCGAACCCGGCAACACCGTCAAGACGCTGATCGTGAAAGGCACCGACGTCCCACTGGTCGCACTGGTCCTGCGCGGTGATCATCAGTTGAATCCGCTCAAGGCTGAAAAACTCGATCTCGTCGAAACGCCGCTGAAAATGGCGAGCGATGCCGACATCACCGCGGCTGTTGGCGCCGGACCAGGCTCCATTGGCCCGGTCGGCCTCGAATTGCCTGTGATCGCTGACAGGGATGCCATGGCGCTGCGTAACTTCGTCTGCGGCGCCAACAGAGATGACTTTCACTTTGTCAACGCCAACTGGGAACGCGATGCGACTGCGACGGCAGTAGCTGACATTCGGGAAGTCGGCCTAGGCGATAAGTCTCCTGACGGCAAAGGGATGTTGCAGTTCAAACGCGGCATTGAAGTGGCCCAGATCTTCAAACTGGGGAAGAAATACTCGGAACCGATGAATGCCGTCGTGCTGGGTGAGGACGGCAAGGCCGTGACCATGACCATGGGATGTTACGGCGTCGGTGTGTCGAGGCTGGTGGCCGCTATCATTGAACAGAAACATGACGAACGCGGCATGATCTGGCCCGCATCCATCGCGCCTTTCCAGGTGATCGTGATACCGATCAATGCCCACAAGTCCGAGGCTGTTGCTGGCAGCAGCCAGCAGATTTATGAGGCCCTGCTTTCAGCCGATATCGAAGTACTGCTGGATGACCGCGAGGGCATCCGTCCGGGGGTCAAGTTTGCCGATGCAGAACTGATCGGCATCCCGCACCGGATCGTGGTGGGTGAGCGCGGCATCGAAGCAGACACCGTGGAATATCGTTGTCGAACCGACGAAGAGAACCGGGACCTGCCGATCAAAACCGCCGCGGAGGAAGTGATTAAACTGATTCGCGCTGAGATCAACAGCTAGTCTGCGGAACCCATCACCGCAAGCAATGCCTCCGCCGTCTGCGGGCCGACCAGGGTGGCCTTAAGTTCCAGCCCGGGCGAGAACACAAACGTGGTCGGCAGAACCTCGGGAATCCGTATACCAAGCTGTTCATGGGGTGGTTCAAGATAGACGGGGAAGGCTATTTTCATCTTGTTCGCCTGCCGCTGTGCCTCGTCACCAAGCGGCGAATCAAAATTGACCCCGAACACCGCCAGCTTCTCTCCATGGTCTCTCGACAGCAGATTCAGTTCAGGTATTTCCTTGATACAGGGTGCGCACCAGGTCGCCCAGTAATTGACCACCAACCATTTGTCGGCATAGTCCTCATACAGGTACCCCTGACCCTCAACATCAAAGAAATCAGCAGTCTGCTTTCTTTCGCAGGCTGTCAGCAGAACCAGTACGACAGCAACTAGCCCTGCCCTAACCCACACGAAGGGAGTCCCCTTCTTTATCATCCCGCCCACCCATCGAGCCATTGTCGCTCTTCGACTGAAACAGATCTTCGAGACTCAGTCGCAGGTACTCTTCATTGCGACCAGTGATCTTGTTCAGCTTGTCCCGCAGCGTGCTCTCCCAGGGGGTATCGCCGCCAGCAGACCGTGGCATATCGAAAGGTACCCGGTCATACAGCTCCCAGACCGAAACTTCCTTCAGATCCTTGGACAGCACGATGCCACCATCGTCGATATTCTTGATGAGCCCCAGATCCATCAACGTCGCCTTGAGATCGTTCCAGTCCGCCACGTCAATCCGGTCAGAGAGCTGTCGAACCTGACGCTCCTGAACCACTTCGCCGCGTTCGTGCGCCCGATAAAAAAGCTCCAGGATGAGGAGCAGTTGCACCAGGGGAGATTCGATCTTGTCAAAGCCATGAAATCGAAACACGCTGAGTCCCTTCACAACTTCCGCGCCTAGCAGAACGATGGTCCAGGACACGTAGATCCAGAGCAGAAAGAGCGGTACCGCCGCAAACGTGCCGTAAATCACCTCAAAATTTGATCCTGCCATAATCCTGGCAAATGAATACTTGGCAAACTCAAATACCGCCGCCACAACAACGCCGCCAGCGACGGCATGTTTTACCGGCACGGGACAGTTCGGCACGGTGAGATAAATCAGTGTGAACACGGAAGCGCTCATCAGTATCGGCACATACTGCAGCACCCGGGTTCCCTCGGTGACGTCACTGATCAGCGGCAGGGAAACCACATACGTCGAAATCACAAAACCAATCCCGATCATCAGCGGCCCAAGGGTCAGTAGTGCCCAATACATCAGGAAGCGCTGATATCCAGCCCGAGGTTCACGAACGCGCCAGATCTCGTTGAACGTTTTTTCAATCGTATACAGCATCAGAAACGCGGTGATGCCGAGTAACACCAGACTGGGTATGGAGAGATTCTGAGCCTGCTGGGAAAAGCTGTTCAGGTATTCCCTCACCATGTCCACGTTTTCCGGCACGATGTTCTCAAAGATCAGGTCCTGCAACCGGTCGGCCTGATTCTCGAACGCCGAAAACACACTGAACATGGCATAGGTCACCGTCAGCAACGGGACAACGGCAAACAGTGTCTGGTAGGTCAGGGCTGCTGCCGTGCTCTGACAACTGTCGTCCGCATATTGACGGCCAACCATCAGGCCAAACTGTTTGACGACCTGCACGACATGCATCAATTTATCGAACGCGTCCAGCTTGAGCACCTCGCTGCCACTCTCTAGAATCCAGCCCAGTCATACCAGAACGGATTTCTCATGGGCCAGACCACAATTTATCACAATCCCCGCTGTTCAAAGTCGCGGCAGACTCTGGCGCTGCTGGAGGAAAACGGCGTGACACCTGAAGTCATTGCCTATCTTGAAACCCCACCCGATAAGCAGACGTTGAACAAGCTGATCGATCTGCTCGGCATCACGCCACGGGATCTGCTGCGCAAGGGCGAGGCAGAGTACAAGTCACTGGGGCTGGCGGATCAATCGCTGTCCGACGATGAACTGGTCGATGCGATGGTATCGACACCAAAACTGATCGAGCGGCCGATTGTCGTTCGTGACAACAGGGCCGTATTGGGGCGACCACCAGAGAACGTACTGGCGTTGATTAGTGGATGATCTTTTCGCGGCGCTCGTAGTCGCCACGCTTCTCGGGCTCTGAGTCACCGATCGGTTCAACGTCAATTTCATCCGGCGAGCGGACTTCATAGCGACGCGTGGTGACCTCGCCATCCAGCACCTCGGGCAAGACTTTCAGGAAGTCTTCCATGTGTTCGGTATCAAAGTGTCCCTGCAGGGCATCCACAGACTCCCACTCCTGGAACAACAACAATTTGTTCGGATCAGAGAGACCGATGTAGAACTCATAGCTGATGCAGCCCTGTTCCGCACGGCTGGCAACAGCCATCTTGTGCATAAGCTCAAGAGCGTCTTCACGTAGTTCTGGCTTAACCGGAAATGTACCGTGAACGATGATCATTCAGAAACGGGCCTTTCGCGCGTATTGCGTCAATTATACAGACTCAGTCAGGCAGTTGATATGTCACCGTCAGCTTCCTGCAAACGCCAGGCCGATCTGCCGACGAGCGAGCGCGGCCTGGATCTCATCCAGAATCGCCGGATCATCAATGGTAGCCGGGGTCTCCACATCGCCTCGATCCGCCATCGTTCGAATAGACCGACGCAGGATCTTGCCAGAACGTGTCTTTGGTAGCCGACTGACGACCGCAATACGCCGGAAGTTGGCGAACGCACCAATCTGTCCCCGCACGATCGCTACCAGCTCGGCCTGAATCTCATTCTCATCCAGATTAACGCCATCCTTCAGTACCACGAGCCCGGCGGGAACCTGTCCCTTGTCAGCATCCCCGATGCCGATCACGGCGCATTCGGCAACGGCAGCATGTTCGGCCACAACGGCTTCCATTTCTCCTGTGGAAAGGCGATGTCCGGCCACATTAATGACATCGTCAGTGCGGCCCATGATGAAGAGATAACCCTCCTCATCGAAAAAGCCGCCATCGCCGGTCTGATAGTAACCGGGATGCGGTCGCAGATAGGCGTCAAGGAACCGCTCGTGATCGCACCATACCGTCGGCAGACAACCGGGAGGCAACGGCCTTCTCACTGCCACATCACCTTGCTCGCCCACCGGCAGCGGCTCATGATCCAGTGAAAGTATGCAGATGTCATAGCCGGGAACCGGCAAGTTCGCTGAACCGGGTTTCGAACTGACCGCTTCAATCCCCATCGGGTTAGCGGCGATCGCCCAACCGGTTTCTGTCTGCCACCAATGATCAACAACAGGAACACTAAGGTGCGTTTCCAGCCACAAAAACGTAGCGGGATCAGTGCGCTCACCTGCGACAAACAACGAGCGCAAGCTGGATACATCATAGGACGCCAGTAAAGATGCTTCGGGGTCTTCCTTGCGGATCGCCCTAAACGCAGTCGGTGCGGTAAAGAAAACCGACACCTTGTGATCGGCGATCACACGCCAGAAGGTTCCGGCGTCTGGTGTCCGGACCGGCTTTCCTTCGAACAGGATCGTCGTACAACCGGCAAATAAGGGCGCATAAACAATGTACGAATGGCCAACTACCCAGCCCACATCAGATGCCGCCCAAAACACTTCACCGGGAGACGTGTCATAAATCGCTGACATACTATAGGTCAGCGCAACCGCATGGCCGCCGTTGTCCCGCACCACCCCCTTCGGCTTCCCGGTGGTTCCAGATGTATAGAGTATGTAAAGCGGGTCTGAACCAGACACCGGCACACAGCCTGCCGGCACGGCGTCACGACATAACGCTGCCCAGTCCAGGTCTGTAGCACCAAGCTCGGCTTCGCATTGCGGACGCTGCAGCACGACACACTGCTCGACGTTGTGGCGGGAAATAGACAGGGCTTCATCAACCAGCGGCTTATAGGCAATGACCCTGTCGAATTCGATGCCACAGGAAGCCGTCAGCAGCAATCGCGGCGCCGCATCGTCGATTCGACTGGCCAGTTCCCGCGGCGCAAATCCGCCGAACACCACCGAGTGAATCGCGCCAATACGAGCGCAAGCCAGCATCGCGATCGCGGCCTCCGGGATCATCGGCATGTAGATGATGACGCGGTCACCCTTCTCGATACCAAGCCCGACCATGGCACCCGCAAATTGCGCCACCTCATCGCGAAGCTCGGCGAATGAATAGCGGGTCACAGTACCAGTGACCGGTGAATCATAGATCAGTGCAGTTGCGGCGCCCCGACCCGCATCAACGTGTCGGTCAAGCGCCAGATAGGCGCTGTTCAGCACACCATCAGCAAACCAGGCGTCATTGTCGTTCGAATCCCTGCCAAGAATGGTCCGGGGAAACTCGAACCATTCAACCCGCTGCGCCTGCTCGCGCCAAAAGCCGGCAGGGTCATCAATTGAACGTCGGTATTCCGACCGATACCTCGATAAGTGCGCCATACATCACCGTCACGACTGACGATATCACAAACAAAAAAGGGGACCCTCGGGCCCCCTTTATTCAATCCACGGAAATCAGCGTCGCCGACGTCGGCGTTTCATCGCCTCCAGTTTCGCCTTGGTGGGCTGCGCCCTCAGCAGCTTCTTGTAGAGCTGCGATCGCCTGGAGATCTTCTTGTGCTCGCAAAAGAAGTCGACTGCTTTTTCCCAGGCCCCTTTCAACCCATGCAGGTTGATCGAAACGGTGGTATTGACGATCTTGTCCACCTTGTTGGACATGATGCCTATCTGAAATACGGGTGTCCGCGTGCCGCTCTTCTCTGTTTTCATTCGAAACAGAATGCCACGCACCTTGCCATCCTTGTCGAACAAGGCAGTACGTTCAGCCTCGGCCTTGGCCTTTTCCTGCATGCGACGAAGTTGTTCGTCACGTTTTTCAGCAGTCTGCTTGATCTTTGCACGGGCCGGGCCCCGTACCCGTCTGCCGTCCTTCTTAAGCGAAAAATATTCCTGATAAGTCTTGCCCGCGATCTGCCGGCGTACGCGGAAGCCGTGAAATCGCGTGGTATCTAGTAACTCGACGCTCATGATCTGGTTCCTGTGGTCTGGTTCATGGACCGCCGCCGTTGGCCCCTCACGGGATTTCGCTGTGAGGACCCGAGGCTGGCTACTCTCCAGTACTCAATCTCTTAACTGACCTTAATGAAGCCGTCAGAATAAGCCCATCTCGCCAAGGCGCAATTCTACCGCAATCCACGTCCCGATGGCGAAAGTTTCACACCCGATAGACAGAATCAGGATTCGGCGACGGTCACGGCGCCGCTGCTAACGAGGCCATCGATTGCCGATTGATCAAATCCTGCTTCGCCCAGGATCTCAACGGTGTCCGCCCCCGGGGTACGGGATCGCCCCCGGATTTCAGCAGCAGTCCGCGAGAACCTCGGCGAGGGTGCCGGTTGCACCACCCCATCAATTTCAACGTAGGTCGACCGGGCAATATTGTGGGGATGGCTCGGCGCCTCCTCCAGCGATAATACTGGAGCGAAACAGACATCGCTGCCCTCCATGACCTCGCACCACTCATCGCGCGTCTTTGCCTTGAATACCTCAGCCAGCTTGACCTTGAACTCGGGCCAGCGATCACGATCGTTCTGGTCCTTGAACACTTCAGGGTCAAGGCTCGCCTTCTCAATCAGCAAGGCATAGAACTGCGGTTCAATAGAACCCAGCGAAATGTACTTGCCGTCCTTTGTTTCATAGGTGTCGTAGTAGTGAGCGCCGCCATCGAGACGGTTCGAGCCACGCTCGTTGACCCAGGCACCAGCCGCGAGCATCGTCGAGAACATCGCCATGAGCGTCGCAGTGCCATCGACCATGGACGCATCGACAACCTGACCCTTGCCGGATTTCTGTGCTTCCAGCAGCGCACAGACCATGCCGAACGCAAGCAGCATACCGCCACCTCCGAAATCGCCCACCAGGTTGAGCGGCGGAACCGGTTTGCCGCCGGTCGGCCCTATCGCATGCAATGCGCCGGCCAGAGAAATGTAGTTAATGTCGTGACCCGCGGCATTGGCCATGGGTCCGTCCTGTCCCCAACCCGTCATCCTCCCGTAGACAAGTTTCGGGTTGCGGGCCATGCAGTCTTCCGGCCCTACGCCGAGTCTTTCTGTCACACCCGGTCGAAAGCCTTCGAACAGACCGTCCGCTCCTTCACACAGTTTCAACACGACTTCCAGACCATCAGGATTCTTAAGGTCGACCACGATGGACTTTCGATTCCGGCCCAGGATGTCATAACGGGAAACACGACCTGCGCGGTCAACGCGGATCACGTCAGCGCCCATATCCGACAACATCATGCCGCAGAATGGACCCGGACCGATCCCTGCCAACTCAATAATTCTGACTCCCGCTAATGGTCCCATGGTTCCTGGCTCCTTCTCTGCCACATCAAAAAAGGCTGCTATTAAGGCATATCCAGATTGACAGGCGCAATGTGCGGGACGCCACAATTCGGTATCATCTGGCCCGCCATGACCGAGTTACTGGAACACATCACGATCGAGCCAAAGCAACCGGCCAGCGCTACCGTGATCTGGCTGCACGGTTTGGGCGCCGATGGCCATGACTTCGAACCCATCGTGCCCGAACTCAAACTGCCGTCGTCGCTGGCAATCCGGTTTATTTTTCCCCATGCCCCGATTCGACCTGTCACCATCAACGGCGGCGAAGAGATGCGCGCCTGGTACGACTTCGTACCTCACTCAGAGTCCGAAGGGCGCGACGACATGGATCAGTCGGCCGCGCAGATTCGCGCATTCATCGAACGGGAAATCAGCGCCGGGATTCCCAGCGAACGCATCATTGTCGCCGGCTTCTCCCAGGGCGGCGTCATCGCGCTGCACACTGCCCTGCGGCATCCGGCCAGACTCGGCGGGGTTATTGCCTTGTCGACCTATCTCTATGACCTGGGGTCCACCGATGCGGAACGAGACGATGCCAACCTCGCCCTGCCTATCCTGATGGCACACGGCACCCACGACCCGCTGATACCGGTCATGCGAGCCGCCACCTCCCGGGAAAACCTGATCAAGATGAGCTACGACGTACGCTGGTATGACTATCCGATGGCGCACCAGGTATGTCTGGAGGAGGTCGACCAGATTTCCCTGTTCCTGCAGGAACTGCTCTGACTCCCGAAAGCCCCTGTTTTACCGGCCCCGTGGCCCGCCTTTAGTGCTAAAATCGCCGCTCTTTACAGCAGCCTGCGGGCAATTTCGAGATGTACAGGGTATTTATCGACGGACAGGCCGGCACCACCGGACTCAAGATACAGCAGTATCTTGCCGGTCATGGCGAGTTTGAACTGCTTACCATTGCGGATGACCTACGCAAGGATCCGGGCGCCAAGCGCGACCTGATCGCAACCGCTGACGTCGTGATCCTGTGCCTGCCGGATGACGCAGCCAGGGAAACGGTCCAGCTCGCTGCCGATACCGACATCCGCATCATCGATGCCAGTACTGCTCACCGGGTCGAACCGAACTGGGTCTATGGACTGCCGGAACTGGGCAGCCAGCAGCGTGAGGCAATCGCCTCTGCGCAATGGGTATCGAACCCCGGCTGCTATCCAACCGGATTCCTGCTGGCGATCAGGCCTTTGATCGACGCCGACGTGGTTCCCGGCACCACCACGCTGACCGTCAGCGCGTTGTCGGGCTATACCGGGGGCGGTCGCCAGATGATCGAGCGCTACGAATCCCGTGCACAATCCTGTCCCCAGGGGCTATGGCACTCAAGACCCTATGCGCTGGACATGCAGCACAAACATCTGCCGGAAATGAAGCATTACGCAGGATTGAATCACACTCCGCTGTTTCTGCCCTCAGTGGGTCATTTCCCCCAGGGTATGCTCGTCAGCGTCCCGCTGTCGTTTGCGCAACTGGATGGCGCACGCTCAGTGGTCGACATTCAGCAGATTCTGGCTGCTGCGTATGTCGATGAACCCTGTATCGTGGTTCATCCAGCGAGTGACAGCGACGCACTGGACCACGGGCAACTATCGCCACTGGGCAACAACAACACCAATCGGGTCGATCTGTTTGTATTCGGCAGCGATGAGCAGGCGCTGCTGGTCGCAAAGCTGGATAACCTCGGCAAGGGTGCCGGTGGTGCCGCCGTCCAGAATCTCAACCTGATGCTGGGGCTCGACGAGCTCAGCGGTCTGACCGTGAAATAGTGATGGCATATCAAGATCTTTCCACCGATGCGCTGAAATCCCTGCATGAGCAGTTCGCCACGGCCTACGACGACTTTCGATCACAGCAGCTGAATCTTGACCTGACACGCGGCAAACCCGCAAGCGAGCAACTCGACCTGTCCAACGAACTCGACGGCATCCTGGACGGCTTCTATGTGTTACAGGATGGCACGGATGTCCGGAACTACGGCGGTATTCTGGGCATCCCGGAAGCCAGGGCATTGGGCGGTGAGCTGCTGGATCTTCCCGCCAGCCAGATCCTCGTCGGTGGCAACAGCAGCCTGACGCTGATGTACCTGTACTTCGACTTCATGTTTCACCATGGCGGCTGGCAACGGGAGGCACAATCCAGCGATGGCCGGATCAAGTTCCTGTGCCCGGTGCCTGGCTACGATCGGCACTTCACGATCTGTGAGCGTTTCGACATTGAAATGATCACTGTTCCGCTGGTGGACGGCGGACCCGACATGGAACTGGTTGAATCGCTGGTTGACAGCGACCCACTGATCAAAGGCATCTGGTGTGTTCCCAAGTATTCCAACCCGACCGGCCACACCTACAGCATCGAGACCGTATCCCGAATGGCGGCACTGCCGCTTCGCGCCGGACGGGATTTTCGCATCATGTGGGACAACGCTTATGTTGTTCATCACCTCACCGAAACACCCGACGAACTGGCCAACCTGATGGAAGCTGCCTTTCGCAGCGGTACCGATGCCAGCGTCATCATGCTGGCGTCCACGTCAAAGGTCACCTTTGCCGGTGCCGGCATCTCGTTTCTGGGTGCGACGGAAGCGAACCTGAAAGCATTCGAGGGTTATCTTTCCGCGGCCGTGATTGGTTTCGACAAGGTCAATCAACTCCGCCACGTGCGGTTCCTGCAAGACCGGGACGCGATTGATAACCACATGGCCAAACACCGGGCCATCATCAAACCCAAGTTTGATCTGGTGCTGCACAAGCTCAACGCCGGACTCGGCGACAGCGGCGTCGCCAGCTGGACGCAGCCACGGGGCGGCTATTTCATTTCCCTCGACACCCTCCCGGGGCTCGCCGGCGAGGTTGTCCGGCTGGCCGCTGATGTTGGTGTTAAACTGACTCCGGCAGGTGCTACCTTCCCTTACCGGACTGATCCTGAGAATCGTAATATCAGAATCGCTCCGACTTTCCCCTCGATCAGTCAATTAGATACCGCGATGGATGTATTCGTGACCTGTGTCAGCCTCGCATCCGTACGCGAGCTATTAGGTGTTCAATGAAATTTCTTAAGAGTCTCTTCTCGGCGGAGGAAAATTCCAAAGACGATTCCGGAGCCGCGGTTGCGCAGGCCGGCAACACAAAATCGACACCTCGAAAACAAGATGCAGGGCCGCGACAGAAGAAAGACGTTCCGGCCGACTTCGCTGAGCTGTCACTACCGCCCGAACTCAACCGTGCCATTATCGATCTGGGCTTCGAACACTGTACGCCGGTCCAGAAAGAGGTGCTTCCGTTTGCCCTGGACGGCAAAGACATCATCGCCCAGGCACAGACCGGTACGGGCAAAACTGCCGCGTTCCTGATTTCGGTGATTACCTATCATCTGGAAAATCCGGAAATCGAATCGCGGGCCAAGGGCACACCTTTCGCCCTCGCCATCGCCCCGACCCGCGAACTGGCCATGCAGATTGCGGCAGATGCCGAGTCGCTGTCGCGCTATACAGACCTGCAGATCGCCACCCTGGTGGGCGGAATCGACTACGAGCGCCAAAAACGTCAGCTACAAAAGGTAGTCGACATCGTGATCGCGACACCGGGCCGGTTACTCGACTTTGCCCGCAGCAACATCGTTGATCTGTCCCGGGTCGAAACGCTGATCATCGATGAGGCAGATCGCATGCTAAGCATGGGATTCATTCCTGACGTGAAATCGATCATTCGCCGGACGCCGTTCAAGGACAAGCGCCAGACCCAGCTATTCAGCGCAACCTTCAGTGAAGATATCAAACGCCTGGCCAGCCAGTGGACTGTCGACCCGATTCGGATCACGATCGATCCCGAACAGGTCGCTGTAGAATCGGTCGATCAGCGCGTGTACCTGACGTCCAGCGATCAGAAGTACAACGTACTGTACAACCTGCTGCATCAGGATGATGTGAACCGGGTCATCGTCTTCGCGAACCGCCGCGATGAAACGCGCAACCTGGCGGATCGACTGTATCGCAATGGCATCAACTGCGGCCTGCTGACCGGGGATGTGCCTCAACGCAAACGAATCGCGACGCTGGACAAGTTCAAGAGCGGCGAGACTCGCGTACTGGTCGCCACCGACGTGGCCGGACGCGGCATCCATGTGGATGACATCAGCCATGTGGTGAACTACAACCTGCCCGAAGATCCGGAAGATTATGTGCACCGTATTGGCCGGACCGGGCGCGCCGGTAACGAAGGCATCTCGATTGCGCTGGCCTGTGAGGACGATGCTTTCATGCTTCCGGCCATCGAGTCGCTGTTGGGTAAACCCATGACCTCCTCACCACCGCCGGCACACCTGCTGGCGGAGCCCCCGCCCTATGAACGCAAGGCGCCATCTCATCCCGGCACCGCCAGCGGCAAAAGGCAGCCCCGAAGGAGAAGGCGGTGAGCGAACAGGACGTTGCCCTGCTAACCGCCGCGGCGATTGCCAACATGGCGGAAAGAGAGAACGTCCATCAATTCAACGACAACGCGGTTCGCATGACGCGCTCACTGAGTGACGCGCTAGGATTGACCCAGATTGGCATTCACCTGGTTCGGGTTGAACCGGGCAGAGACTCAACCGAGTTCCATACTCACCACGTCGATGAAGAATTTGTCTACGTGCTGGCTGGACGAGGCATCGCCCAAATCGGATCAACCCGGCACGAGATCGGCCCTGGCGACTTCATGGGTTTCAAACAGCACTCAATGCCGCACGCGATGAGCAATCCATTTTCGGAGGATCTCGTCTACCTGATGGGTGGTAGCCGATCGGCGATCGACGTCTGCGACTACCCCAACATCAACCGAAGGATGTATCGTGTCGACGGCAACAGAGAATATGTCGACCGGGCAAACCTCCACGCCGTTAACCCGAAACCCGCGAAGTAGGTTTCGCCCTTCACCCACCCGGCCAGAGCCGTCGGAGGCGCGCTGATGCTGTATCGGTACTTTTCGATAGCCCTCGCACTTGCAATGACTCTGGGCGGCCTTCAATTACCCGGCTATCTCGATCAGTACAATCATCGGGCTAACGCTCACCTCATCGAGGTGCAAAAGAACCTGTCAGGGTTTCAGGAAATTGCCGATCGTCACCACGATGGATCGCTTGAGGCGCTGATCGCCCGTCATCGTGCGAGCAGCGACACGGTGTTTCGCGAAGAAGCCGATGCCATCTCGGCCATGGTCACTCGCCGTGTCCTGTTCCAGACAGAGATCAAAGCGATGCAGGGGACACTCATGGACCGCGTGATTCATCTCGCCCTGCGGGCAGACCCGGAACTCCGCGCTGAAACCACGCTGCATTACACCTGGACCATCACACTGAATGAATCAGCACTCGTTTGCGGTGGCATAGCCCTGGTCGTCGGCGTCGCGCTCAGCGACCTGTTGCGCCTGCTGCTAATCCTGCTGTTCAGGCGAAATGCGTCAGAAACCCGCAGCGTTCACTGATCGGGTCCCAACGGTCTTCTTTCAAACTGCCTGCACGAATTTGCTCCAGGTCCCTTGTCGACTGGCCTGAAGGTGCCATGTTGCGGCGCAGGATCACCCATCCGATGCCCGGCGGGGACGTATTATTAAGATTCCGTTAAGATATTCGCAACTTGTCCGAGCGTCCCATGAGCCAACCTTACATCGTCTTCAATCAGCTCTTTGGCGATTCCCTGATCACGCCACTCAGGGCACACATGGCTATCTGTAATGAAGCCGCGCAACAACTCGGCCCTTTTTTTGACAGTGTCATCAAGAATGATCGTGGTGCAAGTCTGCGCACGTTCCGACATATTTGCGAACTTGAGCACGCGGCCGACGAGCAGAAACGGAATATCCGGCTACAGTTACCATCGGGCATGCTGCTGACGGTATCACGACACGAACTGCTGGAATGGGTACGTACCCAGGACAAGATTCCGAATGCGGTTCGTGATCTGACGGGTCTCATCAGTGGTCGCGCTATTCACTTCCCGAAGTTTCTGCACGGCGATATCCGCGCCTGCGTGCAACAGTCCCAGGACACGGTAGCTGCACTGGCAGAAACGCTGGCGCGCCTTGACACACTTGTTGGCACCGGATTCATTCCCGGACGTGCTCGCCAAATCTCCGCTGGCATCGAACAGGTCGACAAACTCGAACGTCAGTCTGACCTGCTTGAACACCAGGCTTACCAGGTGCTCTACCAGCACGAAGAAGAAGTCGACCCGGTGGACGCCATGTTTCTTTACAGGGTCATCGAACTCATCGGCGATGTCGCGGGGAGCGCGCAGTCAGTCGCCCATCGAATCAGGATCGTAATCGCCAACTGATCCGCTAGAATCGCCATCGATGAAACAGATGCGCATCCACGTCTGGCACCTGGAGATGCCGGCGAAGAATGACCTTCCGCCAGCACCGGACAGACCCTACCAGCTTTACCTGATCGACCGGCCCGATCCCGCGTTCGCCCGCTATCTGTATCTCGCCGTCGGTGCGAACTGGCGCTGGTACATGCGCCTTGAGTGGAACATCCGGCAGTGGCAACAACGGTTCGACGACCCGGCGGTATCGCTTTGGGTGGCCTACCTGGACGGTTCGCCCATCGGGTATTGCGAACTCGAACAACAAGGGGGCAGCGTCGAAATCTGCTACTTTGGCCTGATTCCAAGCCATATTGGCCAGGGCCTGGGGCGCGCCCTGCTTGAAGACACAATCCGAAAAGCCCGGGCGCGACCAGGCTGTAATCGAGTCTGGCTTCACACCTGCTCCCTCGATCATGACCACGCACTCGGGAACTATCAGTCCCGTGGGTTTCGCGTCTTCAAAGAAGAAATCATGATCGATCGGGTGCCCGATGTCATCGAACCCTGGCCTGGTGCGAATCAGTAGTTCATCTGGGCGGCCGACTGGCGAGCAGCATCAGCTGACGAAGGGCTTCTCCTCCGGGTCCGCTCGACCATAAACGCGAGGCAAAAAAAAGGGCGCCCAAATAGAGCGCCCCACAGAGGGAGATAACCCTGTCGCTGCTGTACTAGCTGCGAACGAACTCCGGATAAGCCTCTACACCACACTCCGAGGTGTCGACGCCTGTGTACTCCTCTTCTTCGGTCACACGAATTCCCAGTGTCACCTTGAGGATGCCCCAAACGATGAGGCTGGTTACAAAGACCCAGACAAAGATGGTCAGCGCACCAATCAGCTGGCCACTGAAGCTCGAACCGTCGTTGGTCAGCGGTACCAGCAACAAGCCAAGCAGACCGCAGGTGCCGTGAACCGAGATGGCGCCGACCGGATCGTCAATCTTCAGCCGATCAAGGGCGAGGATTGAGAACACGACCAGGACGCCACCCAGTGCACCCCAAAGCGTGGCCTGCAGGGCAGTCGGTGTGGAAGGTTCAGCGGTAATCGCAACCAGGCCAGCCAGCGCGCCGTTCAGCATCATGGTGAGGTCAGCGCGACCGAACATGATTCGGGATACAATCAGCGCTGCGATCGCGCCACCAGCAGCCGCCGTGTTGGTGTTCAGGAATACCATCGCCACCGCATTTGCATTGGCAATATCACCCAGTTTGAGCACCGAACCGCCGTTAAATCCGAACCAGCCCATCCACAGGATAAAAGTACCCAGTGTAGCGAGCGGCAGGTTGGCACCAGGGATCGCGTTGATCTGGCCGTCTGCGCCGTATTTGCCCTTACGAGCGCCCAGCAGGATGACACCCGCCAGTGCCGCTGAAGCACCCGCCATGTGGACAATACCCGAGCCAGCAAAGTCAGAGAAACCGAGGTCTCCCAGCGTGTACATGCCAAACACGGCACCGCCACCCCAGGTCCACAGACCCTCCATCGGATAAATGAAGCCGGTCATGACCACGGCAAATGCCAGGAATGCCCAGAGTTTCATCCGCTCAGCCACCGCACCGGAAACAATCGACATGGCGGTCGCGACGAACACAACCTGGAAGAAGAAATCAGACGCACCCGAGTAAATCGAGCCACCGCGGAAGTCGTCCTGGGCCGCAAAATCACCTAACACTGCGTCCGGATCAACATCGGCGATACCTGCCAGGAAGTAATCTCCGCCATACATGATGGCGTAACCACAGACGAGATACATCACGCAGGAAATTGAGAACAGCGCAACGTTCTTGGTCAGAATCTCTGCCGTGTTCTTGGCACGGACAAGACCCGATTCCAGCATTGCGAAGCCGGCGGCCATCCACATGACCAGCGCACCGCAGATGAGGAAATAGAACGTGTCTATCGCATATTGGAGTTCAAAGGTTTGATCCACAAATACCTCCCGATTTGTTTTTGGGGTGAGTCATTCGCTGATGAAAATTGCAAAGTTGATGCCATCTCCCCTGAAACCCCGGTTGTAGCGGGGATTCGCGCTAAGCCGTTGATTTTTCGTGGTCACCAGCGCACCGAAAAAAGGCGTCAGGCCAGCTCATGACCCATCATGAGGCACTATATTGGTGCGTTAGCCGTAGGCCTGTGCCGGAAGCCAGAGCACCAGATCCTGGAAGATGAAGATCAGGACAAGGCCGACAAGCTGCAGCAGAATGAAGGGAATGACGCCACGGTAAATCGTGCTGACCTGAACACCTTCAGGCAGTGCGCCCTTGAGGTAGAAGATCGCAAAACCAACCGGTGGCGTGAGAAATGACGTCTGCAGGCAGACGGCAAACAGGACCGTGAACCAAATCAGGTCGAAACCAAGCGCCACCACCACGGGACTCACCAGCGGCAACACAATCAAGGTGATCTCAATCCAGTCGAGAAAGAATCCCAGCAGGAAGGTGACTACCAGGATCGTGATGATGATGCCCACCGGCGGAAACGGCAGTCCGGTCAGCGCGCCTTCAATCAGGGCATCGCCGCCAAGGCCGCGCAGTACCAGCGTAAAGGCGGTCGCACCGAGAAATATGGCGAAAATATAAGCTGTGGTCCGAGTGGTCTCCCGCAGCACCTGGCGCAACATGTCGATATTGAGTCGACCATTCACCAGCGCCAGCAGCGTCGCACCAAAGGCACCCACGCCCGCCGCCTCGGTCGGCGTTGCGATGCCGAAGAAGATGGTGCCGAGCACGGCCAGAATCAGCCCCACCGGCGCCATCACCGCAATGAACACATCAAGAACGAGGCTGCTATCCACCGGTTCGCGCTCTGCCGGTACCGGCGCCGCCTCAGGATTCAGCCAGGCATAGACCAGGATGTAACAGACAAACAGTGCGCCCAGCAGCATCCCTGGCAACAAGGCACCCAGAAACAGATCGCCCACTGCCATGGCGAGCCGGTCTGCCATCAGCACCAGCATGATGCTGGGTGGAATCAGGATACCCAACGTACCGACCGCACAGACCGTACCCACCGCAAGCCGCTCATCATAGCCACGATCCAGCATCTGCGGCAGACCGAGCAACGCCAGCAGCACCACCGATGCGCCAATGATGCCGGTGGTCGCGGCCAGCAGGATACCAATCAGGGCAACGGTTACCGCCATGCCGCCGCGGATGCCACCGAATAACCGCACGAAGTCGGCCATCAATCGCTGGGCGATACCGGATCGGTCAAGCATCAGCCCCATGTAGATAAACATGGGCAGCGCCACCAGCACCCAGTTGTTCATCAGGCTCCAGATGCGATCCGCAATCAGCGTCGAGTAGGCCCAGTCGACAAAGACCGGCTGGTCGAGATAGACCCTTGCGATAATACCCACCGCAGTGAACAGCACCGCGAGGCCACCCAGCACCCAGGCAACAGGGAAACCCGTGAAGATCAGGGCAATGAACGACACGAACATCAGGATCGACAGGATGTCGCCGACAGGCACTAGCGCCCTCCCCCAAACAGAAAGGACCATACCCGACTCAGGCGGGAAACTGACGCCAGCAGCAGCAGGGCAAAACCAATGACCAATACACTCTTGATCAGCCAGCGATAACCGAGACCGCCCGGCGCCTCGGAAACCTCACCGGTGGCAAAGGAGTAGGACACAAAGGGAAAACTGGCAAAGAGCACCAGCAGAATAAACGGGATCAGCAGCAGCAGAATTCCGTAGAGTTCGATCCAGGCAAGGGTTGTCGGCGAGAGCCGCTCGCGCAGCACATCAACCCGAATATGGGAATCACTGACGTAGGCACTCGAGAGTCCGATCAAAAATCCCGCCGCATAGAGGTGCCACTGAATCTCCTCAAATTCGATCCGTCCTTCCGCGAACAGGTATCGCAAGGTCACGTTGATGACGATGACCGCGAGCAGAATCAGCCAGAGCCAGGAAACGCCATTGCCAACACGCACCAGGAAATTGTCAATCAGGCGGGACAGCCGGGTAGGAGGCAGATCGAGCACAGCGTCTTACTGACTGAAGTCGCGCGGCAGGTAAGCATGATCCTTCCACCGCCGGTACCGGGCCATGAAGGCATCCTGGGAAGACTTGATGCGATTGAACATGTCATCCCGCTGCGCTTCCTCAACCATCACCGATTCGGTCACCGCCTCCAGTTCGCGCAGGACGGCCATCGGTAACTTGGCCGTCACCACACCGGAGGCTTCGAATGCTGCCATGACCTCGCCCTGGATCGCTTCACCACGGGCCAGATTTCGAATAATGGAGGCCGTGCACGCGGTCTCAATCAGCGCCTGGTCCGCAGCCCCGAGCCCGGCCCAGACATCAGCGTTCACCACCAGATGAAACGCGGTAAAGGTCTGGTGCCAGCCAGGGAAATAGTTATAGCGGGCGACTCGATCGAACCCCAGTTGTCGGTCGATCGCCGGCATTGAGAATTCAGTCGCATCGATGGCGCCTTTCTCCAGTGCCTGGAAGATCTCACCGCCGGGTATCAATGTGACCGATGCGCCAACCCGCTGCAGCACCTGGCCGCCAAGACCCGCAAAACGAATCTTGAGCCCCCTGAGATCATCGACGGTGTCAATCGGCTGACGAAACCAGCCGGCCGTTTCCGGTCCGATCAGCCCGCACAGAATGGGCACGATGTTGTGCGACCGATATAACTCGTTAGTGAGCGCCCGTCCCTCTCCCTCGTAGTACCAGGCCGCGAACTCCCAGGGTTCCATCCCGAACGGCACCGCGGACACCAACGGTGAGGCCGGAATACGACCCTGGTCATAACCCACCCAGGTGTAGCCGGCCTGCAGCCTGCCGTCCCTAACCCCTTCCGTGATCGAAAAAGGGGGCGTCAGCATGCCAGGCTCAAACACTTCAAACGTGATCCTCCCCTCGGTCGTCTGCGCCAGCGTGTCAGCAACAAACAGGATGTTGTCACCCAGGGCAGGCAGATTGGTTCCGAATGCAACCGGGATACGCCAGTAGAGCGCCGACACTGACTCGTCCGCTGCACCGGTAGAAATCACATGCCCGGTCCGAATCGTCAGCGCAGCGACAAGTCCGACCAGAAAGGCAAACACAATCGCGACCGACGCCGTTTTATTGGTCCAGGGATTTCGTTCACTCATGACCGACGTGCACGTTCAGGGATCGTTGATGACATTCGCTATACTAGCGGCAATTTTCAAGAAGATGTAACGCGTGCCGCAACCACCTGCCTGGTTCATCGAAGCCATCGACACGCCGGCCGAGTCCCGTTTCGTCGAGAACCATGCCGCAAGAATTCACTATCGGAGATACTCACCGCCATCCAGTGAATCTCCCTTGCTGGTGTTCGTTCATGGCAATGGCGCCCATTGCCACTGGTGGGATTTCATCGCCCCCGCGTTTACCGGTAACTATCGCGTTGTCACGCTGGATCTTTCCGGCGCCGGCGACTCTGATCATCGTGACACCTATTCCGCCGAGATCTTTGCCAACGACATCATGTGCGTCGTCCGCGCAGAGGCCAACAACACGCCTGTGTACATCGTCGGCCACAGTTTTGGTGGTTCCATGACGAGGATCACCGGGCACCTGTACGGGCAGTCGCTGGCGGGCATTGTCATCGCCGATTCCGTGATCACACCCCGTCGCCGCGTCGTCCGCACCATGCCAAAAACAAACGAACGGGTCCGTCACTATGCCAGCCTTGAAGAGGGCAAGCGACGATTTCGCCTGCGTCCGCCACAGCCCTGCGCCAACGATTTCATCATTGATCACATTGCCACCCATTCACTGAAGAAGAACGCTTTAGGCTATTGCTTCAAGCTCGATCAGAGTGTGTTCCAGCGAATGGCCGAACCACACATCACATTGCCCGACGCCGCGTCGATGATCCGCCAGATGCCCTGCCCGGTGGCCCTCATGTATGGCGAACACAGTCGCTTCTTCCCCGCCGAGGCCGTGACGCTGGCGCGGGACCTGTTTCCAGCGGAACAGATCGTCTGCGTCAACGATGCCTACCATCATCTGTTTCTTGACCAGCCGCTGACCTTTATCGACGGCCTTACCACACTGCTGGCCAGACAGCAGCAACCAGGCTAGCCTGTTGTCGAGGTGTTCCGATGGCCGGCATCACTGCAATCACGACAGATATCACCACGCTGAAGGTTGACGCGATCGTCAATGCCGCCAACAACAGCCTGCTCGGTGGCGGCGGTGTCGATGGCGCGATTCACCGGGCCGCCGGGCCGGAACTACTCGAGGAGTGTCGCGCGCTCAGGGGCTGCGAAACTGGCCAGGCAAAAATGACCGCGGCGTACCGGCTGCCCAGTCAGTATGTGATTCATACGGTCGGCCCCGTCTGGCAGGGCGGTAATGGCGGCGAGGCTGAACTGCTGGCGAATTGTTACCGCAACGCGCTCGGTCTTGCCATCGGGAAGACGCTGACCAGTATTGCTTTCCCGGCCATCAGCAAGGGCGTCTACGGTTATCCGCCGCAGGAGGCAACCCGCGTCGCGGTCGACACGGTGCTGTCCGTTAAAGGGGTAAGCGAGCTTGATATCATCTTCGCCTGCTTCAGCGACGATGTGAAAAGGCTCTATGATGAGCGGCTCAACGGGCGCTAGCTGACTGCCTCCAACTGCTTGAGCAACTGATCCGCTTTCGCTTCGAGGGCAGCAACCAGTTCTTTTTCCTTATGGGTTGAAAGCGCAACCACGCGATCCTCGCCCAGCTTCTTCAAACCCTGGCGAATTTCGGTTGCATTGGCTCTGATATCGTCAATCTGGCTCATTCCAGGCTCCACATGAATCACGCGCGCATGATACTGGAATTGTGCCGTTCCGGCAGCACTTGCATAATGCCCAGGGACCAAGCGGGGATCATTTGAATGCTGGAACTCACGGCGATAGAGCATAAAGGTGCCCGAATCTCAGTCGAGCTTGGCGACGGTCACGCGAGGCTGTTGATCAATGGCCTGGTCCGCGAGCAGCAAACCCTGGACCCCGCCAGCGATGTGGCCATTCGCCTCAGCTCCACCGTGCAGACCGAGTACGAATGGCATGAATCCATTGACGCTTTGATCAGGCCGTCAGGCAAACACTTTGAACTCTCGCTCACCGCCAACGCCAAGCCACTTATCAATACACAATTCAAGTTGGACAAGGTGACATGAAGCTCGCAAAAGACTGTCTCGATGTGGGATTGCAGACCAACAGCCGTGATCCCATGCTGCGATTCTGGGGCGAAACCATTGGCCTGCCCTATGAGGAGCTGTTAAAGCTGGGTGGCGGCACCCACCAGCATCGTCACACCCTCAACACCAGTGTGTTCAAACTGAATCACGCTCGTGACCCGTTACCGGACTCAGGCCCGACCGGCTATACCGAACTATTGATTGCACGCGAGGAAGTCAGCGCGCCGCAACCGAAGACTGACCCCGACGGCAACCTTGTCACCCTGGTACCCGCAGGGCATGACGACATCTCCCAGATTGGCATGGTGATGAACGTGCGATCGCTGGCGAACTCAATGGCGTTTTATCGCGACGTACTGCAAGGTAAACCGCTATCGGAAAACAGGGTACGCATCGGCACCACCGTGATTCGATTACAGGAACGACAGGATCACCATCCCTGCGAATCCATGCGCGGCGTCGGCTACCGCTACCTGACCGTCCAGATCTGGGACGTCGACGCTGAACATCGCGGTATCCTCGAGCGCGGCGGCCGAGAAGGACGTGCGCCGGTCACGCTGGGTCAAACCGCGCGAATCAGTTTCGTCCTCGACCCGGACAACAACTGGATCGAAATCTCGCAACGGGCGTCCCTCACTGGCACGCTTGAATCATCAGTCTCATGAGGATCGTCCAATGACCGAATCCGACTCTGCCGCCTCCCCGGTTCACGAGCAGCCCTTTCTGCCCTTTAGCAGCCACATCGACTGGCGGGTCTGGTTCGGTATTGTGATTTCAATCTTCTGGCTGCTGATGCTTGCCATTTACATTTCGGCTCAGGTGGGCTGGACGAACATCGGCGACACACCCGTCGAACAACTGGGCGGCTTTCTCGAAGGTGCCTTTGCGCCACTCGCCTTCCTTTGGTTCGTACTGGCGTTCTTCTCCCAACAGAAGGAACTGTCCCAGAACACCACCGCCATCAAGATGCAATACATCGAGATTCAGCGGTCAGCCGAGCAGGCTGTAATCCAGTCCGAAGCGATCCGTGCCACCGAACGCCACGCCAGGCGGGAAGCATTTCTGCTGATCGCGGAAAGCGTTCGATATCAGCTTGGCGCGATCATCGGTTTCCTTTACCTGTCGAGCCAGGGCACCACCGGCGGCGGCAGGGTCAGCAACGAGCGTCTGGCCCAGCTCTGGGGAAGGCTTGGTCAGAATGATCCCGAGGTGTTTTCCCGGGCCATGCTCGAGCTGCATTTTCAGTCCACGCCTGCCTACGCCTACAAGCTCTACTTCGGCACCGCGATTCGGCAGCGGCACTCAGAGAATTTTGTTTTTCACTTTGAACGGTTGCTGCAGGCAGCCGAAGAATGCGATGACGAAGGCATGATTCGCGACGCGGTGCTGGGGAGCGGCCACGGCTACGTGTACAATCACATCATCGACTGCCGGGACCATCCGCCCGAGGGATTCACCCCGGGCGTTTATGACTTCGACCCGGACACGCCAGACTAGCAACCTCGGAGTGCCTATGCGACTTCTACTCCTCCTGATGATTCTGCCACTGGCATTCGGCGCACAAGCTGCGCAGGATCGCTTCGCCAACGTTGAGATCACAACGGTCAAGGTCGCTGGCAATGTCAGCTTGCTATATGGCAGCGGTGGCAATATCGGCGTTTCAGCCGGGCCTGACGGTATCCTGATGATCGACGATCAGTTCCTGCCGCTGTCAGACCGAATCAAGGCGGCCCTTGCCGAACTGGGAACCGACTCACCCACCTGGCTGCTCAATACGCACTATCACGGCGACCATACCGGTGGAAATCCTGCCTTCGGCGACAGCAGCATCATCGTCGCCCATGACAATGTTCGACTGCGGCTTCTTGCCGGACAGCCGCCGATGGCAGCCGAGGGTCTGCCCGTGGTGACGTATTCAGATCGGGCCAGCATCCATTTCAACGGCGAAGAGGTTCGACTGATTCACCTGCCCACCGGGCATACGGATGGTGATTCGGTTGTCCTGTTCACGGAATCAGGCGTCATCCACCTGGGCGATCATTTCTTTCGGGATCGTTTTCCCTACGTCGATCTCAATGGCGGCGGTACCGTGGACGGCTACATCCGAAATGTCGAGATGATGCTCACGATGATCGACGATGACATGCACATCATTCCCGGACACGGAGAACTGGCCAGGCGCGACGATCTGGTTCGCTTCCTGGATATGATGAAAGCCACCCGGGCAAAGGTCCAACAGATGCTCGATGCCGGCAATAGCGCAGAAGACATCGTTGCCAGGGGACTCGGTGACCAATGGTCCTCCTGGAACTGGGCATTCATCAACGAAGAACGCTGGATCAGAACCCTGGTTAGCGACCTGCAATGAGATCCGATCCGATACAACAGATCATGGATGATCGCGCCCAGGCTCGACGCCTCGGCGATACTGGCGCTGATATCTGTTTTTTGGCGCTGGCGGATCAGGCCGGCCACGCATCTGCCCGGACGCTGGTGCTTCGCGATATTAAAGACAATCGCTTTCTGCTGTTCGTGAATCGGTCCAGCCCCAAGTGGCAGGCGCTGGAAAGCGGCGCTTCATGGGAACTGCTGCTCTGGTATCACAGCATGCAGCGCCAGTACCGGATCGGCGGGAGTACACAGGAGTGCGATACCCAGTTTGTTAGGGACAGCTGGCAACGCCGACCCCGGGGCAGCAAGTATCTGGATATCCTGTACGAATCGACACAATCTCAGAGTAGCACCATCGAATCACGCAGCGCCCTGATCGATCGCATCCAGCAGATTCGCGAGCAGGAAAACATCGACGAGATGGAAGCCCCGTCCAAGGTGACCGGCATCGAACTCGTCGCCGACCGCATCGAGGTGCTGGATCTCAACCATCAGGACCGGATCCACGATCGCCAGCGCTTTACGCTGCAAGGCAGCGACTGGATTGCCGAGTTCCTCGTACCCTAGAAAACCGCCACGATAAACGATTCATCCTGCTCGCCGCGCCAAGAGAACATCGGATGCGGACAGCGACACTTATCATTCAATTCGCACCGGCCGGATCGTCAGGGGCATGCATGGACATCAAGCATGTCCAACCAATCTTCGTGATCGTGAAAGTCGTCTGGCAGCGAAGAGACGGCGACAGCTCTTATCATGATCTGCTGTTACTCGATTCACCAGGCACAGACAACAGCGCCTGGCACGAGATGCCGGGGATGCTCTCCGAAGGGGTCATGTCTTGAGAAAAATGAAAATTCTGTGAATCTTTCCGAGGACCTTTGACAGTTTTGGAAAACGCAGATTAAACTGCTTTGCATATTGACAGGATCGTTGGACCATCGTGCTGGTAGTTCTATCCAGGGGGAACCTCCATAGCACGCCGATCGGCACCCTGAGCGTCAAAGGAGGTGATCCCATCAATAGTCAGTCTATCGGGGGAGCCTCCGAGTTAGCCTGAGCAATCAGCTAAGTCGGAGCTTGCTCCCATACGCAGACAGAGCCCCGGGTGTAGAAAGCCCGGGGCTTTTTCGTTTCTGGCAATGAATCCAATCGAGAAATAAAGTAACAACAGCGCGAATGGTCTTATTCGCCCTTCTGTACCGACTTGATACCACTCAAGGTGTTGAAACAAGTATCGACGGCGGTCGAAAGAAAATCCTCAACAAAAGGCGCATCCCTCTGATCTTCCCGGATGGCCGCGTATAAGGTTCCCCAGATGCCTTCTTCGGTCAGCTTGGTACCGACGACGGTCTGATTTTCAAGGTACTCCGTCAGCGCCCAGTTCGGCAGGCAGGTCACGCCGCGCCCACTCGCTACAAGCTGCACCATCATCGGCGTCAGCTCCGCCGTACGAACTGACTTCGGCTCAACATCCGCGGGGTCCAGGAACCGGGTAAACACGTCCAGCCGATCCCGTTCCACCGGGTAAATTATCAGCACTTCGTCTTCCAGGTCTTTCGGCAGAACGAACGACTTACCTGCCAGTCGGTGATCGTTCGCCACGGCGAGCAGTGCCTCGTACCGGAACAGCGGGATGTACTCGATACCTGGCAGATCCAGCGGATCGGAAGTAATCACCAGATCCAAATCGCCTCTGACAAGAGCAGGAAGGGGAGCGAAATTGAACCCACCCGTCAGGTCGAGTTCGACTTCCGGCCAGTTCGCACGATAGCGCTCAATACAGGGAATCAGCCACTGAAAGCAGCTATGACATTCAATGCAGATATGCAGACGACCAGCTTCCCCGCCCGCAAGCCTGCCGATGTCACGTTCCGCAGACTTGAACATCGGCATGACGTCATCGGCAAGCTGTAACAATCGACGACCAGCACTGGTGAATCGTGGCGGCCGGGTCTTGCGGATGAACAGTGTGCAGTCGAGCCTGTCCTCCAGGTCTTTGATCTGGTGGGACAGAGCGGACTGGGTCAGATACAACCGTTCCGCCGCTTCCACCAGACTACCGGTGTCACGTAATGCGACCAGTGTCTTGAGATGTCGGAGTTCTATCATGTCATGCGCCATGAGCCTGATTCACGAAACGAGTCAAGTAACGCCGTGTGATTCATTATAGACAGATAGATATGGACTGTCCTTCTATCCGCTATCACCCGCCATATGCGCCAATTATGCCTTGACTGGAACACCCATCACTTCACAATAGCCTGAAACCAGCAGAGATAGGCGTGTTGGCATGTTCAACCCTTCTTCGGTCGTAATCGAAAGCTTCGTTGACGAGCTCATCGAGCACTATCAGAACATGTACGGCACCAATGAAACCGACATCCAACTGTTGATCGCAAACGCCCGCAATGCGCTTGAAATCATCGCCAACAGCGACGCGCCCTATCACGATACCAACCACACCATCATGGTCACCGCGGTGGGTATGGAGATCCTGCGCGGCAAGATCCTGATCGAAGGGAATGTTTCGGCAAAAGAGTGGGTACATTTCGTGGTGTCGCTGCTGAATCACGATATCGGGTATGTCCGGGGCATCTGCCGGGCCGACCGCAACGGACGCTACGCCATCAACCAGGAGTACGAAACCATCGCTCCACCTGCCGGCGCAACCGATGCCTTTTTAACTCCGTACCATGTCGACCGCGGCAAGATGTATATCGCCGAGAGATTCGCAAACGATGAGTGGCTCGATGTGGAACTGCTCATGAACAATATCGAACGTACCCGTTTCCCCGTGCCCAGTGAAGATGACGCCCAGGAGGAAACCGACTTTCCCGGGTTGATCAGGGCCGCTGACCTGATCGGACAACTCGCCGATCCGCAGTACTTTCGGAAAATCGCCGCCCTGTTTGCCGAATTCAAAGAGACCGGCCAGGCTGCCAAGATGGGCTATACCACCGCCGCCGACCTGCGTGCGGGTTACCCGAAGTTCTTCTGGGAAGTGGTCAATCCGTTTATTGCCGAAGGATTGCGATTCCTGCGTCGAACCCAGGAAGGCCAGACCTGGGTGGCCAATCTCTATGCCAATGTCTTCACCGAAGAACACGAGGCCCCGGCCTACGGCCCGGAACGACGTAACGACGCGGAACGTCGCGTCGAAGCACCTCCTCAGTTCAAGGTGACAGAACTCGCGGATCGCGACAAGCGGGGACGCAGCCGCCGCGCCACGGACATCAAGCAGTCCAAGTAGCCGTTCCGGTTCTTCTGCAGACTTTGTCAGCCGATGACAAAGAAGATAAACAGATAGACCGGGACAATCAGCAGCAACGAATAAATCACAATATTATTCAGTGGCGGCAGCTTGTCTTCGTCTCCCAGTGGAAACTGCTCGCCAATGGTGAGCCAGACAATACATCCCAGAATGATGGAAGCGAAGATACTGAGCAGCATGATGCCCATCGTTAGCTACCCCCGAAGTCCAGCGGAAAAACCTTGAGCCTGTCACCTCGCCTGACCGCCTGGCCAATATCCACTTCCGCGAGCGCGTTAGCCCAGCAGACGGAAGTCATCACCCCCGAACCTTGATTGGGGAAGGCTGCCACCTTCATCTCACCCGCTTCATTCGACATCAGTCGAACCCGGAAATACTCTCGGCGAGTACCGGCAGGCGCTTCAAAATCGGCGCCAGCGTACAGCGGCTGGGGAAGCACCTCCAGCGCACCCTGAGACTTTAGCAACCAGGGTTTGGCAATCATGTTGAAGGTCACGAAGGTGGACACCGGATTCCCTGGCAGACCAAAGAAAGGTGTGCCCGCAACATCGCCAAACGCGAGCGGCTTGCCCGGCTTGATCGCAATTCGCCATAGATCGAGACGCCCCAGCTTCTCCAGCGCAGCCTTGACGTGATCTTCCTCGCCTACGGAAACACCGCCGCTGCTGATAATGCAGTCCGCCTGCGCCGCCCCGCGAGCCAGCGCCGCTTCCGTCGCCATCCGGTCATCCGGCACCAGGCCAAGATCTATCACCTCCATGTCGAGGCGACGAATCATGCCAATCAGTGCGTAATGGTTCGAGTTATAGATCTGCCCGGCCGCCAGCGGCATCGGCGGCTCAACCAGCTCATCTCCCGTCGACATGACAGCGATCCTGAGCGGTCGGTAAACCGGCACCTCGGCTACGCCGACCGAGGCAATCAGTGCCGCATCCTGTGGCCTGAGCCGGTGGCCGGTCTTGAACAGGGTGGCGCCCGCGGCAATGTCCTGACCCACCGGCCTGACATTGTCACCTGGCGCCGGTTTCTCCAACAGGCGAACGCTGCCGTCCGCGTCCGTTTCAGTGTCCTCCTGGATCACCACCGCGTCGGCACCAACCGGAATCGGTGCGCCGGTAAAAATCCGCGCCAGGGTTCCATGCTGTAACGGCTGTCCAACATGACCCGCCGCAATCCGGTCGCTCACCGGCAGAGGAACACCAACTTCAATCGCCGTATCGCCGGTTGAAAGCGCATATCCATCCATTGAACTGTTCGCCGCGGCAGGCACATTAATCGCCGATACCACGTCGCCAGCCAGCGTCCGACCCGGACAACCCACCACGGCAACAGGTTCCGCCTCCGCCAGCAGCATCGCTCCCGAAAGAAGGCGATCAATCACTTCATCCACCGGCAACAGCGGCGACTGAGACATCAATGGCCTCCCGTTCGAATCAGTTCAGCGAAATTGCAAGGCCGGTGCTCAATGTCGAGCTGATCTCTCAGGATTCTTTCCCAGCCAGTTCGACAAGCTCCAGTCGAACCGGGCAGGCAAAAGATGAGGGTATTGTTGGCCATACCGCCAACCGCCCTGGACTGAATCGTGGAGTTGCCGATCTCCTCATAGGAAACCTGGCGAAATAGTTCACCGAACCCGTCAATAGTGACATCGAACAATGGCAACATTGCCTCCGGGGTGGCATCTCGACCAGTAAATCCCGTGCCGCCGGTCGAAACGATGACCTCAACAGACTCGTCAGCAATCCAGGCAGATACAGCCGCACGAAGCAGATACCGATCATCAATGACAATCCTGCGGTCCACTACCTCATGACCCGCTGCCGTCAGCGACTCATACAGGTAGGCACCGGACTTGTCATTCTCAAGCGTTCGAGTATCCGAAATGGTCAGCACAGCGGTTCTCAGGCCCATGATCTCCCTCAAAGACAGTAAAGCTTAATCATAACGCTGCCCGCACCAGATAGTCAGTGGCAGCCGGCTCTCTTGACGCTCTGCGGCGATTTTGAAACAGTAGGCGCCTCAATTGCCGAGAACCCCGATCCTATGTCCTCGCTCCCGATCAGCAGCCTGATACCCAAACTCGAAGTCTTTAATTTTCTTGAAGAATCTGACTACACGGTACTCGAGAAGTACATGTTCCGGTACGACTATGAAGAAGGTGCCTACGTCTTCAAGGAAGGCACCCACGGTGGATACATGTTTTTTATCGTTGAAGGCTCAGTTGAAGTCATCAAGCAGTTCGACACCAAAAAACACACCATCGCGAAA
The DNA here is from genome assembly GCA_028281885.1 of Pseudomonadales bacterium. GTDB lineage: Bacteria > Pseudomonadota > Gammaproteobacteria > Pseudomonadales > Azotimanducaceae > JANQJA01. The sequence continues at coordinate 31,913 of JANQJA010000020.1, read as the reverse complement.
CTTGGCGCCGGTCGCAGTGTCGGAGAAATGTCCCTGATCGACGGCTCACCCCGTTCTGCTACGGTTCGCGCCAAGGAACAGCTTGCCCTGATCGTACTGAAGCGGGAGGATTTTCAGCGCCTGCTGCAAGACGAACCCGCCATCGCGAATCGAATCCTGATGGGGATCGCCAACCTGCTCAGCCAGAGTCTTCGAGACACCAACAAGAACTTCACCGAAAAACTGCTCAGTATCTGCTAGGAACCATTGAGCAAATAATGCGTTGCTATCGAGCAGGCATAGCCAATGGCAATCGCCCAGCTCCATTTCAGGTGTTCAAAAAACGTGTAGATTCCGCGCGCCTGCCCCATCAGGGCAACGCCTGCTGCGGATCCGATCGACAGCAGACTACCCCCGACTCCCGTCGTTAGCGTAATCAGGAGCCACTGGTAGAGATTCATGTCCGGATCCATGGTGAGGATGGCAAACATCACCGGAATGTTGTCGATCACAGCGGACAACACGCCCATGGTGACATTCGCTGCCGTCGCCCCCCATCCTTCATAGAGTTCCGTCGACAATATCTCAAGGTATCCCACGTAACCGAGTCCGCCAACGCAGAAGATGATGCCAAAGAAGAACAGCAGCGTATCCCACTCTGCCTGCGCCACTTCATTGAAGATGTTGAATCCCGAGAACTCTCGATGATCGCCGGGTGACGTCATCTGCAAATAGTAGGAATAGAACAACAAATAGGAGAAGCCAAGCATCATGCCCAGGTACGGAGGCAGGTGCAGGATCTGTTCAAAGCTGACAGCCGTCGCGATAGTGCCAATAAAGAGTGTACAGATTACGAACGCGCCCCGTTTTAGCTGAACATGCTCAACCTGTCTTGTCGGTTTACCGGAAGGCACCGCGAGACTGAGGAATATGGCTGGTACGAGGTAGTTGACGACGGCGGGCAAGAACAGGTCAAAGAATTCGAAGAAGCTGGCGTTCCCGCTCTGCCACACCATCAGCGTTGTAAGATCGCCAAAGGGACTGAACGCGCCACCGGCATTCGCCGCGACCACGATGCCAACGCAGCTCGCCGCAACGAAACGGCGATTCTCAATGCCCACGGTCATTACGACGGTGCCCAGTAACAGCGCCGTCGTCAGGTTATCGGCAACCGGCGACATCAAAAATGCAATCACCCCGGTGATCCAGAAGAGTCGCCGGTAGGAAAACCGGCGCGCAATCAGATAAGCCCTCAGACCATCGAACACCTTTCGTTCCGACATCGCGTTGATGTAGGTCATCGCGACCAGCAGGAACAAGAACAACGAGGCGTACTCCACCAGGCTATGCTCAATGATCAGTTCCAATCCCTTGATTCCCCCGGGCTTGGTGCTGGCGAGATACGCTACCAGGATCCAGATCAACCCTGCCGCCAGAATCACCGGTTTGGATTTTCTGAGCTGGATAAACTCTTCTGCCATAACCAGCGCATAGGCGCAGACAAAGATCACCAGCGCGGCAATACCAACAGCGCTGTCGGTGAGCCGCAGGGGCAGGATGGCATTGGAAGAAAAGGCCTGCGCCGGAACCGATAGGACAGCGAAAACCAGGCCCAGGAGATAGCGGTACAACACTCGAAAAGTCCCCTCAAAAAAAGGGGCATAGTTTAATGATCCGGTCGCCGAAAGACAGTCATCGAGATCAAGTTTGGGTCATGTTTAGCGCCCGATCGAATCGACGAACAGCCTCCTCAAGGACCAATCTGGAACAACCAAAATTCAGCCGCATGAATCGCCCATCGCCAAAATCATCACCGGCGGACATCCCCAGCCCGAACGACTCGAAAAATGCAGCCGGGTCATCCAGTTTGAGGGATGACACATCGAGCCAGGCAAGGTAGGTCGCTTCCACAGGCGTCATGTCGATCGCCTCACGGCGCCCAAAGTAGGCTGCCAGAAAGTCCCGGTTGCCCTGCAGATAGTCAATCAACGCAAGTCGCCAGGGCTCGCCCTGCCGGTAGGCGGCGATCATCGCCGTATACGCAGCGAAGCTGGTATGCGGCACAATGCCCTGCTGTGCCTCAAGCAACGCTTCACGCAGCGCCGAATTGCGAATCACCGCAAACGCGCCGCCGAGGCCTGCCAGGTTAAAAGTCTTGCTGGGCGCGAGGAAAGTCACCGTACGCTCTGCAACCGTCGAACTGAGAGTCGCCATCGGCGTATGGCAGCGCCCGTCGAACAGCAGGTCGCAATGAATCTCGTCGGAACAGATGATGACGTTGTACCGCTCACAAAGGGAGGCAACAGACTCAAGTTCTTCCGGGGTCAGGACCCGACCCAGTGGATTATGGGGATTACACAAGAGCAGCAGCCGGGCACCCGCCTTCGCCGCCGCCTCAAGACCATCGATGTCCAGCCGCCAGCATCCTTCCTCGCGCCGGGCGGGCACCCTGATCAGGCGACGCCCGCTGAATGCCGGCGCCGTCATAAAAGGCTGGTAGATCGGGACACTGGTCATCACCGCGTCATCCGGCCCGCAGAGTGCACGACAGGCCAGGTTCAATCCCGTCACGACACCGGGTATGAACACCAGTTCCTCGGCGCTGACTTCCCAGTCGTAGCGCTGGCGCAACCGCGCCTGGATCACTTCGATCAGCTCAGGCGGCGTGTCGGTGTAGCCAAGCACACCATGATCAATTCGCGACTTGAGTGCTTCAAGTACCACCCGTGGCGAGCGAAAGTCCATATCGGCGACCCACAACGGCAATACGTCTGCGCCGAACTTTTCATGCTTGGTACTCGACGTACCCCGGCGATCAACGACCTCGTCAAAATCAAACCGCTCGGACATTTCACCTACCAGACCCTGTCTGGCTCGAGTATAACAACCCGGGGATTGGCTGATTTATACTGAGCCGGTGCGCCGCTTATCATTTCGGAGGACGAGATGGGCTTGTTCAGCAAGAAACTGGAAGTGCCGACCGCCGCTACCGCCCTGCCAGGCCGGGAGCAGGCACTGCCAGTACCCGAGAAGCACTTTGTCAACGGCAATCCGCTCAAACCGCCGTTCCCCGCCGGCACCGAACAGATCGTGATTGGCATGGGCTGTTTCTGGGGCGCCGAGCGACGGTACTGGGAACAGGATGGCGTCTATGTGACGGCGGTGGGCTACGCGGGAGGCTACACACCAAATCCGCTGTATGAAGAAGTCTGCTCGGGACAGACCGGACACACGGAAGTGGTGCTCGTCGTCTACGATCCGAAAATCGTAACGGCCAAAACGCTGCTGGCATTGTTCTGGGAAAGCCACGACCCAACCCAGGGCATGCGTCAGGGCAATGACATCGGCACGCAATATCGTTCCTGTATTTACACCTATACAGACGAGCAGCAACGACTTGCCCGCGAAATGGAGGCGCGCTTCCAGGCGGAACTCAGGAACGCCGGCTACGGCGAGATTACAACGGAGATTCGTGACGCCCCCACCTTCTATTACGCCGAACATTACCACCAGCAATACCTGGCCAAGGTGCCCGATGGTTATTGTGGTCTCGGTGGAACCGGCGTGTGTTATTCGCATGACGAAGACTGAGTTCGGATAACGGCGAGTTTCCAAAAAGACCCAGTAACCGATATGTCTGATCTCATTTCGACTCGCCGCCTGTCGGGCCGTACGATGGTGTTTTACGCTATCGGCCAGAAAGCTGAAGGCATCCAGAGCGCGGCGTTTCATACCTTCCTGTTGTTCTACTATCAGCAGGTCATCGGTGTCTCCGGTACGCTGACCGGTATCGCGCTTGCGGTCGCCCTGCTGATGGACGCTGTGACCGACCCCATCGCCGGTTCACTTTCCGATCGTGCCCGATCACGTTTCGGCCGCCGTCATCCGTTTATCGTGACCTCCACCCTGCCACTCTCTATTGCGTTTATCCTGCTGTTCAACCCGCCAGCGGCCCTCTCGGAAACCGGCAACTTTTTCTGGCTGCTGGGATTCGCCATCCTGGTTCGCGTCAGTCTCACCTTCTACCAGATTCCTCATTTGGCACTCGGTGCCGAACTGACGGACAGCGTAGTGCGAAGAACATCGCTCTATAACGTCGCTGCACTGGCGCGCATGGGCGGCGAAGGTTTTGTGCCATTGGTTGCCTACCTGCTGTTTTTCCCGACCACTGAACAATTCAACCCGGGCACGCTGAACGCCGACGGCTACTTCGCCTTTTCAATATTCTTCGCCATCTGGATGATCACCGTCATTCTCACTTCCGCCCTCGGCACTGCTTCTGAAATCCCCCACCTGAAACAGGTACCCCACAATCCAGGCAAGAACTGGTACTCGGGATACAGCGAGATCGTTCATGCACTCAGCAATCGATCCTTTCGCACGCTGTTCAGTTTTATCTTCGCGTTCGGCCTGATTACCTCAGTCACGGGCGTCGTCTCCCCCTTTATGGCATTTCATTTCTGGGGACTGAAAACAGAGCAGCTGGCATTGATCGTGATCCTGGCAGCCCCGGCGGTATTGCCAACGGTGCTGCTGGTGCCCTGGCTGGCGCGGCGATTCGACAAACGCGACATCCTGATCGGAAGCACGGCCTGGATGCTGGTGGTGACGAGCTGGGCGGTAACGCTGCGCCTTCTCGACGTCGACTTTTTTCCAGACAATGACTCGCCCTGGATCTTCTACATTATCCTTGCCAACACGGCGGCCTACGCCATGAGTCTGCCGGTCTTCCTCGCTGCCGGTGACGCCATGATGGCGGATATTTCCGATGAAATTGATGCCGCGACCGGCCATCGAAGAGAAGGCGTCCTGTTCGCCGCCCGGGCATTTACTTCAAAAGCCACAGGTTCGCTTGGGCTTCTGGTGGGTGGCATATTGCTGGATGTCATCCGCTTTCCCGAGCAGGCGCGTGTCGGCGAGGTGCCCCACGACACCGTTTGGCAGCTGGGTTTTATCGCCGGACCGGGGACTTCCCTGTTGCTGTTGCTGTCACTCGTGCTACTGGCAGGCTATCCACTGACCCGGGAACGCTATCAGGAAATCCAGCAGCTACTAAGAGATCGTGATTGAGTTGACATTTTCCGGGCCAGCAAAATATCCGGACGCCGCGAAGGTTTCATTTGCGGCGGGCTTACGTACAATCCCAGAAGGCCTGGCCAACGCGCCAGCGTAAAGTTCTCTGCACGAGGATGTCCGGGTGATCCCGACAAGCGAAACCGACGCCTCAGCGTCAACTGACTCCGAAACAACCGCAACATCCGGGTCGCCCACGCCACTGATCTCACTCATCGGCCTGTTCCTTGTGCTGGTGGCGGCCTGGCTGCTCTGGTCCGGCCTTTACAAGCCGCTGCTGCTCACATTGGGCGCCATTTCCTGCGCACTTTGCGTGTATCTCGCTACCCGGATGAACTTTTTCGAGACCACATCCATCCTGCCACTGCTGCCGAGACTGCCGCTTTACTGGTTGTGGTTGCTGAAAGAAATCGCCTTGTCGAGCCTGGAGGTCGCCCGGGTTGTGCTGTCGCCCCGGCTTGAACTGTCTCCCACCATCGTCGATCTTGACGCAGAAGCCCAGACGGAGCTCTGTCATGTCATCCTTGGTAACTCCATTACCCTGACGCCAGGCACCATTACCCTCGACATCTACAAGGGTCGGCTGGTCGTGCACGCACTGACCGCCGAAGGTGCTGCGGCGCTCAAGGAAGGCAAAATGAATCGTCGGGTCGCCGCACTGGAGGCACGCTAGTTTGCTGGTCACTGTTTCACTCGCGATTATCATCACCATGGCGCTCGCCATTGTTCGTGCGCTCAGGGGGCCAACCGTCTACGACCGGGTCCTTGCGGTCAACATGTTCGGCACCAAGACTGCACTGCTGCTGGCGGTGATTGCGTTTATCTTTGAACGTCCCGGTTTTCTCGATCTCGCCCTGGCCTATGCGCTGATCAACCTAGTCGGCATTCTGGCCGTACTGGAATTCTTCCAGAATCGTTCGCAGCGGAGCCCGGAACATGACTGAGCTGTTCGATAGTGCGGTCACCGTGCTCAGTTGGGCGCTATTACTGACTGGCGCTGCGTCGGTATTGATTGGCGGAATCGGCGCGCTCAGACTGCCCGAGATCTATACTCGAATGCACGCCGCGAGCCTCACCGACACTGCGGCTTCCATCCTGATCCTGACCGGCATCATGCTGCAATCAGGATTGACGCTGGCGACATTCAAGGTGGTCGCCATTCTTGCGTTCCTGTTGCTCACCGGGCCAACTGCAACCTACTCGCTGGCCAATGCTGCTTTGCTCGCCGGTCTGCGTCCCCATGTTTCACGACCGAAAGGGTCTCGATCTGAACCCGGAGAGGCTTCATGATCAGTCTCTTCGGCATCTTTCTGCTAACACTACTCGTGATCGTAGCGATCGCGATTGTCCACACCCGCAACCTGTTTGCCGCCGTGATGCTGACGTCAATCTTCAGCCTGCTGATGGCCGCCAACTTTTTTATTCTCGATGCCGCCGATGTTGCCCTGACCGAAGCAGCAGTAGGCGCGGGCGTGACGATGGTGATTTTTCTGTCTGCGCTGGCGTTGACGGCAGAACGGGAAAAACGACGTACCTATACTCGCTCCGCCGGTCTGATCGTTGTGGGCGTCACGGCGATCACGCTCATCTATGCGACCTTCGACAAGCCTCCGCTGGGCGATCCCGATGCGCCGGTGCATCAGCATGTGGCGCCCTACTATATTGAAAAAACACCCGAATTCATGGGCTTTCCGAACGTCGTCACGGCAGTACTCGCCAGTTTCCGCGGCTATGACACCCTCGGTGAAGTCTTCGTTGTGTTTACCGCCTGTATCGGCGTACTGTTTATTCTCGACGCCCGCCGGGGCGTCGGCAGCATGTATGGCAGGCGGGGCCGGGGACTGCATCACCACCATATTCCCCAGAACGTCGGGCGCCTGCTGGTACCACTTATTGTCCTGTTCGGACTCTACGTTCAGTTTCACGGCGAATATAGCGCTGGCGGCGGTTTCCAGGCCGGCGCGATCATCGCGACGGGCATCATTCTGTATGGCCTGATCGAAGGCGAGAATGCCGCACTCGCCGCCATACCGCGACCCGCGCTACTGTTCCTGATGGTTGGCGGTGCCAGCCTTTACGGTCTTGTTGGCGTCGTCTGCATGCTGCTGGGCGGTCATTTCCTTGACTACTCGGTACTGGCAGAGAATCCCGTTACCGGCCGCCAAATCGGCGTCATCGCCATTGAACTCGGTGTTGGCATGACCGTCTGCGGCGCGCTGCTTTCCATCTTTCACGCCTTCGCCGCAAGGAAACACAGCTGATGACGCTGATCGAGATCCTTGGGCATTTCAACTACTGGGTGTTCGCCATCCTGCTGATGGTGGGTTTTTATGCCGTGATCGTGAAACACAACCTCATCAAGAAGCTGATCGGCCTCTCCATCTTCCAGTCCGCTGTATTTCTAATGTACATCACCATGGACAAGGTTGAAGGCGGTACCGCGCCCATCATCCAGCCCGACCTGCCCGACCAGATTTACTCCAACCCGTTGCCCCAGGTGCTGATCCTCACGGCGATCGTCGTCGGTGTTTCCACCCTGGCACTGGGACTCTCACTCATCGTTCGCATCAACGAGCGATACGGGACAATTGAAGAAGACGAGATCCTGGAAGCGGACTGATCGCCATGACCTGTAAACCGGCGACGCCTGCGAGGTCGCCTCGATGACCTTCAATGAACATTTGCCTGCGCTGCAGGTGATCGTCCCGCTCTTGAGTGCGCCCATCGTTATTCTGCTGACGCCGCGCGGTCTCGCCTGGGCGGCCGCGGCCGCCTCCACGCTGTTCAGTCTTTTCATTGCCATCGCGCTTGCCATGACCACCGTCACGGGGACGGCATTGACCTACGACCTCGGTGGCTGGGAAGCCCCTTACGGCATCACACTGTCCATCGACGCGTTCAGCTCGCTGCTGCTGCTGATCGTGACCGGCGCTGGCGCCGTGGCCATTATCGCCGGCAAAGCCAGCATCGATGTCCAGATTGAAACTCACCGCCAGCCGCTTTTTTACTCGGCCTGGCTGCTGGCTCTCGCCGGACTGATCGGCATGGTGATCTCGGCGGACGCCTTCAACATCTTCGTGTTTATGGAGATTTCTTCGCTGGCGAGCTACATCCTGATCGCCGGCGGGCCAGACCGGCGCGCCCTGCCAGCCACCTTCAAGTACCTGATCACCGGCACCATCGGCGCGACCTTCTATCTGATCGGTGTCGGCCTGATCTACATGCTGACCGGCACGCTGAATCTCGCTGACATGGAAGCACGTATCAGTGAAGTCACCTCGCTGAACCCCCTCCTGGCAGCAGCAGGCTTCATCACGATCGGCCTTGCCCTGAAGGCAGCCGTGTTTCCACTTCATGTGTGGCTGCCCAACGCCTACACCCATGCACCGCACATGGTGACCGCATTTCTTGCCGCCTGTGGCACCAAGGTAGCAATCTATGTGCTGCTGAGATTCAACTTTTTCGTGTTCCAGGCCAACCTGCCGGAACATGCCGTGCAGTTCGCGTTTTTCCTGATGCCATTGGCGCTCCTGGGTACGGTGATCGCATCCGCCGTCGCGATGTTCGAGGGACATCTGAAACGTCTATTGGCATTCTCGTCAGTCGCCCAGATGGGCTACGTGCTGATTGGTGCCAGCCTGCTCAATGCATCAGGCCTGATGGCCAGCGTCATTCACCTGTTCAATCACGCGATGGCAAAGGCAGCACTGTTTCTGGCTGTGGCATCGCTTGCCATTCGCTTTCGCGACCTGCGCGTGGATGAACTCGCAGGTGCCGCACGAACCATGCCCTGGACCTGCGCTGCCTTCGTGGTCGGCGGGTTAAGCCTGGTCGGTATACCGGGTACCGCCGGCTTCATCAGCAAGTGGTTGCTCATCCTCTCGGTCATGGATCATGGCCACTTCGGTATCCTGCTGGTCGCAATCATTGTGCTGACATCGCTGATGGCCGTTTACTATGTCTGGCGGGTCGTTGAGAAACTCTATTTCGCGGCACCACGGCTCAGCAATGTCCGGGTCAATGAAGCACCCCTTACCCTGCTCGTCGCCACCTGGATTGTTGCCCTCGGCAACGTGGCATTCGGACTCTATCCCGAACTGCCGCTCACGCTGGCAAGCCACGCGGCAGAGACCCTGATGGAGCATCCGCGATGACGCCGGAGCTGACGCTCATCACCGCGATCCTGCTGCCCCTGACAGGCGCCGCCGCCATCGCGGTCGCCTCCCGTTTTGGCGACAACATTCGCGAAGCAACCACCCTGGTGATCGCTGCTGCCTTGGCGATCAATGTGTGGCAACTGATTCCGCTGGTCATGGCCGGTGATCGCTACGACATCATCCTGACTGAGATTCTGCCGGGTCTGCACCTGGCACTGCACCTGGAACCTCTCGGCATGATGTTCGCCGCCCTGGCATCCGGTCTCTGGATCGTCAACTCGATCTACTCCATTGGCTATATGCGCGGCAACAACGAATCACACCAGACGCGTTTTTATATCTGCTTTGCCTTGTCCATTGCGGCAACCATGGGGATCGCTTTTTCCGCCAACCTCTTTACGCTGTTTCTGTTTTACGAGGCACTCACCCTTTCCACCTACCCACTCGTATCTCACAAAGGCGATGTCGACACCGTGCGCTCCGCCCGTGTGTACCTTGGCATCCTGCTATCCACCTCCATCGGTCTGCTGCTACCCGCCATTATCTGGACCTATTTCCTGGCGGGCCATGTCGACTTCGTGCTGGGCGGCATCCTCGAAGGCGTCGTTGACGGCCCCCAGGTAGGACTACTGCTGGCGCTGTTCGTGTTCGGCATCGGCAAGGCTGCCGTGATGCCTGTCCACCGCTGGCTGCCAGCGGCGATGGTCGCCCCAACACCGGTCAGCGCACTGCTGCATGCAGTCGCGGTCGTCAAGGCAGGCGTATTCACGCTGACCAAGGTGATCACCTACATCTTTGGTATCGACTTCCTGTTCGGTGAAGCCAGCAGCGGCTGGCTCATGTATGTCACTTCCTTCACCATTCTCACGGCCAGTATCGTGGCGCTCAGACAGCAGAACCTGAAGCGAATGCTGGCTTACTCCACGATCTCACAACTTTCCTACGTGGTGATGGCGGCCGCGATTCTGAAACCGCTTGCAGAAGTCGGTGCCACGGTACACATGGTGTCCCACGCATTCGGCAAGATCACACTGTTCTTTGCAGCAGGTGCCATCTATGTCGCCGCCCACAAAACAGAAATACCGCAACTCAAAGGCATCGGTCGGCAGATGCCCTGGACCATGGCCGCGTTCACGATCGGCGCACTCAGCATGATCGGCGTGCCGCCCACCGGTGGCTTCGTCTCCAAGTGGTACATCCTCGCCGGCGCCTTTCAGGCCGGCAATCTGATTGCCATCGTGACGATCATCGTCAGCACTGCGCTTAACGCCGCGTACTTTCTGCCGATCATCTACATGGCCTGGTTTATGGAACCCGAGTCCAGCGAGAAGGCCCATGGCGAAGCGCCCGTTACCATGGTCATCGCCCTGACCTTTACTGCCGCGCTGGTACTGCTGTTCTTTTTATTCAATGCACCAGTGGTTGAACTTGAACGACAAATCGTGGAGCAGCCATGACCGAGCCTGACGACAAGCTTCACTGGCTGGTTCGGCCCGAGACCATCAAAAAGCTCTGGTGGGGCGGCTGCCTGCTACTCGCCCTGACCGTGCTGGCGCAGTTCGTGTTTGGCTTCGAAGGCTACTTCGGTATCGATGGCTGGTTCGGTTTCGGTGCTGTATTTGGATTCCTGTCCTGTCTCGCCATGGTGCTGTTCACCAAGGGACTCGGCTACCTGCTGAAGCGCCCTGAAAATTATTACGACCCGGTGGACCACGATGACTGATTTCTCACCGGCGCTCATCATGCTTGCGGCGGCGCTTGTCATCGCGCTCACCCGTGGCACCCTGCGTACGGCGGTGCTCATGATCGCACCGGTCGTCACGCTCTGGGCAGTCTGGCAGATTGAAGATGGCGTCCAGGCGTCGCTGTTTTTCCTCGACTATGTGATCGAACCGGTGGAAGGCAGTCCATTGCGCCGACTGTTTGCCACCATATTCGCCGGAATGGCACTGCTCGGTGGCCTGTTCGCCTATCGTACGGCCAAGTGGCAGGAACTGGCTGCCGCCTATGCCTACTCCGCGGGTGCTATCGGTGTTTCGTTCGCGGGGGATCTGATTACCATGTTCCTGTTCTGGGAGATCATGGCACTGTTTTCCACCGTGATCGTCTGGTGCGGTGGTACGCCGGCCGCCCGGACCGCCGGTATCCGCTACGCCATCATGCACCTGTCAGGCGGCGTCATCCTGAAGGTCGGTATCGAAGGGCTGGCCATCCAGACCGGTTCAGTGGACATCCGGCCTCTGCTCGCCACCGACTTTAATACCTGGATGATCCTGGCCGGGCTGTTGATCAACGCGGCTGCGCCGCCTGTGTCCGCCTGGCTCGCCGACGCCTATCCCGAATCCAGTGCTACCGGCACGGTCTTCCTGTCGGCATTTACCACCAAAACAGCAGTACTCGCGCTGATCCTGCTCTATCCTGGCGAATCGGTACTGATTGGCATCGGCCTTTACATGATCATGCACGGGATCATCTTCGCGCTGCTTGAGAACGATGCCCGCCGGATACTCGCCTACTCCATCATCAACCAGGTGGGCTTCATGGTCTGCGCGATCGGCATCGGCACCGAGATGGCCCTGAACGGCGCAGCCGCCCACGCCTTTGCCCATATCATCTACAAGGCGCTGCTGATGATGAGTGCCGGTGTCGTGCTCTATCGGACGGGCAAGAGCCGATGTACTGAATTGGGCGGCCTGTATCGCACCATGCCGCTGACCTGCATCTGCGGCATCATTGGCGCGCTGGCCATTTCCAGCTTCCCGTTGACCTCAGGCTTTACCACCAAGACCCTGATCTCCCAGGCTGCCGCCGACCAGCAATTGCTCTGGACCTACCTGTTGTTAACAGCGGCATCGGCAGGCGTATTTCTGCACGCCGGCATCAAGTATCCCTGGTTTGTGTTCTTCCAGAAGGATTCTGGTCTGCGGCCGAAAGATGCGCCATGGAACATGGGCCTTGCCATGGTCATCGCCGCGGCCGTTTGCATCCTGCTGGGCGTCTTCCCTGACCTGCTCTACCCATTGCTGCCCTACGAGATGGACTACCATCCTTACAAGGCCGGCAAGGTAATATTCTACCTGCAGCTGCTGCTGTTCTCGGGACTCGCCTTTTTCATCCTGCTACCGTTGATGAAACGAACCGAGACCATCTCCCTCGATACAGACTGGCTATGGCGCAGACTGGGAGTCTCGATTGCACTCGGGATCGGCCGCGTGATGGGATTTTTTGGCGGGCTTCTCACCAGCCAGCGCAAGAACGTTCAAGGCAGCGTCAAACAATTCACCGTCAACTATCTTGGTCAGCCCCATACTGCAGACAGCGAAGAAAGAAGTATTTTCGGCCGCTCCTGGCAGATCGGCACCACCGCACTCTGGATCGCACTGCTGCTCTCGGCCTACATCCTCGTCTACTACCGCTAAAACCGCGCTGAGACAGTACGACTAGAATTCCCGCTGCATCATGAAGTTGGGGCCATCGCTCTTCATAAAGAAGCCCGTGACCCGCATGCCATGCTTCATGTTGATCGCCACCATGGCATCGTTAGCCTGACGTACGTGCGTTTCAACGATTTCAAACTGAGACGCCGCAACCCAGTCATGCTGCGCCTGCATGAGAGCACCGGCAATGCCCCGATTCCGGTAGGCCGGATCCACCCCGCCGAGCCAGCTGTAGTAGCGGCCTGGCGTCGCAGCATAGCCTGCCTTGAAGCCAACCCAGCGATCATCATCCACGGCAACAAACAGCGTCACCTCGGGCATTCGACTGAGCCGCCATTGAATGGCATCTGGTTTAACCTCATCGAACACCTGTCCGGCAAGATCAATCAGCCGTTCCATGTCGCCAGCAGACAATGGCAGCGATGGTTCAACAATATCCACCGTTATTCTTCTCCCCTCGGATCAAGGCGGACAAAGTACCGCGGCGGAAAACCAGTGAGAAAACGAAACAACAAGGGCAGCGGTTTATCAGCGTTCACCCGTTCGTGCTCTTCACTGGTCACAGAGACTGCTGTGTAGGATCTTGTTTCGCCATCGATCTCGACCTCAACATCCGGAAACTCCAGCACGTCGTGGTACCAGGTTCGCGGCCAGTGATTGGCTGCCACATAGAGATTACCCTGGCTCTCAAGGCGAGAGACAACCCGGCTATGGGGCGCGCCGTCGAAGGTGGTAATGACAATTGTTCCTTCGCTCATGGGCTGGTAATAACCAAGCAGGGATTCAAATACGATGACGATGCCGACATAGAACACAACGACACCAATCAGTATCCGTTTGGCAATCTTCATGGCGCCTCCTTTTGCCTCTCCAGGCCGAACTTTCAGCCCATGGTATCAGCAGCACCAGGATTCCACTCATCTCGGGTCAGCTGATACTCCAGGTCCCAGCCAGGCCAGGGTTCGGCATCACCGGACCGCGCGGTGTCCTGCTCGGCGGGATCGGCACGAAAACGGCGACGCAATGAAAACCCGAGTTTTTCCAGCACCCGCACGGAGGCGATGTTGTCTTCATAGGTGGTGGCGGTAACCAGATCAGTTCCCTGACCGAAACCAGCGTTCAGCAAACCCCGCGCTGCCTCGACTGCATAACCCTGACCCCAGGCGGAACGCTGAAGACGATAGCCGAGCCTTGGCGGGCCACGATCACCGCGCAGGCAGCACCAGCCCAGTGCCACGTCGTCGTCTCGCAGGCTGATGACCCTGAATCCCGGCAGGACGTCCGGCCGCATAAAGACCGGCAGTATATTTCGCAGGATGTAGTTACGGCTCACCGGTTCGCCGCCATTGATAAATCGCATCACTTCGGGATCGTTATCCAGCGCCACCAGCCAGTCGATGTCGGTTGCCGCGAAACGCCGCAGTCTGAGTCGATCTGTATCAACCGTCAGCATGCTCTGCCATGACCCGATTGGCGATACGTTCGGCATGGACGGGATCGTGGGGCGAAGGCCCAACCATGGTAATCAGCGCCTTCCACAGCGACCAGCCGCGTGCGCGTTGCCAGGTCCGGGCATCGACCGGCATGGCGGCGGCAAACGTCTCGCAACCCTGACCAGAGAACCAGGTCCAGGCAATGGTCAGGTCACAGGCAGCATCACCCACGGCACTTGAACCAAAATCAATGACGCCGCTCAGTCTGCCGGAAGTGACCAGCAGGTTGCTGGCCGCGACATCGCCATGTATCCAGACCGCACGTCCATCCCAGGTTGCAGCAAGCGCTACCTCCCAGGTATCCAGGGCCAGTGTCGCATCGATCCGACCGGCCAGTCTGGCGATGGCTGAACGTATCTCGTCGTCATAAACCCTGAGCGGCCCGCCACGAAAGAAATTGTGCCGGCCAAACGCGGGCCCATTACTGGCGTCGAATCGCTGCAACGATGTCAGAAATCCGGCGAGGTCAACAGCGAGCTGCCTTTCATCCGAAACGGGTGACGACTCGAGTGTCTCCCCGGGCAACCAGCGATTGACCAGCCAGGGCCAGGGGTAGCCCAGTCCGGGCTCTCCTTTTGCGAGCGGCTTCGGGATTGGCAATGGAAGGTTCGGCGCCAGCACGGGCAGCCAGCGATGTTCTTTTTCCACCGCCGCCGCATAACGTTCAGCGCTAGGCAGCCTGACCGCCATGTCGTCACCGAGCCGAAAGGTGCGGTTATCCCAACCGTCGGGGCGGACCGGTTCGACCGGCAGCTCCGACCAGGCAGGAAACTGGGACTGGATCAGCGCTCGAACCAGCGCCGCATCAATCGCCTCTCGCTCCATGCAACATCACCTGCCAATGTCAGTCGACTGCAACAGTTCATCCAGCGCATCGACGACGCCAAGGGTTCGTTCCTCAATCACCTGCTGCGCATCCTTGACCCCCTGGTTGTACCAGAGCGCCCCGATCTCTTCGGCAAAAAAATCCAGCAGAAACTGGGCATCAAAACCGCCGATTTCCTGCTCGAGTTCCTCCCGGAAGTACAGCTGGATCTTCTTCGCGATGAGTTCCTTTTCCGACCGTGTGAATTCAACCTTCTCCATGATTCAATCCGTCCCGTCCAGTTGTTCCAGGAGTGGCTGCCAGCCTTCATGTTCCGCAGGTTTCCAAAGGTCACCGACAAACGCTTCTGCATCGGCCCGGGTCCAAAGACCGGCTCGCACGGCGTAACGCGAATAGAACGCACTAACCCGGAAATTGGCCGCGCAGTGTATGTGCACCCGGCGATCGCCGAGTCCATCAAGAGCCGATGCAAACTGAGTAAAATCGTTAACCGTCGGTCGCGTGAAATCCACGGGGATATAGCAATACTCAAGACCCTGCGAGGTGACAATGTCCGCCTCCCCGGGCACGGCATACTGACTGTCATCCGGCATCAGGTTGATGACCGCCTCATAGCCTTCGGATTTCAGGGCTTCCAGGACCGGCGCCGGCACCACGCCGGAAGTTGAAACCTGATCTGAGACGCGCCGAAAATTGTAACTCTGTTCAATGGCCATAAGGGGCGCTCCCGGTTACAGATGGCTGACGACCCGGTTCAGTCGTCGGTATCGACGGCAGAGAGGTCATGACTTGCTGCGACAAACTGACGCAGTTCGATGCCGTTGCCTTCAGTGTCCCGCAACTCGCACATCCGTACCGGCACAAAGTCGGTCGGCTCCCGCGTGATAATATGTTCGCCACCCGCCGCCAGCACCTCGGCAATCGCCTGATCCAGATCGTCCACATTGAGATTGAGGCCGGCGTGGGGGGCAACAGATTCCCGACTTGATGGCGACAGAATGTGAAGGGCGATGGTCGCGCCGCCGCAACGCAGCATTGACCAGCCGGGGGTGTGTTGCACGACCTCCATCTCAAACGTATCGCGATAAAAGCCCAGTGTCCGATCCATGTCCCTGACGTACAGGATGAACATGGGATCACGGGCGCGCATATACCTGTCTACTCCGCCTGTTCGGCAAAGATCTGCCGGACCCGGTTGATCGACGACATTGCATTCGGCCATCCCACGTAGAACGCCAGATGCGTGATCATCTCGATCAGCTCTTCCTGGGTGACACCGTTTTCGACCGCTGTCGGAAAATGAAAACCCATCTGTTCCGTCTTGCCGGTCGAAACCAGTGCCGCGCAGGTGATCAGGCTACGATCTCGCTTGCTTAGCTCAGGACGTTCCCATATCTCACCGAACAAGACATCATCAGTTACCTCAGCCAGTGTCGGTGCGATGTCGCCGATGGCCTTGCGCACACGTCCGTCATTTTTCTCTGCCATAGGTAGCCTCTCCGATGAAAACGTCATCGGATGCTAACACTAATCAAGACCGTCAATCTCATAGTGACGCGCGACATTCACCGTGACCCTGCCCCAGTCCGAATCCTGAACCCGTTGCTGGTGGGCCTCGAACGATGCCTGATCGGCGAACTCTTCGTAGACGTTGAAGCGATATTCATCGGCCTCATCCGGCGTCACCTCGAATTTCAGGCAGCCTGCTTCACGTCGGGTCAGATCGGCATGGCGCGGCAATGCAGCCCTGACCGCTTCCAGATCGGCTGGGGGCACGACGATATATCCCTGCAGCACAATCATCAGACGCGCCCCAGCGGGCGACGCTCACCGGCCGGCCAGATGACGGAAATGCGATCCCCCGGCCGCACCTCTCCGCCAGCGATCACAATACCCATCGCGCCCGCCTTCAGCACCCCCTTGCCCGCTTCGTCACGACCGAGGACAGCACGCAGGAGCCCTGTCTGAAAGTGGTCAATCTGGGCACAGGGGTTGCGAAGCCCCGTCAGTTCGATAACGGCACCGCCGGGAAATTCCAACCTGGCACCCGCACAAAGGCCGAGCAAATCAATACCCTGGGTCGTGATGTTCTCCCCCAGGTCACCTGGTTTCACCGAGAATCCGCTTAAGGCAAGTTCATCGAACAGCTCTTGCTGAATCAGGTGAACCTGACGCAGGTTAGGCTCCGTCGGGTCCTCGGCGACCCGTGAACGATGCTTCACCGTCTCACCCATATGCGCATCGCCTTCAACGCCCAGACCCGCCAACAATCGAATGGCGTCAGTGGTCTGTTTACTGAACTCGTGCACGCCACTCCGGCTCACGGAAACGACACGGTGATTTTCTTCTGTCATGCTCAGTTCCTGCTTAAAACACCGACAAGCTAATCGTTAATATGCCTGCGAACAAACTCGGCGATATCAAGCATCGAGCGCCTCGCTTCCGGAGATTCCGGCACCCACCAGTTCCAGAGATGCGGACAACGATCAAAGATATCCAGGGTTACCTCAACACCCGCCGCATCGGCTTTCGCGGCAACGCGAGTCGAGTCCGACAGCAACTGCTCGCGGGAACCCACCTGCAATAGCAATGGCGGGAACCCACTGAAATCGCCATAGAGCGGCGACGCCAGCTTGTCCTGCGGATCATGTCCCTGCAAGTAGTGTTTCCGACAGGTCTCAAGCCCTTCTCGGCTGACACAGGGGTCGTGGACTACCGCGTCAATACTTTCACCGGTGAGCGCGAGGTCAGTCCAGGCAGAGGAAGAAGCAACACAGGCAGGCAACGGTTCACCGGCATCAATCAATCCGTGACCGAGCGCCAGCACCAGCCCGCCACCGGCGGAGTCACCAACAAACGCAACCTGGCGCGCATCGTAACCCTGACCACGAAGCCAGCTGTAAAGCCGTATCCCTTCTTCAACTGGTCCGGGAAACGGACTGGTGGGCGCCAGTTTGTAGTCCAATGCCAGAACGGGCAGGCGGCAAGCGTCCGCCACACGGCTGATGATACCTTCATGCCTTCGCGCGGAAGACCACATGTAGCCACCACCATGGCAATAAAGCACAACTCCCTTGCCTTCAATCTGTTTCGGCCGATACCAGACAGCAGCCACGCCTTCACAGTCAACATCCTCGAGTTCAACGCTACTGAGTCCGGGCCAACGTTGCGGTCCCGTCAGGGTCTGCTGCTGTCGCGCGAGCACATCCTCCAGTGACATGGGCGGCGGCATGCGCGGACACTCCGGCATAAACGCTTCGATTTCTCGGCTGACCATCAGGGTTCTCCTTTACGCTCGTCCGAAAACACGGGCTGAAAAAGATCTACCGTAAACGCATTGCAAACCGTCAGCGCCCGTTGAGCAGATCGAGGACGCGGGAGATCAAATAGTCTTCGCGCACCTCATCAATGGGATGCCACCTGGCATCCTGCAGCATTCTGTCGTCAACGTGCAGGTGCTGCTGTTCCGGATCGACACCGAGGCTGACTACCGGATCATCGGGTTCGGACATCAGGAAACACAGCGTGGTATTCCGACCACTTTTACTTGAGGCCTCGAACAGGAACCGTTCCGTCGTCACCCGAACGCCTGTCTCTTCCAACACTTCACGCGCGGCCGCCTGCTCCGGCGTCTCACCCGACTCGATACCGCCACCGGGCAGGGTCCAGTAATCCCGCCCGTCATGCACATGCCGAACCATCAGTATTTGCTCTCGATGGATGACAACACCGCAGGCGCGGTAACGTATTCCGGTTGACAACGTCATGTTTCTCGCCAGTCGTTAATGAGCTTGATCAGTACTGCTGTATCGGCGTAGACGTGATCGCTGCCTGGCACTGCCACCAGTGTGCACCGCGACTCAGGATTGACCAACGCCGAGAGCTGCTCAAACGTACCCGTACGATCCAGTTCCTGCTGAATAAACAAGGTCGGGAGATTCAGTTCATGCCAGCGCAGCAACAAATCGATGCCCGCCCCGCTGCCGGCAACAGGAATACCGATGAGCACACACTGTTTCGGTTGCAGCATACCATCGGACACGCCCCGCAAGGTCAGCAACGTACCCATGCTCTTGGCGACGATCAGCTCAGGATCAAATGACGATACGATCTGCAGCTCCGCCGCAGCATCAACCCGTTCTTCGCCAGACGTCCAGAATCCGTAGTGTTGTGTCTGGGCCCGGTCACCCGCAGACGCGACACCACCCAGGATATTATCCATCCAGGGTCCGGTCTGCGGATTGACGCCGGGCATCCCGAGTATCTTCACGCCCCGACTCCCAGGGACCTACCGTCAGTTCGCGGCAACCGGTGTGCCGGTACTCAACCCAGCACCCGATAAAGCAACCAGCTACCCGCGACCAGGAAGGCGGCATGTTGCAGCAACATGGCTCCCGCGCGAAGCGGTGGGGTCGAGGTATACAGCATCCCCGCCGCATGAACTACGCGACTGATCAGAAATGCACCAGCAAGCCCCAGGACCAGCGACTGCGGAGCATCACCAAATTCAATCAGGCCGACGCAAATGACTGCCAGCGGTGCATACTCAATGAAATTCCCATGTGCCCTGATCCGACGACGCAACAGTTCGTCGCCGCCAGCGGCATCACCCAGCGCCACGCGGCGCAGCGACACCTGCACGCTCAACGGCACCATGATCAATGCAAACAGACCCGCAAGCGCGGATGTGACAACCAGACTCATATCAAACCCTCCTTGTTATGTTGATTGTTCCACCCCATGAGCGCATGGCAGGGATCAATCGTACACGTCAGATGCAGTGATATTTAACGCATCAAGGCATTCAGTGCACCTTGCCACCCACGGCCTGCAGGAAGTCGGTGAATGCGCGAACCTCATCGGAGTCCTCAAACTCCGCCTCGATACGGCGAAGTGCTTCGACCTCACTGAGCTGCGAACGGAAATACAGACGATGGGCGTCCGAGATTGCAGAGATGGCCTCCCGTGAGAAGCCGCGGCGTTTCAGCCCAACGATGTTCACCCCCTTGATCTCCAGACGATTACCATAGCCCGTCGCATAGGGTGGCACGTTCTTATCGATCAGCGAAGCGCCGCCGATGTAGGCGTGGGATCCAATCCGAAGAAACTGAACCACCCCGACCTGACCACCCAGGATCACCCAGTCATCGACTATCACATGGCCCGAGATGCCAACGTAGTTGGCAAACACATTGTCATTGCCAACCAGGCAGTCATGAGCGATATGAACGTAGCCCATAAAGAGATTGTTGTTACCGACACCGGTCTTGCCTCCTCCCTGCTCGGTGCCGCGATGTACCGAAACCGATTCTCTGAAAGTATTGTCATCGCCAATCTGCAGAGACGTCTGCTCCTTGTCGTATTTCAGGTCCTGCGGTTCCATGCCAATGATGCTGAATGGATAGAAGGTGTTGCGCTGTCCAATGACGGTGGGCCCTTCAATCACAACATGGGAGATCAGCCGGCAACCATCGCCCAGGGTGACATCCGGCCCTACCGTGCAAAACGGGCCAATCTCAATGTCGTTTCCCAGTTGGGTCTCAGGATGCACGATCGCCGACGGATGAATGTTATTCATTGCTTGTTACCTTCGGTCGTGGTGACGAAGGTTTAGAGCCCTGGGCGAGACATGAGTTCAATGGAACGGGTCGCTGCACACAGCCTGCCGCAATGGCAGGTGCCGGAAATGACCGGATCAGTCATCGCGAAACATCCCGAAAGATTATTCGGGCCGCTGTTTCAGACATCTGCCACACCCCTGATCAAGCTCGCATCTACAATGCACATTGTCAGCGGCGTTTCAGGCTAACGCGCCAACAGCGATCAGCGCGGCCAGAAACAGCAGGGATAACCCAAAGACGACTGAACGAAGCGTCTGCAGGTTGCTGTAATAGCAGGCAGCATAGGCCACCCTCGCAGCCACATAACCCGCCGCGGCGTAGCCTGAATAGTCGGGCGATGCCCCGGATAAAATACAGAACAGCACGGCCAGGATAAACACGGCGACACTCTCATTCGAGTTGGCGACGGTTCTTGTCACTCGAAACAGCAGGTCATCATGATTGGCTTCGATCGATGATCCCGGCATGTGCCGGGATCGAAGGCCGACCACATCAACCACCAAAACCTGAATCAGCAGCAACAGTGCCATGACGCCAACCGCCGAAACTGCAACTGAATACTCACTCACGAATTCCATCAACCGATTCCCCCTGACTGCTGTTGGTTCACGTTATGGGAACTTAACATGACCCGCCCGGCGCCATGCCCCTGGACATGCCGGAACGGGTGCTTCTCCGCTTCCGCCCCCTCAGGCGATCACATGCGCTCTGTCGATGTCTTCGTTATCGATGCGTCGCGTGCACCTCGCCGCGGGATTACAGGATCCAATGTAAAGCGCCTGGCCCTGCACGTAGCGGGCATGAACCGGATGTCCCGGGTCATAGGAAACGTCCTTGACTCCCTCACGATCAATACAGCGTCGAACGGATTCTTTGGGCGAAACTTCCAGAAAGACAGAGTAGTCCCAGTAGTCCCCAAGCTCTGGCCGATGAGAGAAGATGCCATCGAAAATCAGGACGCCCTGCTGCGGTGGCGTTTTCCACGCTTCGGGCACTTCAACGTCTGTTCGATAATCAAACCACTTACGACAATATCTCCCCGGGGGCGCTCGACTGAGCGGGTCCAGCAAGCATTCTTTGAGCTTGAAGTAATTAAAGGAATCTTCAAAGTAACCCCGGGGAGAATCGCGCCCCTGCGCATAGCGAACCGCGCGCGGGTTGTGAAAGTAATCGACCGACGCACGAATCACCGTGCCCGGCAGGCGGTCGGCGAGTTCATCGGCAAAGCGGGTCTTGCCTGCCCCATCGACGCCATCGATGGCGACAAGAGAGACGGGTCTTCGATTCAGGCGGGCTATCTCCGCGGCGATCGATGCCAGCAGGGTGTCACGCTGAGTCATGAGTCGCCATCAACTCCGCCGCCCCGAACACCGAATCCAGAAAATGTATTGGCCCAATCAGCGTTCAAGATAACCAGCCCGTACGGAACGACACACCCACAAAGACAAACAGTATTGAAAAGACAGTGACTGAACCAATGTGCCAGGCCATAACCTTGAGCGTGTCTGCAGAGAGCGTCGGTAAGACACGAAACCTTGCATTGATTGCAAAACCTACCGTTAGCGCAAGCAAAACAAGCTTGGTCATGATCGCATGAGAGGCAGGGTGGGCCACGTCAAACCATTGCGCAATGTCAGGCACCATACGATGCGCGAGCATCAAACCCGTCAATACCTGTATGAGGAGAGCCGGCATGCCGATTTTTTCAAACACCGACTCGAAGCCAAGCAGCACTTCGGGAGATCGTTCCTTTAACGCTTTCGGCAGCACCACGACAGCAAGAACAATATGCCCTCCTGTCCATATCGTTGCCGCAAGGATGTGAAGGAGCAAAAGCACGCCGTACATGTTGTCAAATCCTACCTTTCAGCGGATTGGCCAGCACAACACGTCAAAAGCATGTCAGGCGTCCTTTCCTTCAATAACCGAAAAAGAATTCCCACTACAGTCAGTGATGTGCGTCATGATGCCACCCCAGGGCTGCTTCTCCGGCTCACCGGTGAATTGGACGCCCCGGGCCAGTGCTGCCGCATAATACTGATGGATATCCGGCACTTCGACACTGAAACCCAGATACCTGCCCGCTTCGAATTCACCCGCCTCTTCAGGTTCGAGAATGACAACGACCTGATCGAGGCCAAAACCGATATGCCCTGCCTCGACCGACCCGAACATCTTCGACCACCCAATCAGGTCCGCGTAGTAGGCTTCAGCCTCACCCAGGTCCAAACACGGAATTCTAATCGCGCTTAGCTTCATCAGACGGTACCGCGAAGCTGTTTCAGCACGCTCAACCTTCTCCTGAGCAGGAAATACAGGGAAGGACACGCGAGTAGCGAAAAGAACAAGAAGACCGGCGGAATGAAGTTGCCGTGAGCGATATATACAAAGTGTTCTGCTGAAAGAAACACTCCCAAACCGAACAATACGGCCATGTAGAACACCCCGAGGTACCAGGCCCAAACCTGAGCATATCTTACAGCCAGCCCAACAATCAGCGCAGGAAGTGCGGGCAAAAAATGCGCAGCGGCTCTTAAAACTGTCTCCTCCCAGGTGGCTTCAGACCTCAATGCCAGCGGCGAGAAGAACGAGAAGGCCGCAAATGCCGTTAAGACAGCCGCGACGATCAGGAACGAACGACTTAGCGTAGCAACATCATCGGTCATGTCCGCCGACCTGCTGCCGGCTGCTGCCCTGTCGCCAACCGACTCAAAAAACCAGCCATTTCGGATCTCTTCTTGAGGATGATCACCTCCTTGGAGTCCTTGAAGCGTTCAAGCGTTGCCATGACCTTGGGTCGTCGAGTCCGGCGGTAACTGAGGATCCAGCCGAGGAATTCGAGATTGATGCGCTCGTTGTTTCCCTCTGTCATATCAGGGCGGCTGCGGCCCCAGTACTTCAACCAACGAGAAAACGCCCCTGACAGGCAAGTCAGGGTCGGCATGTCCAGAAAAATGATGGTGTCTGCATCGCGTATGCGCATATCCAGCGTGCGACTGTAATTCCCATCCATGATCCACTTGTCGCCAGCGAGAACTTCACTGAGCTTCTGCTCAAATGCTTCGTCTGTGGACGGCACCCAGCCGGGATGCCAGAAAAGGCGGTCGAGGTGGAATACGGGTATTCCCAGCGTCTCACCCATTCGAAGGGAGAACGTGGATTTCCCTGAACCGCCACAGCCAATAACCAGAATGCGCTTCACGGGGCGGCTAACATCCGGACAAGCGGGATAGTGAGTCACACAACTTGCCAAGCCTTCTACTGATGAGCGATCGGCTTTTCGGTGAACAAATAGTCTTTCAGTTCGCTGTCGAATGCAGGATCTTTACGGCGTATCCACTCAAGCACCATCGCAGCATGTTCTTTCTCTTCATCGCGGTTGTGAGCCAATATCGCCTTGAGCTCATCGTCTTTGCAAGCATCAACACGCTGGTTGTACCAATCGACCGCCTCCAATTCTTCCATCAGCGACGTGATCGCCCGATGCATGTCTCTCGTTGCATCGGAAAGTTCATCGATTGGTTCGTGATACCCTTCATTAGACATTGAAATATCCTCTTCTCGATTGGTTGGTAGGGCCTGGCGCCCGGTTAAATATCAAAGTGGAGGTTTTTCGTGCAAAAGGCACTACTTCGCACTCCGCAGTTGTTCTTCCAGACGTTTGATGCTCGAATCCGAGCCAGACCCCATCTCGATGGTAGCCTTCTTCAAATTGGGGCACATCTTCAGGCAGCTCAAGCCAGTCATCTTTGCGCTTCACCCAGATGTGAGCACCAATATTCAGTAGACGAATGTCCTCCAGACATCTCGTCTGAAGCCAGGCAGTCGCCTTGAATGCCTTATGGGTTCTATAGATCGGCGTATCGCAACGAGAACACACATAGGCCTTGGTTCGAGAGCTTTCTTGCCTGCTGCGCAGCAGACCCTGGGTCAGCCGGATTTCATTTTCCAGTACGATGCAAGTAAGACCAAAGCTAGAGCCGGTCTTCTGCTTGCAGTGTAGACAGTGACAAGCATGGACGAATAAAGGTTGATCGATCAGCTCAAACTGCAAATCCTCACATCGACAGCGACCTCGCAGATTTTTCTTCGGCTGAGGGCTCATCTTAGACACCTACCCTGCACATTGATTGACCCATCCTTGCGTAATATCGACTCTACCTGCCAGGTTTCTCGCACTCTCTCCGTATAGCTAGCCAATAGAGGTTGGCACGATCTCCACACTATTCGCCACTCATACCGAGACCCTCTGGCAAGGAGATTGAGCACGCAATTTGCGTGACCGACTGTCTGGTCCGCTTAAACTTCCCGTTGGGTATCAACTGAGCAAATCCTCGTTTTGTTGATCCAATCGTTTCTTCCACTCTCTTCGAACTTTTTCCTCTGATACGTTCGAGTCGTAAACAGGTGATACCACCTCACCCAGCGTTTCGACCGTCATCACGATGATGGAATGAATCTCGCTCGTTGCACCCTTCGCCCTAAGGAATTCCAAAAGCCGTTCAAACTCTGGACCCGATTCAAGGATCGTACAAGAACCTTTGAATCTATAGCCCTTCCGAGACACAACGTCGACCACATTCACTTCGGCAACCGGGTTCAGACGAAGATTAGAAACGGATCTTGGTGAGCGGACCTCGCCAATCACCAGATGGTTCTGGTCCAGCACAAACGTCAGCCCCTTCGGTGAAACGTTCGGGGTACCGTCGGGACAGACCGTTGCCAAGAAACCGAGGCGCTGCCTGGATACAAAGTTTTCGATCGCCGAAGTGATACGCATAATGTGACGTCTAACACCAAGTTAAGCTAGCAACACAAGCTGGCGCAGTGGTTGAACATGCAATCGGTGTGGCAGCTTCATTGGTCCGTTGAAAATTCATGCTTATGTACCAGCCTCGTTTGGACCCTACCAGTATGCAGGATCATCCAACGCTGCAACACATGAGGCACGGCCAGCTTTGATACTGGAGGTCGCGCCAAAGAGCGATTGCCCAAGCCAACCTTCAGGCTGAGAAAGCTCATACGGTGGTTGAACTGATTCCGTTGAGAGCGGCTCGAATCCTACCTTCGAATAGAATGAGGGATCACCATATGTCGTAACAAGCTGTACGCCAGCGCTAGCCATCTCCGCTAACCCATGGTTGATCAAGGCTTGTCCGATCCCCGATCCCTGCCTCTCAGGGCTAACCGCCACCGGCGAGAGGATAAACGCCTCCAATGGAAAGTCGAATGTAAGCCGACTAAAAAATATTGCACCCACTATCCTCCCGTCATCAACTGCGGCGAAGCCCTGCACGTTGATATCGTCAATACCGGATGTGAGCTCAGTTGCCAAACGACTGATCAACAGACCTTCTTCCTCACCTTCTGAATCCGAGAAGGCAGAAAGAAAGAGTTCGCCGATCGCAGAGGAATCCTTTAAAGCAAGAGATCTGAAGATCATTTTCTACACTAGTATTTAGTGACGGATTCGTCGAAACACATGACACCTGGTTAAACTGCCAGAACATTCTGGTGCGAAGCCCACACACAAAAGCCGCGTGGCAGGTTTCTTTTGTTCAATTCAACTTCACGTTATGCATCTGCCCGAAACTTTGACGCAAAGTACAGGCTAGCCGCCAATCCCAGTAGTGACGAAACGAACGCCATTCCTACGAGCACAGTGAGCAAATCATTATCAAGATTACTTGACATTGCCCCATCTGGATTCACCAACTTTCCGAAAAAGCTTCCGTACAACATCCCGGCTGCCGCTGCATAGGCCCCAGCAAAACCACAATGTCTGGCGACACTTGGCTTTGCCATCAATAGGGCCATGAGAACGAGCGGAATACCTATAAAAAAGTCATCCAGCACAAAGAGCAGATGTCGGCCTTGCCCCCAACTTCGAATCGATTCGCCGATCATCAGGGACGAACCCAATAGCCCCGCCCAAAATCTCCAGAAGATCATCTATACCTCCACTGTCTATCCCAGCAATCAATGCTTCGCCCCGCTCAGGTTGAGCCCGACAACACCCGCGATAATTAGGAATATGCTGAACGCCTTCAGCACTGAAAATGGTTCTTTAAAGTACAGAATCCCGATTATTGCGATCAACGCTGTACCCGCGCCAGCCCATATGGCGTAGGCAACACCGACATCTATTTTCTTCAGCGCCAGGGTCAATACGGCAAAGGATGCTGTGTAGAAAACAAATATGAGTATTGAGGGTACCAGCTTGGTGAAACCATCAGACAACTTCATTGAAACCGTGCCTGAAACTTCGAGGGCAATCGCCCCGGCCAGCGCTATCCATTGGATCATAAAATGGTCTCCGTATTTTCTGGACAGAGCGCCAGGTTAAGCGCAGCGTTCTGTCATCAACTTAGATGTTAGGCATCTGTTGGCCCTGGCTCCCATCCAGTTGTCTTTGCCCAGTCGTCCGCTCTTGACATGATTTCCCAGAAGATAGGACGTTTGGACTCCGTATATCTTGTTCGATCGCGTTTATATCGCTCAGCCAGCTGCCTTTTTACAGATTCATAACGGTTGCAGTCTTCTGGACTGTTGCGCAGGTAGTCACGAAACAACAAGGCATATTGCTCGTGCCAGCTACCCCGCGCTCGCACATGAATATGCGTCCTTCTACTACCCGGGGATTCCCGGAAGTAGCGTTTCGTCTTCTCAGGATTATCCTCGCGCCATACATAGCCAAGCGAAATCAGCGGCGCAAGGTATGGCTTCATGGGTTCAAGTGAGCCGACGGAAATCTGAACATCGATAATCGGCTTCGCCGCCAAACCCACGATCGAAGTGGAACCAATGTGGTCAATGCGCATTGCGGTCGAACCCAGCGACTCGCGTAGTTGTGCAGCTTGAGCCGCAAACAGGTCTTTCCATTTCGCATCATATTCAACGATTTCGACAATATACGTTGAGTTCACAATTGATGCCTAACACCAAGCTAAGGGATCAAGACGCCGTGGCGCCGACGCTACCCAGGCAACCGATATGACGTCCAGGCAGGTCCGGGCGCACTAACTCATGCTATGCGACTGCCATAATCTTCAGTACCACATATGGCACCAGATTGAAGAAAAAGACAGCAAGGCGATACTGTTGTACCACGATATAGATCCCCTTCTTTGCGTCTTCGGAACTGATGCCAAATATCCTGGCCGTCAGGTTTCCAACAAAGTCATGCATTGCGCCTAACATCACGATGGCAATTACCAGCACACCAATGTTGACGACTGTGCACCAACCTAGAAACGTCGTTAAAAATTCAATGCTCATTTGAGTATCCTTACACACAACACCAGGTTAAGTGGCGGGTTTCGGAAGGTGACCCGCCCGAAGGAAGCGACCACGACCGGCTTCAACTGCATGCTAGGTCGCTGACCGATATTTGTGAAACATGAACGGCATTACTGTAATCCATAGCAAAAAAACTGGCCAGGCTCGACCAACCAGAACGTTGTAATCGGCAAGAAGTGTATTCAAAGAATGGCCCACTACGAAATATCCAAAAGAAAATTCAAACGCCAAGGTCCCAACTAACCAGCAAGCGCCAATCAGCCAAGCTTGGCTTGAGGAGTCAATCGGCCACATCCGAGTCATACCCCACATTAGTATTCCTGTTGCAAAGATGGCGGTGCCTGTCGATATCTGATGTGCAGATAGTTCAGAAACGTACTGTCCGTATGTGGCTTCACGTAGCACACCATTTACAACGCAAATTATCGCTAATAAAAACCAAACCAAGAGGTATTTGGTGAGCGTGGAATTCACGAAGCGATCTAACACCCGGCTACGTCTGTCCAAGTGAGCAAAGCGCACAAATTCAACTGCATGTTAGATGCCGCACCAAATATTCTTTGAAAGCCGTTGCATTGTTCAGTTTCATTTCTTTAGAGCTATAAACCAACGTCAATACATCGTCATGAATTGAATCTAGAAACTCATCAAAGGAATTCTGCTTGCCAACTAACTCGCACTCGTAACGCGACTTAAATTCTTCCCACTTTTCATGATCGTGACGATACCACTTACGAAGCTCGTCGGAAGGTGCTAAGTCTTTAGCCCAATAGTCGATTTTGGCAGCTTCTTTGCTAACACCACGAGGCCAGATTCGGTCGATTAGAACTCTCATCCCATCTGTATCTTCAGCACTATCGTAGACGCGCTTTGTTAACACCTTGATAGACATCTAACACCCAGTTAAGCGGCGAAGACGTTCTGGCGCACAAATTGGGGAGGCAACTTGTGCGCCAGGTTGCTTCACCCGCTTCAACTTCATGTTATGCGTCTCTGCCAAATCTCAGCTCTGTCGCCTCTGTCAAGATTAGACTCGGGTCTTCTCTCCAACCCTCAGCCCCGTCAACGTATACTTCCAACCTATTTCCATCTGGATCGTGAAAGTAGAGCGAGTAAGAAACGTTGTGATCAATAGGCACCGTTTCTACTCCGGCATTGTTCAGTTCGAGTTGTGCCTCGTAGAGTTCATCAATTCCACCTTCTAACCTAAAAGCGAAGTGATCAACGCCAACGCCATCGTGAATCCTTTCCGCATCAGATCCAATCTCCACAAGCGCAAAGTTGTGATGCGTTCCGAGCGTGTAGAAGACCATTCCCCACTTGTCCGATTGAGCACTGACAGCTAGCCCCAGAAGATCTTCGTAGAACGAACGTGACCTGGCAAGATCACTGACTTTGAGTACGATATGACCAAGAGATTGAACCTTCATCGGAGTACCTTCATGATACATAACACCTTATATCAGGAGCCGAACGCGAGCCCGCGAGCGTAAGCCCCCTCTGCATGGGCCTGTTATGTGATTCATTACTCAACAGTACCTACTCGCGCCTTTAGTGCCTCATTGACACGCTGGTACGCAGGTTCCATTTGACTGGCATCCCAAAACAACACACCAATTCCTTTATAGACTTCACTTTGAACAACTAATGTGCCGCTTTCTGTTGGAGACAGATTGTATTTGTGATCGAAGGTTAACAATCCTGGTGTACCTCCACGCTGATGAAGTTCTGATTGCTCTTTGAGAAGCAAGACTCTTGAGTCGATTTCAATTGATTCACCGCTTCCTTGAGTCCATTGGTAAGTAATGGTATTTCCCTGGGCAATTTCTCCCTTTAAAGGTACCAAGACAGGATTCCATTGTGCGTATCTATCTTTATCCATGAGTACAGCCCAAACTTTTTCCGGAGAAGAGGGAATCATGATCTCTGTGCGCACACTTTTCTCCGAAAAGATTGCTAGTGCAATCGCAACAGTGATTGCAAGTGCCGTGATCCAGAATGCTACTTTCATTTTCTGCAAGCTAACAAGAAGATTCCTTTAAATCACATAAGACCCAGTTAAGCGGCGAAGACGTTCTGGCCGAGGAGCTTGCGAACGCAAGCGCCGGGGTCGCGCACGACTGACAGGCCCTAGTCTGTTTCAGCTTCATGTTACGCGACTGCCAGTTTCTGCACATCAGGCTCGCCAAGCAGCTGCTTTGCCTGCCACAGATCGAATTGCGTTTGCTGATTCATCCAGCTTTCCGGTGTTGTATCAAAAGCCTTGGCGAGGCGGATGGCCATTTCAGGACTGATTCCTGCACGCCCATTGAGGATTGCCGAAAGGGTCTTTCGACTTACACCCAGAGCAGCAGCGGCATCGGTCACGGTGATGCCGAGGGGTTCCAGACAAAGTTCGCGAATGATCTCACCAGGATGAGGCGGGTTATGCATACTCATTAGTGGTAATCCTCGTAGTCAATGTCAAAGACATCATTGCCTTTGAACTTGAATGTGACTCGCCAGTTGCCGCTAACCGAGACTGACCACGCTCCCTTCCGCCGGCCCTTTAGCTCATGGAGTTTTAACCCCGGCAGATTCATGTCTTTAGGCTCTGTAGATGCCTCCAGCCGGGCTAAAATCAGCCGTAGCCGCCTAGCATGTTCGTTTCGAATCCGCGCGGTGCTACCAGACCGAAAGTAGCGTTCAAGTCCCTTGTGTTTGAAGCTCTGGATCACAAGGCATAGCGTAACCTGTTACGTTACAGGTTGCAATGACGCATAACACCAAGTTAAGCTGCCAAGGCGCCGGGAATCAAAATGTGATTCACATCTTGACCACAGGTGCTTCGTCCGAGCGACTGAAAGGAGCAATTTAAACTGCATGTTAGGCTGCCGACTCTGAAGCGACGTCCCATCCAGGGAATACCAATACAGCCGGATGACACTTTAGTGCTCGCGCTAACACTTTGGCTCGTTCAACGCCAAGATTTACGCGATCACGTTCAATTGCTGAAATAGTGGACTGGGGAATACTAGTAAGTTCAGAGAGCTCATTCTGGCTCAGTTCCTGAAGTTCTCGGAGAATCTTTACAGACTCACCAGGAGTTACGTTTACTCTTTTCTTAGCTTTGCGATATTCAGTCATCAGTTTTTTCTCCTGTAGTCGTGAGGGTTGACCTCGACGACTTCCACAAGAAGCCTGTCTCCATCTATCTTGTAGATGATTCGATACTGCTGGCTCAATCTCGAAGATCGGTGACCTTTCCATTCACCACGTAAGGCTTTGTCTCTAAATCCTCTTATCAGTCGCAAACCGCTGGGGCCTGAGATCTCGACAATATCTTTCCACTTCTCATACTTCTTCAGAATGTCTACAGGCAGCTTCTGCAACTGCTTATCAACACGGCGATGTTCGTAGACTTCCCACATACCAAATAAAGTATATATATCATATTTAGTATGTCAACGTATGTAGCCTAACGCCGCAAGAGGAGGCGCGCTTTAGCACGTCCTTCTTGCTTACCTTGTTATGTTTTTTTACTCTTCTTCGCCACGACAAAATAGCTAGTTGCGTCTTTATATATCAATTCAGATTCAACCGATTGAAACCCACCAGCTATTAATAATCCATTGACCTCAGAGCTTGTGATCCTTCTTATGGGAATGGGAATTAACCCAAGCTTGCACAAGACTCGTACTAGCTGGATTTGCAGATTAACCAAAAATGACATCTTTTGACGTAAGCAAGGCGTTACAGAAATAAATAAACCTTCTGGCTTTAGCAATTCATTTGCTCGCTGCACTACATCCTGTGGATGAGGAACTGTATGCAACATGTTAAAAGCCAGAATGGCATCATATGATTCGTTAGAATATTTAACATCGAAAATATCTGATTGCTCGAAGCTTACGTTCTCGACTTTCGCAACCGCTGCTTTCCCCCTCGCTATTTCAATCATCTTTGATGAGATATCAATAGCGTGAACCTCTTTTACATGACTAGAAAATTGACACGCAGCGGTTCCTGTCCCGCACCCATAATCGAGA
>JANQJA010000006.1 GCA_028281885.1 Pseudomonadales bacterium | reverse complement strand
GTAGCGATTGAAAATCTTGTACCCCGTCACCCGGGATATCCCGAATTCACGGCACAGCGCCGCCATCTTCTCACCTTCGAGGAGGCGAGCCACAAACCTGAGCTTTTCATCCATTGGCTTACACTCATTCCAAGGCATCTGGGCCACTCCCAAATGCCAGATTGTGTAAACCATGTCTCCGGTATTGTCTGTAAACGATGTGTCAGGTACTACAAACCGGCTTTATGCCGGTTTTTTTATGGCTCGGCTACGAGGATTGGTTCTAATCCCTGGTTCCGACGCCCATGGAGGGGTCGGGCCGCGCAGGCTAGCGCCGCGGAGGCCATGGATGGCCAAGAGCGGCGAATCCCTCCTGGCGGGTCATCTCCTCATTTCTCCAGATCGAGTCCGGTTATCCTCGGCCGTATGATCTACGCTCGGGTTAACTACCAGCTTTAGGCTACCCTCAGTTACCCGCCCGATTGAACACTGCGGCGCCGCTGACAGCCTGGTCACCGTTCAGCAATCGGTATCCCACGCCAGCGCCGTTTGGCAGCCCGTCTTCAAACCGGTTGAAGATGCCGTTGAAGTCGCCTGATCCTGTTGCGTCGCCATTGATCGTCACAGCGTCATAGACGCCTTCAAACACGTTGACCGTGATGTCGCCGGAACCACTTGCTTTCCAGACGCTGCCATTGATACCGAGTTCAACAGCACTCTGCACCGTCTGGTTGGTGAAATCGGCCGAGAGCGCCGCTGATCCCAACACACCTACATTCCCAGCTGAATCGGTGGGATCAGTATTACCAACCAGCACATAGTTGGCACTGCCGCTAATCAGCCGGACAGGTAACGACTCTTCAGGTGCCAGGAT
This sequence comes from Pseudomonadales bacterium, assembly GCA_028281885.1. GTDB lineage: Bacteria > Pseudomonadota > Gammaproteobacteria > Pseudomonadales > Azotimanducaceae > JANQJA01. Next base: position 52,114 of record JANQJA010000006.1, on the reverse strand, counting down.
CCAGTGGAGATCGCCGACATTTGCAGTACCCGATGGCGATGCCCATCGGCCCCACTTCAGGAGCGTCACGGGGTCCATGCCAAGGTTTCTTGCCGCGCCCGTTCCCAACGCATACTCAAGGGATGTGTCGTTACTTCCCGGCAGCGAAAACGCGGAAAGCTCGCCGCTCGTTGAAATCGTCAGACGATCCAGGTCAATGTTCTGGCCGCCGGCAGCTCCGGCATCGCTGAAAACAAAGGACCGTTCGACTGTCACCCGCCTGCCGTCGGTGAGATCGACGCTACCACCTGTCGCGCTTTCTGCCTGAATGGTGCGTTCAGGCTCGTCCGTATCAGCCACATCAATCCTCGCGGTCGCCGTATCACGCGTCGCGGTCGCACTTGTCGCATCGGGCTGATCGCCCGCACGCTCAGAAGCCAGGGCCTCTGCGGTATCAGCCTCCTCAGCAGAACTTTCCTCGGACCCATCGGATTCGTCACGCCCATCAGCGGATTCATCTTCGTCCCTGGACTCTTCGGGCGATTCGTCCTCGGCGGCCTCCTCTTCCTCTGAAGATTCCTCCGCCTCGACATCCTCCTCTTCTTCTTCCTCTTCCTCATCCGCCTCAAAAACGACCGGATCTTCAGTCAGCGTGGGCGGTGGCTCAGGCAGGCGAACCGGCGCCGTATTGAAATCCCGAGCATAGCCGAACTGGCTCTGACCCAGTTCGAGTGTGCCACCATTGTTCTGCATGTACGCGTTACCGTCCGTGACGCCAACGTACAAGCCATCGTCAGCTGCGCAGACACCGCCCTGGCAAAGTCTCGCCTCGTAGTTGGTACCCCGAACCCCAATCACCGCAGAAGGCGTTGTAATTCTGTAGGCGCTGGGTTGCCTCGCCGCGATTCGCCCGGTGCTGGTTCGAAACCCGCCGCGGTTCAGTGAGAAACTTGCACGCAATGTCCTTCCGCTGCCTATCGCAGGCCGCCCGGCGCGAGCCGGCGCCTCTAACTCATCAATCACAAAGCTCGAGTTCTCGCGTACGGCAATCATGGTGTTGTCCAGCAAGCGAATCTGAACATAGGCACTGCTTTCAGTGACGATATCATCGCCCACTTCAACTGTACTGCCACGACGCAGGAATTCCTGTCGTCCACCCTGTTCCGCATAACTTGTGCCGCGGGCATAGACCACAACACCGGCGTCAGCAGCCGCCACCTGGCCTGCAGCAAGAAGTAACAGTGCCGCGATGATCGACTGGGTAAAGCGCATGTGAAAAGACTGATTCATCGACCCCACCCCCTACTGGAACACGCGACGGAAAGACAGGGAGAGCTCATGCCGATCAAACTGGTAGAGCATCACCGTGGAGTCTTTCTGGGTGGAGGAAAACCGCATCGTCGATTGCCATCGCGGCGCGGGGAAATTCGCCAGCACGAAACCAACGCTGGCAGTCACCGTGTCATCGGTTCGTTCGAAGCCAAAGAAGGGCTCATCGAAATCAGCTTCAATATAGCTTGCTTCGAGAAAAAAGTGGCTCCCCCCGCCGATCAGCTGTTTATAGCCCAGACTGAGTCCTTCTGTGTCGCTGGTATAAGGTGACGTGTCCTGATCCGGATCGTCCTGACCCGCAAACAGACTGAGGCTGAGTTCACTCGACGTACCGCGTACCGCGAGCCCCAGACCGCCCATCGCTTGCAAACTGTCTCGGACCGCAAGCGCCTCATCGTCAAATGTCACATTGACCGCCCGCCCGAACGCGTTGAGCTGCCATGTATCCGAAAGCTGGTAGCTCCAGGCGGCTGTCAGACCGAGGTCGCGTCGGTGGTATCGCTGATCCAGTCCCGAGTGCAATACGTTTGCCGCCAAGGTAAAGGTATTGCTGTTCGGCATCCAGGACCACGCCGCACCCAGATCGATGTTGGTCGTGTCAACGAAATGCGCTGACATGTTCGAACGATGATCGAGCCGGCCGTTGAACATCAATGCCGCGGTTTCCGATATCGAACTCGTCCAGGCGACGCCCAGGGTACTCATCGCGAAAGCTGACGACTGCTCAAGGTTGCGGGGGTCCAGTCTGAAATTCAGGAACAGTTCTTCGTCCGTCGCAGCAGCCGGGTTGCTGTCATATCCGCTGGCAAAGTCAAAATATGTCTGGAAATTGCCCGGCCCGCGCACCGCAGCACCCTCAGCAATTGCCGCGAGGTAGGTATCGACCGTAGTACGAATCTGCCCCGGTGGGTCGGCAGACAGCACCTTTTCAAACTCAATCCGGGCCCGCTCATAATCCCCTATCTGGTAATAGGCGCGCGCATAATCGAGCCGCGCACCGGCGAAGTCGGGCCTGACCGCCAGTAGTCGCTGAAAGGCAAAGATGGCTTCGCCCGGCCTGCCGCTATCCAGTGCGGCGACACCCAGGAGATAGTCGAAACCTTCCCGGCCGGCATAGTCCAATTCGCGGGAAGACAGCATCGAATACGCCGTCTCCGAACGCTGGGAAGCAAGCAGCCGGCGCGCTTCCTCATAGAAAATTTCCCGTTCCGACTGGCCATTCGCCGCTAAACCCTCGCCGGGCACGCAAAGGATCGCCAACATCGCCGGCCATAGTCTATTAACACGCCTTTGTCCCGACATTATTGGTACCCCGACTCAGAACTGAGCGCGGCGGTTATACGCCCCAAAACAACACCAGACATCCAGAACCGCGCCCAATCCACGTCGACCCCGCTACTCGTCCCGATTGTGGCCGTGTTGGTTGTCGTTGTATCCCACGAATCAATCAGTATGGAAGAGACGTTGGTCAGGTAAGCCGGCAGATACTCCCCCAGGCTCGCCAGCAAACGTTCCGCGAACATCTTGTCAGCCCGACCTCGGTCGCGAAACGGACCAGCGTCCGCCATCGGCGATAAGGACAGGAATACAAACCCACCCGGCGCCTGGTTGCCCTGCTCGTCATTCACGGTATAAGCAAAGAAATCCTGCGCGGAGGACGAACCTCCCGCCGTATAGGTGATCTCGTGCGTGACCGGATCGATCGATGTCGTTCCGAACATCGGCCCATCGCCCAGTATCCGAAGCGTCCCGGGTACTATCGGGCTGTCCCCCTCGATGTCATTCGCCAGCACATCAAAGACCACCGAGCCGTCCGCGGAAAACACCTCCGGGAAGTCACCGACAAGCACCGGCGGATTACCGGAATAAGACGTGTGATCGACGACACCCGTTCGGATATTGGTGACTGCGAATTCGCTGCAAAATGAATCCGACGATTCACACTCATTTGAAAACTGCTCCGAGATCAGACGGAGCTTGCCATTGTCAGCCTTAACCAGGTGCCAGATGAAACCGAACGAGACGTCCGAAAACACCAGATTTTCACAGGTGGACACCGACGGTGTGCGAACCTGTGGTCCGCGTGAGTTAAGACCGACCGTCGTTCGATACGTCAGCAGATTTCCTTCAGTGTCGATCATCCAACAGATACCCGCAGTGCTCTGGAACGGGAAGGGACCGCCATCCGAGAAAGGCAACAGGGGCGGACCATCAAAGAATGTGTATTCAGCGACACCAGTGCCGTCCGGTCGCATGTTGTAGACAAAGTCACCGAAGAAATCCGGTCCCGTATCAGAGGTAAGTCCAATGGTGGCAAAACGGCCTGGCACCTCGATATCGGCCCACTGATCAGTACCGACAAATGAACGATATGCGGTGCTGACCTGGGTGCCATCGTGCAGCGTGTAATCCACGAAAACGAGGTCCCCATTACTTCGCTGTTCGAGCAAGTAGTAATCGGCCCGCTCCACACCACTGAAGTCGACGGATAACACACCGCTTGAATCACGCGTCCAGGTAAAGTGCAAGCCTCTGAGGTCCGCGAAACCACTGCCATCGACGTTGAACGTGAGAATATCCGGGAAAAGTTCGTCCCTGTCGATGAGGCCGGACTGAACAGCACCAACATCCGTCGGCAACACCATCCGGCCCGGCTCTGTCGGCAACGGTAACGCAGTCAGCGGGTCATACAGGATGACTTCGCCAGATTCTTCAAACGGTTCGACCTGCCCCAGGACATTCTCAGTTACATTGAAGGTCTGGACGTTACCGACGTCGCGGAACCCTATACGAAGGCGCCCCTCATTCGACGAAACCAGTTCAAGTTCCAGGAACTCGGTGGTCTCTGTGACGTGGAGCTCATCACCTTCTTCATTGAATGTCGTAAATTCGTCGGTTGAGCCCCCCTGGGTGCCGAAGTCAAATGTCAGCACACCATCCGCTTCCGACCAGGTGAAGATTTCTTCTTCATCACTCAGGATTCGCCCGGTTCCGTCCGGGTTTACCTCAATGCGTGCACCACCGTCTATATCGTTACCGAGAAATTCCAGTTCGTCCCTGAGTTCAACTGCAAAAACAGCTTGCGGCAAGGCTGGCTCGACAACAACAATGACAGTGTCAACATCGATTCCGCCCTTGTCATCTGTCACCGTGAGTTCGAAAACGAACTCTTGCGACGTCGCCAGGGTGGCTGACGGGGTATAGCGCGGAGACGCAGTATCAGCATCCGACAAAGTGACGGCGGGACCAGAGAGTTGACGCCAGTTAAAACTTTCAATGCTCCCGTCGGAATCCGTACTTTCGATCGCGCTGAGTGCGACAGCAGAAAGCGCGGGGACCGTCTGGTCCTCCCCGGCATTGGCGGTGGGCCGAAGATTGAACAAGGCATCTCCGTCAATGGCCGGGACGGTCGTGGACTGGAAAGCAGCAAAGTTGTTGTTGCGAAATCGAATCAACTCCGCGTCGAAGTCAATGTTGCGCGGAAATTCGACCGTCCGTTCACCCAGGTGAACCTGTATCGGGTCGCCGAAGAAACTGCCATCGAGCCGACCATCGGCCAGATCGTCGATGACGCCACGGATAACCTCAAAGTCCGGTACTGGCAGGCCCATTTGAATCGCGGCATTGTTCGCCACATTCGCAACCGCACCCAGCAGCAACCCATATTGCATCTGCGCCGAGGTCGCAGCGGACGCTGGCGCGATAGGATTGGCGGGAATGGTGGTAAACACATCGAAACCGGTTTGTTCAGTCAGCCGGGCATTGGCGGCAGCGAACACGTCGAGGAAGTTCCCGGACGAATCAAACCTGGCCCGATGGACCATTGCATGGGTATAGGGCGTCACCGCAACCGTGTCCGCGCCCTGCGGCAGCAAAGACAACAGGCCTTCATCGGAAGAAAGAGCTATCTTTCGCCTCTGCTCGGGGTCGGGATTCTGATCTGACTCATCGACAAAACTACCGCCGCTTGTCTTGACCAACAGCGGCCCCGAGACAGTAGACAAGGAAACCGTGAATCCACCATTCGCGTTTGTGGTGGTGGCAGCGACCGGTGCCGAAACGGGAAAGCCATGATCGTCGATTTCAAAGAGTTCAACGGTTGCGCCGATGATCGGGCTCTTGCTCGCAGCACCGGTGACAACCAACGAATCGATTCCGGGAACAGTACCTGGCGACGAACTCAGGCCCGCCGAGGAACCACCGCCACCACACGAAGCAAGAAAAGTAATCGAAACAACCAAAAGCGCGGTGCGCACAGCCATGGCTCTTTTCCTCTGCTGAGCCCTTATTGTTCTTCGCGCCCAATAAAACAACAAAAGGGCTCAGAGTAAAGAGCCGCAATCACCAAAAGCAGCATTACAGCGATTTCTGACCAGAGGCTAGCAGGCGTCCCAGCAGAACGCCTTGATCACACAATGACCAATCCTGGTTCATCTGAACAGGACGGCCACTTACACACCTCTGCTCCCGGATTGCACAGCTGAAGTCCCGGCGCGATTCAACGTTAATTCGAATAGCAACAGCCCGCCAAGAAATGCACCAATGAAGACGAGAGCGCGCAGGTCCATCAACATGGCGCCGACAATCGCGGGACCGGGACAATAACCAGCAACTCCCCAACCCACGCCAAAGATGGCGGACCCCAGCACCAGGCGAATATCAATAACCGTGGAAGCAGGTAGATGAAAACTGGCATCAAACAGCGGGTGTTCTCGGCGCATCGTCAGTCGATAACAGATCGCTGTGACAATCAACGCGCTACCCATTACAAAAGCGAGCGCTGGTTCCCAATCCCCTGACAGTGTCAAAAATGCCAGAACACGCTCGGGTTCTGCCATGCCCGACACGACAAGACCTGCCCCGAAAAGGGTTCCTGCGAATAGTCCGAAAAACGCTTTCATAGTAACGATATCCCTGTGGCGGTAATCATACCCATACCCACAAACGTCAGCGTCGCCACGATTGACCGTTTCGAAAAACGCGCCATGCCACAAACGCCATGGCCGCTGGTGCACCCTGACCCAAGCCGCGTACCAAACCCAACCAGAATGCCACCGAGCAAATACGCGAAAGTGATGTCGGAATTCGAAGGCACTTCGTATGAAGTCATGATGACAGCAAGCCAGCCGCCGATGCCAAGCCCGATGATAAACAAGGCCGGCCAGAAATCATCGAGCGGTGTCATGACAACCTTCGCTGCAATACCCGAGATACCGGCAATGCGGCCGATGGTGAGAAACAGCAGCGATGCGGCGAGGCCAATCAGCAAGCCTCCTGCGATTGCTTCAATGATCATCGTCATACCCTGCCCTGAAGTCAGAAATCCGGATCAAATTGCGTATTCCAGGACACCTAGCCTACTCCGCCAAACTGTGTCACTCCAATGTAGCCCCCGGGTTTCTCACGCTTCTGATTCCACTGGTTGGCGCATAACCCACCCTGTAGGATTCTAATAACCACGATATCCAAGGCAATGACTGCGGAACCAACATTCGGAGGCACTCCATGACCGACCAGCTTCAGAAAATCACACATGACCAGTGTGTTAACCCACCTGCAAAGTACGATGATCTCAGTGTGTTGATGCTCAACTGCACTTTAACCAGATCTCCGAATCTTTCGCATACCGAAGGCCTGCTCAAGGTTGCGGAAAGTGTCTTCAACGCCAATGGCGTCAAGACTGAAATCCTTCGTCCCGTCGACTACGAGATCCCGGCAGGGCTCGCTCATGACTACACCGGCGTCGACAGGTATGAGAGAGATGACTGGCCGGGTATCCAGGCGAAGATTGACGCCTGCGACATTCTGATTATTGGCACATCTGTCTGGCTCGGAGAAAAAAGTTCAGTCTGCAACCGGGTACTGGAACGTATGTACGGTTACACCCACGACTTCAATGACAAGGGACAATACCGGGACTACGGCAAGGTCGGCGCAACACTGATCACCGGCAACGAAGACGGCGTCAAGCACTGCGCGATGAACATCCTCTTTTCTCTTTCTCACATCGGCTACACCGTGCCGCCGCAGGCCGATGCCGGGTGGATGGGCGAGGCAGGCCCGGGACCTTCATATATGGACGAAGGTTCGGGCGGGCCGGAAAATGATTTCACCAATCGGAACACGACCTTTCTGGTATGGAACTGCCTGCATCTGGCGCGCTTGTTGAAGGACGCAGGCGGAATACCGGCGCACGGTAATCAACCTGGCGTCTGGGAAGCCGGATGCCACACTGATTTTCACAGCCCCGAACACAAGCGCTAGCCAGGTTACTCTGGCACTTTACTTCGACCCTCTCTTTCGCTGGTCGACATATGGTATCCGATCGGATACCATATGCTGCATGGACAATATCGAAACAACGGTGGCGAAGACACTACGCGAGGCGCGCGAACGAGCCGGCCTGTCACTACGGGAACTCGCATCAAGGGCCGGTACTTCCCACGCGACCCTGTCCGCCTACGAACAAGGCAGAAAAGTGCCTGCCGCCTCAACCTTTGTCCGGATTCTGGAAGCCAGCGGCAACGCCGTGGACATCGTGCTGCACAAGCGTATTCGTGAAATGGACGGCATTCCACGCGGCGACGAGCTGGTATCCGTGCTGGAGCTGGCAGCGGAGTTCCCGCACCGTGCCAGCAGACACCTGAACCTGCCGAGGTTCCCCGTCGATGGAACACCTGCCTAGCAAAATCATCGCGATCCACAACGCACTCGAGAAGGCCTCGCTACCACACGCATTTGGCGGCGCACTTGCGCTGGCCTGGTGTACCGAACGAGCGAGAGGCACCATTGATATTGACGTCAACGTGTTTCTCCCCAGCGCGGACTTTGCAACAGCACTGTCTGCCCTGCCTTCGGACATCAAGGTCACTCGCAAGGATCGACAGCTATTGAAACACGATGGGCAGGTACGTGTGTGGTGGGAAAAAACGCCAGTGGACCTTTTTCTAAACAGCACACCGTTTCATGACAAGCTGTCTGAGCGGGTGCGAATAGAATCATTCGCGGGCGACAGGATTCCGTTTCTTTCGTGCCTGGACCTCGCCGTATTCAAGGCATTCTTTAACCGGACCAAGGACTGGGCCGATCTTGAAGAAATGAGTCGCGTTGGCACGCTCGACATCGACTTTGTTCGTGGTGTGCTGGTCGAGTACCTTGGTAAGGAAGATGAACGCGTTCAGCAGCTTCAACGCCTGTTGCCCCTTGCCTAGCATATCCGTCAACTTGTTACGATCAAGATGATCAAAAACAAAACAGATTCAAGTAGTGATGCTCTATGAGCGGTGACATCCAACAAGCAATAGATGAACTCATCCAGCGCTTCGGCGATCGCACATCGCGCAATCCCGATATCCTCGCGCAGCACGGCAGGGATGAATCTTTTCATCAGCCCGCACCACCCGACCTTGTCGTCTTTCCAACGACCACCGAAGAAGTACGCGATATTGTGATGATCTGTGTTGAACACCAGACGCCGATCATCCCCTTTGGCGTCGGCACTTCGCTGGAAGGTCATGTGGCTGCATTATCCGGCGGCGTCTGTATTGACCTGTCACAAATGAATCGCGTGCTGGAAGTGAATGCGGACGATATGGATGTGCGTGTCGAGGCGGGTGTGACGCGCAAGCAGCTGAATGACGAGTTACGGCACACGGGATTGTTCTTCCCGGTAGATCCTGGCGCCGATGCCACGCTTGGCGGCATGGTGGCGACGGGCGCCTCCGGCACCAATGCGGTCCGTTACGGCACCATGCGTGACAACGTGCTGGGACTCACTGCTGTCATGGCCAGCGGCGAAATCATTCGCACCGGCGGCCGGGCAAGGAAGTCTTCGTCGGGCTACGACCTGACGAGATTACTGTGTGGCTCCGAGGGTACGCTCGGCATCATTACCGAGGTTCAACTGCGATGTTATGGCCAGCCGGAAGCCAGATCGGCTGCTGTCTGTGCGTTTCAAACGCTCAACGGTGCTGTCGACTCGGTGATTGAAATCATCCAGGCCGGTATTCCGATTGCCCGGGTTGAATTGCTCGACGAATTGCAGATCAAGGCGGTGAATCAGTATTCAAATCTCGACTATGCGGAGTCCCCTACCCTGTTCTTCGAGTTCCATGGCACCGAGGCATCTGTGATCGAACAGAGCGAACAGGTCAAAGAAATCTCAACCGACCACGGTGGTGGCGAATTCCGCTGGTCACTGAAGGCAGAAGAACAGAACGCGCTGTGGCAGGCGCGGCACGATGCCTATTACGCCGCCATGGCACTGCGCCCCGGCTGCAGTGGCTGGCCCACCGATGTCTGCGTGCCTATTTCAAGGCTGACGGAATGCATTCTGGAGACGCGCACCGATGTGGATGAAAGCGGCATCCTCGCGCCCATTGTCGGTCACGTCGGCGATGGCAACTTTCACCTGTTGTTACTGATCGATACCAACGATCCTGCAGAGGTGGAAAACGCGACCGCGCTGAACGCGCGCCTGGTGGAACGCGCCCTTGCCATGGGCGGCACCTGCACCGGCGAGCATGGTATCGGCTACGGCAAGTTACCGTTCATGGTAAAAGAACACGGCAAGAGCCTTGAAGTCATGCACGCCATCAAGCAGGCGCTGGACCCCAACAATCTGCTTAACCCCGGCAAGGTGATTCCGTACTAGGCGAAATCCAGCACCGTCCTGATCACCTCGCCTTCCTGCATGGCGCGGAATGCTTCGTTCACGTCATCTACTTTCATGCGCTTGCTGACCATGGATTCAAGGTCGAGCTTGCCCTGTTTCCAGAGCCGCAGTAGTTGCGGCATGAACACGCGCACATTGGCGCCGCCGTACATGGAACCCTTGAGCTGTTTGTCGGCAAAGAAGAGCTCGAAGGCAGAGAACTGGACCATCTGCTCCATTCGCCCCACCCCGACAATCGTGGCACTGCCACCACGACGCGCCGCATCATAGGCGCCGCGGATCGTCGCCGGATTACCAATACACTCAATAGCGAAGTCGAAACCTTCGCCACCCGTAATCTGCGTTTTCATCCCATCAAGGTCATCCGGTTTGCACACGTGGGTCGCGCCGAAATGCTTCGCCATCTCCAGCTTCGAATCGACCATATCCACGGCAAGAATTTCCGCGGCGCCCGCAATACGGGCACCCTGGATCGCCGAGATACCCACCCCGCCGCAACCGAACACCACGACAGAGCTGCCAGGTGTGACCCTGGCTGAATTGATGGAAGCGCCGACGCCCGTCGTAACACCGCAACCAATCAGCGAAACAATGTCGAGCGGAATATCATCATCGACCTTGACCGCCGCCGAGGCCGGCACAATGATCTGGTCAGAAAAGGTGCCGCAACCGCTGAAGCCATGCACCGGTTTGCCATCAATCAAAAAATGGGGCGTCGCAATCATCGGTCCCATATCAGCGCAAAGGTAACTCTGACCTCGCAGGCATGGGTTGCAGTGCATACAGGCAGGAACAAACGAGATGATGACCTTGTCGCCCGCCTTTAACCGCTCAACGTTGTCACCCACCTCCTGGATAATGCCCGCCCCTTCATGACCCAGTACGCTGGGGAACTGGGTTGGGATGGTGCCGTTCTGGGCGGATACATCGGAATGGCAGACGCCACTGGACACAATCTTGACGTGAACCTCGTTTGCACCGAGTTCCACCAGTTCCACATCGTCGCGTATTTCGAGGGGCTCATTCAGGCCCTTGAGTAGTGCTGCTTTCATCATCTACCGCCGATTGTCGGTTGAACACTGCCAGCACGCTAACCCAGCCCGACGGATTCGTGCAAGGTGCGAAATGGCAAAGAACGGTGGCCTGAATTGCGCCTCAGGTAGACTTCGCGAGCAACGACGGAATCTCCCCGGGCTCGGGGAATCGATGGGTTTCAAACTTGGAGAAAACAAGCACACCATCGGCGCGGACATCGAAGATGCCGCCACCACCAGCGATCAATTCGACCTCTGCGTCTTTTAGTTCGGCCGCCACACGGACGGCATCAGGCTTGTAATTTCACTGACCGCAGTAGTGAATTTCGATCTTCACGGCAAGTACCTGCACTGACCGGATTTCGACCAGTTTAACCAAGCATCTCCAGCGGGTCGACAGTCGCAATACCCAATGCCTCACCCACTGCTTCGTGGGTGATTTTGCCCGCATGTACATTCAGGCCCTTGAGCAGATGTGAGTCATCCAGCATCGCCTGCCGCGCGCCCTTGCCTGCAAGCGAAAGCACAAACGGCATGGTCGCGTTATTCAGTCCCATGGTGGATGTGCGGGGAACACCTCCCGGCATATTGGCAACGCAGTAATGCACGACACCATCAACCACAAAGGTGGGCTGCTGATGCGTCGTGGGATGGGACGTTTCAAAACACCCACCCTGGTCAATCGCCACATCGATAATCACGGATCCCGTTTTCATCGTCTGCAGATGTTCCCGACGAATCAGCTTGGGTGCGGCGGCACCTGGTACCAGCACACTGCCAATGATGACGTCGGCCATTGACGCATGTTGTTCAATTTCTTCGGCGGATGAATAAACCGTTTTGATGCTGTTGCCAAATATTTCATCCAGTTCGCGCAGGCGTGGCAGTGAGCGGTCCATCAATGTGACATCCGCGCCCATGCCGACGGCAATATAAGCGGCATTCGTACCCACCCTGCCGCCGCCCAGAATCAGAACCCTGCCGGCATCCACACCCGGTACACCGCCAAGCAAAATGCCCGAACCGCCCTGCGCCTTCTCCAGATGATGAGCCGCTGCCTGAATCGACATGCGCCCGGCCACTTCACTCATGGGCGCGAGCAGCGGCAACCCGCCACGCACATCGGTGACGGTTTCATAGGCAATACAGGTCGCGCCGGAATCCATCAGCAACCTGGCCTGCGCCGGGTCAGCGGCCAGGTGAAGATAGGTAAAAAGAACCTGTCCTTCGCGAAGCTGGTGGCACTCTTCCGGCTGAGGCTCCTTGACCTTGATGATCATATCGGCGGTCGCAAAGATCTCCCCGCCCGTCGGCGCGATGGAAGCGCCCGCAGCCCGATACTGCGCATCGTCAAAGCCGATTGCGGCACCGCCATCACGCTCCACCAATACTGAATGACCACGGGATACCAGCTCGCGCACGGCGGCGGGCGTCAGTCCAATGCGGTACTCGTGATTCTTGATTTCCCTGGGGACACCGATCAGCATGGTAAACGACCTGCGTTCACCCACCGACCGATGGAGAACTGACGAGCCATCATCCTGCGCCGTTGCCTCTCGCAGACCTGTTACGCGCGATGCAGATTAGCGGCGCATACACTATTGTCCAGGACGGGCTCATGAGGAACCCTCACCGTATGCGGCGCTAGTTCCGGACGACGTGGAAGATGCCGTCCTCATTGAGTTCCTCGAGAGTGAACTCCACTTCCTGCTTGATATCCGATACCGAGCGCCCGCTATCATGATAGTGCTGCAGAACCTGCCAGATCATCGCCTGGCCATAGACATTACCGTCCACGTTCTGCTCTGCCGCCTTAGCGAGCCCCGCCTCAAGGTCCTGCTTTGCAAGTTCATATGCATTTGCCATTGCAATTATTTCCCTGGTATAGACCGGTGGCAGTATGCCCCGGTCAGGATGCTGCGTTCTTGACGAAAATCAGGGAATCAGGATGCCACTACGACAGCGGATGCACAACGACCGGCAGCGTTTCGACGCCACGAATAAAGTTGCTGGGGCGCCGCCCTGGCTCGCCCACCACCTCTATGCGATGAAACCGCTGCATGATCTCCTCCCACAACACCCGTAACTGCAGTTCCGCCAGGCGGTTACCCATACAGCGATGAATGCCAAATCCGAAAGACACGTGGGTACGGGCATTGGGACGGTCGATCACCAGCCGTTCGGCATCCGAATAAACTGATTCGTCCCGATTACCGGACAGATACCACATGACCACCTTCTCGCCCTGGCGAATCTTCTGCCCGCCCAGTTCGGTATCTTCCGTGGCGGTGCGCCGCATATGGATCACCGGCGTCTGCCATCGCACAATCTCAGCAACCATGTTGGGTATCAGCGAGGGGTCGGCGCGCAGCTTGTCATACTCATCCGGATACTGATTCAGCGCAATCAGCCCACCACTAATGCTGTTTCGCGTTGTGTCATTACCACCGACCACCAGCAGCATCATATTGCCCATGAAGTTACGGGGGTTATCGATCAGATCACCTGTTCCCTCACCGTGAATCAGCATGGAAATGAGGTTCGGCGCCTCGTCCTTCGATTCTCGCTCGCGCCAGAGCCGGGTGAAGGCCTCTCTGGCTTCATCGTGAAAAACTGCCCTGCGCGCTTCCTGCTCCGGCGTGACCAGCGCAATGCCGGGTCGCGTGGTGGCAAGATCAGACCACTCGATCAGGCGGTGGCGCTGTTCATAGGGGAAATCAAACAGGGTCGCGAGCATTCGCGCGGTCAGTTCGACCGAAACATGGCGGACCCAGTCGAAGGTCTCACCCACCGGCAGGTGTTCAAGAATATCGATGGCACGTTCGCGCACCAGCGACTCCAGACGGGCGAGATTGCTCGGCGCGACCGCCGGCGCAACTGCCTTGCGCTGCACATCGTGCAGCGGCGGGTCCATGCGTAGAAAATTCGATGGCGCCGTCGCATCGCCTATGTCATCAATGGTGGTACCACCCAGTTGCGATGAGAACACCGCTGCGTTGGTATCTACTTCCTTGATCAGGGCATGAGTTGTGACTGACCAGAACGGGCCGTTGGCACTATCCTTCAGGTAATGAACCGGCGCTTCCTGTCGCAGCCGGGCAAACAGCCCGCGCCACTCATCAGTCACATAAATCTCAGGACGACTGACGTCGATGTCTTTCAGTGGAACCTGCTGGTTACCCATCGTCGTCGCCCTCCTGTTCGGATACTAGCTCAACCTACAGTACATAAGTTTCACCGGATGACCGAACCGTGATATCTGCAATGCTGACGCCCCAGGGCTGATTGATCGCATAGATCACAGAATCCGTCAGGCTGTCCGGATCAAGGTTGAGATAGGCAATATCGCCAGGGTCCGTTTCTCCTTCCGGCTGCTGACCCGCCATCATGGCTTGCCGCTTGGCGATCGCGAGCTCCATGTTCTGGCCGTTGATACCCACCGTCGCCATCGGGTTCAGGACACCATCTTTCAGGTTGGTGGCGGGAACACCCGTCGGTTTAACCACGGTCACCTTGATCTTGCCCTGGGTTTCCGCACGAAGCGATTCCGACAAATAATTCACTGCCACCTTGGTGGCCTGATACACGCCGCTGCCGGCCACAGGGAAATTACTGTAGATGGAAGAAACGTTAACCACATGTCCTCGTCCCTGCCGGATCATCTGATCGTAAACAGCAACAATACCGTGGAGCACACCCTTAATATTGATATCAATGCATCGGGTCCACTGACCAATGGCATTTTCATGATCGGAGAAAAACGCTAGTGGCATGATGCCCGCGTTATTGATCATGACATCGATCCGGCCATACTTGTCGACGGCCGCATTAACAACCGCCTTGACAGAATCAAGGCTGGACACGTCGGCACCACAGCCAATGACTTCGCCGCCATCAGCCTTGATTTCTTCAGCCACCGCAGACACTGTGTCTTCGTTAATATCGCAGCACACGACCTTCGCCCCAAGGGCAGCGGCCTTTTTGCTGATCAGCCTGCCGAAGCCGCTACCTGCGCCGGTGACAACAACGACGCGATCTTGCAGATGTTCTGTCATCTATTCATTCCATTTCTGACTAAGTGTTCTGGTCTGCAGGCGAACGAAGCGCCATTCAATCGTCGCTGGCGAAGCCACAATAGCGATCAATAAAGTCATTGATCGATTCAATGGCGTCTTCAACCACAAAGATGTCAGGCATCAGGAGCTGATCAAAACTTGCGCCCCGCACCATGCTGAGAATCGTCATACTCGTGCGCCCCGGATCGACATGCGCCGAGACCGTACCGTTCTCCTTACCCTCCTGAAGAATACCAACAAGGACAGACAGCGTATGTTCGCTGAGCGCCGCAATTTTATCGTTAGCTTCCGGCACGACCGCCAGCGCTTCACCCATAATGACGTAGAGCGCCCTGACCGCAGGCCGCACGGGCACATCCCGCAGATAATTTCCCACGAACCGATGTAACATGGCGCGCGTATCCGTGCCCTCACTGTCAGCACGAAACCGCTCGTGGAATACAGTGCCGATCTCATCGACAACTGCCTTCAGTAGATTTTCTTTTGAACCAAACCGACTGCTCACCAGACCGCCGGTATAACCAGCACGCTCACCGACCTGATTCAAGGTTGTCTTCCAGTAGCCTTGCTCGGCGAACAGTGCAATCGCGGATTCCACAATGCGCCGGTCAGATTCGGCGCGGCGCTCTTCCTGTGTTCGCCTGGTTCTGGTCTCGTTTGCAGCGATGGTCATGCAGTTTCCTTATTCCAGTACTTGTCCTTGAGCAATCGTTTATACAACTTGCCCGTCGGATGTCTCGGCAACTCTTCCATGAAATCAATGGTACGAGGGCACTTGATGTGCGAAATCTTGGTCCGTGCAAACGCAATCAACTCCGCCTCCAGTTCCGGCCCGACCAGCGACATATCGACAGGCTGCACAACCGCCTTCACCTCCTCGCCAAACTCGGGATTCGGCACGCCAAACACTGCCACATCGAATACCTTTGGATGAGTAATCAGCGCATCTTCCGTTTCCTGGGGATAGATGTTAACCCCACCGGAAATAATCATGAACGACTTGCGGTCTGTCAGGAACAGGTATCCGTCCTCATCGAGATAACCGACATCCCCCAGCGTGAACCACCCCTGCTTCGAAAATGAAGACCGCGTTTTCTCCGGATCATTGAGATATTCAAATTCGACAGGCACATCCGGTTCGAAGTACACGCCACCGATTTCTCCCGTAGGCAGTTCAGTGTCATCTTCATCCAGAATATGGAGCGTGCAGCGTCGCGCGGTGCCGACCGATCCCTTCTTCAGCAGCCATTCTTCGGAAGTAATGGCAGTGCTACCGATCGCCTCAGTGCCAGCGTAGTACTCGTACAGCACCGGACCCCACCAATCGATCATCTGTTCCTTCACTTCGATCGGGCAAGGCGCCGCGGCATGAATGGCGATACGCAGACTGCCAAGATCGTATTTCGAGCGCACTTCCTCGGGTAATTTCAACATGCGCACGAACATGGTCGGCACCCATTGGCTGTGTGTTACCCGATACTTTTCAATCAGCGCCAGCGCCTGCTCTTCCTCAAATCGCTCCATGATGACAAGCGCACCGCCAAAACGAAGGATCGACATGGTAAAGCCGAGGGGTGCCGCATGATAAAGCGGTGCCGGCGACAGGTAGACCGTGTCCTCATCATATTCGTACCGGTTCAATGCCCGAACGGCCTCATCATTCTGGCCGAAACCCTCGGTCGAGAGCGCCCGCTTGACCCCTTTGGGTCGACCCGTAGTCCCCGACGAGTAAAGCAACCGTTCGCCGTAGGACTCATCCTCAATCGGGATCGTGGGCAGACCGGCAATCGCCTCCTCAAGTGAAGCTGCTCCGTCGGCGACATCGTCGATCATGTAGCAGGCAGGTTCGTTGACCAGGTTGTCCTTCAAACCGAGGTAGGTGTCGGTCAACATCTTTGAAGTGATGAAAACCTTCGCCCCGCAGTCGTTGACAATGTATTCGACTTCTTCGGGCTGCAGGCGATAGCTGATGGCCGTGTAGTACAGACCGCTTCGAAACGCGCTCCAGCAAATGGGCAGGAACATTGCGTGATTTTCCAGGCAGATAGCAATGCCATCACCGCGTTTTAAACCATGCTGCCTGAAGAGGTGCGCGAACTGGTTGGACAGGTCCTCGAGCTCCCCATACGAGATTGTCTTACCTGTCGATCCCATAATGATCGCAGGCTTTTCCCTTCGGTATCGGGAAGGAATCATGTCACCCTCTTGAGATTATTGGTCAGGTACTGCCGGCTCAGGGGCCCGCAGACATCGCTCTATCATAGCTGCAACTTCGCGACGAAGTCGTGTTTCGCCGAGCGTATCGCCGAGAATAATCAACTCTGCAGCGACGCCACGCAACATGCCCTGATAGACAAAAGCGAAGGCCGTCGGGTCTACCTGCCCGCTGATCGAGCCATCCTCCTGGCCACGCTTGATTAGCTCAACGACCAGGTTAATCATCTCTGTTTCGGATTCAGCGACAGAGTCCCCATGGGGGGCAGCAGGCGCAAACGCCGCGCCCCAGAGTACCAGCTGTACCGGCAATCTTTGCCGACCGAAAAATAACTGCAAATACGCGTCAGCACCACGAAACAGCGTATCCAGCGCGCGCTCATCCCGCTGCAGGTCCAGCTGATCAAGAAAGCGTGTTCGCGAGCGCTGGACCAGCCGATTGATCAGCGCATCCTTGGTGCCGAAGTGATGATTGACCAGCCCCCGGCTGTAACCCGCACGATGACCAATCTGGGCCAGGGAGGTCTGCACAATGCCCTGCTCAGAGATCAACTCAGCGGCCGCATCCAGCAGCGCATTTTCTGCTTCGTTGCGCCGTTCCTGCTGGGTCCGCCGCTGTTGCTCAGGTTCTTCGATAGCTTGAGTTGTCACACATTCTCCCCCTGTGACCTACATTATTATTTTTCATGCGGTGCCCCGCTCGCAGGCGCGCCGATACTTTATTCCTGTTCGGCCCCTGCGCTATGCTTGCTCATCGGCAAGCAAGTTACCATCTTCTCAATCGATATTTAAGAGGGAATCATGAGCCAGTTTATTGCCAGCAGCGATGAAGAGCGGCGAGCACTCAGGGAGCGACGCAGAGCCGGCGACTATAGCGTGACCAATCGCATGTACGCCGATGCTCACGCAATTGACCCGTTCTACGATCCCTACGATATTCCACTAGACGAACTGGATGTTACCCATCCCACACTCTATCAGCATGGTACGCACTGGAACTACTTCAAGCGCCTGCGCGAGGAAGACCCGGTCCACTTCCATGAAGACAGCATGCACGGCCCCTTCTGGTCGGTCACCAAGTACAAGGACATGATGGAGGTCGACTCAAGCCACGATATCTTCTCTTCGGCGTATGGTATCAACGTGCGAACCAATCCGCCCTCCCGGCAGCCGCCACCCCCCAGACTTCCCGGCGGACAGACCGAGAAGGGACTGAAGATGTTCATCGCCAGCGATCCGCCCAAACACGATGAACAGCGCAAGGTGTTTACGCCACTGTTCACGCCCAGGAGTCTTGCGGAACTCGAACCGCTGATTCGAGAACGCGCCGCAGACATACTGGATAACCTGCCGCGAGGCGAAGAATTCGACTGGGTTCCGGCCGTCTCGATTGAACTGACAGCTCGCATGCTGGCAACGCTGTTCGGTGTGCCTCAGGAGGACCGGCATCAACTGATCGAATGGTCGGAAGCAATCGGCAATCTGAGTGACCCCGACGTGTTTACTTCTCCAGAGGAAGGTTGGGTCAAGCTGTACCAGTGTCGCGACTACTTTCAGTCTTACTATGAAGAACGCAAAAAGCTGCCGCCCCAGTTCGACCTGATTTCAATGATGGCGCACGACCCATCGACCAACGACATGGATCCGGATGAATTCCTTGGCAATATTCTGTTGCTGATCGTTGGTGGTAACGACACCACTCGAAACTCAATCTCAGGTGGCGTGCTGGCGCTGAACCAGAATCCCGAGCAGTACGCAAAGCTGAAGGCCAACCACGACCTCGTGCCCAAGATGGTACCGGAGATCATCCGCTGGCAGACACCGGTCATTCATATGGCCCGCACGGCCATGGAAGATACCGAGATCGACGGCAAGAAAATTCAGGCCGGTGATCGAGTCGCCATGTGGTACATCTCGGGCAACCGGGACGAGTCGATGATCGAACGCGCGGATGAATTCATCATAGACCGGGCCAATCCACGCCAGCACACCGCCTTTGGCTATGGCATTCACCGCTGCGTCGGCAACCGGCTGGGTGAAATGCAGCTGAGGGTGTTGTGGGAAGAAATCCTGAAGCGCTTCGATCACGTCGAAGTTACCGGCGAAGCCAAGTACGCGGCGAACAACTTCGTTCACGGCATCCGTTCGCTGCCGGTGGCGCTGCCCGCCTAGACACCAGACAACAAATAACAGGTAACAGGCAAACGAAAAGGCCGCCCCAGGGCGGCCTTTTTTATTTCTCTTCTCTGTCGATGCGGTCAGGCGGCAGCGGAAGCTGAACCGTCCCTTGCCTGAATGAGGCCCAGCACCCTGACCGGCGATGCGGGCAGATCAGCCACCGGCATCTTGATGGCATTCGCAATGGCCGAACCCACTGCACCCAGCGGCGGAATGATCGGCACCTCACCGACTCCACGAACGCCAAACGGATGCATCGAGTTAGGTACCTGAACCACAATGGTCTCAATCATCGGCAGGTCGGAAGCGACCGGCATTCGATAGTCCAGAAAGCCCGGATTCTGCAGCACACCGTTCTCGTCATAGATGTACTCTTCGTTCAGCGCCCAGCCGATTCCCTGAACGGCACCACCCTGGTACTGCCCTTCCACAAACTGGGGATGAACAGCAACGCCAGCATCCTGGATCACAGTGTAGCGAGTCACCAGGGTCTTGCCGGTTTCCTCGTCCACCTCAACGTCACAGATGTGAACACCGAAACTCGGACCAAGACCACCGGCAATGTTGACGCTCGAATCAGCCGTGATGGCGCCACCGGTCTGCAGCGCTGCCCGGGTGATATCTCTCAACGTCAGCGTTTCATCGGGGTTCTTGGTATTGATGACCTTGCCGCTGTCCCACTCCACGTCCGTCGGCAGGACGTTCCAGCCTGAAGCCGCACGTTCCTTGAGCTGGTCAATAATATTGAGCGACGCCTGATGCACCGCCTGCCCGGTGGCATTGACGGTACGACTGCCACCGGTAACCCCCGTATTACCCACATCGTCAGTATCCCCGACCTCGGCATGAACATGCTCAATTGGCACGTTCAGCGTTTCCGCCGCAATCTGCGCAAGCGCTGTTCGGGTGCCCGACAGGTCAGCAGAGCCCGTGGTCAACGACACAAACCCGTTCTTGTGCATATTGATCGTCGCAGATGAGTAGCCGCCAGCGTTGAACCAGAAGCCTGCGGAGATCGCCCGACCCTGGCCTGGCTTGAGCTCGCTCTGGTAGTGATCTGAGTCGCGTGCCGCCTCAAGACAGGCCACCAGCCCCAGTTCGCGGAACTGGATGCCAGCAACGTTCTTGGCATTGTCACGAATCGCATTCTTCAGGCGCACTTCGATCGGATCCATCCCGATTTCGTCGCACAATTCGTTCAGCAGGCTCTCAGCCGCATAGCAGGCTTGTGGGGCGCCCGGACCGCGATAGGCTCGCACCCGCACCTTGTTGGTCACGACGCTATAACCTTCGATATAAACGTTGGGGCAGTCGTATGCGGTAAAGATAGACCGCACCGCGCCACCAGTCGGGGCCGAAGGGAAACAACCACTGTCGTACAGCATGTGTCCCTGCATGGCCGTAATCGAACCGTCTTTCTTGATACCGATCTTGACGCGGATCTTGGTGGCCGCTGCCGGACCACCACAGCGCAGCACCTCTTCACGGGTCATTCGCATCTTGACCGGGCGGCCGGACTTCTTCGACAGCATCAACGCAATCGCTTCCAGGTAGACGGCAGTCTTACCGCCAAAACCACCACCAATCTCGGTGGGAATCACCTTGAGTTCATGGGACGTCAAACCACAGTTCAGCGCAATCATGTCACGCAATGCATGGTGTCCCTGGGTTGTGCTCCAGACCGTGGACTGGGAATCTTCTGAATAGATCGCGGCGCACGCCGTCGGCTCGATGTAGCCCTGATGCACAACCGGGGTTGTATAAGTGCGCTCACGAACCACATCTGCCTGGGCAAAGCCGGCTTCAATATCCCCGATCTTGGACTCGATCTTCTCGTGAATATTGCTCCTGCCTTCCGAACCGTCAAAGGAAATGCCCTCGTGCAGGATGGGCGCGTCGTCGGCAATCGCCTCATCAATGGTCATCACATGCGGCAGGGCCTCATACTCAATCTTGATCTTCGCCGCCGCCTGCCGGGCCAGGTCCTCGGTCTTTGCCGCCACCGCGGCCACGCCCTGACTATGAAAAAGCACCTTGCCATCTGCCAGATTTTCCCTGGCAATGTCGCCGAAACCGCCAGGACGCAATTCAGGAAAATCTTTTGAGGTCACGACAGCATAGACACCCGGCATCTTTTCCGCCTCTGAGCTGTCAATGCTGACAATGCGCGCATGAGTGTGAGGGCTGCGCAGTACGACGCCATAGATCGCATTGGCTATCTGGACATCAAAACCAAACACCGCCCGGCCTCGTACCTTATCAAATGCATCCTCTCGAGCAGGACTTTTACCGATGACTTTAAATTTCGATGGGTCGATCATAGAACCCTCAACTCCTTGCTTAGGCCAGGTGTGGTTCAGGCCAGGTGAAAACTCTCTGTTTTTGTCGCTGAAAAGGCCCAGGCCGGGCCCAATCGGATACGATACTATCAATGTTCGGCGGCGGGCAAGTTGTCGGGCAGGGTCCACCTAAGACACAATCTTCGCTGTTGCTGCCGCTCCCCCCGCAAACGGGCTATCACCTCTCCATGGGCAAATCGATGTCATTCACGGCAAATCTGTGTGCCAGGGTACCGGTTCGGTCCCGGCTGACGCCGGTCCTGGCGGCACTCATCATGAGCATCAGCTCCGCCGCTGACGCCAACCGGATTCAATCCGCCACCGGCCCGGACTATCTACACGGCTATGCCTACCTCCACGAGTTGAAGTATCCACCGGATTTTACCCATTTCGACTGGGCCAACCCGGAGGCACCCGAAGGCGGCGAAATTCGAATACCGCGGTTCGGAACCTACGATTCCTTTAATACCTTCGTCGATATCGGTCGCGATGTCGCCGGCATGGGTGCCCTCGATCCCGAGAATCTGTACTATGATCGCCTGCTTGAGGTCGCAGACGACGAACCGCTGAGTCAGTACGGTCGTCTCGCCGAAGGGGTCAAGGTCGCAGACGACTACAGCTGGTTCGCATTCAAGCTGCGCGATAATGCCTACTGGCATGACGGCGTGCCCATCACGGTCGATGACGTCATCTTTTCCATCAACACCTTCAGAACCAAGGGACCGGCGTGGATGCGCTCGGTACTGGCCGATATCAGCCACGTTGAGAAGATCGGTCCCCGGGAAGTCAGATACGTGGTCAAGGAAGGCGTACAGAACGTCAGCTTCGCCCGTTCCGCCGCGGTGCTGCCCATCATCCCGAAGCACTACTGGGAACAGCGCGATATCACCCAGAACATGACAGAGCCGCCCCTGGGTAGCGGTCCCTACAAGATTACCGACTATCGCCTTGGCCGCTATGTCGTGTACGAGAAAAATGAGGATTACTGGGGCTGGGATGTCCCGGTAAACCGTGGCCGATTCCGCTTCGACCGGATCAAATTCGACTATTTTCGCGACGACAAGGTGCAACTCGAGGCATTGCGCGGCTATCTGGTCGATATCCACGAGGATCCCAACCCCAAAAACTGGCATGTGGAATACAACTTCCCGGCGCGGCGGTCCGGGCTGTTTAAGACCGAGGTCATGGAAATCACTCATCCGGTTGGTCTGCTGAGGCCGCTTATCTGGAACCTGCGCCGGGAGCGGTTCCAGGATATCAGGGTGAGGGAAGCACTCTGGCTGCTGTTTGATTTTGAGTTCATCAATCGCGTAATGAACTACAACTTTTTTGATCGCGGCCGATCAATGTTCCAGGGTGCCATCGAGATGGAGCACCAGGGCCCACCCGACGAAAGGGAACTGGAACTGCTGGAACCCTGGCGTGACCGGGTACCCGAACGTGTGTTCGGCCAGGCGTATCAGCCGTCAGTCAACAGTGGCCGCCGCATACAGCGAGATCACATTGAACGCGCCATAGAACTCTTTGCGGAAGCGGGCTGGGTGCAGCGGAACGGGCAACTCGTCAACGAAGAATCCGGCGAAGTGTTCAAAATCGAATTCCTGTTCGCCGCTCATTACATCGCCCGCGAGATGATGCCCTATAAGCAGCAGCTTCAGGCGATTGGTATCGATGCCAGTATTCGTGTCCCTGAGCTTTCAAACTGGTCATACAGGATTCAGACTCGAAACTTCGATGCCACTCACAAGACCGAGGTGCCCTATCGCGTCATCGGCCAGGCAATCAGAAACCGGTACGGCAGCATCAGCGCCGAAATGTCCTACAGCACCAACTGGGCCTATATCAAGAACCCGGTTATCGATGAACTGGCCGAGGTGGTTATCAGTGCAACCGACAAGGCAACCTACGAGGCCGCCGTCAAGGCAGTAGACCGGGTCATCCTGTGGAACTTCTATTACCTGCCTGTGGCTGCCCTGCCCGGATTGCCGCTCGTTTACTGGGACAAATTCGGTCGGGTGGAAACCCCGCCGATGGAACGGGTTCCCTGGCTCGACGCCTGGTGGTATGACGAGCAAAAGGCTAACCGGATCGACGGCAGCATCGATGTCGCCGTCGAATAAGAGATGCTGCACTCCGGCCGAGCCTTTGCCCTGGCGCTTCTGGCGCTGCTTTCATCCGTTGCATCGGCGGATACGGTGCCGGCATTCACCTCCGAGGCAACCGGGATTACCTATAGCCACGGCTACGGCTACCTGACCGACCTGACATACCCACCGGATTTCGAACACTTCAAATGGGCAAACCCGCAGGCCCCTGTGGGCGGTACCCTCCGGCTCCCGCGAATGGGTACCTATGACACCTTTAACGTATTTACCGACCTGGGTCGTGACGTTGCCGGGATGAGCTCAATCAATCCCAATAACTTTTTCTACTACGACAGTCTGATGGAGCGTGGGGAAGACGAAAGATCGAGCCAGTACGGCCGGCTGGCTGAAGGCATTGCCCTCGCCGAAGACCTGAGCTGGTTCGCTTACAAGCTGCGGGAAAATGCGTACTGGCATGACGGTACCCCGATCACGCCGGACGATGTCGTGTTCACCTTTGATGAAATGAAGAAAAAAGGCCCGGCCTGGATCAGGGTCCAGCTCATCGATGTCGCCTACGCGGAGAAAATCGGCCCATGGGAGGTCAGGCTGGTGATGAAGGACGCCACGCGACCCAATCCTATCGTGCCAAGAACATTCAGCGCCCTTGCCATCGTTCCCAAACACTATTGGGAAAAACGCGACCTGTCCGAGGATATGATCGAACCGCCACTGGGTAGCGGCCCATACAAAATCAGTGAGTATCGACTGGGCAAGAGCGTGACCTATGAACGTAATGAGGATTACTGGGGTTGGGACGTTCCGGTCAACCGAGGCCGCTACAACTTTCAGCGCATTAAATACGATTACTTTCGGGACGATCAGATATTGCTCGAGTCCGTTCGCGGCGGTCTCATCGACCTGATGGAAGACGACGAACCCAAGAACTGGTTCGTGGAGTACAACTTCCCCGCACGGGAGCAGGGTCTGTTCAAGACCGAGGTATTTGAAACCAGCCGGCCCATACAGCTTGAATGGCCCATCGTCTGGAATCTGCGCAAGAAGCGCTTCGCCGATATCCGCGTGCGGGAAGCCCTGTGGCTGTTATTCGACTTCGAGTTTCTCGACCGGGCGATGTACTTCAACTTTTACCAACGTGGCCGGTCCATGTTCCAGGGCGCGAGCAACATGGAGGCCACTGGTCTGCCTTCTCCGCTTGAAGTCGAACTGCTGGAACCCTTCCGTGCCACACTGCCGGAACGCGTATTCACCGAAGCCTACCAGCCACCAAAAAATGACGGTTATGGTATTGATCGAAAGCACGTGGAACGCGCCATCGAACTGTTCGCAGAGGCCGGCTGGGTGCAGCGGGACGGAAAGCTTGTTAATGCGGATACCGGTGACGTATTTCAGATCAGTTTCGTATTGGTGTCCCATCGCCTGACCCGCGGACTGCTGCCTTATATACAGCAGCTCAACAAGGTCGGTATCGAAACCACCGTCAGGGTCCCGGAGGTATCCAACTGGGTCCACCGGATTCGGCAACGCCAGTTCGACGCCACACATCGCAATCTGGGCACATTCCGCGTCATTGGCCAGCTCCTGCGCAATCGATACCACTCGATGAGCGCAGACACTCACAGCAGCGCCAACCACGGTGGCATCAAGAACCCGGCAATTGACTTTCTCTCAGACCTGCTGATGACGGTCAACGACCCAGGGTTGTATGAAGCGGCTGTCAAATCCGTCGATCGGGTTATTATGTGGAACTTCTATTTCGTACCCATCTCCGTTTTGCCCGGCGTGCCGATTGTCTATTGGGATAAATTCGGCCGCCTCGATACTGGTCCGCTGGAACGCGTCCCCTGGGCGGACACGTGGTGGTATGATGCGGACTTGGCTCGTCGCGTTGACGCGGCGATCGGACAATAAGAGGGAGCAATTTCATACATGGCAAGGTATCTGCTTAGGCGCCTGTTTCTGATCATTCCAACGCTGTTTGGGATCATGACAGTCAACTTCATCATCGTTCAGTTTGCGCCCGGCGGGCCCATTGACCAGGTTATTGCCCAGGTCCAGTTCGGTAACGTGTCATCCACTGGCCGAATCAGCGGTGGTGAGGCAGGTGCCGCGGACGGCAGCGAGTCATCCTACGCCGGCGCCGAGGGCCTGCCGCCCGGCATGATTGAACAGCTGGAAAAACAGTTTGGATTCGACAAGCCGGCACACATTCGTTTCATCAACATGATCGGCGATTACCTCACCTTTGATTTCGGCGAGAGTTACTTTCAGAACAGGCCTGTTCTGGACCTGATCCTGCAGGCGATGCCGGTTTCCGTCTCAATCGGAGCCTGGGCACTATTACTCGTTTACCTGCTGTCCATACCCATGGGCATTGCCAAGGCGGTTCGGGATGGTACCCGCTTTGATGCCTGGACCAGCGCAGTGATCTTTACCGCCTACGCCATTCCGGGATTTCTGTTCGCCATCCTGCTGATCGTACTGTTTGCCGGGGGCAGCTACTGGGACATTTTCCCAATGCGGGGACTGGTGTCGGAAAACTGGGACACGATGGGCTGGTTCGATCGCATCGTGGACTATTTCTGGCACCTCGCACTGCCCCTCACCGCGCTGACCCTGGGCGGCTTTGCGACACTCACCATGCTCACGAAAAACTCCTTCCTCGAGGAGATCAACAAGCAGTTCGTGCTGACCGCTCGCGCCAAGGGACTCAAGGAGCGCCAGGTGTTGTACGGACACGTGCTGCGCAATGCCATGCTGGTGGTGGTTGCCGGTTTCCCCTCCGCTTTCGTCTCGCTGCTGTTCACCGGTTCGCTCCTGATCGAGGTGATCTTCTCACTGGATGGCATGGGCCTGCTCGGCTATGAGGCGGTAATCAAGCGCGACTATCCAATCCTGTTCGGCACCATGTTCATGCTGACGCTGATCGGTCTTATCGCTCACCTGGTCGGCGACATCTGCTATGTGCTGGTGGATCCAAGAATCGACTTCGAAACCCGCGAATAATCGGATTCCCGCCATATTGATCTAAGAGGAATACATGGAAAAACTGACTGATATTGTTCCGTACCTGGACCCGGAACTGCAGGACGCGTTTGCGAAGATGCCAAACACGGACCTGTCCAAAAGCACCAAAGAGAGCACCATCAAGTACCGTAACCGGAACCTGGCCGGCCCGTCTCCCGTACCGGACGGCATCGTCACTGAAGACATCATGGTACCGGGCCTGGAAGCCGGGGACCCTGAATTGATGGTCAGGGTCTATCGTCCTGCGGATGGCCCGTCAAAGAACACCATGTATTACATCCATGGCGGCGGCTTTGTCGGCGGCAACGTTAACCAGTCTGATCCACTCTGTTTTGAGTTTGTGAAACAGGCCGGATGCAATGTAGTTTCGGTGGAATACCGCCTGACACCCGAAGCCGTCCATCCGCAACCGGTGAATGACTGTTACGCGGGGCTGCTCTGGGTCGATTCGGGCCCTGATGCCATCGGCGGCAAACCCGACCGTATCGCTATCTCCGGCGGCAGCGCCGGTGGCTGCCTCGCAGCGGCCGTCACACTCATGGCGAGAGATCGGAACGGCCCTTCTCTCTGCCACCAGTGGCTGATGGCACCAGTACTGGACGATCGTCACGAAACCCTGTCCGCGCAGCGAATCTGTGACAACCGCACCTGGTCAAGGGACAAGTCGCTGCTCTGCTGGGGCTATTATCTGGATGGTCAGGTCGCCGATAAATATGCCGCGCCAGCCCGGGAAACTGACCTGAGTAGTCTGCCACCGGCCACCCTGACCGTGAAAGAGGTCGACCTGCTGCGGGATGAAGCCGTGGACTACGCCACGCGACTCACGGCGGCGGGCGTACCCACCGAACTGAAAGTCTACATGGGTACCTGTCACGCGCCGGAGCCACCTGAAGCAGCCGTCCGGAAACGAATGAACCAGGACCTGCGGGATACGATAAAACGGATTTTCGCCTAGCGACGAATCCTGAGCCAAAAAAAACGCCGATCAATGATCGGCGTTTTTTTTCCTGTATTTCCGGCAGCTGACGATCGGCTACTTGATCGTGCACTTGCCGTTGTTGATCGAAACGACATCACGTTCCTTGATCCTGACCCGGAAGCTAATGACCTTGTCATCCTTCCACATCTCAACCACCTGGGTTTCACCCGGGAACACCGGTGACGAGAACCGAACATCGAACCCGGTCATCTGGGTCTGGTCATAGTCCAGCATGGTTTTCAGCACCGCGTGGCACGCAATACCGTAGGAACAAAGGCCATGAAGGATCGGCACATCGAAACCCGCCTTCTTGGCAACACCGGGGTCGCGGTGTAGCGGATTGCGGTCACCGCAGAGCGCGTAAACCATCGCCTGGTCGACACGACCCGGCATCTCGCAAACCGCATCCGGCTCACGGTCCGGTAGCTGGTGGGGAACCGGCGCCCCCTTGGACTCGCCACCGAAGCCACCATCAGCACGGTAGAACATGGTGTTTCTCTGCGTATAAAGCGGCGAGCCATCGGACTTCAACGAAACCGCGGATTCGTTGATGACCAGCGCACCCTTGCCTTCGCCCTTGTCATAAACGCCGGCAACCCGCGAACTGATATTGATTTCAGCAGCAGGTGGCAACGGCTGGAAGACCTCAATGCGCTGCTCACCGTGCAGCATCATGGCGTAGTTCATCTTGCTCTGCAGCGCTGCACGAGCTGCCTGGCCGGCTCCCGCAAGACTGCGACGCGGACGGGAAAGTACGGTCCCTGCGGTCGGTACAACGCGGTTGCCCACAGTCTCACACACGTACTCCAGCTCCTTCGCATCCAGCGGATCACGTCCCATCCCGATAGCAACGGCATAGAGCAGCGTATCCCGATCTGTGTATTCGCCTTCTGACTCCGTCGGCGCCATCGCAAGCGCTTCTTCAACATCTGCTACTGTAATTGGCATCTATTTACTCCCGTTTCACTATTTTCTGACTAAACTCGTTCAATGATGGTGGCGGTACCCATGCCGCCACCGGTGCACATGGCAATCAGTGCGGTTGACTTGTCCTGACGCTCAAGCTCATCCAGTACAGTCTGGATCAACATGGGCCCGGTCGCGCCGATGGGATGTCCCAAAGCAATAGCACCGCCGCAGACGTTGATCTTCTCATCCGGAACACCCAGATCCTTCTGGAACTTGAGCACGACCGACGCAAACGCCTCGTTGATCTCAAAGAGATCAATGTCATCAACCTTCATACCCGCCTTGCGCAGACAGATCTCAGCGGCAGGCCCGGGTGCGGTCAGCATGATCACAGGCTCGGTACCCGCTGTTGCTGTCATGACGATACGTGCTCGCGGTTTCAGACCGTGGGCACTGGCATAGTCAGGCGACGCCAGCAGGATGGCGCTCGCGCCGTCCACGACGCCGGAAGAGTTACCCGCGTGATGAACATGGATCACCTTGTCGATCTGCGGATAAAGATCCTTGCAGATCTGGTCAGCAGAGCGGGTTCGGCCCTCCGGCACCCACGCACCCATCTTCTCAAAAGAAGGATTCAGGCCCGCCAGGCTCTCCAGCGTTGTGCCCGGACGAGGATGTTCATCATGATCCAGCGCCAGCTGGCCATCATCGTGATAAATCGGTACCAGTGAATTCTTGAAGCGCCCTTCCTCAATCGAGGCCTCGGCACGCTCCTGGCTCATCACCCCGTAGCGGTCGACATCTTCACGGGAGAAACCTTCCAGTGTCGCAATCAGGTCCGCAGAAATGCCCTGGGGAATCAGCGGGTACTGTTCATACAGATGGGCATTGTTCGCCGTAAAGCCATCTGTGTTGGACGGCGAAGGACGTGACATGGATTCCACACCGGCACCAATCACCAGGTCCTGGTGTCCGGCCAGAATTCCCATCGCGGCAAACGTCACCGCCTGCTGCCCGGAACCGCAGAAGCGGTTGAGCGTGACGCCCGGGGTCGAGATCGGCCAGCCGGCATCCAGCGTCGCCAGTCGTCCGATGTCGTGGGCATGGTCACCGGTATTGCTGTTGTTCCCGGTCACGACATCTTCAACATCGGTCGGGTCAAAACCTACCTTGTCCTTGAGCCCATTCAGCACCTGCGCCAATACGCGTTGCGGATGAATCGTGCTGAGCGCACCTACCTCTTTCTTGCCGCGTCCTCGCGGCGAACGAACGCCGTCGATAATCAGCGCTTCAGTCATGTGTCTACTCTCCAATAAAGATGTCAGGAATAAATTTTCATGCCTGTCACGGCGGTAATGCAGCTACCTCAGCGCCGACAGGATTCCCCCTTCACTAAATACTTTTTCCGCAAAACGCTCACCCATCTTGCGCAACCCCCGGGTGTCAGGATGTAGCCCATCAGGCAGGTCGCCCTCGTCGGCCTCATCAAACAGTTCCAGCCCATTCAGGTAACCGAGATGCTTATCGCCCCGCTCCTGCCGCACCCGAACCGCCTTCTCAACGATCCGGCGAATGCGGACCAGGTTCAGACAACCAAACTGCACTTCTTCATGCCCCTGGTAGGCAATCCACTTGCCGTTCGGGCCCGGAAAATGGGGGCCCGGGTCCGTCTCTCCCCCCGGGAACCAGATCGGTGAAATCAGCAATATGGGCGTTTCCGGCAGGGTCTCGCGCAGCGTGTCCAGAAATCCGTGCAGGGCCGGTGTGAAAACACGCTCACGCATCGAATCCAGGTTCACCACATTGATCCCGATCTTGATGGTAATGAAGTCTGGCCTGGCATCGCGAATGGCTCGGGCGACAAACTGATCCAGGTGGCAATGACCGCCAAAACCCAGGTTCCACAGTTCGACGTTACCCAGTGCCGCCGCGACTGCCGGCCAGGTCGCGGTAGGTCGACTGGCGCCGGCGCCATGACTGATGGAACTGCCATAGTGCATCCAGCGCAGCCGGGACGAACGCGATGGCGCTTCCAGCTTTGCACCGTCCGCCAGTTCAAAACGGCGAATCTCAACGTGCGCGTTAGCGGGCAGCCAGAGTTCCACGTCTTTCATGCCGTCACCCAGTTCGTCAAAACGAATGTCGGACGCCGCGCCTTCCTCGATCTCAAACTCTCGCGTTTTCATGTCGACCGCAAGGCGATTGCCATTGGGGTCCGATTCGATCCTGGATTCACCGCCATCCACGATCAGCTCAAATCGCACCTCTGGCTCCGGCCGGCCCACATAGGTACGTCGCAACGTATGGACGTTGAGCACAATTTCCGGCGAGTCTGTTCTGAACGCCAGCCGCACACCGGAAGGCATCCTGACCATCAGGTCCATGGGGGCCGGTATCTGGTACCAGACGTCACTGGGCAGGCGGCTGGGCATGACACCCTGCTCGGTTTCATCAAAACCGAGCGCCCCCTTGAACTCGACGGGGGACTTCAGTAATTCAGAGCCGGTCAGTCGGGTCACGTGAAACTACTTGCCAGTGAAGTTTGGTTCGCGCTTTTCGGCAAACGCCTTGACTGCCTCGCGATGGTCGTTGGTGGATCGGGACTTCAGCAATCGATCCGCCTCTCGTTCAATCGCCGTGTCGTGATCCACAATGTAAGCGTCATCGATATTGTCCTTGATGTAGCGAATCGCAACCGGAGGTCCCCCCGCCAACTGTTTGGCAAGCGCAAGCGCTTCGCTCATGAGTGAATCCGCCGGAACCACTCGATTCACCAGGCCAATACGCTCGGCCTTGTCAGCCTGGACCCGTTCACAGGTCATCAGCAATTCTCGCGCCCGCGCCGGTCCCACCACACGGGTTAACAGCCAGGCAACACCGTAATCGCCGGATAGCCCGATGCGGGCATAGGCCGTGGTCAGAAAGGCATTATCGCTGGCCACCCTCACATCGCAGGCAAGGGAGATGGACATTCCGGCGCCGGCAGCAGCACCCGGCAGTGCGGCGAGGGTCGGTTTACGCATCTTGTAGATCGCGCCCGCCATCTCTTTATGTCGCGCCACGAGAGCCACGTATTGCTCGTGCAGCGAAGGCGGCGGTCCGACATTCTCCCTGGCACCCATACCCTTCACGTCGCCACCCGCGCAGAAGGAGGACCCGGCACCGGTAATCACCAGCGCACCAACAGAATCATCCTCGCCCGCCCAGGCAATCGCTTTTCGCAGCGCAGTGGCAAGCTGATCCGACAACGCGTTACGAGCCTCGGGTCGGTTCAGCGTAATGATCGCGATGTTGTCCTGCTGCTCTACCAGCAGATGGTCTGTGTCCGATTTAAAGTTTGCCATGCTCTCCCTCTCGCCCGGCAACATGCCGGATTATTTGTTTGGTCGGCCTAAGATGACAGAAATTCATCTGAGCCAAGATCAGCGGCATGCGCTGCATGCCTGCGCGCCATGGTCATGAACATTTCATCGCCGCGCTCGGTTTGTTGAACAATCATCGACGCTGTGACAACAACCCGGAATCCGAAAAAGACCGACAGTCGATAGTCGTACCAGCAATCATCGAAACTGTAATCCCTGATGCCTGCCGCGCAGAGCCCATCGTGATATTCCCGCACCAGCGTTTCTTCGATGCGGCGTCTTTCCTCCGGGGGCAGTCCGCCGCCGAGAAAGTAAGCAACATCGGTCATGGGATTCCCCTGGGTGACTGTCTGCCAGTCGACAGCACTGATCCTGGGTGGCTCTACGGCCTCGTCGATCAACAGGTTGTCCAGTCGATAGTCATAGTGGACGACTGCAGAGGGACGTTCTGCCAGCCGCGCCTGCAGATGCTGCATACCGTGGCCAAAGCGATCGATCAATTCGAATATATCGTCCGATAATCGTGGCGCGTAGCGTTCCCGGAATTTCCCAAAAAGATCCAGGAATCGCTCCTGGCCACCACCCCCCACCGTTGGCCGCGGCGCAATAAAATCAAAGCGCTCATTCACTGCCTGGTTCCAGAAAGGTGCCTGCAGGCCCACCAGTTCCATCACCGCCGCCCGGGCGACGCGCTCATCACAACCCTTGATCTGGTCACCCTGTTTTGCGGGCGCCGCGTCAGCCAGCAGCAACAGGAATTCGGGCCCCTTGCCGTTGATATCCGCGAAGTAGCACCTCGGCGTCGAGATGCTGACCAGGGACTGCATCTCGCGATAAAACCTGACCTCACGCAGGTAGGTCCCCATATTCACACCCGTACCTCGCGACAGCGCGTTCGGTGACGGGAATTTCCCGATCAGCGATTTCGGTGCCGGCCCGCCCCGCGTCTCCATGACGATCCGGTTGCACAGGCCAATCTGCCCGGTCCCGACCCGTTCTTGGGTAAAGGAGACAACTTCCGTGTCGTGACCGGCCTTTTGCAGGCATTCGGTCAGCCACTCTGAAGTCAGGGTCTCCGGGCTTGGAATCACGCAACGCCCCCGGGGTTGGCCGTCATGTGGGTAAAACCAGATGCATCCCGCTGGGCCGCATAGGCCCTGACCACCGGCTCGAGGTCTGTGGGGGACGCACCATGCATAATTACTCCGTCGCAGCCCATATCGAACTGACCGTTAATCGCGTCGACGCATTGTTCCGGCGAACCGGTGGCAGCATCCGCCAGCCACTCATCGGGGATCAGGGTACCGACATGCTCCAGTTCTTCAGTCGTTGCAAGACCATCAATCGCGCCGCGGAAGTTGCGGACAAAATCATCTTCACGGAATCGCTTCAGCACCCCCGGATCCCAGTTATTGGTTTCCACCATCAGATCGCCATAGGCCTGCAGGTAGGTGGCCAGCCGGCCCACCATTTTCTTCAACCTGATTTCCTCAGGCAGATGGTCGCCCACCACGGCAAAACAGGACCAGACTTTGACGTGATCCGGATCACGTCCCGCTTTCTCGGCGGCTTCCTTGACCAGACGAACACAGCGACGCGTCGTCTCTTCGGTAAAGAACGTATGCAGCACCACCGCATCGAACGCGCGGCCGCCAAGAGCCAGCGAGTTGGGCCCGAAGGCCGTGAAGGTCATCGGTATATGTTCATCGAACTGGGCACCCAGCGCGAGACGGGGATATTTACCACAGGGACCGTCGTGGCCAATGATGCCTTCGCCTCGCCACAATCGGCGCATGACGCCAACAAAATCTTCGATCTGTGCTGTCGTGATGCGTTTCAAACCCATGCCGTCGAACTTCGGTCCCATGCCACGACCAAGACCCAGGGAAAAACGCCCGCCCGTGAGCCTGTGCATCGTCATGGCATAAGAAGCGGTCACCAGCGGATGTCGTGTGTTGTGATTGGTCGCGGCAGTGGCAATACCCAGTTTCTCGGAGACCGCACCAACCGCGCCTGACAGCGTACAGGCTTCCTTGACATTAAAACGTTCAGAAATGAACACAGAACCGAAGCCCAGATCTTCACCCATGCGAACCTCATCAATGAGATCACGTGGGGACTTGGGTGCCCCGGCCAGCGTATAAAAGGCAATCTCTTCCATCGCGAGCCTCTAGTGCAGATTGGAGTGGCCCCAGCGGGCGCCGGGGCCGGAAACTGTTAGCTCTCTTTCTGTGCTGCCATTTCAGCGGCACGCTTCTGCCGGAAGGTCCAGCCTTCCGTTGCGGCGCTCATATCAAGCAGCTCATCTTTGTGCTCGAGCAACGTCTCGTAGGTCGCATCAACACCGAGTTCAATATCTTCGTTGTTGAATACGCCAGCACAGGAGAAACGACCATTACCTGCCTGGATGATCTTGTTGGTCGGAGCATCCTCGGCACACATCAAAATGACTGCCGGCGTCACCAGCTTCGGATGCGCTTCCGGGGGAGGATTGTCCACATCGAGGTCCTGGCGACCCGGAATCGTAGCGATCAGTCGGGTCGCGGCTGACGGGGCGAGCGTGTTGACCATGATGTTCTTGGAACGACCTTCCTGGGACAGTACGTTCATCAGTCCCACCATGCCCATCTTCGCGGCGCCGTAGTTGGCCTGACCGAAGTTACCGTAGATGCCCGAGGTGGAGCTGGTGAATACGACTCGACCGTACTTTTTCTCGTACATGATCGGCCAGGCCGCATGAGTCACATAGGCAGTACCGTTAAGGTGCACGTCCATGACAATGTCCCAGTCATCGAGTGTCATGTTCTTGAAGGACTTGTCACGCAGAATGCCCGCGTTGTTGACCAGAATATCGACGGTGCCATAAGCGGCCACCGCATCGTCAACAATCGACTTGGCGCCTGCCTTATCGGACACGGATGCCTTGTTTGCAATTGCCTCACCGCCAGCTGCCTTGATTTCGTCAACCACAAGGTCAGCCGCGTCACCGGAACCGGTACCGTCACCGGACCCGCCCAGGTCGTTAATCACAACCTTGGCACCACGACGCGCAAACTCAAGCGCGTGTTGCTTGCCCACGCCACCCCCGGCGCCGGTAATGATTACAACCTTGTCCTGAAAATCACTCATTGGAATTCCCTCTGGTCTACTGAATAAAACAGTGTCTGCGCGGTGATCGCGCCTGTTGGTTCAAAAATGCGAGCAGCGATTGTCCGTTTATCCCTTGCTTGCTGTCAAGTAAACACGCCCGTATCAGCCCTACGTACCGGCGTCAGATGGGCAATCTAGGCGGGACTCACCTCGACCACGATGCCATCAAGATGACAGTTTCCCGTCACTGGCTCCCAGTCGGCGGGGTCGCTCGATGCGAGGACATTCACATTGGCGCCATCGATCTCGTTTGCCTTGCGCCAATTGCCATCATGGCCAAAGCCATGAGGATAGTTGACCGATCCCTCCACCACCTCATCGGTGATTTCTACGATGACATTGATCTGGCCATTTCGGCTCGCCACCTTCGCTCGGCCACCGTCTTCAATCTGGCGAGCCTCCGCGTCGATCGGGTGCATCTGCAGCGTCGGCCTGGCATTGCGAATCACCTTGTCGCTGTTGTGCATCCATGAATTCATGCCATGTAGCAAACGGCGGCCAAACAGCCTCAGTTCCCCCGAATCCAGCTTGACCTTTTCCTTCCTCAGTCGGGCAAACTCGGATTCAACCAGGTCGGTCCAGGCCCGCGCCCTGCCGTCCGGATAGGAAATCTTGTTCCAGGTAAAGTTCGTGTCCATGCGTTCCAGTGTCTGGACGCCATGTGGGTAACGCTCACGCAGTACCTCTACTGACAATCCATCCGGATTTTCGCCGAACTGATCACCATAGACGCCGCGCCGGAGATTCGCGTCAACGATGTCAAACAAATCTCCCCTGCCTTCGCTGCCATCCTTGCCCATGAGGAACGAAATCGGATCGGGATAACCCATGCGCTCGGCAATGTCCGCATAAATATCGTATTCCAGCCTGCTCTGACCCATCGGAGGCACGGCCGCATCGACATAGTGAACCCAGGGCTCCGGCGCATTCGCTGACCACATGTCATTAATGTCGGCACGTTCATAAAATGTGGGTGTGGGCAGAATATAGTCGGCGTAACGGTTCGACTCCGTGACATAAAAGTCGAGCGAAACAAACAGGTCCAGCGACTCGAACGCACGGGCCGTCTTGTCTCCATCCGGATAGGAAATCACGGGATTACCGCTATCGACAAACAGGGCGTGGATCTGCCCGTCGCCGGGTACCAGAATCTCATCAGCCAGACTGCCACCCGGATGGGGTCCGGCAATGATCGGGATATTGCCAAAACGGGAATGACGCTTGCCGTAGGAAGACGGCATGTTGCGGCCCTCTGCCGGCTCAAATGCCGATACGCCAATGATCATGGCGCCCCGTTTGCCGAAATTCCCGGTGCCGAGATTGATCGCGTCCATCAGGATATTGGACAGGGTCGAGAATCGGCCTCGATTAGTGCCCACGCGGCCGTAACAGGCGGCGGCGTCCGACGCGGCAAATCGACGCGCCAGTTCCCGAATTCTGTCTTCGGCAATGTCCGCGTTTTCCACCACCTGATCCCACGACCAGCCTGCGATTTCCGTTGCCAGTTCATCCCAGCCGACCACATGCTCGGCGATGAACTCCGGTTGCATCAGGGACTCTTCCAGCAGCGTCTTCAACATGCCGATCAGCAGCCAGACGTCACCGTCGGGCTTGATAGGCTGATGTTCATAGCGACGTGCGGTCTCCGTTCGCCGTGGATCGACCACAACGACACCATCTCGCTTGTGAATCGCATCCAGATGATTGCGGGCGCGGGGCGATGAGATCAGTGACATGTGGGAAACCAGCGGATTGCCACCGAAAATCATCAGCAGGTGCGTATCGGGAATGTCAGGGAACGGGAACCTGCCCGGCCCCCCAAACACCTGGTCCGATGCCAGAGTCCGGGCACCGGTATCCACATGCTGGGCGTTGAAGAACTTGTCACCCCCCAGCATACGGATAAAGCCATAGCCGTAACCGTAGTGCATGGTGGAGAAGGCAGCCGGATTACCGATATAGCTGGACACAGACGTGCCGCCATGTTGCTCGATCACATCACCCAGCCGGGTGGCGATATCGCCCAGCGCGTCATCCCAGGAAACCGGCTCAAACTCGCCGGGCTTCCCGGTTCGCTTCAGAGGCGTCAGGACACGATCGTCATCATAGGTGACTTCAAGCATCCCCTTGGCCTTGACACACAGGTGGCCTTTCGACACGGGATGGTCACGATCCGGAAGGATATTGATAATTTTGCCGTCCTTGACGTCAGCCAGGACTCCGCACTGAGCCTCGCACAGTCTGCAGTAGGTCGGGTGCAGTCCGTCTTCGCCGGGTTTAATGGTCATCGTCCCTCCTCACGCCGGTGATCTATGCCGACAATCGCGAACGCTGATCAGGCCGTCTTGTCGAGCTTGGTATCCTCGATTGTGTCAAAACCGACATAGTTAACGAAAGTCTCATTATCCTCACGTTCTGAGCGGACATGATTCGCCGCGAAGCTGTCATCAGGATAACCCATCGCAATACAGATCATGATGGCTTCCGAGTCAGGAATCCTGGCGATATCCCGGGCAATATCCGAACGGGTAATGCCCTGGCCATTGACGACGCAACCCAGCCCCTTGCTCCAGGCCGCAAGCACAATGCCATAGCACAACTGGCCCAGGTCGAACTTGCAGGTCACGCCCGGATCAAGCTCACGGTCGTAGGTCAGTACCAGCGACACTGGCGCATCAAACTGACGATAACCCCGGAGCACCCAGTCCTGGCGTTTCTCCTTGTTTTCCCGCTCAATACCCATGGCAGCAAACAGCTGCTTGGCAATGTCCACCTGACGGCGGCGGTGATCGCCTTCATACGGTCCATGGCCGTAGATATCCCGCTGCGACGGTTCACCCGCCATCATCGCCTTCATATTGCGCTCACGAAGTTCTTCAAGTGGCGCCCCGGTAATGACATGAACATGCCAGGGCTGTGAATTCATCGACGACGGCGCTCGCTTGGCCAGCGAGATGATTTCGTCAACCACCTCCTGCGGCACGGGCTTTTTCTTGAACCCCCGCACGCTCTGGCGACCCATCACTACTTCTTCAAACTCCATTTACGACTCCCCAAAAAAGACAGTTAAATCCGGCTCACTGGAACCGGTGTTCTAGTTCCGTTTAATGTCCCGGAACGGTCCTGTATCCGCCCGCATTTCTTTCGGCATGCCCAGTACCCGCTCTGAAATGATGTTTTTCTGGATCTCATCCGTACCGCCTGCGATGGAAATCGCCGGAACAGATACCAGAATTTCCGCAATCACGCCCTGCTCCGCTGAGTCTTCGCCCTTCAGCAGCGAATCCGCACCGGAAATCATGGTGTGCACCTTGGCGCCCTGGCGGGCAACAAAGCTCGAGGCGAGCTTGCCAATTGATCCCGCCGAAACGATCTCATTGGAACCGGATCGAACCTTGGCTTTGGCTGCACGTGCAGCCAGTTCAGCGCCACGTTTCATTGAAATCAGCCTGGCGACTTCCTGACGCACTGCGCCGTCCTTGATCGTGCCGGTGGCCTGGGCGCGCGGTACCGCAAGGTCGACGCGGCCCTGGCGCTGGGGATACCAGACGTAGGGTTCATTGGCCTCTCTCATCTCTTCATCGTACTCGTCGTAGAGACGGCCTTTCTTCTCGACCTCACATTCAATATCGGAGACGGTGCCAAAACCGCCACGCTCATAGGACAGTGTGGTCTTTGCGACCGCCCATCCCTCTCCTTCGGCTCCCACCAGATTCTCCGGCTCAACGATGGCATCGGTGAGGAACACCTCATTAAATGAGGCGTGATCATTCATCTGCCGTAACGGGCGAACTTCCACGCCGGGCTGATGCATGTTGATCAGGAAGTAGGAAATACCCTGGTGCTTGGGTACATCCCAGTTGGTACGGGCAACCAGAATGCCCCAGTCAGCGTGGTGAGCACTGGTGTTCCAGACCTTCTGTCCATTGATCACCCACTTGCCGTCCTTGAACTCGGCCTTGGTGGTCAGGCCGGCGAGGTCTGAACCACTGCCGGGTTCACTGAACAGCTGACACCAGAAATCCTCACCGGTCAGGATGCCGCGCAGGAAACGTTTCTTCTGGTCATCCGTACCACAGGCCAGGATGGTTTCCGCGGCCAGGTTTCGTGAACCTGCCGAGGCAGCCGGGACAGCGCCCTTCCTGATAAACAGCGACGTCACGACATTAGTCTCTTCCGTCGTGTAGCCACGACCCCAGTATTCCTTCGGCCAGCGGGGCGACCCCCAACCTCCGTCTACCAGACGGCTGCGCCATTCGACCAGTGACAGGTTCGGGTCCAGGTTTTCTTCCAGCCAGGCACCTGCTTCTTCAATTATTTCCTCTCGACTGGGCATCAGCTCGCCTCCTCGATAATGGTCATCATACGTTCACGATGGTAATGGGGTGTTCCAAGCAGCACTTCCGATCCCTTGGCGCGTTTGAACCAGAGATGGGTGTCCTCTTCCCAGGTAAATCCCAGACCGCCTCGCAGCTGAACCCCGGCAATCGCGATGTTGGTATAGGCATCTCCCGCGAGGTTTTTCGCCATGCTGGCGACGTAGGGTTCGCCGGTGCCCTTGACGTAGCACAGCGCCGCATACTCCGCAGAGGCCTTGGCCAGTTCCAGTTCCATTAGCAGGTCCGCACAACGATGCTTGAGACCCTGGAAAGAACCGATGGGTCGACCAAACTGAAACCGCATCTTGGTGAATTCGACCGTCGTCTCCAGCAGGTGCTTGGCGCCACCGATCATTTCATTGGTGAGGAAGGTGACGAGGCGATCCCAGAGACGGTTAAGCCCGACGATATCGAGCGAACCAATACGATTTGCCTTGGCGTTGGTAAAGGTGACTTCACAAGTCTTGCGGGTCTCGTCGATCGATTCACGCAGCCGTACGCTCACACCATCGGCGCCCTTGTCGATGGAAAACAGCGCATAGCCATTGCCGTCAGCCGTAATCACGATCAGTGTGTCAGCGATATGCGCATCAATCACAATCGGAACCTGCCCTGACAGCACATCACCGTCGGCCGTCACCTTCTGGCCCACTTCCTCAACCTTGTCGAGGCTGTCGAGAACCAGCGTCGCAATCGTTGTACCGGCAGCGATGCCAGGCAACAGTGCCTCCTTGTTCTCATCGGTGCCACCTTCCAGGATGGCGCAGCCAGCCATGACAGCCGAAGAGAAGAAGGGACCGCAGAACAGGTGCTTGCCCATCGCAGCGGCAGCAATCGCGAGTTCGACATCACTGAATCCGAACCCGCCGTACTCCTCCGGGATATGTGTTCCGGCCAGCCCCACTTCTTCGCAGAGCTGCTTCCAGACGGCCGGGTCATAACCTTCTTCTGTTGCCATCAGCTTCCTAACCACCGTCGGCGGCGACTTGTCAGCCATGAATCTCTCCACGACCTCGCCGAACTGAATCTGGTCTTCAGTCAGTTCCATTCGATACCCTCTCTTGTAGCAGCTTAAATTCGTTCAATAATAATGGCAGGGGCCATACCACCTGCCGCACACATGGTGACCAATGCGGTGCCTTCACCGCGTCGCTCAAGTTCATCCAGCGCCGTGCCAATCAGCATCGCACCGGTCGCACCGATGGGATGCCCAAGCGCGATGGCGCCGCCGTTCACGTTGACCTTGGCGTGATCCACGTTGAGGTCGCGCATGAACTTCATCGTGACAACAGCGAAAGCTTCATTCACCTCAAAGAGATCAATGTCATCCAGGGTCATGCCGGCCTTCTTCAGCACCTTCTTGGCACCGTCAACAGGGCCATTCAGAATATATTCCGGCGAGTGTCCAACGTTGGCAATCGCCCTGACACGCGCACGGGGTTTCAGTCCGTTCGCCGTCGCGTAATCGGGAGACGCGAGAATCAATGCGCCGGCACCGTCGACAATACCCGATGAGTTGCCGGCATGATGACGATGCTCGACTTCAACGCCAGGGAATGTCCTGGCGACCATTTCTCGATACGTCATGCCGGTATCGTAAAACGGCCGGTCCATGGTGCCCGCAAAAGAAGGTTTGAGCTGCGCCAGGATCTCGGCGGTGGTCTGTGGCCGCGGATATTCCTCGTGATCCAGCGCGAGATTACCATCAGGGTGGTGAACCGGGATGAGACTCTTGTCGAAAGCGCCCGATTTGATCGCGGCATCTGCCCGACGCTGACTCTCGGCGGCGAAAGCGTCGAGATCCTCGCGGCTGATACCTTCTTCACTGGCGATGATGTCCGCGGCAAGTCCCACCGTGAACATCGGGTGTTTTGCTCGCAGTTCCGGATTGTCACCGTCAGCGGCGGCACGATCTCCATAGCTGTTGGAATACGACATCATCTCTACGCCACCGGCGAAGACCAGGTCCTCCATACCGGCGATAATGCTCGTGGCGGCCATGTTGACGGCACTGATGCCGCCGCCACAAAAACGCTGCACAGTGATACCGGCAGCGCGATCCGAAAAGCCGGCAGCCAGTGCTGACATTCGGGCAATACAGCGGCTCTGTTTTCCGACCTGTGCAGAGCAACTCAGGATTACGTCGTCAATTTCTTCGGTCTTGATGTGGTTTCGTTCAGCGAGTGCAGTCAGTACAGTTGCAGCCAGCCGCTGCGGATGGATTTCCCAGAGCGCACCCCGCTCTACCTTGCCAATGCCTCGCGGTGTTCGCGCTGCATCAATAATCCAGGCTTCCGCCATGTTACGCACCTCTTATCGAAGATGACCAGGGTCTACGCGCCGCGATCATACCTAGTTATGACTGGGGGACACACGTGCCGGCGTGGCAGGCATGCTGTCGGCGTTGCTGCGCGTTTCAGCACAACCGCGGAAGTCTATTGAAGCCCCCTATCGTTGTCCAGAAGCGGGCCCCAATAGTGATGCAAGACGAATTGCCTTATGCTGACCGGACGCGACGGACTGACGCATCATAGTCCACGGTAAAGGGGGCGCCGATGAGATATCACACTACCTATA
This sequence comes from Pseudomonadales bacterium, assembly GCA_028281885.1. Classification (GTDB taxonomy): domain Bacteria; phylum Pseudomonadota; class Gammaproteobacteria; order Pseudomonadales; family Azotimanducaceae; genus JANQJA01. The sequence continues at coordinate 9,800 of JANQJA010000006.1, read as the reverse complement.
GGCTGACATCAACCTCATGAATAACCTCGAGGTGTCCTGGCGCATCAAATGCTACTACGGCCTGGGCCAGGCCGCCGAGTCCATCAAGAACTTCGGCTTCGGTACGCTGCTGCTGCTCTACTATAACCAGGTGCTCGGCCTGCCCGGCGCCTACTCAGGCATCGCCGTCTTTATTGCGATCAGCTTCGATGCGATTTCCGATCCGGCCGTCGGGTCATGGTCCGACGGATTCCGTCATCGGCTCGGGCGTCGCCATCCTTTTATGCTGGCGGGCGCCATACCGCTCGGTATCACCTACTACTTCCTGTTTATGCCACCACTGGGCCTGTCCGAATTCCAGCTATTCCTCTGGTTTACGGTCTTCGCCATACTCAGCCGGACCGCTTTGACCTTCTTTCACGTACCCTACCTCTCGCTCGGCGCCGAGATGACGCACGATTACGAGGAAAGAACCCAGATCGTCGCGATCCGGACAGCCTTTGGCATGATCGCCAGTCTTGCGGTGATCGCCATTGCCTGGAATTTCTTTTTCGTTCGCACCCCGGACAACCCATCACCGCAGCTCACCCGCGAACCGTATTTTGCCTATGCCCTCATTAGCTCCACCATCATGGCGGTGATGATGATCATCAGCACCCTGGGCACAACCTCCATCGTCCAGAAGCTGAGACAGCCCGCAATCACCCATCCGCCCTTCTCGCTGGGAAGGGTTTACGCAGATCTTCGCAGCGCTTTGCGGAACCCGTCGTTTTTTGCACTGTTCTGGGGCTCGCTGGCGTTCGCCGTCTACGGTGGCGTGCACAGTGCACTGAACATGCACCTGCTGACCTTCTACTGGCTGCTCGATACCAACGGCATTCAGTATTCCCAGTACGGTGCCATCCTGGGCGGGCTGATCGGCCTGACGTTGGTTCGCCCCGTCAATAGCCGGTTCGACAAGCGGATGAGCGTGATCTACGGCGTCACGGTTTCTGCGACGGCAGGAACATTGCCGGTGATTCTCAAGCTGTTTGGCCTGATGCCCACCGACCAGGATATCCTCACGCCCATCATCGTGATCTGTTCGGTATTCGCGGCGCTGGGCATCGTTGTGGCGAGCATTACGGTGGCATCAGCCATGGGCGATATCGCCGATGAGCACGAACTGCACCATGACGCACGCCAGGAAGGCGTCTACTTCGGCAGTCACAATTTTGCCCTGAAATGCACCGGTGCCCTTGGCAATCTGGTTGCCGGGTTCGGACTCGACATCATTAATTTTCCGGTCAACTCAACACCAGGCTCAGTGCCCGAAGGAGTCCTGTTCGACTTTGGCCTGATGTACGGAGCGATTGTGGTGCTGGTGGGACTGTCGTTCTATATCTTCTGGCCCTACTCACTGGATCGGGCACGGCATGAAGAGATCATGATGGCGCTGGCAAAACGGGACAGGGAAAAGCGGGAACGAGGTCCGGAGCCGGTGAGGACCAGTCCAGGACCAGCCCCCGGCGAACCCGGTATTGTGAGCGAGTAGCTGAAGTCAGCGAGCGACCTCAGCAATACCTCAGGTTCCGGTCCAGTTTCCAGGCCGACGCTCTGCCACCGCCTTGATACCTTCCTGGTAGTCATTACTCAGACGCAGGATGCCCTGTTCCGACGACTCATGCTCGGTCGCGTGCGTCACTGCCATCATGAGCTCTCGACGTAGTGAATTGCGCGCAGAGATCAGGGACATGGGTGCGTTCTCGGCAATTTCCGATGCAAAGCTGATAGCCGCTTCACGTACCTGCTCAAGCGGAACCATGCGGTCGAGCAAGCCAATCTGCAACGCTTCATCACCCTTCACCCGACGTCCGGTGTAGATCATGTCCTGAGCCTTCTGAAAACCAACAATCTTCTCCAGCGTGTGAGTAAGGCCGAAACCCGGAGAGAAACCCAGCTTCACGAAGTTGGCAGTGAACCGCGATTCAAGACAGCCAACCCGAAAATCTGCCACGAGGCACAGGCCGAGCCCACCACCCACTGCAGCTCCCTGTACAGCGGCAACAATCTGCTTCTTGTTGTTAAACAGACGGACCGCTTCCTGGTAAAGAGACTTAGATGTGGTTGGACGCGCACCCCTGTCTCGGCCATCGGTCGGACTGAAGTTCGCACCCGCACAGAAGTGTTTGCCGTCTGACGCCAGCACAATGGTGCGAATGCTGTCGTCGTTATCTATTTCAGTAAAGATATCGGCAAGATCCAGGATCAGTGCGTGATCGAAATGATTATTTGGCGCGCGCTGAATCTCAAGCAGCGCGACAAAGTCTGCTGGCTTCGAGACGACAACGTCGCCTACCTTCTTCTCCATGTTGTCTCCTTTTAAAAGATAGAACCTGCTTTCGCGGGCCTTAGCTAAACCTTCATCTGCCGGAATTCCTGCGCGACTATACCAGCCACGACGTCAGGAATTTCCATCGGCAGAAAGTGAGTGCGATCCTCAAAGTAGTGATCGGTTGCATCAGCAAACAGTCCCGCCAACTCCGGCCAGGTGGGAGAAGTGCTGAAGTCCAGGCGCCCTTCTTCTGCCGGTACGCGGCGAGCCCTCAGCAACTGCACCGGAATCCGAAGCGCGCGAACCGCATCATAAATGGAACGGTTGGTTCGCGCTGACGCATAGACACTCGCTTCGATGTGAGGAGGACAAGCCAGCTCAAGGCCAACCCCGTCTGCCGCCGGTACCAGTCCGTACCGGCAATAGTCCATCAGGATCTCACGATCAAACAAGCCGTAGGAACCGCGCGTCGCAAGATGGTCCGCCATTTCTTCCGCCGAACCATATCTTGACCGACGACGCGCCATCGGGTGCTCGGCGACGATCGCAAGATCAATGGGTTCATCAATGTAATCTTCCTCCGCCGCAATCACCGGATCGATCGCCACCAGTCGACTGACGCGGTCCTGCTGCCGGGACGACGCCCCGATGAGTGCATGACCGCCCATGCTGTGGCCCACCGCCAACACATTCTCAAGGTCCAGGGATTCAATAACCGCTGCAGCATCATTGACTGTCGTGCGCCAGTGATCGATCTGCACCTTGTCACTGCGACCGTGGCCACGCTGATCAAGTGCAATACTGTGACACTCCGGCAGTCGCGCAATAATCTGGTCCCACAGACGTCCGTGAAAACCGGTTGCATGAACGAAAAAGAGAGTTGGGCCCTTGCCCCTGAGGTCTTCCCGTCTTTCAAAATACGCGAGCCCTACATCGTTGACTTCGACTCGCTTTTCGATGACATCAGCGATTGCTGAACACACAGATAATTTCTTTCGATAACACAACAGGTCGCTGACTGTAGATGTCAGCGACCGAAGTGTCCAGCATCACGCCCCTTCAAAATCTCCGTCGCGACGTTCTTTCAGTGCCGCAACCGCTTCACGCTGATCCCGGGTTCCGGTGAGAATCGCCTGCCCCATCGCACCCAGATCGAGGGCTTCATGGAATGATGTCCGGTCAGCATCACGGATCAGTTTTTTCGAAAGACGTACAGCATGGGGCGAGCGCTTGCAGATCTCCTCGGCGAGCTTCATCGCTGCCGCCATCGACTGGCTCCTCGGCACCACCTCGCTCACCAGTCCCCAGCGTTCGGCGGTGACCGCATCGATCCTGCGACCCGTCACCGTCATCTCCACCGCCCTCGAATAGCCGACGATCCTCGGCAGGTGCCAGAACCCCCCGTCCCCGGGGATAATCCCCACCGTGATAAACGCTTCGGAGAAGATGGCGTGCTCTTCCGCAACCCGAATATCACAGTGCGTGGTCAGGTCAAATCCAAGACCTATCGCCGCCCCGTTAACGGCACAGATGATCGGCACCTCACAGTGATAGAACGCCAACGACATTCGCTGGACGCCATGACTATACGCATGGCGCGTGCGCGGCGGAGAATTCCCTTCAAAGACGCCATCGCGGCTGGCGATGCGCCGGGTATCGGCGCCTGAGCAAAACACGTCGCCCTCACCCGTCAGGATCACGGCCCGGATTTCAGCATTCTCTGTTGCCTCAGTCAGCGCCGCAGCTATCGCGCCCTGCATCGGTTCATCCATCGCGTTTTTGATTTCAGGGCGATTCAGCGTCACGGTCATGATGGAACCCTGACGTTCAACCAGCACATCGGACATGCACAAACTCTCCATATCGGGCTACTGAATCCACGATCATAAGGCTCGCCCATGACAGGGGCAAAGACAGCCGCACCCCGGTAAGCTGCGGTGGTAAGGTGAGGGTCATATTGCAGCGTTTGGCCATATCTTCTAACTTCCTTCGCCTCAAAAAATCAGTCCACCATGATTTCCGCATTCCGGAAGGAGTAACGAATGAGCTATGACCTCGTCATCCGAGGGGGTACCGTACTGGACGGTACCGGTACTGAGGGATTCACCGCCGATATCGCTGTCAGGGATGGCAAGATCGAAACCATCGGCAAGGTCGATGCCAGGGGATCGGAAGAGATAGAGGCGGAAGGTGCCATCGTCACCCCGGGTTTCGTCGATATCCACACTCACTATGATGGTTTGTCCACCTGGGCAAACCGGATGAACCCCTCCAGCCACCATGGCGTCACGACGGTCGTGATGGGTAACTGCGGGGTCGGCTTTGCGCCGGTGCGGGAAACCGACCATGGGATGCTGATCGAGCTCATGGAGGGCGTCGAGGACATTCCCGGCGTCGCCCTTCATGAAGGTCTGCCCTGGGCCTGGGAATCCTTCCCGGACTATCTGGACTTTCTTGAGTCACGACATTTCGATATGGATATCGCCACCCAGCTTCCCCATGCCGCACTGCGGGTCTACGTAATGGGAGATCGCGGCGCTCGTCGCGAAGAAGCGACACCGGAAGACATCGCCGAGATGAAGCGCCTTACTCATGAAGCGATGAAGGCAGGGGCACTGGGCTTCTCCAGTTCACGCACGCTCAACCACCGTAGCATCAACGGTGACCCGACCCCTTCCCTGACCGCCGCCCAGGCAGAACTGATCGGTATCGCCGAGGGTGTTAAAGAAGCCGGCACCGGAGCTGTGCTGGAAATGATTTCCGACTTCGACGGTTTCGAGACCGAGTTCGAGATTCTCATGTCGATGGTCGATGCCGGCCAGGCGCCCATGACTATCTCGCTGCTCCAGGTCGGACAGAATCCGGATGGCTGGCGCAGGCTTCTCGGCGCCATCGACAAGGCCAACAACGAAGGTCGCACCGTCAAGGGCCAGGTGGCGCCCCGTGCCGTCGGCCTGCTGCTTGGCCTGTCGACGAATCGACCGGCGTTGGGCACCTCAAGCGCAACGCTTCGCAGCATCATGAAACTGCCGATGCACGAGAAGCTCGAACGTATGCGCGATGCGTCATTCCGCCAGCGCGTGCTGGAAGAGGCGGCCGACATGCCGGAGACGTTCTTCCATTACCTGTGGCCAATGGAATCGAACTGGGATTATGAGCCCTCCCCACAGGACAGCATTGCGTCAAGAGCGCGAGCGAAAGGTGTCTCTTCGCAGGAACTCGCCTATGACCTGATGATGGCCAATGATGGCGAGCAACTCATGTATCGCACGTTTGCCAACTACCAGCATGGCAATCTCGACATCTGTCGCGAGATGCTGCTGGCAGAGAACACCGTACCCGGGCTGGGCGACGGTGGCGCCCATGTCGGCATTATTTCTGACGCCAGCTTCGTGACATTCCTGCTGACCCACTGGGGCCGCGACCGCAAGCGTGGCAGTCTGATCGACCTGCCCACCCTGGTGAAACGCCAGACCCAGGACACCGCGCGGGCCGTACGCTTGTATGATCGCGGCCTGCTCAAGGCAGGGATGAAGGCAGACATCAATGTGATCGACTACGACAATCTGCGATTGACACATCCCTATACCGTGCATGACCTGCCCTCCGGCGCCCCGCGACTGGAACAAAAGGCAACCGGGTATCTGGCAACCGTCGTTAATGGTGCCGTGACCTATCGCAATGGCGAGGCAACCGACGCCCTTAGCGGCCGGTTGATCCGCGGACCACAGCCACTCGCCGTCGGGCAATAGGCTCAGGTAAAACGAGAGAAAGAAAAAAGCCGACGTGATGTCGGCTTTTTTGTTGATACATTTTTTATTGGCTATTCAGAATCGTCAGGCCGCCTGCACCGGGATGGTATTGGCCTGCTTGACCACCTCGTTTCCTTCACCGAGATAAACCAGTCGCGGCTTGTGGCTGGCAAGTTCCTGTTCAGTGTAGTTACCGTAGGCACAGATAATGACGCGGTCGCCAGGCTTGGCCTTGTGTGCTGCCGCACCATTCATTGAGATGATGCCCGAGCCCGCCTCGCCTTCGATAATGTAGGTCGTAAAGCGCTCACCGTTGGTAATATTATAGACCTGAATCTGCTCGAACTCGCGCAATCCGGTCAATGCCAGCAGGTCCTGGTCGATAGCGCAGGAGCCATCGTATTCCAGCTCGGCATGAGTAACCCTGGCCTGGTGGAGTTTTGCCTTGAGAAAGATTGACTGCATGTCCAGCGCCCTGCACTGATCAGGAACGCGAATTATAGTCACCCTGACAAAGGGTGCAATGTCCTCTGGCAGATTGATTTTCAACTATTTGGGAGGCTTATCGACGCTCTTTTTTTGCTATGGTTAGCCCCTCATATGATTTACCGATATTGACAGAGAGATCGCTAATGGCAGATTCAAACGCCGACCTCGATGCTTTTCGGGCCGAGGCAAGAACCTGGCTCGAAGACAATTTTCCAGCCTCACTGAAAGACAAGGGACTCGCTCCCTGGGGCGCACGCCAGGAAGGCGTTCATGTTGACGATGATGCCCGTGCCTGGCAGGCAAGCCTTGGCGCAAAAGGATGGGGCACGCCCACCTGGCCCGCGGAATACGGCGGCGGCGGCCTGACGAATCAGCAAGCCAGGGTGCTGCAGGAAGAGATGGCACGCATCGGCGCGTCCAACCCGATTCCTGCCGTCGCCATCATGGGGGTCACGATGGTCGGCCCGACTATCCTTGACTACGGTACGAAAGAACAGAAACAGCGACACATTCCACCGATCTGTCGCGGCGAAATTGCCTGGTGTATTGGCTACTCGGAGCCAAACTCCGGATCGGATCTTGCTTCGCTATCGACACGCGCCGAGGATAAAGGAGACTACTGGCTGATCAACGGGCAGAAGGTATGGACGTCGGGCGCCAACGCGGCGGACTGGTGTGGAGCCCTGGTCAGGACCGACACATCCAAACCCAAGCGGGAAGGCATCAGCTTCATGATGGTGAGTATGAAACAGTCCGGCGTCACGACGCGGCCGATCCAGCTCATTTCCGGATCCTCGCCGTTCTGTGAAACCTTCTTCAACGACGCCCGTGCAGAGAAGAACGATCTGCTGGGCCCATTGAACGAAGGCTGGAGTGTCGGCAAACGATTACTGCAACACGAACGCGCCAGTCAGACCGGTGGTCGCGGCAGCGGATCAGGTCCGGCGCCGAAGCCCATCCACGAGATCGCCAAGACCTATGTCGGCACCGACGAACAAGGTCGACTTGCCGACCTCGACCTCCGCGGCAGAATTGTGGAACAGGTGATGGCGGCCGCAGCCCACACTCTGACGACGAGACGCATCGCAGCCGAAGCAAAAGGCAATGTCCAGGTCAGTGCCGCGCAGTCGATCATGAAGAACTCGGCGACCATCGTGGGCCAGCTTCACGCGGAACTGATGATCGAGATCATGGGTAATCAGGGACTCGGCTGGGAAGGAGAAGGTTTCAGCAAGAGCGAGATCGATGCCACGCGTGCATGGCTGGGCGGCAAAGCCCAGTCAATCTACGGCGGTTCCTATGAGATCCAGAACAACATTATTTCCAAGAATATTCTCGGTCTGCCCGAGACGACGCAGAAAGGTTAAACGAAGATGGCAGCACTGACTGAAGAACAGAGCATGATTCGCGACCAGGCCCAGAACTGGACCAGCAGTGAATCCCCGGTCAAAAAATTTCGCGACATGCGGGACGGCAATGTCGAGGCGGCCTTTCTGCCAGAGACCTGGCAGTCAATGATCGAGATGGGATGGACAGGCATCATCGTCCCCGAAGCCTATGGCGGCTCGGATCTGGGATACCTGACGTTCGGCCTGATCCTGGAAGAAACCGGCCGCAACCTGACTGCCTCTCCCCTGTTCGCTTCAGCTCTGGTCGGGGCGTCGGCATTTACCATTGCGGGCAACGAAGAACAGAAACAAGGCTGGTTGCCAAGAATCGTCGACGGCTCGACGATCGCCACCCTGGCACTGGAGGAAGGTCCTCGCCATGGACCGGAGCAAGTCGCCCTAAAGGCTGAGAAATCCGGCAATGGTTACACACTGAACGGCAGCAAGACGTTCGTCATGGAAGGCATGGCTGCAACAGCCCTCATCGTGCCTGCCCGTACCAGCGGCAAGCCTGGCGACCAGACAGGCATCACGCTGTTTATCGTGCCCGCCGATACCGGCGGCGTCAGTCGACATCGACTACAGACGGTCGACAGCCGCGGCTTTGCGAATATCGATTTCGCCAACGTCGAGGTCCCTGCGGAAAACATCCTCGGTGAAGTCGACGCCGGCTACGGCCCCCTGACACAGCTGCTTGATCGTGCCCGCGCGGGAATGGGCGCGGAAATGCTGGGAACGGCAAACCAGGCTTTCGATATGACGCTTGAGTATCTGAAAACACGGAAACAGTTTGGTCAGATCATCGGTGGCTTCCAGGCACTTGGACATCGCGCGGCGCAACTGTTCACCAAGAAGGAACTGGTCCGTTCGTGCGTCGAGGCAGCGCTGACTGCTATCGACGAAGATGCCGACAACACGCAGGAACTGGCGTCACTCTCAAAGGCGAAAGCCGGTGAGTTCATGCACCAGATGTCGAATGAGCTCATCCAGATGCATGGCGGCATCGGGATGACCGATGAATTTGACGCCGGACTGTACCTCAAGCGTGCGCGTGTCCTGGAAAATGCCTTCGGCAACCAGGCCTATCATCGCGACCGTTACGCCCGCATTCTCGGGTTCTAGCATCGCTGATAACTGCCTGGGGATGACTCCCCAGGCGTAAATTCCAAGTTTCCACACACCATTTTCCGAGGGCGATGAATGGCCAGGTTCAAACTAAACGTAAACGGTACGGATCATGAGATGGAAGTTCGTGCTGACATGCCTCTGTTGTGGGCGCTGCGAGACAAACTCGGTCTCACCGGTACCAAGTACGGTTGCGGGATTGCCCAGTGCGGCGCCTGCACTGTGCATATCGATGGCAACCCGGTGCGCGCCTGCGTCACGCCCATCTCGGCAGTGAACGGCAAGGTCACCACTATCGAGGGACTCGCCACCAGTAGCGGACTGCATCCGGTGCAGACCGCCTGGATCGAGCACGACGTCCCCCAGTGTGGTTACTGTCAGTCGGGCCAGATCATGTCTACCGTTGCCCTGCTGGAGAATAATCCGAACCCGACGGATAACGAGATTGATGAGGCGCTGGCTGGTAACTACTGCCGCTGCGGCACCTACATCCGGATTCGGGCAGCCGTACACACCGCGGCCTCCTACTACAACGCTGGCATCAACAGCAGCAGCGAGGAGGAGACGGTCTGATGAACGTGAAGCGTAGAGATTTCCTGAAGGCATCCGCCCTGGCGGGCGGCGGACTGATGCTGGAGCTGAGTATTCCGGCATCGGTACTGGCAGAAGAACTGGGCACCCTGGTGGGCTCCCGCGATCTCAATGCCTTCGTCAAGATTGCCTCCGACGGCACCATCACCATCTACTCGGCCA
>JANQJA010000017.1 GCA_028281885.1 Pseudomonadales bacterium | reverse complement strand
GCGTATTGGCAATATCGGCGATCATGCGACGCTGGCAATAGCGGGCACGGTAACCTTTACTTTCCAGCAGCGACGAATAGGCATGCTGAATTTGTTGTTTTAGTTCGCTGCTGAGCATCGGACGCTAGTGGAGATGGATCAATCGGGCGGGATTAAGGAAGCAAGCGCTCATGTGCCAGCGCATAGTAACATAGCGATCGCAGAGACCTGCGTGCGGGAGGTTGGTATGGGAACCAGATTTGCTATCGAAGCTGCAGTCGCAGCGATCGCCATCACCATCATGGCCGCGCTGGCGCTGCTGCTGATTGAGGATCGACGGGCATTGCAACAACTCCGCCAGGACGTGAACAACCTGAGCCAACAGGTCAGCCAGCTTGAATATCGCCCGGCGGTTGATGCAACGGCCTTTGAGGAACCCGCGATCACGGCAATGTCGCCAACTCCTGCAGCGCCCGTCGTGGAAGAAGAAGTCGAAACGGCCACCGCGACCCTGCGACCGGAGCTAGACGCGGGCCGCATCAGACAAATCAGGGATGAGTCGGTGCCGCTGCCGGAGCGCCTCGCTCTGGCCCGCGAGATGTTGAACTCCCCGATGCCGTTTGAGCGCTTTGCTGCCGTGGGAACACTGATTGAAGCCAACGATGCTGAAGCATTGAATGCCGTGCGTACACTGGTAGCGGAGGCAGAGGGCAGTCGCCGTCTGTCAGGAATCGCCGCCCGCGCCGTCGATGGTCTCGCCGGGCTGTCAGACCCCTCGACCGATCGCCTACTCTATGAATACATTGACTCTGGCAGCGATGCCATTCGCTATGCAGCAGCTCGAGCGCTCGATAGCCGGGGTGACAGTTCACCGATGGGCGCCATCGTCAGCGATCTCTCACAACAGCTTGCTGATGAGGATGGCGGTATTCGAAGCCGGTCCGCAAGATCGCTGGGCTTTACCCGCAACGCGATGGCAGTCGCGCCGCTGCTGAATGCAACCAGCGACGCCAACAGCGAAGTCCGCCTGCGAGCGGCTGAGGCGCTGGGCCGGATTGGTGGCGACGATGCCGTTCCCCATCTCACCCAATTGCTTGACGACCCGGTCGAAGCCGTCCGTGACAGCGCCGACCGAAGCCTTGAGCGAATCCGGCGGGCAGACTCAGAAGCTGACCAATTCAGCCGTTTTATCGGCTTCTGAGCCATCCTTGAATTCGACGGATCAATACCCACTATACATGTCACGAACCACTAACCACCGAATCGGACTGAAATCATGATGCGAATTCTGCTGTTCCTCGCCACCAACGCCGCGATCCTGGTCGTGGTGAGCATCGTATTTTCGCTGCTCGGCATCGATGGCATGCTCGCCAGCAACGGCGTGGATCTCAATCTGAACGCGCTCCTGGTAATGTCCGCGATCATCGGCTTTGCCGGCTCATTTATCTCACTGGCAATTTCCAAGTGGTCAGGGAAGCGAATGATGGGCGTCAGGATCATCGAACAGCCTACCAACCAGACAGAACAGTGGCTGATCGCGACCGTGACGAGGCAGGCAGAGTCAGCCGGTATCGGGATGCCTGAAGTGGGTATTTTCGAGTCTGACCAGCCCAACGCATTTGCCACTGGCATGACCCGCAACTCCTCGCTGGTCGCAGTCAGTACCGGCCTGCTTCAGCACATGAATGGCGATGAGGTAGAAGCCGTGCTTGGCCACGAAGTGGCGCACGTCGCCAACGGCGACATGGTGACCATGGCACTCATGCAGGGTGTCGTGAATACGTTCGTTATCTTCCTTTCACGCCTGGTCGGGTTCTTCGTCGATCGCGTGCTGCTGAAAAATGAGCGCGGTCTTGGCATTGGCTATTTCCTGGCGTCAATTGTGGCGCAGATATTCCTCTCGATCCTTGCCTCGATGCTGGTCATGTGGTTCTCTCGTTATCGGGAATTTCACGCTGACCGGGGCGGTGCCGCCCTGGCCGGACGGCACAAGATGATTGCCGCGCTGCGCGCCCTGCAACGGGTCAGTGAGCCGGAAGACCTGCCCGGCGAGTTCGCTGCGTTCGGTATTCTCGGTAATCGGACGCGGGATCTGCGCTCGCTGTTCATGAGTCATCCACCGCTGGAAGACCGCATTCGCGCCCTGGAAGAGACGACCAGCTAGCGCACCGTCCTTTAAAGGGACTTAACGTCGATGATATCCGCCCGTCGTCAAAAAAACGGCAGGAAATCAAGCCAACCACCGCGCAGCGACTTTTCACAGCGACCCAGCTGGGTCGCGTAGCGGTCCGCCCTGGCTGACACACTCTGCGCCGCATCCAGCAGCCACTGCTTTTTGCGGTAAGTCCGTCGCGCGTAACCGCCCTGTCCTTCGTGATAGGCAAGATACTGGTTGTAGGCATCGCTTTTGGCGATCTGATTCTGCCGATGACTCTGGTCGATGTACCAGCCGACAAAATCAATGGCATCGTCGAACTGATTACGATCCGCCCGCCAGCGGCCGGTTGCGGACTGATAGGCCCGCCAGGTTTCGTCGGTCGCCTGCGCATAGCCTTTCGCACTGGCCGGTCGCGGTCCGGGAATCACCCAGAGGATCTTTCGGCGGGGCGGCTTGGCGCGACTCCGGAATCCGGACTCCTGGTAAACCACCGACATCATGATGGGGATGGGAGCGCCCCAGCGTCGGGATGACCGCCGCGCGTCCTTATACCAGCCATTCTTGTCGCGGAATATGTCACACACATCCTCGCGATTCTCCGGCGGCGCCGATGCACAACCTGCGAGCAGCCCGATCGCCATCAACATCAACAATCTAATCACCATAACGCTCCAGCATCGAGATCAGTTCCGCTTCATCAATCACCCGAATCCCAAGGGACTGCGCCCTGGTCAGTTTCGACCCGGCCACATCGCCGGCAACCACGCAGCTCGTTTTCTTCGACACCGAGCCCGCGACCTTCGCACCGAGTCGCTGCAGTCTGGCCTTCGCCTCATCCCGCGTCAGTGAAGCCAGCGTCCCGGTCAGCACCCAGGTCTCGCCCGCCAGCACGGAGCCCTGCTCCGGTGGTGACTCCGACGCCCAGCTGATCCCCGTTTCAAGCAGCTGGTCGATCACTGCCTCGTTTTCGGGCTGGGCAAAAAACGCATGGATCTTCTCCGCGACAATCGGACCGACATCGGGCACCTCCTGCAGCGCCTCTTCACTGGACTGGCGCAGATCATCTAGATCGCGGAAGTGCGTGGCCAGATTTCGCGCGGTGGACTCGCCCACTTCCTGAATGCCCAGGGCATAGATAAATCGGGGCAACGTGGTCTGTTTGGACTTTTCCAGCGCCTCAAGAAGATTGTCAGCAGACTTCTGCCCCATGCGCTCAAGTGACACCAGCTGGTCCCGGCTCAGTTCAAACAGGTCAGCGGCGGTGTGGATCAGGTCGGCGTCAACCAGCTGCTCAACCAGCTTGTCGCCGAGGCCCTCAATATCCAGTGCCAGTCGTGAGGCAAAGTGGCGAATACTCTCCTTGCGCTGGGCCGAGCACACCAGGCCACCGCTGCACCTTGCAATGACTTCCCCCTCTGGCTTGACGATATCAGAGCCACAGGCCGGACACGCCTTTGGCAAGGCAATTTTCCGGGCATCCCCGGGCCGCTTGTCGTGGTCCACGGAGATGACCTTGGGTATCACGTCTCCTGCCCGCTGAACGACCACCGTATCGCCGATCATCAGGCCAAGTCTTTTTACTTCATCCATGTTGTGAAGGGTCGCATTGCTGATGGTAACGCCCGCCACCTTCACCGGCTCGAGTTTGGCCACCGGCGTGATGGCGCCGGTTCGTCCCACCTGGAATTGGACATCGCGAAGCAGGGTGATGCCCTCCTCGGCGGGAAACTTGTGCGCGATCGCCCAGCGTGGCGTTCGGGTCAGCATGCCCAACTCGCGCTGCAGGTTGATGCGATCAACTTTGAACACCACGCCATCGATCTCATAATCGAGTTCAGGACGCTGTTCAAGCATGGCATCGTAGAAGCCAATGCATTCATCGACGCCCATGACGACACCAACAAGCGGATTGGTCCGCAGCCCCCATTCCCGCAGCGAGGCAAGAATCTCGCTGTGCCGCTCCGGCAGTTCACCGCCTTCCACCAGGCCGACGCTATAGCAGAACATGCTCAGTTTTCGTTTTGCCGTCAGCCGCGGATCAAGCTGGCGCAGGCTACCGGCGGCCGCATTCCGCGGGTTGGCGAAGACTTTTTCTCCGGCGGCTGCCGCATCCTCGTTGATCCTGACAAACATCGACCGGGCGAGATAGACCTCACCACGAACTTCGAGTCGGGTCGGGTAATCCTTGCCTCTCAGCTTTAGCGGCACCGATTCGACAGTGCGTATGTTCTGGGTAATGTCTTCGCCGGTCGTACCGTCACCCCGCGTCGCTCCCTGCACCAGCCGGCCATTTTCGTAGATCAGGCTAACCGCGACGCCATCGATTTTCGGCTCGCAGGCGTATTCAATGTCTGCCTCCGTATCGAGACGGGACCGCACGCGGCGATCAAAGTCCCGCATGTCTTCATCCGCGAACGCATTGTCAAGCGACAGCATGGGCAAGGCGTGCTCGACCTCGGAAAACTCTGACAGCGGCGCTGCACCGACCCGTTGGGTCGGTGAATCCTCTGTCACGAGTTCGGGATATTGGGATTCCAGCTTGATAAGACGCCGAAACAGGCGATCATAGGCCGCATCGCTGATTTCCGGCTGATCGAGAGAATGATACAGATAGTTGTGACGGTCGATATCTTCCCTGAGCGCCTCGACCTCCCGAACAAGTTTTTTCGGAACGGCCACGTCAGAGGTGCTTGCGTCGATAATCCCGCAGGGACTCCCGACAATGTTCCATGGTCTGCGGCGTGACGATACTGCGGGACTCGTCCTTCACATCCCCGCCAAGCTCATCGGCAATCGACTGGGCAACTTCCATCATGGCGTCATAGGCGGCGAGCGGATCGGCCTGCTCATGGGTTCGCATAAACAGGCTGACGGCGGGCGTCGATATCTCCCCGATGGTGCTCATGTCGAAAGTACCCGGCTCTACCGCGTTCACCAGGCTAAACAACGTTCCGCCTTGTTCATCGTGGCGATGAAAAATATCCATCTCGCCAAATTGCAGGTCCCGCTCCACCAGGCACTCAAGCAGCGCCTGGCCCGCAAACGGCTGTTGACCCGCCGTGACATAAATCACGATGTAGTGTTCCGGTGGTTCAACGCGCTCATCGTCACTGACCTGGGCAGAGCTCGAACCCTGATCGTCGACGCTTGATTCGGATTGCTGTTCCGGCGATTCAACGGGCTCCATCAGCACCGGAACGTTGTCGCTTTCATTCAGATCAATGGCGGTCTGTTCCGGGATCTTTCTCACTCTCGCGCCGCCATTCGGCAATTCGGCCCGCAGCATGTCGATGTCTTCCTCGTCGGACATCCGGTCCCCCGAACCACTGAGGAAACTCTTGTCGAGCGACATCTTCAGCTCGTTGCTATTGACGCGCATACGCCAGTAGCCATGAAGCAGGATCGCAATCACAAACAGTGGCCCAAGGATCAGCAATGAGTCGCGTAAGTCGAACTCCACTTCAGATCACCTCCCGGGCGCAGCCCTGATTCATACAGTCGCCATAGCGACGGCTTCCTCAACGTCCACGGAAACAAGTCGCGAGACACCCGGCTCGTGCATCGTCACGCCCATCAACTGGTCCGCCATTTCCATCGCGATCTTGTTGTGGGTGATATAAATGAACTGAACATTGCGGGACATCTCCTTCACCATATCCGAGTAACGACCCACGTTGGCGTCGTCCAACGGCGCGTCCACCTCGTCCAGCAAACAGAACGGCGCCGGATTCAGACTGAAGATGGAGAATACCAGCGCAATTGCGGTCAGTGCCTTCTCACCGCCTGACAACAGATGAATGCTCGAATTCCGCTTGCCCGGCGGGCGGGCCATCAGCCCAACCCCCGTATCCAGCAGGTCTTCACCCGTCATCTCAAGATAGGCATGGCCGCCGCCGAATAGTTTCGGAAACAGCTGCTGCAGCTTCCCATTGACCTTGTCGAAGGTTTCCTTGAACCGGGTCCGTGTTTCAACATCGATCTTGCGAATCGCGTTTTCCAGCGTCGCCAGCGCCTTCTCAAGATCATCATTCTGCGCATCCAGGTATTCCTTACGCTCGGACTGCACCTTGAACTCATCGATCGCTGCCAGGTTGATCGCACCGAGGCGCTGAATACGATTGCCCGCCCGAGTCAGGCTTTCATCCCAGGCAGCTTCGTTCGCGTCATCCGGCAGGGAAGCAATAATCTGCTCAAGATCCTGGCCATCGGCTTCCAGCTGTTCCTTGATGGTGGCGGCGCGAACTTCGAGACGCTGCCATTCCATCTTCATTTCCTCGAGCCGGCCACGAAGCTGTTCCACTTCCTGCTCCACGGCAACCCTCGCCTGCTCCCCTTCACGGATACCGTGTTCGATGGCCTGGGACTGCTGCCGCAGGGCGGCCAGCTCGTTCTCGACGGCAAGCCTGGCCTCGAGCTGTTCCGACAGTTCCTGCTTCAGGTTGGCCTCGGGCGCTTCACTTTCGCCGATGGCAGTCTCAATGGTCTGCTTTCGCTCTTCCAGCGACACCTGCTGCTGTTGCAGTCTCGCCATCGCCTGCTCCGTTGAGGTCATTTCCGAACTTAATGACTGTAACTGCAGCGCCAGCTGATGGGCCGCTTCACGACCTTCTTTTGCCCTGGTGCGAGCCGACTCCAACCCCTGTTGTTTCTCTTCCCGGGCAGACACCAGTGTGGCCCGCCTGACCGTGTCCGCTTCCATCTGGTCGAGCGCCGTCTGCAGCAGGTTACGCGCCTCTTTCAGGTGCGCTTCATCCTCGCTCAACTGCTCCCCGCTCTGTTCAATTTCACGACTGGCCCTGGCCAATTCAGTTTTTACCTGCTCCGCCTGAAGTTGCCTGGCGCCCAGCTCGGCGCGTGTCTCGGAATGGGAAC
Organism: Pseudomonadales bacterium; assembly: GCA_028281885.1. Lineage (GTDB taxonomy): Bacteria > Pseudomonadota > Gammaproteobacteria > Pseudomonadales > Azotimanducaceae > JANQJA01. The sequence continues at coordinate 119,447 of JANQJA010000017.1, read as the reverse complement.
GCTGCTGCGTTGCCAGTCTGGCCTGGGACTGCTCCCGTTCATCCTCGGCGACACGCAAGGCGCTCTGACCGCTGTCCAGGCTGGTCGTCAGGTCATTCACCTCACCAGCGAGCACTTCAATGTCCTTCGCCAGGCGATCCAGTTCAGCCTGTCTTGTAATAACGCCGGCGGTTGCATCGTGGTCCTTGCTGATGCGGAGCCAGTTCGGACCGATCCAGATTCCCTCGCGGGTAATAATCGACTCGCCCGCCCCCAGTGCTGCACGTCGTTGCAGCGCTTCCGCCAGCGAATCCGCCGCCAACACGTCTCCGATCAGACCGGACAGGTCGACATCGCTGCTGACCTTGTCGATCAATCGCGCACCGCTACCCGAAGCGGCCGCCACTGCCTCACCGGAAACGAACCGGAGCGCCCCCTTGACGAAGTTGCCCAACAGGCTCGTTACCGCATCCACCCCATCGACGCAGACCGCCTGCAGATGGTCGCCAAGGGCAGTCTCGACGGCAATATCCCAACCGTCATCCACCTTCACGCGTTCGCCCAGTCGGGCCCGGTCCCTGAGTCCATGCTGTTCCAGCCAGGCAATCTCAGTGTCATCCTGTTCGCCAAGCGCCGCCTGCTGCAACGCCTCAAGGGAAGCATGCCGACCGCGCGCGCCCTGCAACTCGGTCCGTTTGTCATTCAACAGCGCCGACAGGTTCTCATTCTCCTGCCGCTGAGCATCGATTCGCTCACCCAACTGCACCAGTTCAGCTTCAATGCGCTCGATCTGAGCCTGCTGGGTTTCGACCATCGCTTCCAGCGGACCGATCTCCGCTTCCACGGTGAGCCCTTCCATACGTTCGACGTCGACTCGCAGCGATCGGATACGACCATTGAGTCGCTCGATCGACTGTTCCAGGGCGCCAATTCGTGACTGCTGCACATCCGCCTGGTTGCGATTCTCGGCCGCCTGCTGGTTGAAGCTGTCCCAGGTCTCCTGCCACTCATGCATCGCCGATTCTGCCGCCACCAGTTCCTGGTTGGATGCGTCTTCGGTTTGCGACACTTCTGACTGGCGTGGCGCCAGCTGCGCCTGCTGTCCCTGCAACTCACCCAGCTTGCGCTGATCACCATCGATGTCAGCCCGTACCTTCAACAGGGTCTGGCTGACTTCGTCCAGATCCCCGGAAAGCTGCTGCCGACGTTCGCTCTGGTACTGGATACTGTCTTCGATGCGAGCGATCTCGGTACCATGATCGTAGAAGCGTTTCTGCACTTCGTTGACCTGCTCGGAAAGCTCTGCCAGCTCTGCCCGCTTCTGCTCGATGTCCGCATCGAATCGACGCTGGTCAGCAACCTTCGACTCCCGTTCATTCTGTAGCTGTCCGAGCTGATCAGACTGACCCTTCAACTGTACCGAGATCGCCTGCCAGCGCAGCGCGTGCAGCTGCCCCTGTAACTGTCGTTCTTCGGCTTTCAGATCGGTATATCTTTCCGCGGCCCGTGCCTGTCGCTCCAGGTGCTGGAGCTGGCGTTCCAGCTCTTCACGCAGGTCATTAAGGCGATCAAGATTGTCGCGGGTATGGCTAATGCGCCGCTCAGTCTCCCGCCGCCGTTCCTTGTACTTTGAAATGCCCGCCGCTTCCTCAATATACATCCGCAGGTCTTCCGGTCTTGCCTCGATCAGCTGGCTGATCATCCCCTGCTCGATAATTGAATAGCTGCGGGGTCCCAGCCCGGTGCCAAGGAAGATGTCAGTGATGTCCTTGCGCCGGCACTTTTGATTGTTCAGGAAATAGTTGGACTGACCGTCGCGCCCCACCTGGCGTTTTATCGAAATCTCGCTGTAGGCGGCATATTCTCCCGTCAGCCGTCCTTCGGCATTGTCGAAAATCAGTTCGATACTGGCCTGGCCAACAGGCTTGCGGCTGTTGGAACCATTGAAAATCACATCCGCCATGGACTCGCCCCGCAGAGTCTTGGCCGAGGACTCGCCCATCACCCAGCGCACCGCATCGATGATGTTTGATTTGCCGCATCCATTAGGACCGACGACGGCACAAAGATTTGAGGGGAAAGGAACTGTTGTAGGGTCTACAAAGGATTTAAAACCGGCGAGCTTGATTGCCTGCAAGCGCATAAAAGGATATTACTCCGAAGTCTGGATGTCCGGAACCGGTCCGGTGCGATTAAACGATCAATTCTATCTCATGTGGGGGCTAAGGCGTGATACTCACTCAGTCGCCATGCCTGACGATCAGGGGCAGAGTTTCACGATGCTCGCGGTACAGATCGATGAAGTCGAACACCAGATCCCGCAGTTGTCTGGGCTCTGAATTGGTCAGATAAACAAGCCCGAGCTGCAGTTGCCGGTTAAAAATCATTTCGCTGCGCATACCCCGGACATAGCCACCATGATGGACAAAACCCTGCTCGCCGCCATAGTCGAACACCCGCCAGCCCAATCCGTAATAGACCTCGCCCAGCCCCGCACGACGCCGGTAGTGTGCCTGCTGGCGGCTGGTGGGGATGACGCCAGTCTGCATTTCGTCCAGCATATCCGCGGACAGCACCTCGGGGTTATGTCCCAGCTGCGCCAGCAGCCACAGTTTCATGTCGTCAATCGACGCATTGACGCCAGCGGCCGGCGCAACCCGGTAGTAGTGGTCTGTCGTTCGGGTCGGCGACCAGGTCCGGCCATCCCAGATATGAGGCTCGGCATGATTGCGGTCGTTGATGAACGCCGAGCGACCATAGGAAGCCCGTCGCATCTGTAACGGCTCAAACAGCTTCTCTGCCACGAAGGTCTGATAATCCGTCTGGGTGGTCGCCTCTACCACGTCACCAATCAGGCTGAACACGACATTCTGGTAGCCATAGCATTCACCCGGCGCACAGATGAAATCGACACGCTCCAGCCGTCCGATGATGCGGTCATAAGCCATGTTGTCTTCGATCAGATTGGTATAGGCATGGGGCATCAGACCCGTGGACTGGGACATCAGGTGACGCAGGCTGATTCGCTCACCGTAGTCCGGCCGCTTGAATTGCAGCGTGTCGAGACTGGAGGTCACCGGCGTGTCCCACTCGATCGGCTGCTCCCGCACCAGGATCGAACCGGCCGCCGCGGCAAAGGTTTTTGAAACCGAAGCCAGTCGAAACAGGGTGTACGGGGTCACCGGTCTGGGATCATCGGCGCTGCGGACACCCCAGGACTTCTGCAGCGCCACCCGACCGTCAATGACCACCACGACCGCGGCCCCCGGCGCTTCGGAAACCAGCGGTTGCAGCAATTCATCCTGCAGTCGCTCAGTGAACGGATCGGCGGCGGTCGCTGTCGAGAAAGCGCCAGGCGCAAACAGGAAACACCAGAGCAGCAAGCGAGTTAAAACAGGGACAGGTTTGAACTTCATCGGGGCCAGAAGATTAACACAATCCGGCCCGGGAACCGCCAGTCCAACAGCCCGAAATCCGGGACTTTTACGACCTACGCGCGATTGCAGTCGAAATAACCGAATCGATCTGTCAGCTGACTGCAACCAGAATGGTCAGGCACTCAACCGGAAGCCTTCGTAGCCCTTGGCGGCGACTTCCCGGCACTTCTCCTTGTAACGGGGGTACCCGCCTGCATAGGGCATAAATATCCGCGGCTTGCCGGGGATGTTGGCGCCCAGGTACCAGGAATTACAGGAAGGCGCCGTGTGCATGGTGCCCTCGGCGACGTCATTGACGTGGGCAATCCAGGCCTCCTGCGCGGCCTCAATCGCCTCAATGGAACGAATCTGGTTCTGATCCAGGTAGGCAATACACTCGGCCATCCACTCAACCTGGAATTCCATAGAGGTAATCATATTGGTGAGCACGGAGGGCGAGCCCGGCGCGTTCAACAGGAACAGATTGGGGAACCCGACCACCTGCAGCCCGAGATAGGTCCTGGGTCCTTCTGCCCAGGCATCACGCAAGGACCGTTGATCGCGGCCGACAATATCGACACCCAGATAGGAGCCGGTCATGGCATCGAACCCGGTGGCAGCAACCAGGACATCAAACTCGAAATGACCCTGCTCGGTGTCGATCCCGGTTGCCGTAATGGCGTTGATACCCCCCCGCCGCAGATCCACCAGGGTGACATTGTCCCGATTAAACGTCTGGTAGTAATCCGTATCGATTACCGGCCGCTTGCAACCCAGCGGATACCCCCTGGGCAGCAGCCGCTCCGCCATATCCGGGTCGGCCACCGTGCGACGTACCATTTCCCGGTACATCTCACAGGCCATCTCATTGGCTTCCAGATCGACGGCGACGTCCTTGTACAGGCGCACGGCAAAGAACCCGTGCTCGTCCAGCGCCCGCATGCGATCCGCCTCGGTCGTCTCCTTGATCAGGAGGGTCGGCGGCGCATCCTGCCGGCCGCCGAATCCATACATCGCCGTCAACGCTTCCTGCTGGGTACGACGGATATCGGCATAGTCCCGTTTCACCTGCGCCATTTCCTCCGGCGGCAACGGCCTGTTGTTCGCCGGCAGCGTGTAATTGGGCGTACGCTGGAATACGGTGAGGTGCGCGGCCTCCTCGGCAATCACGGGAATGGCCTGGGTGCCGGAGGAACCGGTACCGATGATACCGACCGTCTTGCCGCTGAAATCCACTCCGTCTTCCGGCCAGAGGCCGGTGTGATAGACCGGACCCTGGAAATTCTCGATACCTTCAAACTGCGGCGTGTTCGGGGTGGACAGGGAACCCGTGGCCATCACGAAGTAACGCGCATCAAGCACCTCACCCTGGTCTGTCCGGATCAGCCATCGACGCGTCGATTCATCGTAGCGGGCCGAACTCACTGTGGTCCCGAACCGGATATCGCGACGCAGATCGAACTTATCCGCCACATAACGGGCATAGTCCAGAATCTCAGGCTGGGCGGCCATGATCTCGGTCCAGGTCCATTCCTGCTCCAGCTCCGGACTAAAGCTGTAGGAATACTGCACGCTGGTCACATCGCAGCGAGCGCCGGGGTATCGATTCCAGTACCAGGTGCCACCCACATCGGCGCCCCTTTCATATGCGCGAACTGACAACCCCGATTCCCGCAGCTTGTACAGCGCATAGAGGCCCGCAAATCCGGCCCCGACGATGACAGCATCAAGCTCAATCTTCTGCTCGGCCACGATTTCACCCTCTTCTCATGCTGCTCACAAAATGGATACAGAGTATCACTTTTTATCCAGGTGCGATGTCAGACCCGGTCACCGCCAAGCATCGCCAGTTCATCGGGCCCCAGGGCCAGACGGAGTCTGTCGATTTCATCAGCGGCTTCCTTCTGCCGCCGCCACATGTCGGCGTAGATGCCGCCTGCAGCGACCAGCTCGGCATGGGTGCCACGCTCTCGAATCTCTCCCTCGACCAGCACCAGGATGTCATCCGCATGGACGATCGTGGACAGCCGATGAGCGATCACCAGTGTGGTTCGATTCCGGGAAACATCCTGCAATGCCTGTTGAATCTCCCGTTCGGTGCCAATATCCAACGCGGAAGTCGCTTCATCCAGCACCAGGAACGGCGGATCCTTCAGAATCGTTCGGGCAATGGATACGCGCTGCTTCTCGCCGCCCGACAGCTTCAGGCCGCGCTCACCCACCCGAGTATCGTAACCCTGCTCTAACGAGACAATAAAGTCGTGAATGGATGCCAGCCTGGCGGCCTCTTCAACCTCCGCATCCGACGCATCGGGTCTGCCGTACCGTATGTTGTAAAGGATGGTGTCGTTAAACAGCACTGTGTCCTGGGGTACGATACCAACAGCGCGACGCAGACTGGCCTGGGTGACGGTGCGAATATCAACACCATCAATCGACACGGCCCCTTCGGTCAGATCGTAGAATCGATACAGCAAACGCGACAACGTTGATTTACCTGCCCCGCTTGGGCCGACGACTGCCGTAGTACAACCGGGTTCAATGGTGAAGGACACACCTTTCAACACCGGTCTTGCCTCGTAGCCAAAGGAAACCTGATCGAACCGGACGCGGCCCTCACGAACCTCCAGTTCGAGGGCATCAGGCCGGTCCTGAATCTCCGGCTTCAGCGCCAGGATCTGGAAAATAAACTCCATGTCCACCAGCGCCTGACGAATCATCCGGTAGGAAGAACCCAGAAAGCCGAGCGGAATGAATAGCTGCAACATGAAAGTATTCAGCATCACCACTTCGCCCACGGTGAGCACACCTGCGGCATAGTCACCGATCGCCAGAATCAGTATCGCCACCTGACACAGCACACGGACAATCATCTGTCCGCCATTCAGCATGCCCAGTGTATTCTGACTCTTCTCCGCCGCGTCCTGATACTGGACCAGCGCATCGTCGTATCGATCAGCCTCATAGGAAGCATTGCCGAAGTACTTGACCGTCTCAAAGTTCAGCAGGCTGTCCACACCCATGGACATAGCACGAGACTCCTGGGCCACCATCATGCGCCGAAACTTGGTTCGCCACTCGGTAAACAGCAGGGTGAAGGCGATATACGCGGCGATGGCGAGCAGCATGACGCCGACATACCTGAGTGGATAGTTAACCCCCAGAAACACGCAGACCACGACGATCTCAAACAGCGTCGGCGCAATGTTGAAAGCAAACAGTCCCGTGATCTGTTGCAACGCCCGGGTGCCGCGCTCAATGGCACGAGACAAACCACCGGTACGGCGCTCCAGGTGAAAACGCATGCTGAGTTCGTGCAAATGGCGAAAAGCCCGCAGGCCAAGGACACGCTGGGCATATTCCGACACCGGTGTGAACACGGCTGCCCTTGCCTCAGTCAGCAGAGATGGCAAAAACACCATCGCACCGTAGAGCAAGGCAAGGCCCGTCAGGGTGGCCAGCGCCGCGTCCATTGAGGCACCTGACACCAACGCCTCCAGGCCATCCACCAGATCCTTCAGGACAATCGGCCCATACACATTGGCACTGCGGCCAACCAACAGACAGGCGACTGCAATCACGACTCGCAACCGCATGTCGGCTCGGTCAGCTGGCCACAGAAAGGGCAGGATAGAACCAATGGTCGCCATGGCCGATCGCTGACCTGCGCCTTCTACCGCCAGCGGATCAGCGAATGCCATCGCGTGAGGACTATGCTCCATGCAACGAATCTACAGGAATCCGGACAACCGAGTCATCCTGGCCAGTGGCCAATGTATAATCGGCGCCTTTTGATTCCAGGCCACCTCATGCTGTTTAAAAACGTCTTCATCTATCGACTCTCGCAGCCCTTTAACCTGTCGGGCAGCGACTTGGATCAACAGCTGATGGACAACCTGTTCGTGCCCTGTTCGGGCATCAAGCCATCGAGCTTCGGCTGGACACCGATCATCGAAGGCACAGAGGCGCTGGTACACGAAGTCGCCGGTAGCCTGTTGCTGTGCGCGCGCCGGGAAGACAAGGTGGTACCCGCCAGCGCCGTCAACGAAGCACTGGCCGCACGGGTTCAAAAACTGGAGTCCGCCGAGGGCAGGAAACTGCGCGCCAAGGAACGCCAGGGCATGAAAGAGAACGTCATGGCAGAGCTGCTACCGCGGGCACTACCGAGAGCCAAACGGGTCTACGGCTACATTGCGCCGGGCGATGATCTGCTCGTCATCAATACCTCCAGTGCCAGCGAGGCCGAAATGTTCATCGACTGCCTGCGCGACACGCTCGGCTCCTTCCCGGTCACCGTGCCGCAGGTGAAGTCCAAACCCACCGATGTGTTTACCCAGTGGTTGCTGACGCGGAAGTTGCCGGACGGCTTTTCGCTCGGTGACCAGTGCGACCTGATGGATCCCGAAGACCGGGCCAGTGTCTCTTGCCGACGCGTCGATCTGGACACCAGCGAGGTTCGCAGCCATGTGGAAGCCGGCAAGACCTGTTTCCGTATCGGATTGCGCTGGCACGGTGATATCAGTTTTTCCATTGACCGCGACCTGGCGTTGAAACAGATCAAGGTCGAGAACACAGCAAACGATGCGCCGGAGGAAGAGGACCCGATCGCGTCGCTGGACGCGGCACTGGCCCATATGTCACTGGAGTTTGCCCGGCTGTTCCCCGCCCTGTTCAACGCCCTCGGCGGCGAGACGCGAGGCTAGCTAGCCCATCAGACTTTGCCAGGACGCCAGGTCCGGGATACGCAGGTAGACGTTGGACTGTCGGATCGTATCCATGGTGGCGTTGGGCACCTCGCCATAGTTGTGCCCAGGCAACAACAACGTGTCGTCAGGTAGCGCGGCGAGCTTTCTCAGCGAGTGATACATGTCTTCGGTGTTTGACCCCGGCAGATCGACCCGACCACAGCCATTGATAAACAGTGTGTCACCGGAAACCAGCGTCTTCTTGATGCGGAAACACTGGGAACCCGGCGTATGTCCCGGCGTGTGAAGGAACTCGATCTCCACGTCGCCAACATCCAGCTTGTCACCCGACTCCACCTGCCTGATGTCCCCCGCCGGGACACCTGTGACCCGCTCGACCCCCGACGCTTCCAGCTTGTGGGCATAGATCGGCACGGTCTTTTTCTCCAGTAGCTCCGCCACACCCTGGATCGGGTTGTGCCCCATCTTGCCGCCACAATGATCCGGGTGATAGTGAGTCAGGAGTGCGCCCGTCAATGTGTAGTCCTGTTCATCCAGGCGTCCCATCAGGGCATCGATGTCCCAGGCAGGATCGACAATCACCACCTCGCGGGTCGAACGCGAACCGACGATATAGGTGAAATTTTCCATCGGTCCGATCTGGATCTGTTCAATGATGAGTTCGTCTTCCGCCATGGCTACCTCAATCGACAATGTGCCTACTATAGCGGCATCGAATATCCAAAACGATCAACCGCCATCAGCGACTCGAGTTCCGCATAGGGTTCCGGCCAGTTGTTGCTCAGCATCGCGCCTTCTTCCACCACCGGGTATATCTGGTCATAGCGCTTGACCTGGTCCTGACCACAGCGCCGGAAGATGTGACTGCGCTCCAGATCACGCGGATTGCGCAACCCCGCCGAGGTAATGAGATCGACAAAGGCGTGTACCGTTCCCGCATGGAAACGGCGCACTCTTTCCCACTTGTCCTCAATAACAAGCCCTTTCACCAGATCCGGGTCCTGGGTCGCCACTCCCGTGGGACAATGATTGGTATGACAGACCAGCGACTGAACGCAGCCCAGTGCCAGCATCATGCCCCGGGCGCTGTTGCAGATGTCGGCGCCAGCGGCAATGTTCTTCGCCATATGAAAGCTCGTGAAGATCTTGCCGGCAGCAATGATGCGAATCGTATCCCGCACGCCGAAACCGCGCAGACAGTCCTCAAGGGTAACGATCCCCTCCCGCAGAGGCATGCCGACAGAGTTGGAGTATTCCAGTGGCGCGGCGCCGGTGCCGCCTTCGCCGCCATCGACGGTGATGAAATCCGGCCTGATGCCGGTATCAGCCATCGCCTTGCAGATCGCCAACAGCTCACTGCGACGGCCGACACAGAGTTTGAAACCGATAGGCTTGCCGTCACTCAACTCACGGAGACGCAGCACAAAATCCAGCAACCCTTGCGGCGACGAGAACTCGGGATGGGTGGATGGCGAGATCACATCGGTACCCACAGGCACCGTCCGGACCCGAGCGATCTCCGCGGTATTCTTTGCCGCCGGAAGGATGCCGCCATGGCCGGGTTTGGCGCCCTGACTCAGTTTAATCTCAATCATCTTCACGTTCGGCAGCGCGGCCCGCTCGCGAAACAGCTCCGGGTCGAATCGGCCTTCCTTTGTTCGGCAACCGAAGTAGCCGGTGCCGATCTGCCAGACCAGGTCGCCCCCCGGCTCCAGGTGATAGGGTGAAATCCCACCCTCACCGGTGTTGTGATAAAAGCCCCCCGCCCGTGCACCCTTGTTCAGGGCGAGAAGCGCGGCCGACGATAATGATCCGTAGCTCATCGCGGAAATATTCAGCACGCTGGCTGAATAAGGATGCCGGCAATCGGGGCCACCGACGGTCACGCGCGGATTCGGATTCACATCGTCCACGTTGCGTGCAGCAAGGCTGTGACCCAGCCATTCGTAACCTTCTCTGGCGACATCGACCCGGGTGCCGTAAGGAATCGTTTCCACGTCACCTTTCGCCCGCTGATAAACAATCGAACGAAACATGCGATTGATCGGCGCGCCATCGGTATCAGACTCAATAAAATACTGGCGAACAAACGGCCTTAGAAATTCCGCCAGCCAGCGGGCCCGGCCCAGCAACGGAAAATTTCGACGCAGGGTGTGTTCTTCCTGAATGCTGTCCTGCAACGCCAAAAGCCAGACCGGAACCAGCAGCAACACCAGCCAGAAGAATCCCGCACTGAATACAGCGCCGAAGACAATCACCAGCAAGGTCACTATCCCCAACACAATATAGACTTCCCGACTCATAACACCCCTCTTGTGATTGAGTGTGCCCTCCCCGCCAACCTTAACCGCTCGCGGCCCATTTGCGGAAACGCTATCATCGTGCGCAGTCGATCGCAGCGAATCCCCTATGCAAGCCACGGCCATCAAACAGCTCTTGTCGGTACCTTCCTACGTTGGCCAGGAAGTCACGGTCAACGGCTGGATACGAAGCAAACGAGATTCCAAGGCCGGCATCTCATTTCTTGAGATCAACGACGGCAGCGCGTTTGCATCCATCCAGGCCGTCGTGCCAAACGATCTTGCCAACTATGAATCGGAAGTGCTGCCCATTACCACGGGCGCTGCCGTGACGGTCACGGGCAACCTGGTGGAGTCAGAAGGCAAGGGACAGTCAGTCGAAATCCAGGCAAGCGCGGTCACCGTGGTGGGACCGGTCGAGCATCCTGAAAGCTATCCCATCGCCAAAAAACGCCACACCTTCGAATATCTCCGAACGGTGGCGCACCTGCGGCCACGAACCAATACCTTCGGCGCCATTACACGGGTTCGCACAACCCTCGCCAACGCGATTCACAACTTTTTTTATGAACACGGCTTCCACTGGATCAATACACCCATCATTACTGCCAGCGACTGCGAGGGCGCCGGCGAACTGTTTCGGGTCAGCACGCTCGATCTTGCCAACCTGCCGCGGGGCGATCAGGGGAATATTGATTTCCAGGAGGACTTTTTCGGCCAGGAAGCCTTTCTCACGGTGTCCGGACAACTCAATGTCGAGGCCTACTGCCTGGCCATGTCAAAGGTGTATACCTTCGGCCCGACTTTTCGCGCCGAGAATTCCAATACCTCCCGCCACCTGGCGGAATTCTGGATGGTGGAACCGGAAGTCGCCTTCGCCGACCTGGACGACGACGCAGACCTGGCAGAAGCGCTTTTAACCAGCGTGTTGAAAACCGTGCTCGACGAGTGCGAACAGGATATGGATTTTTTCGAGCAACGCATCGACAAGACGGTGCGGGAACGACTGCAAACAGTGATCGACTCACCCTTCGAGCGGATCGATTACAGCGAGGCCATCGATATTCTGTCCAAGGCGGATGCCGGGTTTGAATTTCCGGTGCAGTGGGGCCTTGACCTGCAATCCGAACATGAACGCTATCTCACCGAAACCCATACGGGTCGCCCTGTGGTGGTGACCAACTACCCGGCCGAGATCAAAGCCTTCTATATGCGCCTCAACGACGACGGTCGCACCGTCGCCGCCATGGATGTGCTGGCACCCGGTATTGGCGAGATCATCGGCGGCAGCCAGCGCGAAGAGCGACTCGATGTGCTCGATGCACGCATCCCCAACGCCGAGACCCGCGAAGAACTCTGGTGGTATCGGGACCTGCGCCGATACGGCACGGTGCCACACGCCGGGTTCGGCCTGGGATTTGAACGCCTGCTGAACTACATCACCGGCATGGAAAATATTCGCGACGCTATTCCATTTCCGCGCACGCCGGACAACGCCAGCTTCTGACAACCAAACGGAGGGGAACTGCATGACACCCCCAATTCAGTATGGCTTCAACCGTTTCCAGATGGGGTCCGTCAGCACCTTCGCAGAGAGCGTTCGTTACGGCGAATCCCTCGGATTCGATATGGCGTGGATTCCTTCATCGCCGCTGCTCAGTCGCGACCCCTACGTCATGCTGGCCCAGGCCGCACAGAGCACCAGTACCATTCACCTGGGCCCGATGCTCGAAAACCCCATCACCCGCCATCCGGCCGCGATGGCCAGTTCAATCGCCACCATTGCAGAGCTTTCAGGCGGTCGCGCGGAATTTGCCATCGGTGTCGGTGATACGGCAGTTCGGACCATTGGCCGCTCCCCCGCCAAGGTCAAAACCCTGGAACAGGCGGTCGACATCATGCGTACGCTGCTCGCTGGCGAGAAGTACAACTTTGGCGATCGGGAATCCAGACTCAGGCATGCCTCGCCGGTACCGGTCTGGGTGGCGGCCGGCGGCCCCCGCACACTCAACATGGCGGGAAGGATGGCAGACGGCGCCATCATCCGGGTCGGCACCCATCCGGACAACATCGACCATGCAATCCAACAGGTGAACGAAGGGGCAGTCGCTGCTGGTCGTAACCCAAGCGACATCAGGTTCGCCGCTGTATTCCATACGGTACTCGATGACGACGAAGCGATCGTCGGCAAGATCGGGCGTGCAATCGCCGCTGGTTACTACGAATACGCACCCTACCTGCTGGAACGTATCGGCGACGAATGGAACGGCCCGGACGTGGAAGAACTCAAGCAACAGATCTGGCAGGATTTTCACCACACGCCCGACCTGATCGCCGCGGGTGAACTGCTGCCGTTCCTGACCGACAAGACCGTGGACGACTTCTGCCTGCACGGCACAACGGATCAGGTACGGGAACAGATCGAGACCATCGTCACGCGATACCCGCAGATATCGATGGTGGTGCCCCATCCGATGACGGCAGAGCCGCCGAGACGGGATCAGGCGGTGCACGTCGACTTTATGGAACGCTTTGCCGAAGGCGTGATCCGCCCACAAAGGCAGTAGTCAGCAACATTTTCTATTCGTGAATCCAGGCCACCGCGTCCTCAGGCTGGGTAAAGATGCGGAACACACCATTATCAACCATGTTGGCGAAGCGTTTGAAAATACCGGCCTTCTCTTCACTCGGCGCCACCAGTGCCACCTTGGCACCCGGCGCCAGGGATACTTCCTCAAGGGCGAATTTCACGTAGGCCTCAAAATCCTGTTCGGTGATATGGCCCAGATCCGCCTGGGAAAAATCACAGATGCGATTCAGCTCAGCGGAGTAATCGGGATCGGTGACAAACAGACGAGAGGCATGAATGAACGTCGCGAGATCAGGAGACTGCTTGATCACGATGTAAGCGTATCCCTTCGCCGCAATGATTGAATGCTCAATCACAGGTTCATCCATCCCTAGGAATGTAATCACTTTACTATCAACTTGCAGCGACAGAAAGGCCAGCGATGGTTGATTGAAACCATATTAATTGAGGGGAAATACCAAAAGTTGCAGAGCATCGCTCTATCCTCAAAAACGTGAAAGGGCCCTGTCGGACCCTTTCACGTTTTGGCGGAGAGAGAGGGATTCGAACCCTCGGAACACGTGAATGTTCACCTGATTTCGAATCAGGCCCGTTCGACCACTCCGGCACCTCTCCGCCGCGAATAATGGAGCCGCAATGGTGGAGCGTCAAGAGCTTCGACGCGATCAACGTCAGGTAACAGCGTTCTCAGTTGCTCGAATTATTCGCTGAAAGATGGGCCAGCAACTCTCGGGTGATAACATCGGGCACCTGATCAGTTGAGAAATGTCCAACGTCCTCCAGCTCAACAAACCGATATGTGGCGTTGACGTATTTTTCTGTGAGTTCCGCTGCGATCCTGCCAACGGTGCCATCATTGGTTCCCCAGAGGTAAACCGTCGGAACCGACACCGCGGCAACCGGCTGCGCAAGCTCCGATGCACGATACCAGTTCAGTGCCGCATCAAGGGCTTCGAAACTCTCCAGGGGGTGCAAATAGTGCTCTATGGTGTCCCAGGAAACTCCCTGCCGATGCATCCGCTCGCATCTGCCCTCGAGATCGTCGATTAGTTCCTGTGTCGCACCCGGCTCTCGAAAAGTCCGGTGGTGGCGACTTCGGTTTTCCTGTTCGGGATCGATTACTTTTGACTCCAAAAACGCCCGTGGGTGAGGACGAGAGAGAACAGTCAGCGAAATCACCCGGTCTGGATGCTGTATCGTTGTCATCCAGGCGAGCTGCCCACCCCAGTCATGACCGACCAGGTGAAACCTCTGAAAACCAAAGAAGTCAGCCACGGCCACCGCATCATCGACCAGATGAGTCATCGCATAGGACGCAATGCCTTTCGGCCTTGCACCAGGCGAATAGCCTCGCTGATCCGGCGCGATACCAAAATACCCGGCATCCGCAACAGCGGCGAGCTGAGCGCGCCAGGCATACGAGTTCTGTGGAAAGCCATGGAGGAACAGCACCGCATCACTATCCGGATGACCGGATGTCGCGACATCGAACAGCAGACCGTTTGCTGAAACCTGGACTTTTTCGCTCATGTGTCAACGATTCAAGGGGACAGTACTACCTCGCACCATACCCCAGATTCATTCCGGACTCTTCGACTACTGCTTTCAACAAATCCACGGCCGGATCCAATAAATCGGATGGTGAATCACGCGAAAGTGAACTTCGAGGAAGGACCCCGGTGGCTGTGGGGAGCCACCGGCGTTGCAGACCAGCCAACCAGTCAGTGCCGATCGCCGTATCCCCAGTTGCGCCCAAGAGCCGCAATGGGCGCAGCACCGTGTTACTATCCATCACTAGTTCAGGCCGCCGCCTTTCCTTCGTTACCGGTTAGATCCCAACAAACTCACGTGTCCGAATTCCTGACAACCGGCCTCCAGCAGATGGGGCGTAGCGAGGAGTTGATCAACCCTCGCACGATTCACTCGGACGATATCCCGGTGACGCAACGAGACCTGCTCGATCATCAGGGACACATGACCCTCCTGCAGCAAAGCCGGCACGACGGGATCGAACTGGATGTGCTGAATATCAGTGAATGTGACGGTGAGTACCTGCGCGAGATTCTGTTTCGTCGACGCCCGGATCTGCATCCCGTTCAGTATGCGATCTTGCAGGCACATACTGCGCTGCTGCCCGAAGCTGTGCGCCTCAGGCTTGTAGATGCAAAAGAGCCCCTGGGTCGCATCCTCGTCGAAGCGGGTGTGTCGCGACGCATTGAAGTCACCTGCCTGCTCAGCATCGAGACAACAGCCACCTTCCGCGAACGAACGGACACAACGGCCGAGCGACTATACGGACGTCAGATCGTTATCCATTGCGATGACAAACCGGCCGTTGAAGCCGCGGAATTTCTCCTGCCGGAAAGCTAGGAAAGTGCGCGCACCGCGTCGCCGCAGTTGATCGTGCCCCCGGATACCACGCTCGCCGTGATCCCGCCGTGCCCACGCATGGCGTTATAACCACCCGGACCCAACGCCGCTTCCATCTTCGAACAGGGATCAGCGAGTCCGGTATACCGAAGCACCACCTCGCCCACCTGGAATGTCTTGTCCTTGAGCGCCAACAGGTTGATGCCGCCAACGACCATATTACGGCGCAACAGGGCAGGCACTACCGGCCGCCCCAGCATCGAACTGACGGCGCCAATATGTTCCGCCTGGATCAGCGTTACCTCACGATCGTTGTTCTTTGCTCGAAACCGGTCACCCTCAAGCCCGGAACCCTGGTTCACCTGAACGGTTTCCAGTGCTCGCATCGGCTCGTCGACAGACGGCCGCACACCAATCCAATCAACTGCGCCCACCTGGGGGAGGGTCGCCATTAACTCAGAGATACTTTGCATTTAGCTACAATCCGATTAGAGATGATTCTTCGATGCCCACCGACATCAACGCGACCAGCAGTGCATTCTTTACTGCGATCTCGCTGTCCCGATCCAGCCAGCACTCTTTCAGCGAATGTGCCCCCGTGATGCTGCCACCGCCGCCAATCGTGACCGCTGGAATACCCAGCGACATCGGAATATTGGCATCCGTGGAACCTTCTCGCAAAGACGGCTCAATGCCGCTATATCGCATCACCGAAAGTATCCGCTGGACCAGCGGCGTCGCGGGTACTGTCTCACCGGCCGGGCGGTGACCGACCCGTTGCGGCGATGCCGTCAGCGCTTCTCCCCTGGCCCGCCTCCTGTTCTGCTCATCGATCCCCCTTTCCACGCTCGCGTGAAAGATGCGATCGAGTTGAGCCAGTCTGTCCGGGTCGGCAGAGCGGATATCAAATTCGGCCCAGGCCTCGAACGGCACTGAATTCACCGAGGTGCCGCCACCGATTCGACCGACGTTGTAGGTCGCCTTGGCTCCCTCGGTGACGGCGAACTCATGCGCGCTCTGATCAAAGTAGAAGATGACCCGCGACAATGCCTGTGCAGGATTCGCCAGGCCAAAAGCGCCGTAGGAATGCCCCCCGGGCCCCGTGACCTTTAATCGATATCGAATCGAACCTACCGCCTGCGTCGTCACCCAGGCAGAGCCGCCACCATCGATCGCAATGAATTCATCAATCCGGGGGCCGCCCTCCCGCAGCAGATGGCGAACACCCCTCAGATCGCCAATCCCCTCTTCTCCCACTGAGCCGACCAGCAGGATGTCGCCACCCAAACGGATGTCAGCGGCTTCGATCGCCTGGGCAATCAACAGCAACGCGACCAGTCCGCGGCTGTTGTCACCAACCCCCGGTGCGCAGTATCGCTCGCCATCCCGCCTGACCTTGACGTCAGTACCCGCCGGGAACACCGTGTCCACATGAGCAACCAGCGCCAGGACAGGCTCGCCGTGGTCGCCACTGATCCGGCCAATAACATTGCCCACCTCATCGAGGGATACCTCATCGACATCCGCTTCTCTCAGCAGATACGCAAAGTATTGCGCCCGATTGGATTCCCCGAACGGCGGCGCCGGAATCTCCGTCAGTTCAATCAGCCGCGCCTCTGCTTCGTCGCTGGTAGCATCGATATATCGAAACGCCTCCTGCACGTCCGACCGGGCAGCCAGCGTCTCCAGCTCGGCGCCAAACGAAAGCGGCGCCATTAACAGCATCCAGATTGTCCTGTATATCACTCCCATAGCCGCATCAAACCTTCCTGCATGGTGCTAGCGACCAGCCTGCCCTCGGTCGTGAACAGCGTACCGCGAATATAACCCCTGGCGCTTGCCGAATTGGGGCTCTCCATCTGGTAAACGTGCCATTCGTTGACATCCACATCGCCATGGAACCAGACCGCATGATCGAGGCTCGCGGACTGCATCTTGCGACGGTCAAAACTGCCGACATGAGGCAAACGTGGCGTACTGAGCAATCCCATGTCCGAATGGAACGCCAGCAACGCGCGATGGACTGACTGATCCGCCTTTACCTCGCCGTTGGCACGAAACCACATGGACTGTACGGGTTCCTGGGGCTCCCCTGAACGAAACCGATCCCAGTCCTTCC
This sequence comes from Pseudomonadales bacterium, assembly GCA_028281885.1. Classification (GTDB taxonomy): domain Bacteria; phylum Pseudomonadota; class Gammaproteobacteria; order Pseudomonadales; family Azotimanducaceae; genus JANQJA01. The sequence continues at coordinate 101,967 of JANQJA010000017.1, read as the reverse complement.
ACGCCATCAGGAAGGCCCGGTTGGCCCGGCTCTCGTCGATCTCGTCGTCTCTCGGTGCGACCAGGGGCCCACTTTCGACGGCATGACTCAGCCCTTCCTCGCGTATCTGGAAAGAGGCATCGAGATTGAGAATCGCTTCACCACGCTGGATCACCACGACACGGCGGGTGGTGAAGGATCGTCCATCCCGGATTCGCTCCACCTCAATGATCGCAGGCACCTCGGGTGTCCCGGGGCGCAGGAAGTAGGCATGCAGCGAATGGATCGGCCGATCCTCGGGCACGGTGCGGCTCGCCGCGGCCACCGCCTGCGCAATGACCTGGCCACCGAACAATCGACCCGGCCGGCCCTCCGGATGACTGGCTCGAAACAGATTCGTCTCGATCTGTTCCGGCTTCAGCAATTCAACAAGACTGGCCACCGGACCAGACGCTTCAGTCATCATATCTGCTCTGAAAAGGAACCTATTTAAGTCGTTCGTTGTGACCAGAGCAAATTTCTAGATCGTGATTCGAGACCAGTCACCGCGACGCCACATGTAACTGAAGATGAAGACATTCCCCAGCCGATAGACAAACTGGTGCAGCAACCAGATACCGAGCAGGCCGAAGCCCAGCAGCGGACCCATTACAAAGGCGCCCGGCACGAGGACTATCCACTGCGTCACCAGATTGATCACCATCACCCGTTTCACGTCACCGGCACCATTCAGCATCATCGCCATCATGTAACCAACGCCGTTGATCGCAATCATCAGACCCAGAATGCGCACTGGCCAGATGCCCAGTGCACGGGTTTCGCTGTCGTGTATCCAGATCGACAACAGGGTTTCCGGAAACAGCCATAATGGCATACCGAGTATGAACATCAGTGCCATGCCCACTTTGATCGCATCCCATGCCCACTGCCGGGCGTCATCGAGCTGTCCCCTGCCGATGGCCTGGCCCACGAGGGTTGCCCCCGCAGTGCCAAAACCCCAGGCAGGCAATCCCACCAGGCCAACCAGATTGATCAGCACGGCGTAACAGGCCAGTTCCTGAGTGCCAACACGGCCAACAATACTGTAGGTGGCTGTCAGTGCTGCGACATCCAGGACCTGCTGCAGCCCTGCCGGAATCGCCAGCGATATGATCGATTTGAGTTCGGTCAGATTGACCCAGCGGCGCAGAAAACCGTAGGCACCACCACGCCGGACACCCAGCGCAATAAATGCACAGGCGCCCACCATATGCGCCAGAAAAGTGGCGAAACCTGCGCCTTCCGCTTCCATGCGCGGCGCGCCCCACTCACCGAAGATGAACATGTAGTTGAACACGACGTTCAGGAAATGCATCAACAGGATAGCCGGAATATAGATGCGCGACCGCCCGACACCATTCCAGAATCCGGAGTTCGCAGCGATGATGCCCACAAAAACGGCCTGCAATATGAGCCAGCGAATGTAATCGACACCAATCGCGATCACTTCAGGATCATCGTTGATCAGCACAAACAGCGACGGGATGAAATACCAGAGCAGCGCCGACAGCGGCAGTGCCGCGAGCACGACAATCACCAGGCCTCCCTGCAATGGCACAGAGCACTCGTCCTCCCGGCCCTGGCCCACCCGTCGCGATACCAGGGCCTGAACCGCCACTGCAAAACCATGGAACAACCCGAGGAAAATATGGGAGGCAAACGCGGCCAGTCCAACCGCACCCAGCGCCGTCACGCCCAGCACGCCCACCATTGCCGTATCGATCAGGCCAAGCAGAATCCCCGAAATCATGCCGGCGATAATCGGCAAACCGATATCGAGTAACTGACGAGCGCGATGGAGCGGCACCAGCATGAGAAACGACCTTTGGGGAACTCAATCGAGCATAAAACACCATCACCCACAGGGACAGTGCGCACCCCGGGGCTTGAGTCGCCGATCTGCAATCAGGTATCGTTGCGAAAAATTTACGGACCTGCGCGACATTGCAAACACTGCTTGTCGACGATCATCACTTATTCCGCGAAGGGATCAAGGCAATACTTGCCCAGATCTCCCCTGACATGGCATGCCATCTGGCCAGCAGTTGCGAGGAAGCACTGCATCTTGACGCCGACGACATCGACCTGATTCTGCTCGATCTTCACCTGCCGGGAAAAACTGATTCAGAAGCGTTCTTCACCCTGCGCGATTATTTCTACAAGGCGCCCATCGTGATCGTCTCCGGCGAAGAAGATCCCAACAGCATTCGCCAGATCATCGCCGACGGCGCCTGTGGCTTTATTCCCAAGTCTTCCTCGCCGGACGTACTGATGGCCGCCATGGATCTCGTTCTGGCAGGCGGGTCCTACCTGCCGCCCAGTGTTCTCGAAGAAACAGCACCAGCCACTCGCACCGAAAAAATCGAAGAGGTAGTCAGGGCGCTGTCAGTACGACAGCGCGCCGTCCTGGAGAAAGCAGTACAGGGCAAGATCAACAAGGTGATTGCCAGTGAATTGTCCATCGCCGAGGGCACCGTCAAGGCACATCTCTCTGCCGCCTACCGCACACTCGGCGTCAATAATCGCACCGAGGCCGTCTATCTGCTCACCCGCAATCAGATCCGCATCTAGGCAGTCGCAGCCCGCAACCGGCGCTCAACCTTCGTATCGCTGCCGAGAAATCTCACGGCCATGTTCCAGCCGGACCGGTCGCTGCCGAAATCAACCAGCGTAAATCCCGGCGCCGGATCGAACACCTCGGCCTGGACCCGGCATTCGATGCCATTCCCGAGCGTGAAGACATCATCAGCGATGAAATCCTCGGCCCTGGCGTTGACAAAAGCGACCGGCGCGTAGAGTGCACTGATACACAGTCGGCCGACGAACTCCTCTCAATGATGGTCCAGGGTCCGCCACTTGAGCAAAGCGGTAGGCACATCTGGTATCGTCCAGTGCCTAGCACGATCGGTCTCAACGAAGCTCAACTACAGTGGCGAGCGTTTTCTCCAGGTCGCTGGCCAGGACGGGTTTATGCATCACTTCCAGCCCCGAGGCGTGCGCCTCGCGAATTTGTTCCGCACCTGTGTCTCCTGTAATCAATAGTGCTGGCAACGCACCATGCCGCTGCCGAATCCGGGCAATAGCATCGATACCTGATTCCGCACCCAGTCTGAGGTCCGATATCACCACATCCGGACAGTGTGTGCCCGCCGACTTCACGGCTTCGGCAACCGATCCGACACTCTCTGGATCGGCGCCAAACCCCTGCAACAGTGCGGTCATCGCGTTGCGAACGGCAGCGTCATCGTCAATGACGAGAACCCTGATTCCCCTTAGCCTTGCCATGCTCTCCTGCTCCCTGGTTTCGATCTCCGTCGACCATGGAGTGAACAAGATCATGACGCGAGTCCCCTCACCCTGGGTGGATTGCAGTTCCAGCGGGGCCTCCAGCAAGGCAAGCAATCGCGTCACGATTGAGAGACCGAGCCCCAGACCCTGCTGCGAAGATTCAGTGCGCTCTGAGACCTGGTAGAACTCGCCAAATATCTTCTGCTGCTCCTGTTCAGGAATACCGATGCCGGTATCAGCGACCGTCAGCCGAAACATATCGCCTTCACGATGACACTCAATACGAATGCCACCCGTATTGGTATATCGGAGTGCGTTGCTAATCAGGTTGCGCACCACCCGTTCCAGCAACAGCTTGTCGGAATGAACCACCACTTTCTCATCGAAATCGACTGCCAGGGATAGCCCCTTTTCTTCGACTTCCGGCTCAATTTCACGCGCAATCCGGGTCAGCATCGCGCGCAGATCGATCGCGCCGAGATCAGGCTTGATCACTCCCGCATCCAGTTTGCTGATATCGAGCAGCGAGTCGAGCTGGCTCGCCAGCACATTGATCGACTCACCGATGTTGTCGGCAAGTTCACCGGCGGAATCCGGCAACTGCTGCATCTTCAACGCCGCGCCGAACAGCGACAGCGCGTGAATTGGCTGCCGGAGGTCATGACTCGCCGACGCCAGAAAGCGTGTCTTGGCGCGGTCTGCGACGCCCGCATCCTGGAGCGCTTTCTGCAGCTGCATATTGGTCTCTTCCTGAACCTTTCGAATCCTGATGGTTTCGCGAAACTGACGGTCAGTATCCCGGGACAACATCAGCAGCACGACGGCAAAGACGACAATCGACATGGCCAGTCCGATACCGGAGCCGGTCGACAGATAAGTGAAGGCATAGCCACTCCAGAGCGCGATCATCGGCAGATAAACGATCCCAAGATAGGGCAGAAACACTCGTTGACTTCCGCCAGTGGTCGCCACCGCGCCTGTACAGAGGCCCGCCAGGATCAGGGACTGAACCATCCTTTCCACATCGGTGAGATAAGGGAAGGCGACCAGGCTGGTCGCATGAACCAGGCCATTGGTGCCACTCAGCAGCGCGGCCAGATTGACTCGTTGGGCAAGGGAAAACCGCGACATCGTCGGTAGTCGCGGCAATATCGCATAACGCAGCCCCAGCACAGCAACCACCAGCACGGCCCAGACGAGCGTCCACGAAGTCGATACCGAGTACATCAGGCTCGCCACCACCATCAGCACGACAAACACTGCAAACGGTACCTGCCGACTCTGACGAGCGATCAGGTCAAGCAGTTCTTCCTCGTAACTTTTAACCGGCTGCACTGCAGGGGCGTCCAACGTTCTTGTCGCATTCATATCTTCTTCCCGAAGATCCAACAGCCAATACGACTTTGGTTCAGAGTAAATAAACCATCGTCTAATTGTCCACAGCCCACCGCCTACCTACAGTGCATCCAGTGGATGTACAAAAAAAATACAGGGAGGTTGTAACTATGGGTCAATCGTCACTCGAAAGGCTCACCCAACGGATCCATTACGGCGACAAACGGGCCGAAACGCTCTTCTGCAACACATACTACGGCTCCGTTCGGCGACTCGTCACCAGCCTTTGCAAAGATCCCATCCAGGCCGAGGATGTCACCCAGGACACCTTACTCATCGTGCTGTTGAAGTTAAGAAACGAAGGGATTGACCATCCTGATCGACTCACCAGTTATGTTCACCAGACCGCGCGCTTTACCCTGATCGGAGGTCTCAGACAGGGCTCCCAAGTCAGCCACTATGAAAGTATGGATGATCAGGAAGGCAGTGAGCGAACAGAACAGGTCGTGGACGGCGACGAGCGCCGCACGCTGGTTTGCCGGATGATTGATTCTCTGGAGGTGGAGCGGGATCGGGAAGTACTGATCCGATCCTATATCTGCGATGAGCCAAAGGGGTCGGTGTGCGAGGCCCTGGCCCTGTCCAGAACGCACTTCGATCGGGTGATCAGTCGGGCCCGCATCCGCCTGCGCCATGTGGTCGAGACCCAGACCGCGGATGTACGAGATACTTTGATGACGGGCTGAAACCCTGTCACCACATGTATCTGCGCCTCGGGCGCTGCATCAGGAGTCGACAGGATATTTCTGCGCGTTCTTGTGAAACTTGCGTTCGGTCGCTTCAAGAATGTCGATGCCGAGGCGATCGGCCAGCCGAACGAGATAGATCTGGACATCGGCGATCTCATCCGCCACCGCGGCCAGTGTCTGGTCATCCAGTTGTTGTGAGGCGTCCTCCGTCAGCCACTGAAAATGTTCAAGCAGCTCGGCCATCTCGACGCTCATGGCCATGACCAGGTTCTTGGGAGAATGAACCTGCTCCCAATCACGTTCCGCGGCAAATTGCCGCATCCTTGTCCTGAGTTCTTCGAGGTCCTTCATCGTTTGATCCGCCACCCGGTCTCGCTACGTTAGCACAGGGTATGCGAGAAGGCGGTTACAGCGCAGGCGCCGGCACTGCCAGCATGGATTTCAGAATGTGATTCGTCTTGTAGGTCAGGTTGACCCGACAGGGTTTCAGATCCGTCTCATGCACCAGGCGATAGCCAAAACTCTCATCCGGATGATGGCAAAGGGAATCATATTCAGTCGCTGAGACAAAAAACGGAAACAAAAAATGACGTGCACCGCCAGCGGTGAGAGGAAAAAACAAGTTGGCGCGCTCTGCGGCCAGTTCCGCCAGCTTGCCCGTGGATTCTTCTTCTGAAAGCTCACGCAGCAGCGCCTGACGGGGAAGTTCGTTCGGCTCGAATCTGCCACCCAGGAATTCCAGCTTGCCCTGGGATCGACTGCCGGGATCACGCTTGATTGACATCACATAGTGCGTGGCGTGCGGATCATCGACAGTAATGATTGCCTTTGCCACCTGGTACATCGTCATCAATCCACCATGCTCGATTTTCCCTCGGCATCCAGCAGGTTGCCTGCACGGGTCACAATCAGCGGGTCGGCGCGGTGAACCACCGTCCGATCCTTTTCCGGATAATCAAAATGATTCAGCACATGACGCATGGTTTCAACCCGTCCACGCATCTTGTCTTCACTCTTGACGATGACCCAGGGTGCCGCGCGACTGTCGGTCCGCTCAAAGATGGCATTCTTGGCCTCGGTGTAATCGTCCCACTTCTGCTGGGCCTCGAGATCGATTGGCGAGAGCTTCCATTGTTTGAGCGGATTGGTCTTGCGCTCCTCAAAACGGCGAGCCTGTTCAACGCGGCTGACGGACAAATAGAACTTGATCAGGGAGATGCCACTCTCGACGAGCATCTCCTCAAATTCCGGTGCCTGTTTCAAAAATGTCTCATACTCATCCTGGGTACAGAATCCCATCACCTGCTCAACACCGGCCCGGTTGTACCAGGATCGGTCAAAGAACACGATTTCTCCCCGCGACGGCAGTTCTTTCGCATACCGCTGGAAGTACCACTGGCCACGTTCTTCTGCAGTCGGCTTTTCCAGCGCGACCACACGCGCCCAGCGGGGATTCAGATGCTCCATAAATCGTTTGATGGTGCTCCCCTTGCCCGCGGCATCGCGACCCTCGAACACCAGCGCAATGCGTTGTCCGGTTTCCTGGACCCAGTTGTGCAGTTTCACCAGTTCAACCTGCAACAGCAGTTTCTGCTGGTAGTACTCCTTCAACGTCATGCGCTCGGCATAGGGATAGATATGCGTGCCGAAATAACGGCGAATCAGCTCACGATCAATCTTCTGACCAGGATCAACGGGCTCTACGTTATCGATCGGGGCACTGGACTCGGCCACTTCGAGGGTATCAACAAGGAAGTCGAACCACTTGTCACTCGCAACTTTCAGCGGGTCTGCAACCATCTCACAGCGTTTATCAAAGGATCATCCGGGATACCGGCGGCATTTTACTGACCCTGCTTACAAAATCGACTGATTTACAGGATCTTAACGAAACACCGGCGATTACCGGCCGAGCGACCCTTATGGGTGCTCGCCCCCAACGGTCAGTGACAACCTCGGCGCGGGTTCCTGGGAAAGATCAAGGAGCGGCGAGACAACCTCGATATCGCCCTCACTGGCACTTGCCTCACCGCTGGCAGACACGCGGGCAACCACGTTGATCTCGTTGAATTGCGCCAACCCGACACCGGGGACCATGGCCATCGATTCATCCAGACGCACTTCACGAGGCAGGTCAGCCGCCTGCAGCCTGGTCGCGGCAAGCGGCATGGGCGGGCCATTCGCAGCTCGGGCAAATACGAAAACAATGGCGTCGTCAGCCACTTGCAACGTCGGTGACAGTGAGACCGCCACATTTATCACACGACCCGTGAGATCAGCAGGCTCCAACTCACCGGTGACAGATCGAATGCGATCCACCATGGCGGTGAGCATTCGTTCCCGGTTCCCCGTGACACCTGTCGCCAGCGCCTGTTCAAAAAACTTCAACGCATCATCAAGACGCCCGGTTCGAAACGCATCCACGCCACGAATTTCCAGCATCGACACATCCATCGGATTCAGCGTCTGGGCACGGGTCAAGACGGCATCAACCTCTGCGTTGATCTGCTGTCCTTCAGCAAAAAAGAGTGCCTCGGCATAACGCGCCGCCAGCGCAGCGTCGTCAGGGTAGCGTTCGACGAGATGTTGGAAAGCGGCGGCAGCGCCTGCATGGTCCTCAAGGCCCATCAAAGTGTGAGCAAGCAGAAACCAGCCCTGATCATTATCCGGCTGACTCGCCATGCGTTCACCCAGGTCCGAGACAAACTGTTCAAGCTGCGCCGGGTTTCCCGGATCGAGATTTCTGATCTGCTCCGCCAGCCGAACGTCCTGCCAGGCACCAAGCTGAAGATAGATCACAAGGGACGATGCAACGATCACGAAGGCAATCAAGGCTATGACGTTGGTCGACAAGGCCGGCGATGACATCTCCGTAGAGGCTTCCGGCTTGCCGTCAACATCGGCAAGCAGTGTCGCCTGCAGTTCAGCCTGCATCTGTTCGAATTCGGACGTTGATATCTCACCCGCCGCAAGGCCTGCTTCCAGTGCTGCCTGTCGCTCCCGATAGAAATCGACGTTGGCCTCGCTTTGGTCCGGTAAAGATGCGGCGGCCCGGTTGACGCGCAAGGGTACCACCACCAGCGCAACCGCCAGCGCGCACAACAGCAACGCAATAAACCAGAACATCACGGAATCAGTCCTTCAGTAATCGTCTGAGCCGGTCCTTGTCGACATCAGGGATATCGTTTGCCCTCGCCGCTCCCCGTCGAACAACCAGTGCGGCCACCGCACCCGCCGCCAGCAGCAGGATCAGCGGGCCATACCATAACAACCAGGTCCGCGAAGTCACTCGCGGCTCGTAGAGGATGAAATCACCATAGCGCTGATGCATGAAGTCGAGAATCTCGGCGTCACTGTTGCCCGCCAGCAACATTCGATGCACTTCCCGACGCAGATCCTGTGCAATCATGGCATCCGAGCCGGCCAGATTGGTATTGAGACACTGAGGGCAACGCAACTCCTCGATCAGTGCCTTGTAGCGACTTTCCATCGCCTCGTCCGTAAACGGGTAAGCATCGATGGCACCCTGCGCCATGGGTACCAGCAGCAGGAAACCCGCCAGCAGCGCTACCGATTTCATGATGGCTCGATGGCCGCCTGACGGGACCGCAACACGTCAATCACGGGACGCAATGTGGTATCGAATATATCCCGGCTCACCACACCAACGTGGCGATACTGAATAACACCCTTTTCGTCGATGACAAACGTTTCCGGCGCGCCGTAGACACCCAGGTCAATGGCAAGCCTGCCTTCCCCGTCAACAATCACGGTACGGTACGGATTGTCGTAACGAACCAGCCACTGTCTCGCCTTATCCACATCGTCGTTGTAATTGATGCCATAGATCGGCAGCCCTTCCTCGCGAGCGATACGCATCAGTTCAGGATGCTCAATGACACAGGCGGCACACCAGGTCGCCCAGACATTGACCAGTGCGATCTCACCAGTGAGTGACGCTTCCGTCAGTGTCTGCGCCTGATCCGCCAGAGACGGCAACGAAAAAGCCGGGAAAGGTCGATCAATCAGCTCCGACGGCAGCTTATGAGGATCGTCCAGCCGAAAGCCAACCGCCAGCGTCACCACCAGCGCCAGGAATATGCCCAGCGGAACGAACAGGGATCGCGCGTTCATGTCGCCAGCTCCGCCCCAACGACTGCTTCACGCCGCAAACGATGCCGATAGCGTCGATCTGCCAGGGTGATGAGTCCGCCGACCGTGATCAACAGACCACCGAACCATATCCAGCGCACCATGGGTTTAACGTGAACCCGAACCGCCCAGGCTGAATCGCCCACCGGCTCGCCCAGCGCCACATAAAGGTCACGCAGGATGCTGCCGTGCAAGGCGGCCTCGGTCATCACATTGCCCCGCGCCAGATATCGGCGCTTCTCCGGGAACATTGTCACCACAGGTGTGCCATTTCGGGTCACAAAAACCGCGCCACGATCGGCCACATAGTTGGGCCCTTCCGCCAGCCGGACGCCATCGAAACGAAAGTCGTATCCCGCAACGCTCACGACATCACCGGCTTCCATCCGGACATCGCGTTCTTCGCTGAAAGCCTCGGTCATCGCAACACCCACCACCGCCACTGCGATACCCAGGTGGGCGATCCACATGCCATACCAGGAGGGGGACTGCGCAAATATGGCCCGCAACTTATCGCGCTTATTGGCAATGTGACGCCAGAGATCCTCAATCAGATTGAACAGCACCCAGACTGCCAGTACGAGCGCGATGGCAGTGCCCATCGAGAAGGTCTCGTAGCCGGACAGCACAGCGGTAGAAACAACCAGCGACAACGGGACATACAGCCACTGACGCCGGAGCAATCGACCCACCGAGCCGGAACGCCATTGAGAGCCCGGACTGATCGCCATCGCCACCAGCAGCAACATCGCCAGTGGCACAAACACCGCATTGAAATAAGGTGGCCCCACAGACAACTTGGCCCCGCCCATCAGTGCCTCGTAAATCAGCGGATAAATCGTGCCCAGCAGGATCGCCAGTGTCGCCACCACCAGCAACACATTGTTAATCAGCAGCAAGGTCTCGCGAGACAGATAGTCAAACGCAACCACGGTATGGGTTCGACCGGCACGCAGAGCATAGAGCAACAATGACCCGCCCACCACCAGCGTCATGAAACCGAGAATGAACACGCCGCGTTCCGGATCAACGGCAAAGGTATGCACCGACGTCAGCACACCGGATCGCACCAGGAACGCCCCCAGCAGACTGAAAGAGAAAGCGGCAATCGCGAGCAACACGGTCCAGCTTTTGAAGACGCCGCGCTTTTCTGTCGCTGCCAGCGAATGAATCAGTGCGGTCGCCACCAGCCAGGGCATAAACGAGGCGTTTTCCACGGCATCCCAGAACCACCAGCCGCCCCAGCCGAGTTCGTAGTAGGCCCAGAAACTGCCCAGCGTGATACCGATGGTCAAAAACGCCCAGGCCGCATTGGTCCAGGGCCGCGACCATCTGGCCCAGGCGCTGTCGAGACGGCCGCCCAGCAGCGCTGCGATGGCAAAGGCAAAGGGCACCGACAGGCCCACATAACCCATATACAGCATCGGTGGATGCACGATCAGTCCCACGTCTTGCAACAGCGGATTCAGATCAGCGCCTTCCTGGGGCGGCACCGGAAGGCTGCGGGTAAACGGGTTCGATGTCAGCAGCATAAACAACAGGAATCCCACCGTGAGGAATCCCATCACCGCAAGCACCCTGGCCCGCATCACCAGGGTGAGTGATCGGGACAGACAGGCCACCGCGAAGGTCCAGCCTGCCATGATCAATGTCCACAACAGAAACGATCCCTCATGGGCACCCCACACCGCGGAGAACTTGAAGTGGGCCGGCAGCGCACTGTTTGAGTTGGCCGCAACGTAGGAAACCGAAAAGTCATCGACCATGAATGACCAGGTCAGTGCGGCGTAGCTCAGCGCGCAGAAGATAAACACGCCGGAGGACAGCGCTCCGCCCAGCATCATCAATGAGGCGCGTTGCTGCTGCACCCCCACCATGGGCAACACCGCCAGACAACATGACAGGCAAAGGGCAAGGATCAGGGCAAAATGTCCCAGTTCGGGAATCATTGACCGCCACTCTCCCCCGCTGGCGTTTCATTCTCATGCGCCCTGGCGATCACATCCGCGACTTCGGGTGGCATGTAGTTCTCATCATGCTTCGCCAGTACTTCATCGGCGACGAATACACCTTCCGGGGTCAGTCTGCCCCGGGCGACGACACCCTGCCCTTCCCGAAACAGGTCGGGCAATATCCCGGTATAGCGAACCGGAACTTCCGCCGCGACCAGATCGCCGATCACGAAGTCAACGGTGAGGTCAGTTTCACTGCGGACGACGCTGCCTTCGAGCACCATGCCGCCGGCCCGGATCATCGTGTCGACCGGTGCCTCCCCCTTGACAATCTCGTTAGGTGAATAGAACAGATTGACGTTCTCTTCCAGCGCCATCATGGCAAGCATCACCGCTGCGGATGAGCACAGGACAATCAGGCCCACAACCATCAGTCGCTGCCGTCGGTGCGGCTTCATCGGTCCGAACTTCATGGGTCTTCCACCACGCCAGGTGCATCAGCTCGGCGCAGCCCGGCCAGGCGCTGCCTGATTGTCAGCAGCGGCCACACCACATTCACCACCAGTACCAGCAAGGTAATTCCGTAGGCGCTCCAGACGAAGGCGCCATGTCCGGACATCGACAACAGGTCCGCAAATGACTCAAACCTCATGATCCTGCGACCCCCCTGACCCACTCGGTGCCGGATTCGCGCTGAATGATCTCGGAACGGATTCGCAAAATCCAGACCGTAAAAAAGAAGCAATAAAATCCGATCACCATAACCAGCAGGGGCAGCCACATTTCCGCCGGCATGGCCGGCTTTTCGGTCAGTGAAAACGACGACGGCTGATGCAGTGTGTTCCACCAGTCCACCGAATACTTGATGATGGGCAAATTGACCACGCCCACCAGCGCAAGGATGGCGGTTGCCCGACCCGCCGACTCCCGGTACTCCAGCGCCGACCGGAGTGCAACGACGCCCAGATAAAGGAACAGCAACACCAGCGTCGATGTCAGGCGTGCATCCCACTGCCACCAGGTACCCCAGGTGGGTTTTCCCCAGATGGACCCGGTGACCAGCGCCAGAAAAGTCAGTGAAGCGCCCAGCGGGGCCACGCACTGCATGGCGATATCGGCCAGCTTGATCCGCCAGATCAGATAGATGGCACCGGCGGTGGCCATCAGCAGGTAGCCCGACTGCGCCAGGATCGAGGCAGGCACGTGGATATACATGATGCGAACACTGTTGCCCTGCTGATAATCAGGCGGCGCAAAGAGCAGTCCCCAGACCGCACCGACCACCAACAGCAGCCCTGCTGCCGCACCGAGCCAGGGCAGCAGCCGATTCGAGATCAAATAAAATGATCGCGGTGATCCGAGCTTGTGAAACCATCGCCACACTTCAGGCAACACCTTATTTGTCAGTATCTCGGAGGAATATTCGGGAGCGCCATTCTAGCAGAATTCCGGTCAGCATCAGCCTTGTCGCAATCAGGGTTAGTGACTCAGTGACACACGCAACGCCGCCGCCGTCGCAATGGGCGCAAACGCCAGCGCCAGCATCAGCAATGCCGCCAGCCACAACGCATACCCCGTCACCGGCAGACCGGCCTCAGCCGCTGCAATCATTGAGGTGCCAATAATCAGGACCGGGATATAAAGTGGCAGTGCCAGGATGGCGAGCACCACACCCGCACCACGACTACCTACCGTCAGAGCCGCCGCAATGGCACCCACCAGCGCCAGCGTTGGCGTTCCGAGTGCCAGGGCTACCGCGGTCGCCAGTATCTCTGCCCCATTCAGGGAATAAGTCACCCCGACCACCGGCGATAACAACACGAGCATGAATCCCGACAGACACCACTGCCCCAGGATCTTGCCAAGCACCACCAGTGCCAGCGGACGCTCACTCATGGCCATCTGCTCGATCGCACCATTATCGAAGTCGTTGCGAAACAACGACTCCATGGCAACCAGCGTCGAGAGCAGGGCTGCCACCCAGATCACGCCCGGTGCAATCAGCCGCAACGTATCCGCGCCGGGACCGACGCCCAGCGGAAACAGCGACAACACCATCAGGAAAAAGAACAGCGAGTTAACAAGATCCGATGATTGCCGAACACCGATTCGGATCTCGCGTTTCAGACTCGACCACATTATTCAGTGCCCCGTAGTCGAATCGATTTGACCGGCGCCGTCAGCGCAATCTCCTGATGACTCGTCAGGATAGCCACACCGCCGCGATCAAGCTGGGCGCCGATCATGCCAATCAGATCATCCACGCCCTCGACGTCAATCGCACTGAACGGTTCATCGAGAATCCAGGCGCTATTGGGACGCAGCAACAACCGGGCAAGCCCGACCCGTTTACGCTGCCCTTCACTCAAATGACCGCAGGGCATCCCGGTTTCATGCCGTCCCAGACCAAGCGCGGACAGCGCCTCCGAGATTTCAGCATCACTGATATCTTCACCATGCAAGGCGCCGTGCCAGCGAAGATTCTCAACCGGCGTCAGGGCCTCATGAACGCCCGATCGATGTCCCACATAGGCCGGATAGTGATCCAGCTCCCAATGCACTTCACCCTCATACTCGGAGTACAAACCACACAGAATGCGCAGCAGCGTCGTCTTGCCAGTACCATTGCCGCCTTCTATACGCAACAGTTCACCCGCCTGCAGCTGAATATTCAGGCCTTCAAACAGCTGCCGCCCATTTCGTACGCAGGCAAGACCCTCAGTCTGCAACATCGACTACACGACCTTTGAAAAGGCTCGATTATATCGCCATAAATGCCGCGACATTGACACAATCACCATCAAGATGGCGAAATCAGGAGCAGCGCCATAAGCGGCACATATCAACACCAGAGTTTCCCATGCAAGGCATTGTGTTTCTGATCGTCGGGCCGAGCGGCGCCGGCAAGGATACGCTCCTTACCGGCGCACGCGCTGAGCTGCCAGACCTCACGTTTGTCCGGCGATACATCACCCGACCGGCCGATGCAGGCGGCGAGAAACACATCGAGATCTCGATGGATGAATTCCGTCGCATGGCGGATGCGGGAGAATTCTGCATCTGGTGGCAGGCACATGATCTGGGCTACGGCGTTCATCGCCATGTCCAGGGGCAGGTGGCCGGGGGTGACTATGTCGTGATCAACACGTCCCGCAACGCCATCAGCGATTTCGAGCAGGCATTCGAGCGCGTCGTCACCATCCACATCACCGCAAGCGCCGACCATCTGCGTGATCGCCTGCTGCTCCGAGGTCGGGAATCCGCCGAGCAGATCGATGCACGCCTTGCTCGCGACTTACCGCCGGTCACGGCAAGGGAACTGGTCGAGATTCGAAACGAAGGGACACTCGAAGAAGCAACAGCCGCACTGATCAACGTCCTGTCTCAGGACACGTTGACACCGTAGCTGGGCGCCCTATCACACATGTTAGAGTGAGCAATCAATCGAATCATTGGAATCAGATTTGCTGACTGCCCTGCTCGTCATCGCCGTTATCGTTGTGCTCTGGTTCGCACTGCGCGTTCGACTGAACCCGGTGCCAAATCGGATCGCGGTGCCGGAAACGTCCAACCTCACAGAACTTCAGAGCTGGCTCAACCAGCGGGAAGCTGAAGTCCCCGGTCTGATCGAAGGCACCGCTGCCCATATCAGTTTCCACGACGAGGATTCACCGGCACCCACACCCATCTGCTTTCTTTATGTCCACGGCTTTTCAGCGACCTGGCCGGAAACAGCACCGGTCACTGAGCACCTTGCCTCACGGAACGGCGCAAACGTCATGCAGGCCCGGCTCGCCGGTCATGGCCTTGGACCCGAAGGGATGGAAACCCCCGCCGAGGCCTGGCTGACCTCGCTGGACATGAGCTGGCAAATCGCCCGGCAACTGGGCGAGCGCGTGGTGATCGTCGCCACCTCCACCGGCGTGCCGCTGTCGATCTGGCTGACTTCCCAGCCGGAGGTTTCCACCCGGGTAGCCGCCCTGCTGTGCATGTCACCCAACTTCGGTATTCACTCACGTTACGACTTCCTGCTCACAGCACCATTCTCCCGTTACTGGATTCACTATGCGGTAGGGGCCGAACAGGCGTGGGATCCGATGAATGAAGCTCAGGCCAAAGCCTGGACCTACCGCTATTCCACCCGCGCATTAATCGAGATGCAAAAAGTCGTCGACTGGGTTCGCCGCCAGAATCTGGGCGCGCGAAACGTGCCCATGGCAATGATGTTGATGAAGAACGACCCCACCATCGACCCCGCCCATGCCATCGACGCCTATCACGAATGGGGCAGCGAAGAAAAAGCGCTCATACCCGTCACCATTGACGGCGACGAGGCGTCCCACGTGTTTGTCGGCAACATCACCGCACCCCACCGGGTAGACTGGGTCGTCGATGAGTTCAACAAATTCCTGGATGAATGGTTAGCCGCCGATTGAACTCATTGCGCATTGCGTAATCCAAGTTACTGAGCAGCGCGTATTTAGCCCTGTTTTCCGTGCAGCTGACCGCCGCAGGCGGTTTCTGCCCAATTGCTCCCTCTACTCTCTCGATAGCCAATAAGAGAGTATTCACAAGGCCAGCCCCCCGCTGGCCTTTTTTTTGATTCTTTTGTGTACAACGGCAACTGAAAACTGAACTGGAACAAGGACTTGAATCCTGTCATTTGCTCCATCCATGCATTATATTTTTGCCAACCGGTACCGGACCGAACGGCATGAGCTCAATCACCTACGCCATCGTATTCAGCGGCCAGATTCTTGAGGGTCATCAGATCATCTCCGTGAAGGCCCACATGGCCAAGATGCTGAAAGCCGGACCGGAACAGATGCAGGCGTTATTTTCCGGCAAACAAGTGGTGCTGAAGCGTACGCCGGACAAAGAACAGGCCATCAAGATTGGTACCGCGCTGAAAAAAATCGGGGCCGACGTCAAGATCAAGGCGGTTAAATCCGAAGCGCCAGCGGCCTCAAGCGCCCCGGCAGCCACTGCCGCACCGGCGACCGGCGAGACAGAGTTGAGCCTCGCCCCGAACGAGGGCAATCTGGTGGAACCGAGTCCACCACCACCCGCACCGGACATTGACCTTTCCGGCATCAGCCTCGCCGAAAACAACGACCTGCCGCTTGCCACGCCGAAAGAAGTTGTCGAGGTGGATATTGATCTCAGCAGCTACAGCGTCAGTGACAACGACGGATCGCCACTCGTGGAACCTGCCAACGATTCAGTCCCGGAAGTTGAAGCACCGGACTTCGGCCTCGACGAGCCAGGCGCCGTTCTGGAGACACTGCAAGAAGAAAAGGAAATGGTGAACCCGGACACCTCGGGCATGTCGCTTGCCGCAGCTGGCAGTGATCTGCTGGACGAGGAAGAAAAGAAAAAAGAACCACCGCCCCCTGCGCCCGACACCAGCGACATCAAACTGGTCTCGGCGTTTGATACCTGAGCCGGCGCCGCGCCTCCGCACTTCTTCATCTCAATGGTGAAGACCCGTTAATCGTGGCGTGAATCGCCGCACGATTCCGTATGCGGTGTTCCCAATCTCTTGAGTGACTCTGGCACTTTACTCTGACCCCCCGTTTTCTTGTTCCGCAGCCGGAGGTGTCAGTTTTTGCTCAGTCGTGTCACTTTAAATGTCACGCGCCCCGACTCCTCGAAGGGCGCCTTCATTAAAGGAGCGAAACATGGTTGCCAAGAAAAAAGTTGCAAAGAAGAAGGTCGCAAAGAAGAAGTCGAGCACCAGCAGACCCCCGAAGATCGGGGACCTTGAACGCATTCAGGGGATGCTCTGGAACGCGTTTGGTGCCGGGGCCGGACTGATGTTGGAGCCGGAGGTTTTTGAGACAAGAGAGGCCAGGACCGCGTATGCAAACGTGCAGCGTGATCTGCATGAATGGGTGAACAATAAGGCCTTCCTCAGGCGGGGACTCTATTGCTCCTTTGATGCGGGTACGGAAGCGGCCAAGCTTGCGCTTAAAAGGAACAAGCGAACGATCACTGCCCCAATCTACGCAGAGGCCTACAAGATCGTCAGCGGCCAACAGGAAGAGAAGCGCAAGCGACTTTTGCGTCGTGGCAATAACCTTCGGGGCAATATCTGCTAAAGCGCGTCCTTCAGCATCACGAGGCCGTCAGTCAGCCGCGCCCTGTGCTCGTCAATGCGGGCGTAGGTCTTGGCAGTGGCGGCAATCGCGTCATCGATCGAAAGCCCGGGTGACAGGCGCTGGACTTCTTCCCACGCCTTGAGCCCGGTTGCCTCGTCCCCCAGCTGAAACGCCAGGCTGCAGTGCAACACCCATGCAAAGAAGTCGTTGGGATAGCTTGAAATCATGCGTACTGAATAGGGCATGGCGGCCTCAAGGTCACCCTTTTGCATCAGCGGTACCACGAGCTTGCCCCAAACAAACACATGGCCCTGCGGCGTGGTGTCCATGATTTCCCGCAGCAGCGGGATTGCGCGATCCGGTTCACCGGAAAAGGTCAGCACGCGCGCCAACGCTTCCTTGGTAGACGCCGTAGGTGCGAGATCCACGGCGCGTTGGCACAGCTCCGCGCCGCGCTGAAGATCGCCCAGCCGAGCGAGGACCGCGCCGCAGCGGCTCAGTACATAGGGACCATCGCGATCGAGTTCAACGGCTTCGGCGACGGCTGCCTGCGCTTCCTTGTAGGCCGCCTTGGGATCGTCGGTACTGCCATTCAGGATTTCGGCGCTACACAACTCGGCGTAGGCCGCATAGGCCGGCGCGAGTTTGGGAAAAAGGCCGATGGCGGTTTTCAGACGCTCGCGGCGCCCGGCCATGGCCTCGGCAGAGACGCCCTCAAATTTGTCGGACGTGAGAATCAACCCCCAGTAGTTGTTAGCATTAGCGCCGGGAACCGACAGCTCCTGGATCTTGTGACGTCGAATCTGGTCGGCGGCACCATCAGCGAGAATTTCAGCCACACGTCGCAACGTGCCCTCGTTCAATGCTTCCACGTGATCGCCCGACCAGATGATGGTTTGCACCTGCTGTTCAAACAGCTCCCATCGGAAACGCGTCTCGGTGGCGGCATCCGCCTCAAGGCGAATCAGGTAATGACTCTGGCTTGCATTCCGCGGCTGTAGTTGCACTTTGAAGGCATCCGCATTCCAGGCGAGATAGCGAGCGGTCTCCGTGGCGAGCTTCTTCAGCGTGGGCGGCGGATCGGCATTCATCTCGAGCGCGACCAACACATGCCCAACGACCGGTTCAGGGATCGCGGCAACGGGCTGTGCGGACCTGCCTGACCCCTGCTCCACCTCGACCTTCAGGCGATAGCCCTTTTTGGCGATGGATTCGATGAAGCGGGGTGATCTGGGTTTATCGCCGAAAGCTCGCCTGAGCAACTTGATGGCGCGGTAGACCGCGTCGTGGCCCACGACCGTGCCGGACCAGACCTCGGCCAGCAGCTCTTCCATGGAAACGACGTCAGGGGCGCGCGCGGCGAGCAGTTGTAGCACCGCCATGGCCTTGGGTTCGAGCCGCAGCGAGGTCTCGCTGGACTCCAGCATCAGCTCGGAAGGGCGGACCGTCCATTCCGCCAGTTTGAATTGGTCTTCGGCCATGACCTTAGGTGGGCGTTTCCTTACTGCCAGGTTGTACAGGCGTGGTGGTTATTCGCACTGTTCAATTAAACATCAGAATTTGATCAGACGTCCAACAGGACTTCTCTGCCTACTTTTTAATCAAATGACCTTCCGAGGCAGGAGAACAGATCATGGCCCCAATCGAACTGAACGAACTGGCAGTACGCGTCGAGCGGGGTGACAGAGGGGCTGAAGACCCCCTGTGCCGGGCACTGCAGGAACCGCTCTTGCGATTTGCTCGCCGATTGGGCATGAGCGACATGCTGGCCGAAGACCTGACGCAGGACACGCTGATGCTGATCATCCAGCGACTCAGGGAATGCACCATTGAGAAGCCCGAGACGCTCACCACGTTTGCGTTCAGCACGATTCGTAACCTGCTGATTGCCTCTGCGCGCCGCGATAACCACCGCCGAGAGCTGCTGAACATTCACGGCGAGATGCTGGTGCCGTCCGCCGAACCCGATGCACCAATAGAAGTCGAACAAAAAGAAGAGTCGCAGAGGGTCACGCAGATACTAGGCCGCCTGACCATGGAACGCGACCGCGAGATACTGGTGCAGCATTATCTATTTGATCTGGACCGGCCGACCGTACAACGCAACCTGGGACTCAATCCGTGCCAGTTTGACCGGGTCATTTCGAGGGCAAGGCAGCGGGCGAGGGAAAAGGCCCATGCCCAACAACTCGACTCGATAGCGGATTCTCAGAGTTCAGTCTCGCGAACGCAGTAGAGACCGAATCGCGGAGTAAGGCCGGCGTCTTCTATTCCGTCGCCTGCCAGCGACGCAGGTCGGCCTCGGTATCCACATCCCAGATCGTGGGCAGAACTTCAAACTTCATTCCCGCCTGGCTGAGCCGCGCCAGCGTCATCTCGGCAACCTGGTCAGTACTCCAGGGGATGTCCGTAAACAGGATTGAATCCACGCTTCGCAGTCCAATCAAGCCATAACCGCCATCTTCAGCCGGGCCAATCACCGCATCCCCGCCATCCAGCGCAGTCAGCGCCGCCTGCAGATAATCGGCATCGATCGGCGGACAGTCCGTCCCCACCAACAAGGCGCGGCTCACCTGATCAGACGTCAGCGCCGTGGCCAGCGCATGATGCATTCTCTCGCCCAGGTCGGCGCCTCGTTGTTCAAATCGCGGTAACGGGAATCGCTCAAAAAACGGATGATCCAGCGGGTCCGTCCAGAGTTGCACCGGTGCCAGCTCCGCTGAGATAGCGCATTCAATCATTCGCACGGCCAGCTGTTCATGAACCCGGGTCGCTACCTCGTCGCCAACAGTTTCAGCAAGGCGCGTTTTGACCCGCCCGGAGATCGGCGCCTTACAAAAAATCAGAATGACGGCATCGGGGAAACGCATCAGTGGTACTTTCCGGCAAGATCAGCCGGATCAGCCCCCCGATAATACGCGAGCCTGAGCCGCCACATCAGCAGGATCGTCCGCCAGATACCGTTTTCTTCCCAACGACGACTCGATGTCGTCACCCGCGCCCAGGAACAATAGGGCTTGTATCCGCTACCCAGCAACCGTTTCGAGAGTTCAATATCTTCCATCAGCGGAATGGACAAGAATCCTCCCATTGCCGCGAACGACACGCGACGGATAAACATCGCCTGATCGCCGGTCGCGACGCCCGTCAGGCGAGAGCGCCAGTTCATCATGAACGCAATGACGCGGAACATGACATGAGCGCCGCTCAACCGAACATTGAAGCGCCCCCAGACCCGGTCCGACCCGGTGAAGCGCTCCATTTCTTCGATAAAGGTAGCGGGAAGCCGGGTATCGGCATGCAGGAATACCAGCACGTCGCCTGTGGCCTCAGCTGCACCGGTGTTCATCTGGTTTGCGCGGCCTCTTGCCGACTTGAGCACCCTGACCCCGGTAACCGAGGCGAGCGCCAAGGTATCGTCAGTGCTACCACCGTCCACCACGATGACTTCGGCATCAGCCGGTAATTGCTCAAGCATTGTCTGAATGCCCGCCGCCTCATTGAGGACCGGAATCACAATGGAAATCACGACAGGCGCATATGCTCAATTTTGGTACATCGATCCTGCACCACGAAGATACCGGCCTCCTCCAGGCGTGAGGCTGCGGCCTCATTGCTGATCCCCAGCTGCATCCAGAAACAGCGCGCACCGATCCTGACCGCAGGCTCGACAAAGGGCTTTATGTTCTCCGAACGCTGGAACACATCCACGACATCCACCGGTACCGGCACCGATTCCAGATCAGGATAGCAGGTCATGCCATCGATCTCGGCATAGTTGGGATTCACCGGAATGACCGTGTAATACCGCGACAGATACATCCCGACCTCGTGGCTCGCGCGATCGGGACGCGCAGACATCCCCACCACCGTAATCGTTGTTGAGGTTTCCAGAATCCCGGCAATATCCATCGGTGGCCTACATCTGTACAGCTGGGATGCAGTCTACATCAGTCAGGAGACAGATTAAGTCTGTTAGAATCCGGGCCACGCCCCGGTAGCTCAGTTGGATAGAGCGACCGCCTCCTAAGCGGTAGGCCGCAGGTTCGACTCCTGCCCGGGGCGCCATCTTTTTTCCTGACTAAAAGACCATCTAACACTTTGAAGATTGAGGTGGAAGATGCTATCGAGATACCTGAACAGACGGAAATCTGAAACAGTTCTACCAGAAGCGGATGCAACACGTGTGAACAGGTGGACTTGAAGAATCATGCTATTTCTAACGCTGATATTGGGAGTCAATGTATGTCCGACTTATTCGATGAGATGGAAATCTATTACGAAACTCTGAACGACAGACCTGATATTGGCTGGTTTCTTCAAGGTCATATAGTTGTGGAGTTCATGCTGCGCAAACGGCTAAGAGAAAAAAATACCAACAAAGCAGTTGAGTTAAGCAACAGCGGATTTTATCAAGTTCTACAAGCCACCTACGAGAATGGAATTATCGACATCGAAAGAAAGGAAGTCCTTGAGGAGATCAATCGCATTAGAAACAAGTATTCACACGAGCTCAATTACAGACCAACGCTCAAAGAATGGATTGATTTGTGGGAGAGTGCCCAACGGGCGTTCACTGATATGACAGATGGGCTTGAACAAGGGTTAGCAGTACTTAACTCTTCGCTAAGTATTGAGACTGCGGAACGATTCCACTTAAACGAGTTCTTTGTGCAGATATGCCATGACTTGACGAAAAAGTGAGCGTCTTCCCTAACGTGCTCAGTTCTTGAGCAATAGCCCTATGGCTGGCCACTTTTCGACGAGAAGCAGTCATTGCGAATACTTCCTGATTTCTCAATTGCAACTATCTGTGGAACTTGCCTCACTAATTCTAGAACGCTCGCTGGGAGTAGAGGTTATTCATGGTGCGATCAGTGTTTTTTGGTTTGACTACAATTCAAGGGGTCAGAGTAAAGCGTCAGAGTAACTTCTCGCGTACCCTGGCCACTTCACTTACGCTACGTAGGATTTTCACAGTCTCGGCTCAATCCCAGGAGACGTCCTCGCGATCAGGCTCACAGGCACAAAAACCATTCGAAAATGCCGGTTGCGCTGATCTTACTGAGCGAAAAAGCGTAATTGAGTCGATCAGAGCGCACTGGGCGTTTATGCTTCAGCTATGTATACGATGCTGATCATTTTCTTTCTCGTTTCGATCGTCTTCTCTTTCCTCTGCTCACTGTGGGAAGCGGTACTATTGAGCACGACCCCTTCGTTTGCCGAGATCAAGCAGCGCGAGGGAACGGCACTGGGACGCCAGCTTAACGAATTCAAGGCCAATATCGACCGCCCGCTGGCCGCCATCCTGACGCTCAATACCATTGCCCACACCGTCGGCGCGATCGGCGTAGGGGCCGAAGCCACCGCCATCTGGGCCGAGGTCAATCCACTGATCACGGGTGTGGTTGTTCCCGTGGTGATGACGCTGGCGATACTGATCATCTCGGAGATCGTGCCGAAGACGATCGGCGCCACCTACTGGCAGGAACTGGTCGGTTTTACCGTCAGCTCACTGCGCATCGTGATCACCCTGCTGCTGCCGCTGGTGTGGTTGTGCCAGCTCGTCACTTCCTCCCTCAAGAAGGACACGAAGGGCAGTATCTTCTCCCGTTCCGATTTCCTCGCCATGGCGGAAATCGGCGCCGAGGAAGGCGTGTTCAATGAATCCGAGTCGGAGATTATCGGCAATCTGCTGCGCTTCCACCGAATCACCGCCAACGACATCATGACGCCGAGGACCGTGGTCGATGTGGCATCAGAAGATGAGACCATCAAGGACTTTTTTGACTCACGGGAGACGCTGCATTTCTCTCGCATTCCTATCTTTGAGGGGACGAAAGACCACATCACCGGCTACTTTCTGAAGGACGAACTCCTCGCCGCGCTCATCGAGGAGCGCGGGGATGACATGATTGCCACGCTCCGTCGCGAGATCATTATTATTCCCCAGGACTTCCCCCTGCCGGAATTGTTCAGCCGCTTTGTCACCCGGCGCGAGCATATCGCCCTGGTCGTCGACGAATACGGCGGCATGGCCGGCATTGTCACCATGGAAGACGTCATTGAGACACTGCTGGGGATGGAGATTGTTGACGAGATGGACCAGAGCACCGACATGCAGGTGCTCGCACGCAGGGAATGGGAGAAGCGGGCCCGGGCGCGGGGACTGATCGCCGAGCAAACGCCCGTCGTCGAACAGAAGGAGTCAGAGTAACCGTGAGCGTTATTCTACCCTGAACCCATCACATCGCGGTGAATCATAGAAAAATCCTCGCGCGTCGGCGAAACAGCGTAAAGCAGGTAACCCGCTGATCTGAGTTGAGCGATCGCGCGACGGGTTTTCGCCGCACCGACTCCCGGGAATCGGTGATGAAACTCCACCAAAATCTGATCAGGCACGATCCTGCTACGGATCAGATCTTCTACTACTTCGTACTCCGCGCCCTCGATATCCATCTTGAGCACATCGATCTTGTCATGACCCAATTCCGTCATGATGGTGCTGATCCGCTTGACCGGCACCTCGATGGCCGAGGCACTGGTCGCAGCACGATCGAGGATGGTGTGGGAAATATGCGCCGGATTTTCAGGCGGACTAAATGCCACCGTGCCATCGCTGCCAGCAACGCCATAAGCATGCATCCTGAAGTTGGATGGCGTGTCCGCCTGTTCGACCCAGGCGATGGACCTTGGCGTGGGATCAAACGCATGAATTGACGCGCCGGTTGCTTCAATAATCGAAAGATCAAAGCTGATGTCATCACCCACGCCGCAGGAATACACGATGGTTTCGTCGTTGAACCCGTCCGTGATGATGTCCCAGCCGCCATAGTCAGAACCATGATGTGAATAAGCCAGCGTTACGTCCGTGCGCACGAGCAGGTCCTGCCCGGCAACCAGTCTTGCCAGTCTGATCAGGGGCCGCACGAAAGGCCGGATGTATGACTTGAAGCTCATGGATGCACCTGGGCCTGCACCACCTGGCGCTGGGTCACCAAAATCAGCACAACCACCGCGAGGGCAATATACGAGAGTATGGGGAACAACACCGGTAACGTCAGCCACTGCGCCAGCAGCGCCACCGGCATGGTCATCAACTGCGCAAATGCCATGTTGAGCTGCAGGATGCTCATCAACCTCCCCCGCACTTCATTCGGCACCAGATGCTGAATCAGGATCGTCGACGACACCATGGTGGTGGTCATGCCCATGCCAAGACCGAAGTTTCCGATAATCACATTCGTCACACTGTTGCCCGAAGAGAAGATCAGGAACGAGATTGAAAACAGCATGGCACCCCCTCCTATCAACGCGCCGCGACGACGAAACGAGGCCATCTGCATCATGAGCAGCGCAGCGACGAAAGAACCGATACCCCAGAACATCATGACGAAGCCCATTTTCGGTATCGGCACACCCACGACCGTGGTCACCCAGGTTGGTCCAAGGCTCGCGGTCGCCGGGTATCCGAAGCTCATCATCAGGATCAGCATCATAATGACCCAGAAAATTACCGGGTGGCGCCGGGCGTAGCCAAGACCATAGCGAACATCCTTGATCGTCTCGGCAAAGCCGTAATGTTTGTCAGTGTGGTCCTGGTTGTGGCTGGATCTGTACTTCAACACATAGACACACGCGGCCGTCGCAACAAATCCGAGCCCGCTCAGCAGGTAGGCACCGCCATAACCAAGCGCATCAATCGCCAGACCAGTCACCATGATGGCGACCGGCATGGCAAGCTGTCCGGCGACCTGATGCATCGAGATACCTGCCGGCGTCAGTTCTGCACCAAGAATCTCTGGAATCATCGCCATTCGCGCCGGGGCGTCGATACTTTGCAGACCCGAGGTCAAAAAGATCAGCAGAAAGAAAATCGCGAAGCTGATCGTCTCACTGAATGAGGTCAACATCATCGCGGCGATACCCAGCGTTCCGACCACCTGCAATGACTGAACGACCATGAGCAGACTTCGCCGATCGAAGCGATCGGCCAGTGCCCCGCCATACAGACCGAAGATGATTGCACCCAGACCACGACAGGTCGCGATCAATGCCACCAGGATCAGCCAGATATCCCGGGGCGCGAAATTCTGAACCCACAGGATCTGGGTCACAAACTGCAGCGGCATCATCATGTGACTGATCGCCGCACCAATCAGCAAGTAGCGAAAATCAGCAATGAGAAGCGGTGCTAACGGGCCGGAACCAGTTCGCGACATTCAATCCTATCCTGCATCGAGGTACAAAAAAGCGGTCTGGAATGGACCGCCCGGCCATCATAACACCGCGGCAGGACCACCAGTGATTCGACCGTCAAGTAAAAAGCTAGCCGGGCTCAATCGTGTATCCTTGAGCGGATGTCGAGATTGCTGATTCCCGCCCAGATCGCACTTATCGTGCTACTCACAATCGCCGTGTATGCGGGCGTACGCCACCACCATTTTGTCTGGGATACGATCCCGTTTGTGCTGGAGAACCCCTGGGTTCACGCGTGGACGCTCGACAACGTCATCTCGATGTTGACCGAAGTCCATCGCGCCATCTGGCATCCGGTTGTGCTGCTTTCGCACACCCTGGATATCAGCCTGTTTGGCTACGACAGCGGCGCCCACCACCTCGTCAACCTGGGACTCCACTGTCTGAACGCAGTGCTCGTCTACCTGCTGCTGCTTCGTATCCTGCGAACCGCCGGCTATGAACAGAATTATGCTTGCTGGGTCTCGTTTATGACGGCACTGATCTTCGCCATTCATCCCCAGCATGTGGAATCGGTGGCCTGGGTCGTGGAGCGGAAGGACGTTCTGTACAGCGTGTTTGCACTGCTGTCGCTCATCGCCTACCTCAGGTACCGCGATACGGGTCTGGCCAAACGAGAACTCATTCCATTCGTGTTATTTCTGATTTCAATCGGCGCGAAACCGATGGCAGTGTCGATCCCCGTCGTGATGTTGCTGCTGGACATCTATCCGCTTCGCAGAACCCCCACTTTTTCGGACCTCATCAGACGAGTGGTGGAAAAGAGCCACTACTTCGTGGTGATCGTCGCCGTGTCGATCTTCACTGTCTACACTCACTCGGCATCAATGACGATGCCATCGAGCGATCTGATGCCGCTATGGGTCCGGATGCTCAACGCGATCAATAATTCCTGGTTCTACGTGGCGCATTATTTGTGGCCAACCGCGTTATCCCCTTTTTATCCATACCCGCACGTTTCCGAAGTGCTGTCGCCCGCATTCTGGCTGCCCGGCATTGCTTTCCTTGTCACCATGAGTCTTCTCGTCATCTATCTGTTTCTCCGCAACCATCATTGGCCGATGATGCTGTTCGGGTTTTATGTGGTGACGCTGCTCCCCGTTTCCGGTCTTATTCATGTCGGCCCGGCCAAGGGCGCCGATCACTATGTCTATCTTGCCACCCTGCCGCTCTCGCTCCTGACGGCGATACTCATCAGTCGCATGTGGCTGCTTGCCCGGTTTAGAGCCGTCATCGCAACGCTTGCCATTGCCTACGCCGGCTTCCTGGTCGCGATCACTCACGCCCAGGTCACCGTCTGGCAATCGGAATTCTCATTGTGGACCCGCGTCGTTCACCTCTACCCCGATCACCCGTTTGGTCATCGAAACCTCGCTGCCGTCTATGTGGACATGGGGTACTGGCAAGAAGCACTCGCGCACGCGGAAAAGAGTATTGAGCTGGGTTCACCCGATCATGCTTTTGTCGAGGAACTTAAGGCGTTCATCAAAAACAGCGATGCACCTGCTGGTGCCGATGAACCAGCGCCATCAGGACACGAGACAGGACCTGTCAGCCAGTAGGCGGGATATCTGGGGCACGCAGGAGCCGCAGTTGGTGCCGCACTTCAGCGTTTGACCCAGGGCTGCCACGGATTCAGCGCCCGCGGCGATAGCAGTGCGTATCTCTGCGTCAGTCACCTGAAAACAACTGCAGATCATGTTGCCGCGTTTGGCAATACCCGGAGGACGTCCGAACAGCACACCTTGCCAGTCGGCTTCTGACAACACCGCGCCCATTTGATCAGCCAGCCACCAGGGTGACTCGGACAACGGCATGGCAGAACTGAACCACACCGCCGCCAGTCGATCATCTTCCGCGAACGACCAACGCTCGTCTCCGTTGGCCGGATCGGAATAGATCTGCACAGGCGCACCGTGTCGATGGGTGAGTTCGCGCCGAATCGCATCCGGTTCAACATTCGCGCCAATCGAGAGATAACAGTTGGCCAGACGATGCTGCACCCAGTAATGGCAGCCACCCATGTCCACGGGTCCCGCAGTGAGACCCATATGGTAGTGAGTCACATCACACCGGCGCACCCGGACCCGCGCATGCTTCAGCGCGGGCTGGCCGGACACCGGATCGTGTCTGGCTGCCACCACGTCATCCACCCGGGAGCGCCGGGCATTGGTGCGGGAGAAATGAATCGGCGCGAATACACTCCCTGTCGCAACCGCATCCGACACACGCACCCTGAACAGGTTGCTGGCGCCGTCGTTCTCGAGTTCGACCAGTGCTCCGTCGGCCACCGATAGTTCAAGCGCATCATCTGGATGTATCTCGACACAGGGTTCCAGGCTGGACTGGAGTAGCGTCCGGGATATGGCAGTACGGGTCATGGTGTGCCACTGGTCTCGCAGCCGGCCGGTGTTGAGCACATAGCCCTTCCCTGACTTCTCCTCCGTCGGCTGAACCGGTACCACACTTGCGGCCACATCGACCCGCTCAGTTCCCTGACGATCATCAAGTACGGGCCAGCGCACCGGGGCCAGCGTCTCATATTCCGACTGACTCAGCGATTTCAGCCCAACGAGATTGAAGTGGCGCGCGCCGTTATTCTCAAATGCCGACAGGGCGGCATGTTCGACAAATATGTCGTGGGGAGAACCGTAATCAAACATCTCCCCATAGCCCAGTTCGTGTGCCACCCGGGTGACGATCCACCAGTCCGGCCTGGCTTCGCCGAGAGGCGGCAGAAAAGCGCGCTGGCGCGAAATCATGCGTTCCGAATTCGTCACCGTGCCGTCTTTCTCGCCCCACCCTGCCGCCGGCAACTGTATGTCAGCCAGGCGAAGGGTATCCGTGTTGGCGACACAATCAGAAACCACCACCGTGTCGCACCGCTGAAGCGCGCGTTCCCACCGCGATGCCTCGGGCATACTGACGAGCGGGTTGGTCGCCATCACCCAGAGAAACCGAATCTCGCCGCGCTCGATCGCCTTGAACATATCGATCGCGCGATGGCCGCCCCGGCTGACCAGATTGGGCGCATGCCAGAAGCGTCTTACGCGATCAATATCCGCCGGGTCGTCAAAGTCCATATGAGCCGCCAGCTGGGTCGCCAGGCCACCGACCTCTCGCCCCCCCATCGCGTTCGGTTGTCCGGTGACAGAAAATGCCGTTGCGCCTGGCCGGCCAAAACGGCCCGAGGCGACATGACAGTTAATGATGGCGTTGGCGTTGTCAGTGCCGGTACGACTCTGATTGATACCCTGGGAGTAGAACGTGACGACGCGCTCGTTCCGGGAGAACAACAAAAAGAAGCTGCGCAGAACGGATTCGCTGACGCCGCAGTAACTCGCCACCTCTGCCATCGTCGCCGTCGGGCACGCGTCCAGCGTCTCCTGAAATTGCGGCTTTAGCAACTCCAGCGATGACATGGCGCCACGCTCGTGGAGATAACGAAACAGCGCCGAGTACAGATAGGCGTCGGTGCCGGGCCTGATCTGCAGAAACAGGTCAGCCATCTCCGCCGTATCGGTCCGGCGGGGATCGATCACGATGATTTTCTTGTCCGGGTTCTTGTCAAGGTTCTGCTCGCGAGCCTGCAACATGCGCTGAAACAGTACCGGATGGGTCCAGGCCGCATTGGAGCCCACCAACACCACTACATCTGCCAGCTCCAGGTCTTTGTAGTTGCCCGGCACCACGTCCTCGCCGAACGCACGTTTCTGGGCCGCTACCGCGCTTGCCATGCACAGTCTGGAATTGGTATCGACATGGGGGCTGCCGATGAACCCCTTAATCAGCTTGTTGGCAACGTAGTAGTCTTCCGTGAGCAGCTGTCCCGAAAGATAGAACGCCACGGACTCGGGGCCGTATTGGGCAATCGTCTGCCTGATACGCTCAGCAACGGCCCCAGTAGCGACCGGCCAGGTCGTCGCCTGCCCATCGACTCGCGGTGATGTCAGGCGTTCCGGCGCATCGAGCGTCTCCACCAGTGTCGTGCCCTTGATGCATAGCTGACCGCGATTGGCCGGGTGGGACTTGTCTCCTGCGACCCGAATGCCGTCGACATCCCGAAAGACGTCAATACCACAGCCAACGCCACAGTATGGGCAGGTTGTCTTGGCGATCAGGGTCATGCGGCGTCAACCGCACGCTCACCTGGTCTCACGTAGACCCTCTCGCCATCGACCCGCACCTGCCAGACCGCGACACATTCATCGGCTTCGAGACAGTGACCGCCAAGCAGACTGTAATGCTGCTTGTACAGGGGTGACGCCACCACGAGTTCACCCCTGATATCGCCGACAATGCCATGGGCGAGCACATTGGCCCCGGAGATCGGGTCAAGATTGTCGATGCCATACACCGCGGACTCATGGTCCGGCAGGTAGAACAACGCCACCTGCGCACCATCGATCAGTGCCGCGACACCGCTGCCAGGAACGAGATCATCAATCTCGCAACAATACTGCCAATCGTTCATTGTTTCCCTCTCTTACTCAGGACGCGCTCGCGATCAGTTCTTCCTTTCGCGCCGGGCGACGTTGTCCTCGCTCGCGAATAAATTTGATGCTCTCCTCAGAAGCATCTGCATTGACAAACTGGCGGAAGCGTTTCAGCTTCTCCGGATCGGAAATGGTCGCCTTCCATTCACACGCATAGGTGCCAATCACGTGAGCCATTCGAGCTTCCAGTTCCTCACCGATACCCAGCGAGTCATCGATGACCACTTCTCGCAGGTAGTCGAGCCCGCCTTCCATGTTCTCCAGCCAGACCGAGGTTCGCTGCAGACGATCCGCTGTCTGGACATAAAACATCAACACGCGGTCAATGTATCGAATCAGTTCTTCATCGCTAAGGTCAGTAGCAAACAGGTCCGCATGACGTGGCCTCATGCCGCCATTGCCGCAGACGTAGAGATTCCATCCCATCTCGGTGGCAATCACGCCAATATCCTTGCTCTGGGCTTCGGCGCATTCACGGACGCAGCCGGACACCGCCATCTTGATCTTGTGCGGTGAACGCAGCCCCTTGTATCGATTCTCGATCAGAAGCGCCATCGACACCGAATCCTGAACCCCGAACCGGCACCAGGTGGAACCCACACAGGACTTCACCGTGCGCAACGCCTTGCCATAGGCATGTCCGGTTTCGAAACCGGCATCAATCAACTCGCTCCAGATGTCCGGCAACTGGTCGACCCGCGCGCCAAACAGGTCGATGCGCTGACCGCCGGTAATCTTGGTATACAGGTCATACTTTTTCGCCACTTCGCCCAGCGCGATGAGTTTCTCGGGGGTAATCTCACCGCCGGCAATGCGCGGCACCACGGAATAGGTACCATTCTTCTGCATATTGGCGAGGAAGGTGTCGTTGGTGTCCTGCAGACCGACATGAGACGCATCCAGCACCGGCTCATTGCGGAGCGAGGCCAGAATCGAGGCCACGGCAGGCTTGCAGATGTCACAGCCGAGGCCCTGGCCGAAGCGGTCTCTCAACTCGGCAAACGTACGAATGCCGTGATGTGAGACCAGATGAAAAAGTTGCTGCCGGGAATAGTCGAAGTGTTCACAGATGGCATTACTCACCTCCACACCACGGCTCTCGAGTTCGGCATCAAAAATCTGTTTGACCATCGGCGCGCAGCCGCCACAGCCGGTACTCGCGCTGGTGGCCTGCTTGACGCCACCCAGATCGGGCGCCGACCAGTCAATGGCGTCACAGATCGCACCTTTACTCACGTTATGGCAGGAACAAACCATGGCGCTGTCAGGCAGTTCGGTCGCATCAAACCGGGCGCCGCCATCACCCGCCGGCAGGATCAGGGACAGCGGATCGTTCGGCAGCTTCATGCCGTTGTTGACGTACTGCAGCAGTTGCTCGTATTCACTGCAGTCACCCACCAGCACGGCACCCAACAGTTTTTTGCCACTGGCAGAAACGACGATACGTTTGTATACGTTGCCAATTTCGTCATCGTAGCAAAGCGTGCGGCTACCTTCGGTGCGGCCATGAGCATCACCGATGGAGCCCACATCAACGCCTAACAGTTTCAGTTTGGTGCTCATGTCCGCACCCTTGAATGCCGCGGAATTACCGGCAATCACATCGGCGGCAACACGAGCCATCTGGTATCCGGGCGCGACCAGCCCGAAGATTCGACCGCCCCACAGGGCACACTCACCAATCGCAAAAATCTCCGGATCGCTGGTACGACACTCATCGTCGACAATAATGCCGCCGCGCTCGCCAACATCCAGCCCGGCATCGCGGGCAAGACCATCCCAGGGACGAATACCAGCCGAGAACACAACCACATCCGCTTCGATGCCGGTGCCATCGGCGAACTCCAGCCCGTTCTCAGTGATCCGGCTGGTGGCATGATCCACCAGAACACTCACACCCAGGTCTTCAATGTGGCGCTTGAGGCACAATCCACCGGCGGCATCCAGTTGTACCGGCATCAGCTGCGGCGCAAATTCCACCACGGAGGTTTTCAGTCCAAGCGAGCGCAGCGCATTCGCGGCTTCCAGGCCCAGCAATCCACCGCCGATCACGATCCCCGTTTCACGCCCGTCAGCCCCCGCGCGGATCGATTCCAGATCATCAATGGTGCGATAGACAAAGCAATGCGGCAGATCATTGCCTTCGATCGGCGGTACAAAGGGATAAGAACCGGTGGCCAGCACCAGCCCGTCATAGTCCACAGTATCGCCCGATGCCAGCGTCAGGAGCCTTTTCTCACGATCGATCTTCTCGACGGCGTCGCCGGTGATGACTTTCACGCCCGCCTGCTCGTAGGCTTCAGGCGTGGTCAGCGCGAGGTCATCGGCAGACCTGCCGGAGAAGACTTCAGACAGGTGAACACGGTCATAGGCCAGTCGACTTTCTCCCGAGATAACGGTGAGACTGACCTTTGCGCCGGTTTCAAGCATCGATTCAACGAACTGGTGGCCGACCATGCCGTTACCGATGACTACAATTTTCATGACAACTCCTAGGCCGCTTCGGTCAGCGGCGCCTGAAATTTCCCTGTGAACTGCAATTCGATCAGGTCACGGGGATGACTGACTTTCCCGCCAAGCTGCTGCTGCAACACCTGGCTGTGTGTGAGATCACCGATCAGGGTCGCCCCCACAAACGTGCCGTTGTCGACGGCAAGAGCGCGAAACTGTCGATGGCGAGCATCTTCAAACCGAATGACGTCGGCGCCAGCGGGCTGACGGCCCATCACGTGAACATCGAGATCCGATACTTTTAATCGAACGGCATGGGGGCCCGAGTCGAACGAAGCGAACTGCCTGCCGGTGAGCAGATGTTTGGTCAGTTGATCGACCTGGTCCCAGATAGGCGCGAGCAGACCAAAGCCGGAACCCTCGTATTCGCAACACTCACCGATGGCATGGATGTACGGCTGACTGGTCTCAAAGTTGGCATCGACGCAGATGCCGCGATCGATCCGAAGCCCTGATGCCGCAGCGAGATCCGTATTGGGAACAATGCCGGACGCTGCCACAATCAGGTCCGCCTCAACTGGCCGGCCACCAAGCACACAGTCACCAGCACTCATGGTCATCGTCTCGCCAAGCCGGACATCGATACCGCGAGCACAAATTTCCTGCTGCAGAAACCTGCCCGCCGCTTCATCAAGCTGGCGGTTCATGAGCCAGCCGCCACGATGAACAACGCTGACCGATGCGCCCAGTGTCCGAATCGCCGCCGCCGCTTCAAGCCCCAGCAACCCGCCGCCAAGAACGACAACCCTGGCGCCAGCGGATACTCGCCCGGAGATCGAATCGCAGTCCCGGAGCGACCTGAAACCAATCACCTTGCCCGAAAGCGCCCCGGTCACATCCGGCATCACCGGCCGGGATCCGGTTGCCAGGACCAGCCGGTCGTAACCGATCGACTCACCGCTCACGAGTTCAACCCGCTTCGATGCCAGATCAATTCGACGGGCCCAGCCGGGTCGAACTTCAATCCCTGACTCTTCGTACCAGGCAACCGGATGAAGCCTGATCTCATCAGCACGAGCGTGTGTCGCGAGTACATCAGACAAAAGCACCCGGTTGTACGGCAGCGTCCCCTCGCCATTGACCAGGGTGATCTGCAGCTCTGGACGCTCACGAGTCAGTCGGTCCGCAAGACGAACCGCTGCCATACCCGCACCGATGATGACGATCTTCATGACGCCACGCTTAGAAATTCGCTTCCAGCCAGAGCCAGGTCTTGCTGGTATCAGCAGAGAAGCCGTCGCTGTTGTAATCCGCCAGCTTCAGGCCAACCGTGTAGTGATCGGCGAACCGGGTGGACACGACCGCGTCGATCTCACTGCCGTAATCGCCACCACCGAACTCCGGCGAGAAGTCATGATAGGTAACGTTGAATCCGAACCGCCCAACCTTTCCGGCCACGCCAACCCATGAGTCCTCAAGACCCGTCGCGGGCGTACCAAGAAACTTGTCGGCCCACCCGTTAAAGGCGTGCTTGGTCGCAAGTGGCGTCTGTGTACCGTAAAGGCCATCATCCGACGTCAGCACTTCATGACCCAGCCTGAACGTCACACCCTGGATTTTCGCGGCAATCTCGGCCAGGTAGTAGCTGGCATCAAACGCACCGGCCGATTGATCCGCATACTCGAGCGTGTAATCAAGCGTGACGCTATCAAGCGACATCCTGCTCTTGTAACGCAGCCCGACCGTATCGTTCTCAGCACCACTGACATCCTGTTCCAGCAGATAGGCATAGGCAGTCAGCTTACCGACGGCCGACGACCAGCTGGCATTGGCCAGGTGATGGCTGACGTCCGCATCGAAGGCCGGCGTGATGCCCTTGACCCGATCGACGTATGAGTAACCGAACTGCACCTTGTCCGACGGCGCGTATTTCAAGGTGCCAGCATCAAAGGTCTGTTCTTTCTGGCGCCACCCGACATTGCCGACGAACCGGGCATTATCCAGGATGATGCGCTGACGACCCGCCACCGCGACGAATCCAGACGGCCCGGTATAGCTGACATTGGCGAGATTGACCTCAGTCAGTTCGGGATCTGCCACAATGGCAAACCCGGATTCTTCCGGCGCATAGTCACCCTGGCCGCCAACGATGCGAGTATCACTGATCTCAGCAGTCGCCTTGAAACCTTTGAAAGCACCTGTGGTGTAGCCGAGCCGCGTGCGCAGCGTTAATGCACTCGCCTCCTCGTTGACGGAATCATCCACGGTTTCGCCGCGGAATCGTGCCTTCACCATAAATTTTCCGGACTCCATCGCCTTGGTGAACTCGTCGGCCGACACACCGATGGACGAGGTGGCCAGCGTTATGGCGGCGATTGTTGCCATCATCTTTTTCATGTCAAACACTCCCTAGTAGTTGGAGACTTCCTGCAGCGATTCGTCTTCTGGCTTTTGGTCAGAAGCGCTCGCACCAAGCGTTTCGATCTTTCTTTGTTTCTCGTAAAGGAATTGCAGTACTTCATGACGACAGTGGTTGTAGTTGTCGTCACTGGCGAGAGAGATCCGGTCACGTTCTTCAGGCAGCTCCACATCAAGGACCTGACCGATATTTGCGGCCGGCCCGTTGCTCATCATCACAATGCGGTCGGATAACAACACCGCTTCGTCAACATCGTGGGTCACCATGATCACGGTGTTGTTGAGATTGCTGTGGATCTCCATCAGCGAGTCCTGCAGGTGGGCCCGGGTCAGCGCGTCAAGGGCGCCAAACGGTTCATCCATCAACAGGATCTTCGGCTGCATGGCGAGTGCGCGGGCGATGCCCACCCGCTGGGCCATGCCGCCGGAAATTTCCCGCGGACGCAGGTGGCTGGCATGGGTCATCTGCACCAGTTCCAGATTGTGTTCAATCCACTCGGCCCGCTCCTGCTTCGATTTGGTCCGGCGGAAAACCTGGTTCACGGCCAGCGCGACATTGTCATAGACGGAAAGCCAGGGCAGCAGCGAGTGATTCTGGAATACGACGGAACGTTCGGGGCCGGGCTCCGTCACTTCACGCCCTTCGAGGATCACGCCGCCTTTTGTCGCAGAGACCAGTCCGGCGATGCAGTTAAGTACCGTCGACTTGCCACAGCCCGAATGCCCGATCAGGCTGACAAACTCACCACGGCGAATACTCAGGTCAACGTCTTCGAGCACCTTGAGCGGACCACGCTCGGTGGAGAACTCAACACTGACCCGGCTCAGTTCGAGCACAGCATCATTCATCTTTCCTGCTCCTTTTCCCAGGACACGAAGCGCTGCAATGTCAGCATGATGCGATCAAGTCCAAGGCCGATAAGACCGATGGCGATCACCGCGACCATGATTCGCGACAACGAATTCGAGCTGCCATTTTGAAATTCATCCCAGACGAATTTGCCAAGCCCCGGATTCTGCGCCAGCATTTCCGCCGCGATCAGTACCATCCAGGCGATACCCAAGGAGATCCGCAGTCCGGTGAATATCACCGGCACGGCCGAAGGCAATACGATCTTGGTGACATGATCCAGAGTCGACAGTCTGAGCACGCGACTGACGTTAACGAGGTCCGGGTTCACCGAGGAAACGCCCATGGCGGTGTTGATCACGGTCGGCCAGAGGCAACATAGCGTGACGGTAATCATCGAGTTGAGAAATGATTTCGGCACTGTGGGGTCGTCAGAGACATACACGGCACTGACCACCATGGTAACGAGAGGCAACCAGGCCAGCGGCGAGACCGGCTTGAACAGCTGAATCAGTGGGTTAAACGCCTGATGTAGCGTTTTGGACAATCCGATCGCAATGCCCCAGGGCACCGCAAGCAATGTCGCTACCAGAAAACCACTAAGCACCGTCAACAGACTGGTAACAATCTGATCGAGAAATGTCGGCGGTCCGGTATACGGACGAATTCTTGGTTCGTAATCGGGATCTACTTTTAGCCGCGCTGCGTTTCGCTGTTCCTGGCGGGCATAGAATCCTGCTTCCTTCTCCCGCGATGCACGGTGTTCATCGTAGAGATTTACGGCCTGTTCCCAGACCATCGACGGGTCGGGAAACTGACCCAGCGAAGTATCGATACGGCCTGCGGCAAATGACCAGAGCAGCAGGAACACCCCCAGACCCGCCAGGGGCAGCGCCACCGCCTGGAACAGTCTGGCAAACCTGCTTGACCGGGGCGGCAACAATCCGCCAAGGGGTCTGATGAATGACACGATTGCGGCCACTACAGTACCGTCTCGCCGGTCAGGCCAATGTCGAAACTGTCGATATAGTCATTGGGCTTCGTACCATCGAAAAGGACCTTGTCGATGAACTGGTCATGGGCTTCCCGGAAACCATCTTCGTCATCTGCCGGGAATGAAGCGCGATCGATCTTGCCCTCCGAAACCAGTTCCAGCGCCGCCTGCATATAGATGTCAGGGCGATAGACACGTTTGGCGATGTCCACATACCAGCTGTCCGGCTTGCGCTCCGATATCTGCCCCCAGCGTCGCATCTGCGTCAGATACCAGACTGCGTCCGAGTAATAGGGGTAGGTAGCGAAGTATCGGAAGAACACGTTGAAGTCCGGTACCGCACGCTTGTCACCTTTTTCGTATTCAAAGGTGCCAGTCATGCTGTTGGCGATAACCTCATAGTCGGCGCCCACATAAGACGGGCTCGACAACATCCTCGCCGCCTCCTTGCGATTGGCGTTGTCGTTCTCATCCAGCCATATCGCCGCCCGGATCAGGGCCTTGACCAGGCGAATGTGCGTATTGGGATACTTGTCTGCCCAATCCTTGCTAACGCCGAATACCTTTTCAGGGTTGTTGGGCCAGATTTCATAGTCGGTGATCACCGGAACGCCAATACCTTTAAACACTGCCTGCTGATTCCAGGGTTCGCCAACGCAGTAACCGTCAATGGTTCCGGCTTCAAGGGTCGCTGGCATCTGTGGTGGCGGAGTAACTGACAACAGCGCGTCGGCGGATATCTGGCCACTGATGTCACCCTTGTGGGGTGCGTAGTAACCCGGATGAATTCCCCCGGCGGCCAGCCAGTAACGAAGTTCGTAGTTGTGGGTGGATACCGGGAAGACCATACCCATCTTGAACGGCCGGCCCTCACGCTTGTACTGATCGACTACCGGCCTCAGGTACTCAGCGCCGATCGGATGAACCGGCCTGCCGCCTTCGTGCGGAATGCGCTTCTTCATCTCCGCCCAGACGCTCTCGGATACCGTGATCCCGTTACCGTTCAGATCCATGGAGAAGGCGGTAATGATGTGTGACTGGGTACCGAAACCGATGGTGGCACCGAGTGGCTGTCCGGCCAGCATATGGGCACCATCGAGTTGACCGTCAATCACGCCGTCCAGCAACACCTTCCAGTTCGCCTGGGCTTCCAGCGTGACGTAGAGACCCTCATCTTCGAAATATCCCTTCTCGTAGGCCACCGCCAGGGGCGCCATGTCTGTGAGTTTGATGAAACCGAGTTTCAGCTCTTCCTTTTCGGGCCAACCGACTTCAGCTCGAACCACCAAACTGAGACTAAGAAGGACAAGAATGCTGAGTACCGTTACCGCTTTTCGCATGACAACCCCTAAAACGAAAAACGCCCACTACCCTCCGGGGATAGCGAGCGTCGTTGCTCAAAATCTTTGCTATCACGATGCCGCCGTTGGCATCGCTGAAAGGGTTACAAACAACGTGCCAACCTTGAATCAATCACACCCAATCCTGTTACCCGAGTGAATTCAGGGCCAATGGGACGTCTCACGTCCTCAATGACGGCGATAAAGTTGCGCCGTTTGGGTGCCTGATTGCTGCGTGTGCACTATTTGGATTCAATTTGTCGGTCAAGAAACAGGTCTGGTCCCAGCGTTACGCCCAGGTCATTCCATTCGGCGCGGTGTACACCCTCCGGTTTATCGTCCTCGACTGGCAGCGCACTTTCGGCAAATACTTCCCGGTACAGATCGGTTCGATAACAACGCGCCACTACACCAGGATCGACATCGGTGGGTATCTGATTCCACGCCTGCATCTGGGCAAAAATCCAGCGTGCATGCGAACGCCAGGGAAAGTTGGCGGCGTATTTGTGGAATACATGGAAATGCTCCGCTCCGCGATGGGTCCGATCCAGCCCCCACTTCACGTTCGGCAGCGGCTCCATGCCTTCTCTGACCTGAAGTTGCCGGTCCCGCATCAGCAACGCGTCACCCGGATTTTCCTCGATCCAGCGGGAGGATCGGGCAAGCGCCCGGACAATCGCCCGATGGGTTTCCGGATTGGAGCGGGCCCAGGCCTCGGTGACACCAAATACTTTTTCCGGTGCGTTCTGCCAGATCTCATAGCCGGTCACCAACGGGCGGCCCACGCCAGCCAGTTCCGCCATCGTGTTCCATGGCTCGCCGACGCAGCAGCCATCGATATGCCCCTGCTTCAGGTGACTAACCATGCGCACCGGTGGCACGACGACAATTCGGACCCTGGACCAGTCATGCAAACCTCCGGCAGCCAGAAAATAACGCAGCAGGTAACTGTGCATGGATACCGGGAATACCGTCGCCAGTGTCGTTATTCGATCACGCCGGGTAATCAGGTTTGCCATCGCCCTCGCCACGTCAAGCGGCTCAGGAGATGTCGCCACCTCTCCCAACTGAGCCCAGAGATCATTCGAGACAGTCATACCGTTGCCGTTGAGATTGATGGAAAACATGGTCAGCATCGGTACAGCGACCCCACTCGATCCTAGCGTTGACGCAAGCACCATGGGCGCCAGCATCTGGGCGCCATCAAGTTCGCCCAGCACTGTCTTGTCGCGGATATTCGCCCAGGAAGGCTCGTTAGACAGCGAAACATTGAGCCCTTCGGCAGCAAAATAGCCGAGATGCTGAGCCGCGATGAGCGGCAGGCTGTCGGTCAGAGTGACATAGCCCAGCTGGATATTCTTCTTCTCAATCGTCATTGCCGGATACCAGCTGCATAATTTCGATGACGTTTCTGGCAACGTCGACAATGCGCTGACTGCGATCCATCGACATCTTGCGCAGTGCTTCGTAGGCCTGTTTTTCAGTCATATCCCGATGCGCCATCAACAGCCGTTTTGCACGCTCAAGCACGCGCCTGTCTTCAAGTTCACAGCGGGCTATATCCAGTTCCTCGCGGAGCGCCTGGAATTCCCGGAATCTGGCAACGGCAACATCGACAATGGAGCGCACCCGTCCGGGCTCAAGACCATCAACAATGTAGGCACTGACCCCGTTGCGCATGGCCGCGCGCATCGTCTCGACATCGTTTTCTGCCGTAAACATGACAATGGGATGCGGGTTATCGCGACTAAGGCTGGCCATGTCTTCGAGCGTGTCACGAGACGGTGAGTCCAGCGCCACGATGGTTACGTCCGGCTGCACGCGGCTGACGACCGCCACCAGATCCTCCTCCGGGTCGATTCGGCCCAGCACCCTGAATCCTGTGTCGGTAAGTGCTCTTTCCAGCAACGCTGCACGGGCCGGTTCGTCGTCAACCAGCATGACCGAGAGCGTAGGAATTTGATCAGCCATCCTGCCGATGTGATATCGCTACAACTCCCTCAGAGTTAGCAAGGATAATGCCAGCTTCACCTGGCAGCTGATCGACTGCACATCAGTACACGCCAAATACCAATGATTCGCACTGATGCCGGCGATTCACGAGGCGGACTTCGAGAGCAGATCAGTCAATCGGAATCCACGCTCGCGACTGGTGGGTATAAAACAAAGCTCGAACGCTGACCAATCGAATCCCGTTAACGGCGACTTCACCCAGCCACCCTCGCCAAGCGTTCTCCAGGCAGCGAAAATGACATTGATTCGCCAGCCCGGCACATAGCCGGTGTCTCTTAGAGCTTCGACTTCCTGCATGAGCGGCCGAATCCGCAACCTGAAATCGGCACGGGAATGCAGCGCTTCATCCAGCAACCCACGTTCAAACGCGTGTTCCACTTCGCGGAGTTTTTCCAGCGACGGCCCCGACCTCGCATCGAGGGAATGAATCATCAGCTCTGCGCACACCAGTCCTTCACCGAGAAAATGACCAGCCGGGTGGCGAAGGTGCAATTCAAACGGAAAGCGTGATTGCGGCAGCGGCAACAGGTTCTGCGAAATCAGATCCAGCGCAATGTCCGAAAGACTGGGCAAACCATCGACAGCCCCCTGATCAACGCCATCAAGCGAACACTGCAGAGCCAGATAGGTATCAAGAGCTGGCGCAAGCATCGCTGCCGACAGCGTCCCTCCCGCGAAAGAATGCCGAGCGGGTGACAGGCGAGTACCGTCACCCGTTGTCAGCGCATCGTCGAATATCTTGTCGCAGCGATACCAATGGTCTGTATCGAGCTTCACGGAATCAGGCTCGCGTTACCGCCAGACTGGGGAATACCGACCGGACCCGGGGCGGCAAGCTCCGGGCGCCCGTCGCTCAGGCGAAGTCATCGACTAGTGATCCACGCACGTTGTCCACGACAACCACAGGCTCAACGGCATAGTGATCGTGATCGACACCAATGACCAGGGCCGCGCCTGACCTTGCCGCACTGATCTGTTCATCACTGAATTCATAGCGCATGAAGTGAACGGCCGAAGTTTTCTGTTCGGTGTCCCGCTCCATGTCTTCATCGGCAATGGCATAAACACGGCCGGTATCGCCAAACTCGAGCCAGATTGTGTCTTCAATCTTGATGAGCTCGGCCAGTCTGCGGCGGCGCTCATCCACATCCTCATACTGGATCAGCAACGAGCACTTGAGATTTCGCCCGTCCGGAATCAGCGGATTGTACGCATCCAGCTCGTCCTGAATACCTTCCGCCTCGAAGACTCGTTCAACGCGAAGCATCTCCTGGATCTGATACCGAATTGTCAGCTCATCCTCAAAGATCATCAGCAGATGATCGCCAACCAGTACCTGACGATCTCGCTTGTGTTCTATGACCCGTTGACGAAACGCAGCACGCTCGGCTGCGTACTCTTCCAGCGACCACAAGTCACTTCTGGTCAACACCATGACTACGTCCCCTAGATTCCATATGCCTGTCGGAGTAGTGAAATTGGATGAGCCGCCTCATCGACGCTCGTCGCCAGATTCGCGATCTGAACGGCTGCCATCGGACAGTCCGATGAAAAATGATCCGGCTCCTTTTGATCCACCTGACGCACAACCGGCCGCGCAATCTTGACTGAATTTGCCCGGGTTTCTTTTTTTACGGCATAGGTCCCATCGTGACCGGAGCAGCGTTCTATGGCGTGTACTTCCGTGCCCGGCACCAGGCTCAACACATCACGGGTTTTCAAGCCGACGTTCTGAACTCGTGTATGGCAGGCCACCTGGTAGCTGACATCGCCCAGTTCATTGCGGAACTCGGTATTCAGCAGGCCTTCCCGATGCCGCATGAACAGGTACTCAAACGGATCAAAGAAAGCCGCCTGCACCTTCTTCACGTCCTCGTCCTCGGGATACATCAGCGGCAGTTCCTGCTTGAACATCAAAACGCAACTCGGAATTGGCGCAACGATGTCATAACCGGCATCAACCATTCTCGCGAGCCGTGGAATGTTCTGCTCTTTCAACGCATTGACGGAGTCCAGATCGCCGAGTTCCAGCTTTGGCATGCCGCAGCAGACTTCCCTGGAAACCAGATCGATCTGGATGCCGTTGTGCTCAAATACCTGAACGAAGTCATCGCCGAGTTCCGGTTTCGAGTAGTTGCAATAGCAGGTAGTAAACAGGGCAACCTTGCCTGTCGTTACGCCCGCGGCCTTCGGTTTCGTCACGCCCCCGCTTGAGAATCGCTTACGCAGTGTTTTAGCGTGGTAGGACGGTACCGGTGCCTCATGATGAACCCCCAGTGTTGATTCCAGCGCATTTCTGAACAGCCCGTTGTTGTTCAGTGCGTTCACCGTCACGTCCACCAGCGGAATCGATGCCAATGCACTCACCGTATCGGTGCTGGTTAACAATCCGTCCCGGAACGATGCCCCCTTGAATTTAAATTTCTGCGCCTTGGCCTGCAGCATGAGATGGGGGAAATCCACATTCCATTCATGGGGCGGGA
The DNA here is from genome assembly GCA_028281885.1 of Pseudomonadales bacterium. Taxonomy (GTDB): domain Bacteria; phylum Pseudomonadota; class Gammaproteobacteria; order Pseudomonadales; family Azotimanducaceae; genus JANQJA01. Next base: position 59,068 of record JANQJA010000017.1, on the reverse strand, counting down.
CGTAGGGGCATTTCGTCATGTAACAAAGGTCGCAGAGGTAACATTCATCGACGACCTTCTGGTAATCATTCTTGTCGACCCCGTCGACCTCCATGGTCTCGGATTCATCGACCAGATCGAAAAGGGTCGGAAAAGACTGGCAGAGACTGACACAACGTCGACAACCATGGCAGATGTCAAACACTCTTTCGAGTTCATCTTCCAGCTTGCCTTTATCCCAGTAGGATGGCTCCTGCCATTTGATCGGATGCCGAGTAGGTGCCTCAAGGCTCCCTTCCCTGTAGTCGCTCATGCCTGCCTTTCCTTACCTCTGACGGCCTAGTCGTCCAGCGAATCAAGCGCCTTCTGGAAGCGGTTAGCGTGGCTGCGCTCGGCCTTTGCCAGCGTTTCGAACCAGTCCGCGATCTCATCGTGGCCTTCCTCGCGCGCTGCGGCGGCCATGCCCGGATACATATCGGTGTACTCGTGAGTCTCACCGGCAATCGCAGCCTTCAGGTTGTTGGCTGTACCGCCGATCGGCAGGCCGGTGGCCGGATCGCCCGACTCTTCCAGATACTCCAGATGACCGTGGGCGTGGCCGGTTTCGCCTTCTGCCGTGGACCGGAATACCGCGGCTACATCGTTGTAACCTTCAACATCTGCCTTGGCGGCGAAATACAGGTAACGACGGTTTGCCTGGGATTCGCCCGCAAAGGCGTCCTTCAGATTTTGCTCGGTTTTCGAACCTTTCAGTGACATAGCTATCTCTCCTTTGTCTTCGAAGCCCCAAGGCGGGGTAGCTAGCACTGTAAGGAACCCGGGTCAGTTGATCCAATAAATCTTTTCGTTCGGATTGATCGGTAACGTCAATGACTATGAGGAGCCCGATGAGGCGGCAAAGGCCTCCTTTTTGTAGTCCTGAAACAGGGCATCGAGGCGCTGCCACATCACGCCCGGTTCACCATTGCCCACCGCTTCGCCATCGACCTCAATCACCGGCCAGACTTCATGGCCCGCGCTGGTGATGATGATCTCATCGGCGCTACGCAACTCGAATTCCCGCACGACTCTCTCCTCAACGGGGATCCCGCCGCGGACCGCCAGTTCGAGGACAAGATCGCGGGTAATGCCATGCAGAATCAGGTTGTCGCGCACCGGTGTCACCAGCTTGTCGCCCAGCGCCAGAATGACGTTCGAGGCGCTGGCCTCGGTCAGGTTTCCCTCGCGCAGGAGAATCACATCGTCGGCGCCCCGACGGAGCGCCTCATTCTTAAGCAGGCCTGCCGCCATCAGGCTGGTGGTCTTGATGTCAGCCCGCTGCCAGCGAAAGTCTTCACAGGTGATCATCCGGTAAGGACGAATGTTGTCCCGGCGCAGGTTTGGCGCTTCGTAGGCCATGACCAGCACCGTTGGTTGGGGTGAATCCGGGTACTCGTGATGCCGAATCGGGGTCATGCCCCGTGTTACCTGCACATAGACATAGGCAGGGTCCTCCCCACTGCGGGTCACGGCTTCCGTCACCAGTGCCTGCCAGTCATCAGCGGTGAGAGGATCGGGTATGCCTACCTCGGACAGGCTGCGGGAGAGCCGGCGCAGATGACGTTCGAGGGTAAACGGCTTGCCACGGTAAGCCGGGATGACTTCATAGATACCGTCTCCGAATAGAAATCCTCGATCGAGGACAGAGACCTTCGCGCTTTCAGGGGCCTGCCATACCCCGTTGAGGCAGGCGACCGCTGGCATACTACTTCTTGGCGGTCTTCTTCATGCGGGATTCCTTGGGCTTGATCCCGGAAACACCATTGGCAACCTGTTCAATCTTGCCACCGCTCTTGAGAAAAGCTTCCACATCTTCCTCGATACGGGCTCGGGGGCCTTCTTTACTCAGGGACTTGTCTTTCACACAAAACTCCTTGGAAATAGCTCTGAAATGCAACCTCAGGCCCGAGTGGCTACTCGCGTCGGGCGACCTTGATCGCGGGGGGAAGTCGTAAACATCGCGCCCGATGGTACGCGAATCCCCCGCTTTTTGCGAATCGGATCGGCCCGGCGGTACTGCTATAACCCTAGTAATTTACGGGCTTTTGTCTCATTGCCAAGCGGTTTCCTCGCGCGCAGAGCGATGGTGGGCGGACAGGTACCTTATACTGCCCGGCATCAACTACTTGCGCGGAAAGCGCCGCGCGGAGAAGTCATCAACCGCTGATGGTGCGCCTTGAAAAGAAAATTCCGGTCACCGTTAACGGCGACGCACTCACGTTGCTCGCAACGTCAACGAACCTCTCCAGGACCCGAATCAAACGCGCCATGACCCGTGGCGCGGTCTGGCTGACGCGGTCCGGCCACCACCGGCGTCTGCGTCGCGCAACCGCGCAGGTCCGTTCAGGTGATGAACTGGCGATCTATTACGACGAGAAGATTTTAGACGCATCACCGCCGGAACCGGTCTGCATTGCCGACGAGACACAGTACTCGGTGTGGATCAAGCCCGCCGGCGTCATGTCATCCGGTACGCGATTCGGCGATCACAGCGCCATCAACCGGCTGGTCGAAAAGCTCTGGGACCGCCCGGTCTATCTCGTCCACCGACTGGACCAGTACGCCTTCGGCCTGATTGTACTGGCTCATACCAGAACAGCCGCAGCGGACCTGTCAAAACAATTCCGGGCCCGCGAAGTACACAAACAGTATCTTGCCGTGGTCAGCGGGATTGTCGCGGCGGAGCAGACCATCGACACATCGCTGGATGACAAGCCCGCTGTCACCCGGGTCAGGCCGCTCGCTGCCAACGACGAGCGATCTCTTGTCGAGGTCATTATCGAAACCGGACGAAAACACCAGATTCGTCGCCATCTCGCCGCCCTGGGTCATGCGGTGATCGGCGATCGTCAGTATGGCGAGAGTACCTCCGGCGAACTACAGCTCGCTTCCTGTGAGCTGGGCTTTCGCTCACCCGCCAATGGAGAATCTGTCAGCTACCGTCTTCCGACAACATGGCATCCAGATCTGGATCCGGTCGCTCCAACGCCGTCGGCGTAACATCCTTCCGCGCGATCTGCCCATCCATCCACTTCACGACGCTGGCGGTAATCTGCGCGACGCTCTTCCGGGTAGTATCGATGACGGTCTGCTGCCAGCGAGGGTCCCCCTGTGGCCAGTCTTTCCAGTTCTCCCAGCGCATCGCAGCATAGCTGTTCTCAATAATCATCTCAGGGCACCAGGTCGGATCAATGGCATGAACCCGAAGCCAGGTCGCCCAGTTCAACGTCTCCATCGTCGCCGCCTCAGGACAAAAGCGACGCAGGCGGTCCAGTCGCTCGACATCATCGCAATCGAGCAAACAGACGCCAAGGTGGTCGATCTCGTCAATCGAAGGGCAGGCAAGAATCTCTCCATAAACGGCGTCACCGCCGATGACGGTGTCCTTGCCCCGCTTCTGGTTCTCGATAGCCCGGTTAATCCAGTATTCGGTCTGCTCCTGCCGTGGCAGCGCTTCGATCCGCAAGGATGCGTCCCGCTCATCGAAATCATGGATGTCGAATTCCGGGCGCTTCTTGCGCAGGCCCGGCAGTACCGAGGTTTTTCCTGATCCGAGAGTTCCGGCGATAAATAGCAGCATGGCGTGACTCTACACCCAATTTGCCGACAGATCAGGTGGCAAACTGGATCAGGATGCCGGCGGCGACGGCAGAGCCGATCACGCCCGCAACGTTCGGTCCCATGGCGTGCATCAACAGGAAATTATGCGGGTTGGCCTCAAGCCCGACTCGATTCGATACTCGCGCCGCCATGGGAACGGCCGAAACTCCCGCCGAGCCAATCAGCGGATTAATCTTTTCCTTCGAGACAAGATTCATCAGCTTCGCCATCAACACACCGGTTGCGGTGCCAATACAAAACGCCACCATACCGAGCATCAGAATACCCAGCGTATCGAGCACCAGGAACTGCTCCGCCCTGAGTTTTGAACCCACGGACAATCCAAGCAGGATCGTGACAATGTTAATCAGGGAATTCTGCGTGGTGTTATTCAGTCGTTCGACAACTCCACACTCGCGCATCAGGTTACCAAAACAGAACATACCCAGTAGTGGAGCAGCACTGGGAACCGCCAGTCCCACCAGTACCAGCAGCATGATCGGAAAGAAAATCTTCTCTCGTCGAGACACATTTCTCAGCTGCACCATTTCAATCTTGCGCTCTTCCTGGGTCGTTAGCAGTCGCATGATCGGTGGTTGAATGAGCGGCACCAGCGCCATATAGGAATAGGCGGCAACTGCGATAGCCCCCAGCAGGTGCGGCGATAATTTTCCAGCCACATAGATCGCCGTTGGCCCGTCAGCGCCCCCGATAATGCCAATCGCCGCTGCTTCCGCAATCGTGAAGTCGAAAACGCCGAGCGCCGTCAGGGAAACGGCACCCAACAGGGTCGCAAAGATACCAAACTGTGCGGCCGCACCGAGGAACAGGGTCTTGGGATTTGCCAGCATCGGTGCAAAATCGGTCATCGCACCCACACCCATGAATATCAATAACGGGAAGATGCCGGTTTCAATCCCGATCATGTAGAACTGATGCAACACCCCCTCGCCCACTGCGATGTCGACACCGGGGATATTGCTAAGAATGCCACCAAAACCAATCGGAACCAGCAACAGAGGCTCAAACCCCTTGGCGATCGCAAGGTAAAGTAACGCCAGGCCGACACAGAGCATGACGCCCTGATCCCAGTGCAGTTGATAGACGCCCGTGGTGTGCCACAGTTCCAGAATCGATTCCACGGCCAGGCCCTACCCGAGCGTAATCAGTGTATCGCCGGCCGCGACGGAATCGCCCTCATCGACCGGCACGCCGGTGACGGTGCCGCCGGTACTTGCCCGAATTTCGGTTTCCATCTTCATGGCTTCGAGCACCAGTACAACATCGCCGGCGGCGACAGTGTCGCCAACCTTGACGTTGATCTTGAACACATTGCCGGAAAGCGGTGCGACAATGCCAACACTGCTTGCCGGGCTCGCTGGTGCAGCAGGCACCGGCGCCGCGGGCGCGGGCGTCACGCCAGCAGGCGTCGCACTCTGCACCTCTCCACCCGGAGAAACCCGGACCACATAGGCTCTACCATCCACTTCAACGGTGTAAGTTTCAGGCGAACCGGCAGCAGCACCGGATGCCACCGGGGCCTGGGCAGGCTCATCTTCCGGTCTCGGCTCAAAGGCGTCCGGATTATCACGATTCTGCAAAAAGCGGATGCCCGGCTGCGGGAACAGTGCATAGGTCAGCACATCGTCATCGATGTTCTCGCCGAATTTCAGGCCCTTTTCCTGCTCAAGCCCCATCAGTTCCGCCTTTAGCCGGTCAAATTCCGGTTCCAGAAGATCTGCGGGACGTTGGGTAATGGCCGTTTCTCCTTCCCCGAGGACGCGTCGCTGCAACTCCGGATCTACCGGCGCCGGTGTCGCCCCATACTCTCCCTTGAGGACACCTTCGGTTTCTCGTGTGATGTTCTTGTAGCGCTCTCCGGCCAGCACATTGAAAACTGCCTGGGTCCCTACAATCTGCGACGTTGGTGTCACCAGCGGAATAAATCCAAGCTCTTCTCGCACCCGGGGAATCTCCGCCAGCACCTCATCCATCCGATCGAGTGCCTTTTGTTCACGCAACTGGTTCTCAAGATTGGTCAACATGCCACCGGGTACCTGCGCCACCAGTATTCGGGCATCAATGCCTTTCAGCGTGCCTTCGAATTTCGCGTATTTCTTGCGTACTTCCCGGAAATAACCGGCAATTTCTTCCAGCGGTTCTATCTCGAGGCCCGTATCCCGTTCATGGCCCCTGAGGATGGCAACCAGGGCCTCCGTCGGAGAATGGCCATAGGTCATGCTCATGGAAGATATCGCCGTATCAACATTGTCGATACCCGCCTCCACAGCTTTAACGTAGGTTGCCGTGGACATTCCCGTGGTGGCATGGCATTGCATATGAATGGGCACGCTAACGACTTTCTTAAGTCCTGTAATCAGTTCATAGGCGACATAAGGTGCGAGCAGGCCTGCCATATCCTTGATGGCAATGGAGTCCGCGCCCATGCTTTCCAGCCTTTTGCCCATATCAACCCACAGCGGAATGTCATGCACCGGACTCACGGTATAAGACAAGGTACCCTGGGCGTGCTTGCCCTGCTTGCGCACGGCCTCAATGGCACACTCCAGATTACGGGGATCGTTCATGGCATCGAAAATTCGAAATACATCGACACCATTGACCACCGCCCGCTCGACAAATTTATCGACAATGTCATCGGCGTAGTGGCGATAACCGAGGATGTTCTGCCCTCTGAACAGCATCTGCTGCGGGGTATTGGGCATGACTTTCTTTAATTCACGAATCCGTTCCCACGGATCTTCACCCAGAAAGCGAATACAGGCATCGAAAGTTGCCCCGCCCCAGCTTTCCATCGACCAGTAGCCGATTTTGTCCAGTTTCTCAGCCATCGGCAGCATGTCATCGAGGCGCATCCGCGTCGCCAGTAATGACTGATGGGCATCCCGAAAAATCAGCTCGGTGATTCCGAGCGGTTTCTTTTCACTCATTTCTCAATCAAGTCCCCAGTTGCAGCTAACCGTCGGGATGATCTTCTCGATATCGTTTAATCGCCGCACTGATCACTGCCATCAGAGTAGGATCTCCCGCCGGTACCATGGTGCCGACCTTGATGCTGGCATCTTCGGACGCAAACTGTTGAACAAGAAAGGACATCACCATCGTGGCCAGAACCAGCAGCGTCAGGAACACAAAAACCGTCCCCATCCCGAAAATAACGAGTTCAACGCCACGCGATATTAGGTCTGACATGCGCTCGATAATACACGATCAGCGCCGAATACAAAGTTGACGATGGCGGGCGCAAGCAAGGATAATGCGCGCTCGCTGCGCCCGTAGCTCAGTTGGATAGAGCGCCTGGCTACGAACTAGGAGGTCGGGAGTTCGAATCTCTCCGGGCGCGCCATCTCAATCGGAGAGGTGGCCAAGTGGGTCGGTTGGTGAAGGCAACCGACGACGCTGAAGCGAGGGGCTCCGCCCCCGAGCGTTGATTCAGCGGCTGGCGCCGATGCGACTCGACATTGTCGCGCCATGGACTGGACGGCAACGGAAAACTTCAATCGGAGAGGTGGCCGAGTGGTCGAAGGCGCTCCCCTGCTAAGGGAGTATGGGTTAACAGCTCATCGAGGGTTCGAATCCCTCTCTCTCCGCCAGATTCACTGATCCCGGGAATCCACGTTGCAGGTCGATGTCGATAGCTGGTGCCGGCAGGCAATTAGCGGGAAACGGACCATAGCCGGGTCCGTTGGATTACTGGTGTTCGTAGTGTGTCAGGATTCGTCGGAATCACCAGATTCCGTCTGAATTCGATCATAGATTTCTTCGCGGTGAACCGCGACTTCCTTTGGCGCCGTCACGCCGATCCGTACCTGGCTTCCCTTAACACCCAGTACCGTCACTTTTATGTCGTCACCAATCATCAAGGTCTCACCAACCCGACGCGTCAATATCAACATACCCTCTTCTCCGGTCTGATCCTTTTAGTGCCCTAGCCCTTAACTTCTACAGCAGACTCCGTCCCGAGTTCAAATGCCGAGTGCAATGCCCGCACAGCCAGCTCCAGGTATTTCTCTTCGATCACCACTGAAATCTTGATTTCAGAAGTGGAGATCATCTGGATATTGATGTTCTCGTCAGACAGTACCCTGAACATCCTGCTGGCCACGCCTGCATGAGATCGCATACCCACGCCCACCAGTGAAAGCTTGGCAATGTTATTGTCGCCGTTCACTTCCAGCGCTTCTACGTCGCGGGCCACATTTTCGAGCAGGGATATCGCCTGGTCGTAGTCGTCTCGACGCACGGTGAACGTAAAGTCTGTCGACCCGTCCGCCGATACGTTCTGAACGATCATATCAACTTCGATGTTGGCTTCGCTGATTGGCCCCAGTATTCTTGAGGCAATTCCAGGAATATCGCGTACCCCTCGCATCGTCAGTTTTGCCTCATCGGGCGTAAACGCGATTCCCGAGATGATAGGCTGCTCCATTGCGTCATCCTCTTCCGTAATCAGTGTGCCCGGCTTGTCGGAGAAACTCGACAATACCCTAAGCGGCACCTTGTATTTGCTCGCGAACTCGACCGACCTGGTGTGCAACACGCGCGACCCCAGACTTGCAAGTTCCAGCATTTCTTCAAACGTTACTCTTTCCAGACACCGTGCGGTACTGACCACGCGAGGGTCGGTTGTGAATACCCCATCAACGTCAGTATAAATCTGACACTCATCCGCATTCAGAATGGCTGCCAATGCGACCGCCGTCGTATCGGAACCACCGCGGCCCAACGTGGTGATGTTGCCTTCATCGTCCATACCCTGGAAACCGGCCACGACCGGGACAACACCAGCCTTGATGGTGTTGAGCAATCGTTCCTTGTCAATCTTGAGAATTCTCGCCTTGGTATGCGAACGATCCGTTGCAATACCAGCCTGCGAACCGGTAAAGGAAGCTGCGGGCGCACCCAGCTTCTTCAACATCATTGCGAGCAGCGCAATGGTCACCTGTTCGCCGGTCGACAACAGCACGTCCATTTCGCGTTTTGTCGCCGACCCTAGATCACCAACCTCCTGGGCAAGAGAAAAAAGTCGATCGGTTTCCTTACCCATGGCAGATACCACGACAACCACATCATGGCCACTGTCGCGGGTCGCTATGATTCGGCGCGCAACATTCTCGATATGCTGAATCGATGCGACCGAGGTACCTCCAAACTTCTGGACAAACAGGGACATACGGAAAATACGCGCGAAATCGTAAAAGCGGCGTATTTAACCGTAATCAGAAGACAATGGGAATGCAGTTATTGCAAACTCCTTACAAACGTTCCGCTAGGTATTCCGCGACTGAGGCAAGCGCAGCCGGCAATGCTGCGGCATCGCTACCTCCCGCGCGCGCCATATCCGGCCTGCCACCACCCTTCCCGCCAACCTGCTGAGCGACGAAGTTGACCAGTTCCCCCGCGTTCACGCTCCCGGTGAGGTCCTTGGTCACCCCCGCAATCAAGGCCACCTTTCCTTCGTTGACGGAACCCAGCACGACAACACCGGAACCGATCTTGTTTTTCAGTCGATCGAGGGCATCAGGCAGGGTTTTCGGATCCGCGCCTTCCATCTGGTGAATCACGACTCTCTTTCCTGAAATCTCAATCGCCTCATCGGCAATATCCCGGCCACCACCACTCGCGAGCTTCGCACCCAGTTGGCTGACTTCACGCTCAAGTTTTTTGTCGTGTTCAATCAGGGCTTCAAGCTTCGCCAGCACGGTTGTCCGATCCGCACGAAGTAATGCCGCCACCCGGGACAATGCAATATCCGTTGCCTCAACTCGTTCCAGCGCTCGACTGCCGGTAACCGCCTCGATTCGGCGCACACCGGATGCAATCCCCTGCTCTGAGGTAATCAGGAACATGCCGATGTCTCCCGTGCGCGACGCATGGGTCCCGCCACACAGTTCAACGGAGAATCCATCTCCCATCGTCAGCACGCGAACTTCTTCAGCATATTTTTCGCCAAACAGGGCCATGGCTCCTTTTGCACGCGCCTCGTCAATCGTCATCACCTCAGTAACGATTTCGGTGTTGAGTCGGACCTGTTCGTTAACGAGTCGTTCGATCGCACGCAGCTGCTCTTCTGTGACCGCTTCAAAATGCGAGAAATCGAAACGCAGTCGTTCCGAATCGACCAGCGAGCCACGCTGATTCACATGGTCACCGAGGACTTCTTTCAATGCGGCATGCAACAGGTGCGTCGCTGAATGATTCAGTCGTGTTGCGGCTCTTTGGTATCGGTCGACTTCCCCCTGCAGACTGTCACCGACGCTGATTTCACCCTCGGTCACCCTGCCCTTGTGCAGGAATGCATCGCCATATTTCTGCGTATCCAGTACATCGAAAGTCTGGCCGTTGCCAAAGAACTTGCCCGTATCACCGACCTGGCCACCCGATTCCGCATAAAACGGCGAACGATCCAGCACCACAATGACATCATCACCTTCACCCGCCTGTTGCACGGGCTTCTCACCTGAAAACAGGGCAATCACTTCGCTGGTTCCCGACAGGGATTCGTAGCCGATGAACTCAGTGACAACGTCGAGTTCGAACTGACCCATGTCTGCTGCAGAGAATTTCGATGCCGCCCGGGCGCGATCTCTTTGCTCCGCCATCGCGCGCTCAAAACCCTGCATGTCGAGGGTCAGTCCTTTCTCCCGGGCGATATCCGCCGTCAGGTCGGTCGGGAAACCATAGGTATCGTAGAGTTTGAATACGATATCTCCGGGAATTTCGGCGTCGTCCATATCGGCGATCGCCTCAGCCAGTATCCTGATCCCCTGATCCAGCGTCAGGTCGAACTGCTGCTCCTCTTTCAGCAGGATCTTTTCAATCTGGGACTGCGACCTGGCCAGTATGGGATAAGCCTCTCCCATTTCCTCAACCAGCGTCGACACCATCTTGTGGAAGAAGGGGCCTTTTGCCTGCAGCTGATGACCGTGACGGAGTGCTCGCCTGATGATCCGTCGCATCACATAGCCTCGACCTTCATTGGACGGCAGCACGCCATCGGCAATCAGGAAGGCCGTGGAACGAATGTGATCGGCGATCACCCGCAGGGACGGGTTCGTCAGGTCTTTCTGGTCAAGCAGTTCAGCCGCGCAACCGATGAGTCGTTTGAAGATGTCGATGTCATAGTTGTCGTGCACACCCTGCAGCACGGCCGCAACTCGCTCCAGCCCCATGCCCGTGTCAACTCCCGGCTTGTCGAGCGGTGTCAGCGTACCGTCTGCGGCCCGATCAAACTGGGGAAATACCAAATTCCATATCTCGACATAGCGATCCAGGTCGCCGTCTTCCGTCCCAGGCGGCCCTCCAGGCACCTCGGGCCCATGATCATAAAAAATCTCTGAACAGGGTCCGCAGGGGCCGGTGTCACCCATGGCCCAGAAGTTATCTTCATCGCCGAGCCGGCTTATGCGATTACGATCGAAGCCAATCTCATTGACCCAGATGTTCTCGGCTTCGTCGTCACTCTCATGCACTGTCACCCAGAGACGATCTGCCGGCAGGCCCACGACCTCGGTGAGAAACTCCCAGGCGTAGGCAATGGCGTCCTGCTTGAAGTAATCGCCAAAACTGAAATTACCGAGCATCTCGAAGAAAGTATGATGCCTTGCGGTGTAGCCGACGTTGTCCAGATCGTTGTGCTTACCGCCTGCCCGCACACACCGCTGACAACTGGCTGCCCGGACATACCCCCGATTCTCCTTCAGCGCGAGCGCGTCCTTGAACTGGACCATTCCGGCATTCGTGAACAACAACGTTGGATCGTTGTCCGGGACCAGCGCCGCACTCTCGACAATCTTATGACCCTTGGATTCGAAAAAATCCAGGAAGGCCTTACGCAACTCGGCGCTCTTCATGGGCATGACATCAGTTTTGCAGAGCAGAGTAATTTACAGAAATCGCCCGAAAAATTCTAAACATCTTCCGGGCCCGGCAGCGACCCGTACGTTGATTCAAGGCTGCAAACCGCCCGCTACGCCGAAACCACCTGACTGATCTGATCAAAGGAGAACCCTCTGCCCTGCAGGAAACGGGACCGTTTCGCCCGGTCCCTGATATCAGTGGGCACCTGCTCGCCAAACCGCCTACAGCACGCCGTCTTAGCAAGTGCGACCCAGTCAAGATCACAGGCTGCAAAAGCTTCCGCAATCACGGCAGCGCTCACGCCCCGGGCTCGCAATTCTGCCTTGATCTTGAGCGGGCCCTGCCCTCGACCACTGCGCACCCGAAGAAAAGATTCTGCCAGGCGAAGATCGCTCTGCAGTCCTTCAGCCGTGAGTCGGTAGATCTCTTGCTCGATTTCGTCCTGATGTGAGGGGAAACGTCGTAACAGTTTGACGGAGAGTTCTGCCGCACCGTATTCACGCCGCGCCAACAAATCCATTGCGGCGCGACGAATGTCTACGGCACGAACTTCAATTGTTGCCGCCACTGATCGGTGTCACGTTACTTTCTTCGTCTTCATCCACTGTTTCATCAAGTTCATTCAGTAACTGAACACGAATCTGCTTTTCGATGGCAGCAGCCATTTCCGGATTTTCTTCAAGGAACTCGGCCGCATTCTTTTTGCCCTGACCGATACGTTCCCCTTCATAGCTGTACCAGGCACCTGCCTTGTCGACCAGCCCAAGCTGAACGCCCAGGTCGATGACCTCACTCAGGCGATAAATGCCCTTGCCATAAAGAATCTGGAACTCGGCCTGCTTGAACGGCGGGGCAACCTTGTTCTTGATGACCTTCACCCGGGTTTCGTTGCCGATCACTTCGTCACCTTCCTTGACGGCGCCGATCCGGCGAATGTCGAGTCGTACCGAGGAATAAAACTTGAGTGCATTACCGCCGGTGGTCGTTTCCGGACTGCCAAACATTACGCCGATTTTCATGCGGATCTGGTTGATGAAAACAACCAGTGTGTTCGAATGTTTGATGTTGCCAGCCATTTTTCGCAATGCCTGGCTCATCAGACGAGCCTGCAGACCAACATGGGTATCACCCATCTCACCCTCGATCTCGGCCTTGGGCGTGAGCGCAGCCACCGAGTCAACGATCACCACATCCACCGCACCGGACCGAACGACCATGTCGCAGATTTCCAGCGCCTGTTCACCGGTATCCGGCTGGGATACCAGCAGGTTCTCGATATCCACCCCCAGATTCTGGGCATAATCGGGATCCAGCGCGTGCTCCGCATCAATAAACGCACAGGTGCCGCCGGCTCGCTGGCACTCGGCAATCACCTGCAGCGTCAGCGTCGTCTTACCGGACGACTCCGGCCCATAGATTTCAACGATTCTGCCCCGGGGCAGGCCACCGATGCCCAGCGCCACATCGAGCCCCAGTGAACCGGTGGAAATAGAGGGTATTCGTTCCCTGGGTGTGTCTCCCAGTCGCATCATGGACCCCTTGCCAAACTGCCGCTCGATCTGCGACAAGGCTGCACTCAGTGCTTTTTCCTTATTGGGGTCCCGACCGTTCTGAGTCTCGGAATCTGACATGGTTTCTCCTTTTCACGGTTGCGCCGTCGCCTGGACGGAATACTGTACATTTAAACAGTGTTAGTGAAATTTTTCAAAGACAAATTGCATTTTTGGCGGGTCGGTAACGATCACGTAGAATGCCTCGCTTTCCCCGCAATCTGGCAGACCAGAACCCTTGACCGCCACCAGCGCCCATACGCCGATGATGCGGCAGTACCTGTCGATCAAGTCCGAACATCCGGACGAACTGTTGTTCTACCGTATGGGCGACTTTTACGAGCTGTTCTACGACGATGCCCGGCGCGCAGCCGAGCTGCTGGACATCACCCTGACCAGCCGAGGCGCCTCGGCGGGCGAACCCATCCCCATGGCAGGCGTTCCATTTCATTCCGTCGAATCCTATCTGGCCAGACTCGTCAAAGGCGGTATCTCGGTTGCGATCTGCGAACAGATCGGCGACCCCGAAACATCCAAGGGACCCGTCGACCGCCAGGTCACGCGGGTTGTCACACCCGGAACACTGACCGACGACGCGCTGCTGGATGCCCATCGGGACAACCTCATCGTCTGCGCCTACCGCAAATCACCCGACTGCTGCGGCATCGCGGCACTTGAACTTGCCAGCGGCCGCTTCGAGGTGCTGGAAGTCACCGATGATGAAGGGCTCGTCTCGGAGATTCACCGCCATGATCCTGCCGAGCTTATCCTCCCGGAGGAACAGGACTACCCGAACGGTCTGACTTCACGTGTCGGCGTCCGCCGTCGTCCGCCGTGGGAATTTGACCTGGAGCGCAGCGTTGCGGTCCTGTGCGATCAATTCGGCACCCGTGACTTGCAGGGATTTGGCTGTGAGCACCTGGATGCAGCGATCACTGCCGCCGGATGTCTTTTGGCCTATGTCAGCGAGACCCAGCGCAGTTCCCTGCCCCATATCCAGAAACTCGCCCCGCAGCAACGGGAAGACGCCATCATCATCGATGCCGCATCCCGTCGAAATCTCGAACTCACGACCAACATTCGTGGCGGCAGCGACAATACCCTGCTGGCGGTGATGGACCGGACCGCCACCGCCATGGGCAGTCGCCTGCTGGCGCGCTGGATCAATCGTCCCGTCAGAAGCCGGGAAGTGCTGGGCGCGCGTCACCAGGCGGTGGAATACCTTGCTGACGACTACCGCCATGAGCCGATGCAAAACCTGTTGGGAAGGATCGGCGACTGCGAACGGATCCTCGCCCGGGTCGCGCTCCGGTCGGCCCGACCCAGGGACCTGGCCCGACTGCGGGATTCACTGGCCGTGCTGCCGGAACTGCGAACGCTGCTTGCCGGGTACGATTCGCCCCACCTGACCGAACTCTCTGATCGCCTGGGCGAATATCCCGCCCTCTCCGCCGAACTGGGCGCCGCCCTGATCGAGAATCCACCGGTCGTCATTCGCGAGGGCGGTGTCTTCGCGGCGGGCTACGACGATGAACTCGACGAACTTCGCGGCATCAGCGAAAACGCGGCTGCCTTCCTGGTCAGGCTGGAACAGGAAGAACGGGATCGCACCGGGCTCTCGACACTGAAGGTGGGCTACAACAAGGTCCATGGGTACTACATCGAAATCAGCCGGGCCCAGTCCGAAAAGGCACCGGATGCCTACATCAGGCGTCAAACCCTGAAGAACGCGGAACGTTTTATTACGCCGGAACTCAAGGCATTCGAAGACAAGGCGCTCAGTAGCCGGTCCCGGGCGCTGGCCAGGGAAAAGCATCTGTACGAGAAGCTACTGGATCAACTCAACGAATCGCTTGGGAACTTACAGACAAGCGCTGCCGCCCTGGCAGAACTGGACGTCATCGCCAACTTCGCGGAACGGGCAATCACCCTTTCACTGCGGCGAGCCGAACTGGTCGAAACCCCGGGCATTCACATTGAAGCCGGCCGGCATCCGGTGGTGGAGTCGATGCTGGATGTGCCGTTTGTCAGCAATGACCTGACGCTCGATGAAGAACGCAGACTGCTCATCATTACCGGTCCCAACATGGGCGGGAAATCCACCTATATGCGTCAGGTGGCGCTGATCGTGTTGCTGGCTCATACCGGCAGTTTTGTACCCGCCGACCGGGCTGTCATCGGCCCCGTCGATCGTATTTTTACCCGCATCGGGTCTTCTGACGATCTGGCAAGCGGTCGCTCTACCTTCATGGTGGAGATGACCGAAACGGCAATGATCCTGAATAATGCGACTGAACAGAGCCTGGTATTGCTGGATGAAATCGGCCGGGGCACGTCTACCTTCGACGGTCTGTCGCTGGCCTGGGCATGCGCCGTGCACATCGTCAACACGACGCAGTCCCTGACTCTGTTCGCAACCCATTATTTTGAGCTGACCACGCTCGCAGAGCTGCTGACCGCGACCGCCAACGTTCACCTGACCGCAAGGGAACATGGTGACGACATCATCTTTATGTATGCCGTCAAGGACGGACCGGCAAGCCAGAGCTACGGCCTTCAGGTCGCAAAACTGGCTGGCGTCCCGCGTGACGTCATCGACGACGCACAGAAAAAACTGATCGAACTGGAACAGCGCGGCAGCCTTGGCAATCCCCATCAGGCAGATCTTTTTAGCACACCACCCTTGCCGCAGCCCGCCGAAAAGGACGAATTGCGACACCGACTACAACAACTGGAGCTTGATGATCTGACGCCCCGAGAAGCCCTGACGCTGTTATACGAACTCAAACAACAGGCGGATAGCTGACCCCCCGGGTATACGCGGCGCTCAGGGAGCTGTGCTAGACTTGCCGCTGCCAATCTGATTCACACTTAAGGAATATTCGATGACATTTGTTGTTAGCGACGCCTGCATCAAGTGCAAGCACACTGACTGCGTTGAGGTATGCCCCGTCGATTGTTTTTACGAGGGCCCCAACTTTCTGGTGATTCACCCCGACGAATGCATCGACTGCGCGCTCTGTGAACCTGAATGCCCTGTAGACGCGATTTTCTCGGAGGACGAATTGCCGGAGGATGAACAGGAGTTTCTGCAGCTGAACGCCGAGCTCGCCGAGATTTGGCCGAACATTACGGAGAAGAAAGATCCGCTGCCCGATGCCGAGGAGTGGGCCGAGAAGAAAGGGAAGCTCGAACACCTGGAACGCTGATCAGACGCGTTTCCCCAGCTAGTCTTCCGTAATCATCTTCTCGATGGACAAACCGAAACTGCTGATACCCGGATAAGTCAGCTCCTTGCTGGCCAGCAGGTGGATCCGCCGCACACCCAGATAGGAAAGTATGTGGCTGCCGACGCCGACCTCTCTCCATACAGCACCCGTCGTTTCTTCTTCTGCCGCGCCTTCCTGGGGCGGCAGGTAAATGAACACACCCTGCGCTGACTCACCAATCAACTCCAGCGTGTGCGAGATGATGTTATCTCCTGCAATCGCACTGGCCAGCAGGTCCCTTCCGGCATCTCCTTTGACAACACGCACCAGTACAGGCTCGTTGGGGTCAACGTCACCGTGTTCCAGTGCCATTACCTCCCGGCCATCAACGACCGACTCAAAGATATGAGCCGTAAAACGGGCATTTCCTATTGAGACCTGCTCGGTACGTTTCGGCCGAACCAGCTCCTCGTTCTCTGCCCGATATTTGATTAACGCCTCGATGGAAATGATCGGTAAACCATGCTCCGCCGCGAAGCTGCTGAGGGCAGGCAGGCGCATCATGGTGCCGTCAGCATGATTCAGCTCAGCCAGCACACCGACGGGTTTCAGTCCCGCAAGCCGGCAGAGATCAACCGCTGCTTCCGTGTGACCTGATCGAACCAGCACACCGCCAGAACGATAGCGAAGCGGGAATACGTGACCGGGTCGCGCGAACTCACTGCCTTTGGCTTCCTCATCGGTGAGCGCCTTCAAGGTTCGCGCCCGCTCTTCGGCGGAAACACCCGTGGTCATCCCCGGCAGGTAGTCGGTGGATACAGTAAACGCTGTCCGCAGCGGATCCGAGTTCTGATCCACCATCAGCGGCAAACCCAGGGCATCCAGCCGCGCCGACTCAGCCGGGGCGCAGATAATGCCACTGGTATGCCGAATCATGAACGCGACCGTTTCCGGCGTCGCCAGTTCTGCCGCCATGATGAGATCGCCTTCATTCTCGCGATCTTCATCATCCACCACGACGACGAGGCCACCCTGGGAGATCCTCGCGATGGCGGATTCAATGTCTGACAGTGCCATATCTCACCGCACAAATGATTAAACAGGACGCCATTCTAACGAACCCGGTCGCTAGCGCGCATATTGCATTTGATTTGGTGCAATATGCGCGCTAGTCACCCGTACTGTTTCTGGACGGCAGATAATCCAGCGGGTCTCTCGGCTTGCCATCCCGGCGGATTTCAAAGTGCAACAGGTTACTGTTGCCATTCGGTCCGCCAATCCGGGCGACCACCTGCCCGCGTTTGACCGTCTCGCCTTCCTTGACCAACAGTGACTGATTGTGACCATAGGCGGAAAGGTAGCGTTCATTGTGTTTGACGATAACGAGTTTGCCGTAGCCCCGCAGTCCACCGCCGGCGTAAACCACGATGCCATCCGCGCTCGAACGGACCGGGTCACCGGATTTGCCGCGAATGTCGATACCCTTGTTGATATCGCCGCTCAACGAGAATTTACCGACCACTTCACCCTCGTAGGGCCAGTGCCACTGGATACCCGAATCCGGAACATCCGGGGCAGTCACCGGTGTCGGGGGTTTCGTCGCCTTCGCGCGGGACCGTGCCGCCGTGGTCGGCGGATCGTTTTTGTCCGGTCCACTATCGGTACTCGGGGTTGGCGAACCGGTAATACGCAGGCGCTGATTCACATAGATCATGTACGGGGGTGAAATGCCATTTGCCCTCGCCAGCGACTTGTAGTCGAGTCCGAAACGGAAGGCAATGGAATACAAGGTGTCGCCGCGACGGACAACGTAAAGCCGGGTGCGGGACAGGAACTGTTCGCCGCTACTGAATACCGGTACGTATATTCCCTGCATCTGACATCCGCCCAGCAACAGAATCAACCCAGGAACCAAGTAACGGAGGCTTCTCATCGATTCGCCTGAACCAGGTCAGGACCGGCCAGAGGTCAGCCAGTGAATCACCAACACCAGCACCAGTCCGGCGGTCATACAGAGCCCCGCTATCCCCAGCATCGGTTCATTACCGGTCAGGGCCGTGTAGGTTGCCGGCAAAACGGGTTCCTCGATCAGCGGAATACTGGCGCCGTCGGCAGTCAGCTGATAGCTCAGCGTATGTTTCCACGGCCAGAGCTTAACCAGGGACCCCGCCATGAAACCGGTCAATACCGCGAGGGTCTGGTCTCGCAGATGACGCATCAGCCGCGACAACACCTGGGAAAAGCAGATCAGTCCCACGGCACAACCCAAAGCCAGCACGACCAGCACCATGAGGTCGAACGAGCGAATCGCGTCAATGACGAACGCATAGAGTCCAAGAATCAGCAAGATGAAACTGCCGGAAAGCCCCGGCAGGATCCAGGCACAGACAGCAATCGCCCCACCCAAAAAAATCGCCGGCAGTGTCGGTGCCAGTTCAATCGGTACCAGCAACGTGACAAAACCGCCCACACAGGCGCCAGCCAACGCCGCCAGCAGCAGGTCGAGGCCAAACCGGGATATTTGACGGGTCACCACATAGACCGAGGCGACCACAAGGCCAGCAAAAAAAGACCAAAGACCCACCGGGTGATGCCCCAGCAGATAGCTGATGGTGTTGGCAAACATAATGATCGATACAGCCATTCCGGCGCCCAGCAACAGCAGGAAGGTCGCATCGGTCCTCGTCCAGACAAAGCCGATACCGTGGCGAATCAACAGCGGCACCAACGCGGGCGTAAGCTGGCTCAAGGCGTTGACCAGTCGTTCATAGATGCCCGAGATGAACGCGATGGTGCCGCCCGAAACACCTGGCACCACCTCGGCCGCACCCATCAGCGCACCAACGGTTGCCGTCTTGATGGCAATTCGTCGATCCATCTAGGCACGTCCTCCCAACAGGGGAACAAAGTTCGCATCCTCGATGACCTCCGTCACCATCTCATCTCCCGACCGGCACACCAGCGTCAGTTGCTGGCTTTGATCAGTGCCCACCGGCAGTACCAGGCGACCGCCATCAACCAACTGCTGGACCAGTTCCGTTGGCACTTCACGAGGCGATGCTGTCACAATGATGCCGTCAAACGGGCCTCGCTCGGACCAACCCAGGTTGCCGTCATCGTGCTTGTACTGCACGTTACGCACACCCAGCCTGCGCAGATGCGTCCGGGCCCTGTCTGCCAGCCCCTGAATCCGCTCCACGGTATAGACCCGATCCACCAGTCGCGACAGCACCGCTGTCTGGTAGCCGGAACCGGTACCAATTTCCAGTACCGATGACAGCGGCCCCGCAGCCAGCAAGATTTCCGTCATCCGCGCAACGGTGTAGGGCCTCGATATCGTCTGGTTGTAGCCGATAGGAAGCGATGTATCCTCATAGGCGCGATGGGAAAGGGCTTCATCGACAAACACATGGCGAGGCACCTCGCCGATGATGTCGAGCAGACGTTCACTGGTGATGCCACGCTCACGCAGTCTTGCCACCAGGCGATCGCGGGTTCGCTGCGATGTCATGCCAACGCCGCGGAGATCCAGTTCCTTATCCATCTGTCTCTCCACGCCACGCGCCACGACGATCTGACGATCGGCCGGAAACGTAATGCACCAGCTCACGTACCACACTGGTCGCATAGCTGCCGGACGGCAACTCGAATGACAGCACCACCCCACCATTGATCCACTCCGCCGACCAGTCCGCTGGTGTGATGGCCAGTGGCCGTCGCATCGCCTTGACTCCCAGTCGTTCGAGCCCTTCGTACCAGCTGTCAAAACCCGATACACGCTCTGGTTCACCCGATCCTCGCACGACGCCAGGAAGCCAGCCACAGGCATCCGGTGCGGACCAGTCACCCGATTCCACGTGCCCCGCAAGTGCAAGATTAAACAGATAGCTGCGCGCCGCCGACAAGTACAGGTCTCGCTTTCGATCTTTTCGAAGCCCGCCAGCTAATAACAACTCAGCCTTGTTCAAATTGGCGCCGCAGCGACCAAACCGCTGCTCGCCAAAGTAGTTTGGTACACCATGGCGGCCAATCGCCTCAATCCTGCGACACAGATCGTCGGTCCGAACCACATCGGGCAGCCGAATGCGAAACCGGTTGCCCTGATGCATTCCTCGGCGCAGCTTGCGTGAATGTTTCGTGACACCAACAATGTCCACGCCTTCAATCGAAGGCGTCTGCCAGTCAGTTTCCTGCTGGCCCGGAAGCCAAAGACTAAACCATTGCGTGGTGACTGCATGGCGATCCTTGCGACCCGCATAGCCCACATCAAAGTGACGAAGACCTGCCAGGCGCGCCAGTTCTTCCGCCACCCAGGCTGTATTGCAACCGACTTTACGGAGCAGAAGATAGATGTGCTCACCATCCCCCGAAGGATCGAAACCCAGCACCTCGTCAACCACAAAGTCCTCGGGCACGGCGCGAATTACCGAATGCTGCTCCGGCCTGCCCAGTGCACAGGGCATCTCGACAGGCAAACTCATCGAAGTAGTACCACCGCCTGCGCTGCCAGGCCCTCGCCGCGGCCTTCAAATCCCATCCCTTCGGTGGTGGTCGCCTTAACACTGATATCAACCACACGACAACCGATCGAAGCTGCCATGGTCTTCCGCATTGTTTCAACAAACCGGCTAATTTTCGGCCTTTGAGCGATCAGCGTGACGTCAGCATTGCCAAACTCGAACCCCGCCGCTGTTATCTTGTCGATGCACACTGACAACATCTCGAGGCTGTCAGCGTCACGCCATGCCTCGTCCTTGTTGGAAAAGTGCTGGCCAATATCGCCCAGTGACGCTGCGCCCAGCAGCGCATCGCACAGCGCATGAACCACTACATCACCGTCCGAATGAGCGATGACTTCCTGTTCGAACGGAATGTCGACCCCACCGATGCGAATCGTGTGATTCTCGAGCGCCGCACCGAATCGATGCGCGTCGTAGCCGAGCCCAATTCTCATTTTTTGTTTCCATCCGCGGCGGCCGAAAGATGCCAGGCAGCCAGTTCAAGATCTGCCGGCGTGGTGACCTTGATGTTGCGTGAGCTACCCTCCACCAGAATCGGCCGGTAACCTGCATATTCCAATGCCGATGACTCGTCGGTCACCTGCACGCCGGAATCCAGCGCATCGACCATGGCGCGCTTTAGCAGGCCAAACCGGAACATCTGCGGCGTCTGGGCGAGCCACAATGCGTCGCGATTCTCCGTCGATGTCACTCGTTCATAACTGTCTGCCGACTTCACCGTCTCCACGACGCGTGTCGCCAAAAGTCCCCCAGCCTCGGTGTCCTGAACCCGACGAACCAGGCGACTGACATCCGCAGTATCGAAACAGGGTCGGGCCGCATCATGGACAAGAATCCAGTCGTCAGCAGCGGCATCGACCTGGCGCAGCGCATTGAGCACTGAATGGGCGCGCGTCTCACCGCCTGTGATCACGCGGCAGCCTTCGATCGCCATAATCTCGCGATGACGATCATCATCAGGTGCCACGACAACCAGAATTTCCTTCGGGCCAAGCGCCTGCATACGATCCAGCACATGGCTGATCACGGGCTTTCCGTTGATGGGGAGATATTGCTTGGCGACATCGCCGCCAAACCGGACCCCCTTACCCGCCGCAGCGATAACCACCGTGACGGATGCCAGTAGCGATTCGGTCATTGTGCGCCAGGGACTTCGCGCTCCTCGACAAGCAGGAAGAACGTCTCACCTTCCTTGATCAGGCCGAATTCAGTTCGCGCCTTCTCCTCGATGCTATCCAGTCCCTCTTTTAAATCACGAATCTCGGCGCGGAGAATTCTGTTGCGCTCGGTTTTACGCTCGTTACGCACCGCTATCTGCGCTGCCTTGTCATCGAGCGCATCCACTTGCGCGAGGCTACCCTCGCCAATCCACAGTCGATACTGCAGGCCCATCAGCGCGAGGGCCAGGACAGCGAGCAGGCAGCGGCGCTTCGTCATCCCCGTCTGAACTCCCCAAGACCCTTGTAGAGCGCATCGGACTGATCTTCGATGCGAAGCAGCCGATTGTATTTTGCCACCCGGTCAGAACGACACAGCGAGCCGGTCTTGATCTGGCCAGCCGCCGTGGCCACGGCCAGGTCGGCAATGGAGGTATCCTCCGTCTCGCCACTACGATGGGAAATCACGGCCGAATAGCCGCCATCACGCGCCGTTCGGATCGCCTCCAGGGTTTCTGACAACGAGCCAATCTGATTCAGCTTGATCAGAATCGAATTGGCAACGCCCTTGTCTATCCCCTGTTGTAGGATCCTGGAATTGGTTACAAACAAGTCGTCACCCACGAGCTGAACCTTGTCGCCCAGGATTTCCGTCAGGTAACCCCAACCATCCCAATCACTTTCATCCAGTCCGTCCTCGATTGAGAGGATTGGGTAGCGAGTCACCAGTTCTGACAGATAGCCCGAAAAACCCTGCGCATCGAATCGCCGGTCTTCGCTGGCCAGCACGTACTCGCCATTCTCATAGAATTCAGAAGCCGCGCAATCGAGCCCCAGATAAACATCCTTGCCGGCCACGTACCCGGCCTTGTCAATCGCTTCCATGATGACTTCAAGGGCGGATTCATTGCTGGGCAGGTCCGGCGCAAAACCCCCTTCATCCCCGACCGCCGTACTCAGCCCCCTTTCATTCAGCACTGACTTCAGGGTATGGAAAATTTCCGCACCTGTCCTGAGTCCCTCGGAGAAATTTGGCGCGCCGACGGGAAGGATCATGAACTCCTGGATGTCAACGCTGTTGTCGGCATGCTCACCACCGTTCAGGATGTTCATCATCGGCACAGGCATGCTGTAGCGACCGGGGCTGCCGTCCAGTTCTGCCAGATATTCGTAGTAGGCAAGGCCCCTCGCCTGGGCCGCTGCCTTCGACGCCGCCAGCGACACCGCCAGTATCGCGTTGGCACCGAGCACACTCTTGTTCTCTGTGCCATCCACGTCCAGCATGATGTCATCAAGCTCTCGCTGATCCTCGACATCGCGGCTGAGCAGACGTTCGCGTATCCGGGTATTCACATTCTCAACGGCACGCAAAACGCCCTTGCCCTTGTACCGGAGCGGATCACCGTCGCGAAGTTCCAGCGCTTCACGAGAGCCCGTGGATGCCCCCGACGGTGCACAAGCAGACGCCTTGATGCCGTTTTCCAGTTCAACTTCCGCCTCAACGGTGGGGTTCCCTCTTGAATCAAGGATTTCCCGCGCCTGAATATCTGTAATTTCAGTCAATCTACCTACTCCAACTACTTACTTACGCTAGCCCGGCGTTACCTTGGCAACCCGGTCCAACTGACAAAGCAACGACAACAACGATTTCATCTCTCCCAGCGGCCAGGAATTGGGACCATCACTCAGCGCCTCATCGGGGTTCGGATGGGTTTCCATAAATATCCCGTCGATGCCCACCGCTACGGCCGCCCGAGCCAGTACCGGCACCATTTCCCGCTGTCCACCGGAACTGGCGCCCTGGCCGCCCGGCAACTGCACACTGTGAGTCGCGTCAAAAACGACAGGACAGCCAATCTCTTTCATTACCGCCAGCGAACGCATGTCAGAAACGAGATTGTTGTAGCCAAAACTCACACCACGCTCGCATGCCATGATCTTGTCGTTGCCAGTGGCTCTGGCCTTATCGATGACATGCACCATGTCCCAGGGCGCAAGAAACTGACCCTTTTTAATATTCACCGGCAGACCGGTGGCCGCCACATTCTGGATATAGCCAGTCTGGCGACAGAGAAAAGCCGGCGTCTGCAACACTGAGACAACCGCGGCAACTTCGTCGAGCGGCGTGTTCTCGTGCACATCGGTTAACACCGGAACGCCAATCTGCGCCTTGACGGTATCCAGGACCTTCAGGCCGGCTTCCAGACCCGGACCGCGGAAGCTGTTATGGGAAGAGCGATTCGCTTTATCGAAGGAAGACTTGTAGATGAAGTGAATGCCGAGATCCTGGCAGATTTCTTTGAGGGTCCCGGCCGTATCGAGCGCCATCTGCTCGGATTCAATCACACAGGTTCCGGCGATCAGGAAGAAAGGCCTGTTGTCGCCCACCTCAAAGTCACATAGTTTCATGCAGCGCTGCTTTTGGATGCTGGTGGCGGGTAGAGGCCGTCACAACCTCCGGTTTTCGCAATTTTAGCCGCCCGGGGAGCGTTTATAAACTCTCTTCCCGCCGCGCTTTTTCCGCACCTGCCGTGCTGATAAAGCTCTTGAACAGCGGATGACCATCCCGCGGCGTCGAGGTGAACTCCGGATGAAACTGGCAGGCGATAAACCAGGGATGGTCGGGGACCTCAATCACTTCAACCAGCTCGCCGTCCTTGGATACGCCAGCGACCCTGAGGCCCGCTGCTTCGAGTCGGGCAACATAGGTCCCGTTGACCTCATAGCGATGGCGATGGCGTTCCCGGATGCACTGGCGGCCATAAATCTTGTGCGTCAAGGAATCACAGCTCAGACGGCATTCCTGTGCCCCCATACGCATGGTGCCACCAAGATCAGACGATTCATCACGCTGCTCCAGCTGACCGGCATCATCCATCCACTCGGTAACCAGGCCAATTACCGGATGCGGCGTTTGCGGATTGTTCTCGGTGGTGTCCGCCGCTTCCAGATCGGCCACATTGCGGGCGAAATCGATGATCGCAGCATGCAGGCCGTAGCAGATGCCGAGGTAGGGAATCTTGTGTTTCCGGGCGTAGCCCGCCGCAGCGACCTTGCCTTCGAAGCCTCGTTCACCAAAACCGCCAGGCACCAAAATGGCATCGGCGCCTGCGAGGACTTCAACACCTTCATTCACCACACGCTCGCAATCGACAAACTCAATATCGACGTGGGTGCTGGTATGAATGCCGGCATGGGACAGCGCTTCGTTCAGGGACTTGTATGCATCCAGCAGGTCCATGTACTTGCCGACCATCACCAGCTTGATGGTCTGGGTGGGGCTCATCTCTGCCTCCACGACCCGCTGCCACTCGGACAGGTCCGCGGGCGGGCACTCGAGCCCAAACTTTTCAGTCACAATCTCGTCGAGTTTCTGGTTATGCAGCATCACCGGAATCTCATAGATCGATGGGGCATCAATCAACGGCACAACATCCCGCCGCTCAACGTTGGTAAACAGCGCAATCTTGTCCCGGGCAGATTCGCCGATTTCATGATCTGAACGGACAATCAATACGTCAGGCTGCAGGCCAATGGAACGCAACTCCTTGACGGAATGCTGGGTGGGTTTGGTTTTGGTCTCTCCTGCCGTCGCGATATAGGGCACCAGGGTCAGGTGTATAAAGATCGCGTTTTTTGACCCTACCTCAAAGCGAAGCTGCCGCGCCGCCTCCAGAAAAGGCTGCGATTCGATGTCACCCACCGTACCGCCAATTTCCACAATAGCGACATCACTGCCCTCCGCCCCTGCTTTGATTCTCGCTTTGATCTCGTCGGTAATGTGAGGGATGACCTGAATGGTGGCGCCCAGGTAGTCGCCTCGACGCTCGCGCGCGATGACATCGGCATATACCTGACCTGTGGTGAAATTATTCTTGCGCGTCATTGTGGTGCGTACGAACCGTTCGTAATGACCCAGGTCGAGATCGGTTTCCGTACCATCCTCGGTCACGAACACTTCCCCGTGCTGCAAGGGGCTCATGGTGCCCGGATCCACGTTGATATAGGGATCCAGCTTGAGCATTGTGACTTTTAGATTTCGGGCTTCAAGAATTGCGCCCAGCGAGGCGGCAGCGATGCCCTTCCCTAATGAGGAAACGACGCCACCGGTAACAAAGATAAAGCGAGACATTGGGCTCCCATCTAGAAACAAGCAGTCGATCAGGCTCGACCGAGATGGGATTTAAGATTACCACCAGCGTCGGTACCGCTCAATCTGAATATGGCTGACCTGGCACCTCAAACGTCAATTTCAACCCGCCAGCCCCGGGTTCCGCCAGATATCCGTCCGCCACGACCATGTTCACACCCCAGGCCGGGAGCCCCGGAATCGCCACCACCTCGTCCCCATCGCAAACAATCGGAACCCGTTGCCTGAGCCAGACAGGGATACGCATCTCCTGCATCACCTTCTTGATGGACCGGCGGTGGCGAAGACAAACGACCATATCCGGGGATCGCCCCTTTAAGACATAACCCTCTCGTTGGAGCAGACCAGCATCGGCAACCCTATATTCAAATACCCCACCTGACACATTCACAGAGGGGAGAAATTCTTCAGCACCAGATCCAAACGCCGCATCCGCGTCATCCAGACTGACCACGTAGATTGCTCCATCATGGCGCCGAAGACCCACAGCTCCCCAGGCCAACAGTGGTGATCTGTCTTCGTCAGCAGCGAGCGTATCTTTTAATCCCGTCGCCAGCGCCTCGCGACCCGGCTGCGGCAGCCCCATGCGATCAAGCCAAAAACGAACCAGGTTACTCCGCCGCAGTGCCGGCAGGGCCGCCAGTTCGGAAACCCTCAAGCCAGCCCCTTCCCGCACCGCCAGAAGGTCATTTTCAGCCATAAAATCAATAAGTTGCCGGCCCTCCTCGTCACGACGGACCGCACCGATCAGGGCGCTCCTGGCACCCGGCCAGACCGACTCGATAGCTGGCAGCAGCGTATGCCGCAGGTAGTTGCGGGAGTGCGTCTGATCCTCGTTGGCGGGGTCGTCAATCCAACGCAAACCATGCTCACGGGCATAGTCCAACAATTCCATTCTGGTGCGTTCAAGCAAGGGTCTCAGCAGGTGACCCTGGCCCACAGCGCGTTCAAAGGGCATGCCGCCGACACCGAATCGTTCAGTACCTCGAAAGAGTGACTGCAACGCCGTTTCAACCTGATCATCACGATGATGTGCCAGTAGCAGCACGTCATCGCTTCCAATCACCTCGGCAAATGCCTTGTACCTGGCCTGACGCGCATTAGCCTCAAGACTGCCGCCAGGTTCCACCGTCACTGAACGTGAAATGAACTCAACTCCAAGCGCTGCGCAAATGTCAGCACAGAAATTCTGCCATTCCGCAGATCGATCATGCAGACCATGATTGACGTGAAGGGCCGCCAGCAAATCACTGCCGAACGTCGCGTGCGCCAGATGCAACAACACAACCGAATCCACACCGCCACTCAGTGCGATGTAGATTCTTTGCGGATTGATTTCAGCAATTCTCTCAGTAGCAGCGCTGCCCAGCATGAGGAATTCCAACCATTCGATTAAGGGGTCAGAGTCAGCATCGACGATAACAGGATCGCCTCGCCATAACTTAAGGCCTAGTAATCCAGACGGACTTTTTCGGCCCCATAAGTTTCCTGCAGATGCCGTATCAGATCATCACTTGGCTGGACGCGCCAGTCATCGCCCAGCCGGATTTCACCGGACGCATCGTCGCGACTGTAGTCGACCGCCACGGGACAACCGCCGCCGCCTCGATAAGGAGAAAGGATGCTGGCAAGCTCGGACTCAAACGACTGCGTCAGACCGCGGCATTCCAGCCTGACCCGAAGACACTTGATGGCTCGACCACGCGCAGACACCAGATCGATCACCTCGTCAGCACGCATGCGAATCCCGTTGGTGAAGTCATCAACCGCGGTAGAACCCTTGATGATCACGACAGAATCAGGTTTCAACAGCTCGTAGTGCTCACTGTAGAGGTCCGCAAAGATCGAGACCTCGATCCTGGCACTGCGATCATCCAGCGTGAGGAAGGCAATCGTTTCGCCACGCTTGTTCTTCATGGTTCGCATATCGACGACCAATCCGACGACCGTCTGGTCATTGCCGACTCTCAGATCGACAATTCTGGTCTTCGCCAGATACCTGAGCTCATCTTCATAAGCCTGCAGTGGGTGACCGGTCAGGTAGAGACCCAGCGTCTCTTTTTCCCGGTCCAGCCGCTCCCGGAAATTCAAACAATGTAGCGATTCAAAATGATTGTAGCGGGCACCACCCTCATCGCTCCCGAGCAGGTCGTCGCCGAACAGATCGCCATGGCCGCTATCCAGATTACGTGCGCGTTGTTCTGCAGCTTTAACTGCGTCCTCATAGTTGGCATCAAGCACGCCGCGGCGAAAATCAATCGGGTCGATACGCTCATCTTCTTCCTCAACCAGTCCGTCGAGGGCACCACAACCAATCAGTGCCTCAATGGCACGCTTGTTAACGCGCCTCGAATCCACCCGGTCACACAGGTCGAACAGGTCACTGAAGGAGCCATCCCGGCGCCGTGCATCAACGATGGCGTCCACCGGCCCTTCACCCAGCCCCTTGATGGCGCCCAGGCCATAGATGACGGAGGTCGAGGAATCTGGCACAAACCGATAGTCGCCCCGATTCACATCCGGTGGGGAAATCTCGACGCCGATGGCGCGACTCTCCTCGATATTGATCACCACCTTGTCGGTGGTCTGCATATCAGCGGAGAGCACCGCGGCCATAAAATCGGCCGGATAGTAATGTTTCAGCCAGGCTGTCTGATAGGCAATGAGGGCATAACAAACCGAGTGCGGCTTGTTGAAGCCGTAGCCGGCGAATTTTTCCATCAGGCTGAAGATATGGTCAGCCCGGGCCGCGTCCACGCCGTTTTTTGTTGCTCCCGCAATGAATACCTCGCGCTGCTGTGCCATTTCTTCCGGTTTCTTCTTGCCCATGGCACGACGGAGCAGGTCGGCGTCTGCCAGGGTGTAACCAGCCAGGATCTGCGCAATCTGCATGACCTGCTCCTGGTAGAGCATCACGCCATAGGTGTCTTCCAGCACCGGCTTCAGTTTCGGGTGCAGGTAATCAACTTCAGCCGTCGGGTCGTTCTTGCGCTTGATGAAATCAGGCGCGAGTTGCAGCGGTCCAGGCCGAAACAACGCCACCAGCGCGACGATATCCGCAAACCGAACCGGCTTGACCTGTTTCATCAGTTCCTTCATGCCGCGGGATTCAAGCTGGAATACTGCGGTGGTTCTGGCCTGGCGCAGGTCCGCATACACCGCCGGGTCTTCCAGGGAAATAGCATCAATGTCGAGCGCTGCTTCACCCTCCTCCATGCGCCGCGCATTGATAGTCTTGACCGCATTGTCGATGATTGTGAGCGTACGCAGCCCGAGAAAGTCGAACTTCACCAGACCGGCCTGCTCGACGTCACTCATGTTGTACTGGGTCATGAAACCGCCCGAATCATCGCAATAGATCGGGCAGAAATCAGTGATCCGGGTCGGCGCTATAACGACGCCCCCGGCATGCTTGCCGACGTTGCGAGCCAGGCCTTCCAGCTGGAGCGCCATGTCCATGATCTCCTGGGCGTCGTCACTGCCTTCGATGAACTCCCGCAACATCGGCTCCGTTTCCATCGCCGTCGTGAGGGTCATGCCCGGATCAAAGGGAATCAGTTTCGACAACTTGTCCGCCAGCCCGTAGGGTTTCCCCTGCACCCGGGCCACGTCCCTGACAACCGCCTTGGCCGCCATGGTGCCAAAGGTAATGATCTGGGATACCGCGTCGCGCCCATAGCGCTCCATGACGTGGTGAATCACCCGATCACGACCATCCATGCAGAAATCAATGTCAAAGTCGGGCAGGGAGACCCGTTCCGGATTGAGAAAGCGCTCAAACAGCAGGTCATATTCCAGCGGGTCAATATTGGTAATCTGGAGCGCATAGGCAACCAGAGATCCGGCACCGGAACCACGGCCAGGGCCGACCGGGATGCCATTCTCTTTCGCCCACTGGATGAACTCCATCACGATCAGGAAATAACCCGGGAAGCCCATCTTGTTAATGACATCCAGCTCGAATGTCAGGCGCTCATCGTAAGCCTTTCGCTGACTGTCATAGTCAGGGTCATCCTGATCGAGAATCTTTTCCAGCCTGCGTTCCAGCCCTTCGCGAGATACCTCGCAAAAATAATCTTCCCTGGTGTAACCCTCAGGGATCGGGTATTCCGGCAGGTAGTAATCGCCCAGGTCTATCTCGACGTTACACCGCCGGGCAATTTCGACCGTATTCTCAATCGCTTCCGGCAGGTCGGAAAACAACTCCGCCATCTCAGCAGCGGATTTCAGGTACTGTTGTTCGCTATAGCGACGTTCGCGGCGAGGATCATCAAGCGTCCTGCCTTCATGGATACAGACCCGGGCCTCATGGGCTTCAAACTCGTCCGGCGTCAGAAAACAGACATCGTTGGTTGCCACCACCGGACAATCCACTGCCGCCGCCAGGTCCACCGCCGCGTGCAGGTAGACTTCTTCGTCGGGGCGACCCGTACGGTGCAGTTCCAGGTAGAAGCTGTCCGGAAACAACGTCATCCAGTGATTGACACGGGTCCGGGCCAGTTCGTCGTTCCCCGCCAGCAACGCCTGGCCCACATCCCCCAACCGGCCGCCGGACAGGGCGATCAGCCCGTCGGCGTGGTCAGCCAGCATCTCCCGGGTGACGAACGCCCGGCCAGCGGAGCGCCCTTCTACATACGCCTGCGTCAGGAGTTCAGACAGGTGACGGTAACCGGCATTGTTGCGGGCCAGCAAAACGAGCGGGAACGGCTTTTCATTGTTTTCTTCAGCGCCCAGCCAGACATCACAGCCGACGATCGGTTTGATACCTGCCTCCAGTGCGGCATTCTGCAACTTCACCTGGGCAAACAGGTTAGTGTTGTCAGTGATTGCAACCGCCGGGGACTGTAGCTCTGTCAGCCGCTCGACCAGAGGCCTGATCCGCACCATACCGTCGCTGAGCGAGTACTCGGTGTGAATGCGCAGATGAACGAATGCCAGACTCATCGGGTGAGTATTGGTTAAACCTGAGCGGAAGGAACTGGCTAGTAATATATCCGAACCGGGCGGGGGACTAAAGTAAAACCAGCCGTCAATCGACTAACAACTTCACCGTGGCGCGGTCAGTCCTCACTAACCTCAAAGGTCACACAGGTATTAGCCTGAAGGCGATCAACCAGCTTCTCACCCATCGCAACCGCAGGAGTCAGCACCCCCGCCGGGGTTGCCAGATCATCCAGCGCAAGACAAACAGCGCTCTCCGCCAGCATCTCGGAAGTCGCGCCATACCCCGGGTCTCTTGAACCCCTGACGTATCCCATCAAATCCAGGGCACTATCCGATGGATGCTTCGACAATAGCAGCATGTCAAAGCCGCCACGATCAATCGTGTCCCGTTCCGGCCCCTGCCCGGGTGCCGGGGCAATCCGGCTGATCAGGTAGCGAGTCGGCGGCAGTGCCAGAAGCGCCATGAACCCCAGCCCCTGCGCCGAGCGGATCAACGCCCGCAGATAACCCGTGGCGCCAGGCCCGGTCGCGACACCTTCGTCGTAGATAAAGTCATCACCAAAGGGTAAACCCCGCAAGGCATGAGAACGCCTGACCACGCGAGTATCCACCGGCGCCATGACAAACGGTGCCTGCCAGCTCGCCAGATCGGCATCGTACCTCGCGCCCATCGCATCAGGCCGATCGCCGCCCTGCATACCACCGGCCGGGTTCAGACTATAGGGGTGGCTCAGCACCTCGCGAACAGCCACATCGTCGATCGCCTCACGGATCACATTCAGTGCACTGGCGAAGGTGCCACCGCTGATCCCGCCTTGCATGCGCTGCACACGCAACTTGACCTGGCGACCATAGACACCGTGGCGCTCATGCATCTTTTGCTGAATAAAGTGAACACCCAGGTCTGAGACGACACAGTCAAATCCACAGGCATGAACAATGCGGGCGCCAGCGTTAGTCGCCATGTCATGGTACCGATCAATCATGCGCCGCATCCACTGCACCTCGCCGGTCAGGTCACAGTAATGGGTTCCGTGTTGCGCACAAGCCGCAACCAGTTCAGTGCCCAGGAGGGCGTAGGGTCCGACCGTGGTACATACGACCCGGGCGGAACGCGCAAGGGCAGCCGCCTGCGCCGCATCCTGGGTGTCAACCTGCCGGATGGGAATGACGTCACGATCGCTGGCGGTCAGCGAACGGCGCAGGGCTTCAAGCCGCTCAACTGAGCGTCCTGCCATGCCCCACCTAAGCGGACCGTCCACACCGTAGGTCCGGTGCAGATATTCAACCACCAGCCGGCCGGTAAAACCGGTCGCCCCGACAACAACAACGTCCAGCGTTTCCGCCATGACCAGGATCCAGAAGATGGGGGACGACTATAGCAACGGGAATAGACGTTATTCCAACAGGCGTCTAGTTGTGGTCAATCAGACGATTCATACTAGCCAGCGATACGTTTCAGAGCCAAGTGATTGCCGCTGCCACATGCAGCGGCTTTTTTTTGGTACGTCCACCGACTAGTCGGGAAACAGTTCCTGTTGGCGACAGGGCGCGAAGGACTTGCGATGTACCGGGCAGGGCCCATGCCGACGCAGTGCGTCAAGATGATATCGCGTGGCATACCCCTTGTGGCGGGCCAGGCCATACTCTGGATAGAGGGCATCCAGCCCTTCCATTTCGCTGTCCCGACTGACCTTAGCGATAATCGATGCGGCCATGATGGCATCGACGGTGTCATCTCCCTTTATAATCGCGCGAGCGGGAATACTCAGATCGGGCAGCCGATTTCCATCCACCAGCACTTCGTCCGGTACGATCTTCAATCCCGCCACAGCTCGGGTCATGGCGAGCATGGTGGCCTGAAGAATGTTGATCTGGTCGATCTCTTCCACGTCCGCCCGCGCAATCGACCATGCCAGCGCGCGCGCTCGAATCTCAAGATCGAGCGCTTCACGGCGTTTCCTGGAAAGGACTTTCGAGTCACGAAGTCCGTCGATCCGGTCAAAAGGATCGAGAATCACCGCCGCCACCACCACTGCACCCGCCAGGGGGCCGCGACCGACTTCATCAACACCGGCATGGAGTTGGTCGTTCATGACGCCCTCTCCAACAGCGACAACACTGCTTCTGCCGCCGTTTCACCGGCATCGCAGCGGAGCTCAGCGTGAATCCGATCAAACGCTTCGCAGTCGTCCGCATCCAGCCCGGCCTCCAGCAGCTTCGCTACCGCCGCCGCCAGCGCTGCTGGCGACGCATCATCCTGGATCAGTTCAGGAACGATCTGTTCCCCCGCCAGGATATTCGGCAGCGCGAAGTACGGCGTTGATACCAGTCGGGAAACAATCGCGTAGGTAACGGGACCCAACCGGTATGACATCACCATGGGACGACGTAACAACATCGCCTCCAGCGTCGCCGTGCCCGAATTCACCAGCACCACATCCGCCGCCGTCATCACCTGCAGTGCATTGCCCCGGGTGATTCGATACGCTGATTCGGGTAAACGCGAGGCGGCCATCTCGGCCAGCTGCCCCTGTCTCGCCTCGTTTGCGGCGGCAATCGCAAACTTGAGCCGGGGTCGATGGGCCAACAGCACCCTGGCGGCATCCAGAAAATCAGGGCCCGAGTAACGGACCTCGCTACCCCGGCTCCCGGGCAACAGGGCTACCAGCGTGGCATCCTCTGCAATGCCAAGGGCCGTTTTCGCTTCGCACTTCGCTGACTCACCCGCAGGCTCAATCTCGTCAGCCTTGGGATGGCCGACAAAGCGGGCGTCGATACCATGCTCCCGGTACACCTCCAGTTCAAACGGGTAGAGCGTCATCATTCGATCCACGCTGCGGCGAATGCCACGAATACGACCCTTGCGCCAGGCCCAGACCGTCGGCGAAACATAGTGGATGGTTCGTACTCCCCGCCTTTTCAGCATGCGCTCAAGCAGCAGGTTAAAAAAATTGAAATCGACGCCGACAAAACATGCGGCACCCGATGCCAGGATGCGTCGACAGGATTCCCGCAGGATATGAATGAGGCGTGGCAAACGCTTCAATGGATCGACAAAGCCATTGACCGAGAGTTCTTCAAGGTCGAACCAGCTTTCAAGTCCGGCACTGATCATATTGGGACCGCCGATGCCAACGAATCGAACGTCAGGCTCACGGGCCTTGATAGCACGCATCATCGGTGCTGCCAGATTGTCACCGGATGCCTCACCGGCAATGAGAGCGATTGTCAGGGGGCCGGCCGGCATGCCGCGGCGGTCAGGAGACCTTCTGTTCCGCGCAGGTCAACAGCGACGAACACACCAGGTTATCGCCGACAAAAGCCTTGCCTGAAGCCTTCATCCAGTGAGAACGAAGATTGACGATTTCCACTTCCAGTCGCAATTGATCCCCCGGCACTACTGATCGCTTGAACTTGGTCTTGTCAGTACCTGCCAGATAGTAGATATAACCATCGTCCAGCGTTCGATTACGACTCTTGAACGCCAGTATGCCCGATGCCTGAGCCAGCGCCTCAACAATATAAACGCCAGGGAAGACCGGCGTAACTGGAAAATGTCCGGTGAACTGAGGCTCGTTAATCGTCACGTTCTTGATCGCCACGATGCGCTTGTCCGCTTCAAACTCGATCACGCGATCAACCAACAGAAACGGGTACCGGTGCGGCAGGTATTGCCAGATATCAGTTACTTCCATGCTTCTTCGTTCCGGACTGGGCACAGTCTCTGGTTCTTATTTTTGCCCGCGAGCCTCAAGGCCACGAACACGCTTAATCAGATCGTCGAGTCGCGCAAATCCAACAATGCTTCGCTTCCAGATTCGGCTCGGCAACAGACCGGTGCCCGACGAATATCGACCCTTCTCAGTAATAGACCGGCTGACCAGGGTCATCGCAGTCACTTCGACCTGATCGACGATCTCTATATTATCAATGATCCCGACACCACCACCAATCAGGCAATAGGATCCAATCCGCGTGCTGCCCGCAATGGCGGTGCAACCGGATATCACTGTGCTGGCACCAATCTGTGTGCCATGTCCTACCTGCACCTGGTTGTCGAGCTTCACGCCGTCACCCACCATGGTGTCATTCAATGCGCCCCGGTCAATGGTGGTACCCGCACCGATCTCGACATCGTCACCGATCACAACACCATAGACTTGTGGAATCTTCACCATCTTCATGGCTGCCCAGTCAGGCTCAAACCCGAATCCGTCTGCGCCAATCACGGCACCGCTGTGGACAATGGCTCGCTCACCGATGCTCACTCCATGATAGACGGACACATTGGCAAACAATCGCGATCCGGCACCGACAAAAGCACCTTCACCAATAAAACAGCCGGCACCAACGCAAACACGCGCCCCCAGTGTCACCGAACCCTCAATCGTTGCATTCGGACCCACCGTCACGTTGGCGCCAAGTGAAGCGGTTTCCGAGATCACCGCGGAGGGATGAATCCGACCATCAGGTGTTGGCGTCGAATCAAAGAGCGTCGCAACCCTGGCCCAGGCAAGGCGGGGGTTATCGGAAATCAGTACGGGAATCTGGCAGTCGTCCGCATCCTGCTCCCGCAGGATGACCGCAGAAGCCGCGGTGTTTTGCAACAGGGTTCGATACGCTGGACTGAAAAGAAAGCTGAGTTCGCCGGTCGTTGCCGCGCCCAGCGCGGCGATGCCGTGAATCTCGACAAGGGGATCGCCTCTCAGTTCGAGGCCAAGCTGTTCGGCAATATCACCGAGCTTGAGTTTCAAAGCCTTCAGACATTATCGCCCGGAGTCGAGTTCATTCAGCTTCTCGGTCAACTTCCGGGTGATGTTATAGAGGTCCCCAACATACAGTGCCGCCTGGCGCGGCAGGATCATGTCGTAGTCTTCGCTCAGGACCAGTTCTTCAATGGCTTTCTGAACGCGCTGGTCAACGCCCGAGAACAACTCAGTCTGGCGTCCCTCGATGGACTTCTGCAGCTTCTGTCGCTCGTAGACGAAATCATTGTTGAGCGATTCGATTTCCTGTTGCAGACGACGCTTTTCGGAATCACTCATCACTTCAGCATCTTTCTGCAGACGCTCCAGGATACGCGCGGCGTTGGATTGAATACCCCTGATCTTCTCTTCCTCCGGTGCAAACTCTTCCTGAATCTGATTGAGCAGGCGCTTGGCTTCTTCCGAGTTCAGGATGGCGGTCTGGACATCGACAACAGCAATCTTCACTTCTGCCGACACGATCGAGGCCGAGAACCCCAGCACGAGGGCGACAGCCATGGTTATGACGCTTCGGTTCAACACAATACTCTCCTCAACAGCAGCAAAATCAATAACTTATAATAATTCGGGTTTGACAACAGGCGGCGATAGTTACATATCCCACGCACCGATTCAATCGTGATTCCCCCACGTCTGAGTTCATTTGGACCACAGCGACACAGAAAGTTCGTCTCTAGAACACACCACCCAGTTCAAACTGGAAGGCCTGTGATTCATCGCCGGGTTTATCGTTCAACGGCGTGGAGAAACTGAGGCTAATGGGAGCAAATCCGGTAATCCAGGTGACCGACACACCGGCTGAATACCTCAGCTCCCCTTCTTCGAGATCGTGGCAGACAACGCTGATCTCAGGACAATTGGTGTTGAACACGTTACCCGCATCCACAAAGAAGGCAGCCTTGATCTGCCGCTGATCCTCGATAAACGGCAACGGAAAGAGCACTTCCGCGCTCCCTTCGACCAATACATTGCCGCCGATCGGGTCAAGTCGTTCACGTATAAACGTACTGCGTGGCGAGGGTGTGGCTCGCGGCCCCAGCGAGTTGTTTTCGTACCCACGAACAGAACCGAATCCGCCAGCAAAGAAGTGTTTGTAAAAGGGAAAGGTCTCTGAGTCTCCAAAGGCTTCGCCATAGCCGAGATCAGTGCGCAGTCGCAATGTCAGTGCCCGGGTGAGCGGGAAGAAGATCTGACCGGCGTACTGCAACTTGTAGAACTCAAGCTCGCTACCCGGCACCATCACCTCAAGGGATATTCGCTGCGACCGGCCACGGGTAGGTAAGAGCCCCCGGTTAAGGGCACTCATGCTCCAGGTGCCGGTCAGGCTGACCAGGTCAAACTCTCCGCCCTCTCGATCCAGAAACTGCGAGATCTCCTGGGCGGGGAAAATGCCCTCCTGAATCTCAGTGTGTTCATAGCCTACGCTGAAGCCAATCCGTGATATCTCACTGATCGGATAGCCAAAGTTGACCGAGGCACCATAGGCGTCGGTGGAGAAACGGGCGATGTTCCTGGCGTCAAAGTCCGACGAACGGAAGAACACCGAATAGCCTCTCGATACGCCATCAACCGTGAAGTACGGATCAAAAAACGAAAAACTGTAAGCAGTCTGGAATGACGAGTGGTTGATACCAACATTGACGCTGTTGCCGCTACCGAAGACGTTGGACTCCTGGTAGTTGGCCCCCAGAATCAGACCGGTGTCCTGAGCGTAACCAACGGTGGCAGAAATAGAGCCTGAGGGAGACTCTTCTACCGTGTATTCAATATCGACCTGGTCCTCGCTGCCGGCGACCTCGGGCATCTCGACGGTCACTTCCTTGAAGAATCCCAGTCGCTCTAGTCGTACTCTGGACTGCTCAATATAAGCGCCGGATGCCCAGCCACCTTCCATCTGCCGCATTTCCCGGCGCAGCACGTGATCTTCAGTCACCGTGTTGCCGCGGAAACCGATACGCCTGACGTAGGCACGGTTACCAGCGTCAACAAAGAAGCGGACTTCCACGGTGTTGTCATCGTTGGCAATCGGCTGGGCCGTGGCGTTGGCAAAGGTATAGCCCGCATTACCGAGGGCAACTTCAATACGCTCTTCCGATGACGTCATGAGCTGGCGAGAGAAAGTTTGCCCTTCCTGCATCAGGATCAGGCTGCGAATGGCTTCCTCGGGAATGTCACGCAACTCGCCCGCGATATCGATCGTGTCAATGTCGAAACGCTCGCCCTCGATGACATTGATGGTGATGTACACATCTTCCTTGTTTGGCGAGATCGACACCTGGGTCGAATCAATGGCAAAGTTAAGGTAGCCACGGTCCAGATACCAGGACTCCAGCCGCTCCAGATCACCGGATAATTTTTCCCGACCGTACTTGTCATCCTTGGTGTAGAAAGAAAACAGTGTGGGCTGCTTCAGCTCGAGCATGTCCAGCAGCGCCTTGTTGTCGTAAACGGAGTTGCCAACAATGTTGATATGGCGAATACCGGAGACCTTTCCTTCCGTGACATCGATCTTGATCGCCACACGATTGCGGGGACGCTCTTCGACCGAGGTTTCGATTCGCGCGCCGTATCGCCCCTGACTGACATACTGACGTTCCAGGTCAGCGCGAATGTGCTCAAGGGTTACCTTCTTGAAGATTTCGCCTTCCGCCAGACCCGACTGGGCGAGACCATCCAGCAACGCATCGCTTTCAATCGCCTTGTTCCCTTCGATATCGATGGCATCAATGGACGGGCGTTCATCCACCAGAATCACAACCACATTGCCGTCGCGGCCGACACTGACGTCATCGAAGAATCCAGTCTTGAATACTTCGCGGACAACCGTTCGCAGATCAAGTTCATTGACATCGTCACCCACATTGATCGGTATGGCGCCGAAGACACTCCCTGCGGAGACCCGCTGCAGTCCTTCGACGCGAATATCAGTGACAGGAAACGCCTGCACAATCCGCGGACCAAGCACCAGCACAAGAACAAACAGGGATATCGGCAAGCGTGTCCTGCCGGTCAATCTGGAGAACACTACAGCCTCGTTATGTCGTTATAGAAAGCAAGCAGCATGATGCTGACAATGACGAACAAACCCATCTGCAGCCCCCAGGACTGGACCCGTTCCGGGACCGGTCGACCAGTAAGCAGTTCAAACAGGTAGTACAGCAGGTGGCCGCCATCCAGGATAGGAATCGGCAGCAGATTCAGCACACCCAGACTGATGCTGAGCAAGGCGATAAAGCCGACAAAGCTTTCCAGTCCACTCTGGGCAGTTTCATTGGCGACCTGGGCAATCGTAATAGGCCCGCTGAGATTTTTGTGTGAGATGGCGCCCACGATCATCTTTTTGACGGAGTCGAGCGTGAACAGGGTCACCGACCAGGTCCGCTCCAGCGCGGGAATCCAGGCGCTGTAGAACGGGTACCTGATTTCACGTTGCATCTCCGACGGCAATGCCACCGCTTCCCTGGAAGCGCCAAGATAGCCAACGGTTTCTCCGTCCCGATCCATGGCGCGCGGTGTCGCGGTGAGCGTCAGCGATGAATGCTCGCGAGTCACCACCAACTCGATAGGAGAACCCGGATTATCCTGAATAATCGACACCAGGTGTCCCCAGTCTTCGATCGATATGCCATTCGCGGCGGTGACGTGATCACCTGCCACCAGACCTGCGATTGCCGCCGGCTCACCTTCGATCACGCCGCCAATCACCGCAGGAATATGCGGATAGGCAAGCATCAATCCAAGATTCGCAGTGGGCCGAGGCTCATCCGCGCCCGCCATCCAGTCAACAACACTGATCTGGTGGTCCGTCTCCGCACCAATACCCTGACTCGCGCGCGCCTTCACGTGAATGATGCCGGTATCGCCGAGGCGCTCGAACAACTGCATGTTGACGTCCGACCAGGTCTCCGTTGCAACACCGTCAACCGCAATAATCTCCTGACCTTCATGCAACCCCGCGCGCCCTGCCGGCGATAGCGGATCGATATTGCCCAGGGTAGGCACGATGCCGGTCACGCCCACAGTAAACAGCAGCCAGAAGGCAACGATGGCCAGCAGGAAATTAGCCAGCGGTCCGGCCGCGACGATGGCAATACGCTGCGATACTGGCTTGTTGTTGAACGCCAGATGTTTGACGTCGTCAGCGACGTAGCCCTCCCGTTCATCCAGCATGCGCACGTAACCCCCGAGCGGGATGGCGGCAATGGCGAACTCCGTTGGCGGCAGCGGCTCATTGGAACGGGTCTGGATTGATTGCCCGTCAGGAGGCGGCGGGACTTGCACAGCCTTCCCCCGTCGAATGAAAAACGGCTTGCCAAAACCCACCGAAAATCTCAGCACGTGCACACCACAGCGTCTCGCCACCCAGTAGTGGCCAAACTCGTGGAATGTCACCAGGATCGACAAGGTGACAATTAACGCTGCAACGCTTTGGACGACTTCGATCATATTGAAAATTTCTGAACCAGCTCGGTTGCTCGGCGGCGCGCTTCGCCGTCGATGGCGAGAATCGCCTCTATTGTATTGGCTTCTTCCTGCGGTGTCTGTGTCAGTACCTGTTCAATCACTAATGGGATACCGGTAAAACGGATAAGTTCATCCAGAAAGCCCTGCACGGCGACTTCATTGGCGGCATTCAGGGCAATAGCCATGGACTGTGGCGCTGCAGCAACGGAACGGGCCAGCGCGAGACAGGGAAACCGGTCTGGCTCGATCGCTTCAAATGCCAACTGCCCCTGCTGCGCCAGGTCCAGCGCCGGTACGCCCGAGTCGATCCGTTCTGGCCAGGCCAGACCATGGGCAATGGGTGTTCGCATATCCGGATTGCCCAGCTGGGCCAGCACCGAGCCATCCTGATACTCCACCATGGAATGCACAATGCTCTGGGGATGAATAAGAATCTCAATACGCTCAGGCGACGTTTCAAACAGCCAGCACGCTTCGATCAGTTCCAGCCCTTTGTTCATCATGGTGGCGGAATCCACCGAGATCTTGCGTCCCATCTCCCAGTTGGGATGGGCGCAGGCTTCATCCGGACTGATGGCATCAAAACTGTCCAGCGGACGCCGCAACAGTGGACCGCCCGAGGCGGTTAACCAGATCCTTCGGACACCCTGGGCATGGGAAGCACTGCCATTGGCGAGACTCTGAAAGATCGCATTGTGTTCGCTGTCAATCGGTAACAGGGTCGCCCCGTGCTGACGAACGGCCTGCATAAATACCTGACCTGCCATCACCAGGGATTCTTTGTTGGCCAGCAATACCCGACGTCCCGCTTTCGCGGCCGCCATGGTCGCAGCCAGTCCGGCGCCACCGACAATCGCCGCCATGACCACATCCGCCTCGGCAGCAACAGCACAGACAGCTTCAACCCCCGACATCACCCTGGTTGGACACCCATCCGCCTGCAGCTGATCGGCCAGCAATTCAGCGGCAGTGCGGTCACAAAGCACGGCAACAGATGGCACAAACTCGACACATTGCTCCCGCAGCGCCTCGACAGAGCGATTCGCCACCAGCGCATGAATCCGGTATCGATCACGATGTGCACGAATGACATCGAGGGTACTGGTACCGATACTGCCGGTCGATCCGAGGATAGTAACCGTGCGGATCACTGGGGCACCCAGCCAAACAACAATATGAACAGTGAAAACGCGGGCCCGGCAGCCAGCAGACTGTCGATACGATCAAGAAAACCCCCGTGACCAGGCAGCAGACCGCTCGAATCCTTCACGCCACGGTATCGCTTGAACATGCTGACAGCGAGATCTCCCAGCACAGAGATCATGACCACTGTTGCGCAGGCGATCAGTAACAATCCGCCGCGAGGAGACATCAGTGCCGGCCAGCCATACACAAGCGCCATCACCGCAGCGATTACCAGACCAGTGATCAGCCCGCCGTAAAAACCCGCCCAGGACTTCCCCGGACTGACCCGAGGCGCAAGTTTTGCCTTGCCAAAAGCACGGCCCGCAAAATAGGCGCCTACATCAGCACCCCAGATCAGCATGAACAGCAACAGGATAAGAAAGGTGCTGTCAGGCATCGCCTTGAGTTCACGCAGGCCGACAAATCCTGGCACCAGCAAGACCACGCCAACGAGCGTTCGGATCAGTCGCGAAGACCACCAGTCAGACAGATCCGGATAATAGAACACGAACACCAGCGCCATCAGCCACCAGAGCGAGCCCACGGTCAGCACGACCATCGGCGGCAACCAGGCTGACAGCGCGAGCAGTAGTGCCATCAGACCGGCGTAGACCAGCCGCTCGTGGCCTTCATAACCCGCGAGATTCGCCCACTCCCAGGCGGCAATCGTCAGCACGAGGCCAACGAACACAGAAAATTCCAGCGGTGGTAACAGGAACACACAGGCAATTGATAACGGGCCAATAACCAATGCGGTGAGAATTCGCTGCCTCAACATAGGCAAGCCAGGACGCTGACGCGCCCGTCAGATTTCCATCAGGTCTTGTTCCTTGCCATCCAGCATCGCGTCGACACGACCGACCATGTCATCGGTCAGCTTCTGGATTTCATCCTCTCCGGAACGAGACTCATCTTCAGTGAGTTCTTTTTCTTTTAGCAGCTCTTTCAGCATGCCGTTGGCATCACGGCGAATATTACGAATTGCGACCCGGGCACCCTCGGCTTCGTGTTTGGCCATCTTGGTCAGATCCCGCCTGTTCTCTTCCGTCAGCGGCGGCATCGGCAGGCGCACCTTGTCCGAACTGGTCGACGGCGTGAGCCCCAGGTCCGATTTCAGGATCGCCTTTTCAATCACCGGGATCATATTCTTCTCGAACGGCGTGATGGACAGCGTCCGGGCGTCTTCGACCTTAACGTTGGCAACCTGGTTGATCGGCGTATCGGCGCCATAATATTCGACTACCACGTCATCAAGGATGCTGGGGTGGGCGCGACCGGTCCTGATTCGCGCAAACGCCACTTCTAGGGCCTGCAGACTCTTCTCCATCCGCTCTCTCGCGTCGGCTTTGATATCGTCGAGCATCTCCCCTCCTTAAATTAGCTGTTGGTGATCAACGTACCTTCGTCGTCATCGACGACGGCATTACGCAGCGCACCGCTCTTTTCCATGCCAAACACGCGAATCGGCATTTCATGGTCGCGGGCCAGGCAGATGGCAGTCAAGTCCATGACACCAAGTTGCTGATCAAGCACCTCATCGAAAGTGAGCGCATCGAAACGCCTCGCTTCAGGATGCGTGACCGGATCCGCATCATAGACGCCGTCTACCTTGGTTCCTTTCAGCATGACATCCGCATCGATCTCGATGGCGCGAAGGCAGGCAGCAGAATCAGTGGTGAAAAAGGGGTTACCGGTTCCCGCAGAGAAAATCACCACATCACCGCTTTCCAGGTGCCGAATCGCCACCCGGCGATCGTAGTGCTCCACAACGCCGCTCATTGGAATGGCCGACGTCACCACGGTATGAATGTTGGCTCGCTCGAGCGCATCACGCATGGCAAGCGCATTCATCACCGTCGCCAGCATACCCATGTGATCACCGGTAACACGATCCAGGCCTGCGGCATGGAGCACCGCTCCCCGAAACAGGTTGCCGCCGCCAATGACGACACCGACTTGGATACCGATGCCAACCAGCTGGCCGATC
Source organism: Pseudomonadales bacterium (assembly GCA_028281885.1). Classification (GTDB taxonomy): domain Bacteria; phylum Pseudomonadota; class Gammaproteobacteria; order Pseudomonadales; family Azotimanducaceae; genus JANQJA01. Next base: position 15,634 of record JANQJA010000017.1, on the reverse strand, counting down.
TCAAGCGCCATCCGGTCGAGCACCTTGGGATCGATACCGACACCGCCATCACCAAGCGCCTCACCGCTCAATTTGAGCAATACGCGCTGGTACTTGGGGGTCAGCTTTTTTGGCACGGGCTAGCCCAGCTGTTTGCGAACTTCTTCGGCGAAGTCGTCATCATCCTTGTCGATGCCTTCGCCGACCTCATAACGAACGAATGAGGTGACCTTTGCGCCCGCCTTCTTGAGCAGATCACCCACCTTGATGTCGCCGTCTTTGACAAACGGCTGCTCCACCAGACTGATTTCCTGCAGGAACTTGCGAATCCGGCCTTCGACCATCTTCTCGACGATCTCCGGTGGTTTGCCGCTGTCCTGGGCCTGGGCCATGTAAATTTCACGCTCCTTGGCGATGGCCTCTTCCGACGCATCGTCACCGGACACGACCTGGGGATTCGTCGCCGCGATATGCATCGCGATGTCGCGTCCGAGTTGCTCGTCACCGCCGTCGATGCTCACGAGGACACCAATCTTGTGGTTGGTATGCACGTAGCTCGCAGCACTGCCCGCAAACACGGTGGCACGTCGCACGGACACGTTTTCACCGATTTTCTGCACCAGTTCTTCACGGGTTTTTTCCAGCTCGCCCGCCATCAGCGCTTCGATGTCGGTCTGCCCGGAAGCGATGATCGTATCCGCGACCGTATCGGCAAACTTCAGGAAGTTGTCATCGCGGGCGGCGAAGTCAGTTTCGCAGTTAATCTCGATCAGCGCCGCGCCCTGGTCATTGCCGCGCTCACGGACAACACCTTCAGCCGCAGTGCGGCCAGCTTTCTTGGCGGCCTTCATGCCGCTGGATTTGCGCAGGTTCTCGATCGCAAGTTCAGCATCACCATTGGCCTCGACGAGCGCCTTCTTGCAATCCATCATGCCGAGGCCGGTTCTTTCCCTCAGCTCTTTCACCATACCGGGTGTGATATCTGCCATTTATTACCTCAAAAACTCGCCGCGGTTCTTGCGCGGACACTTGGAAAGGGTTGTGTCGATTCCGGTACTACTCGGATGCCGTGGTGTCGTCTTCCGCGCCCGCTTCGGACTCGGCACTCTCCTCGACTTCGACAAACTCGTCAGCGCGCACCGCACCGTCGGCGGCCGCCTTGCCCTCGATAACAGCATCAGCAACTGCCTGGACAAACAGCCGAACCGAACGAATAGCGTCGTCATTGCCCGGGATGACGTAATCAACACCATCCGGGTTGCTGTTGGTATCGACGATGCCAACCACAGGCACCCCGAGCTTGTTGGCCTCGGTGATGGCAATCCTTTCGTGATCAACATCAACAACAAACAGGACGTCAGGCAGACCGCCCATGTCCTTGATGCCCCCCAGGCCTTTTTCGAGCTTCTCCAGCGTGCGCTGGCGAGACAACGCCTCTTTCTTGGTGAGCTTGGCCATGGTGCCGTCAGCCATCTGGGTTTCCAGATCGCGCAGGCGTCGGATTGACTGTCGAATGGTCTTGTAGTTGGTCAGCATGCCGCCGAGCCAGCGTTTGTCGACATAAGGCATGCCGCATCGTTCGGCCTGCTCTTTAACCACCTTGCTGGCGTTACGCTTGGTACCAACGAACAGGATCTTGTTGCGCTTTGATGCCACTTCGCGCACAAATTCCAGCGCCTCATTGAGGGCGGGAACAGTCTGTTCAAGGTTGATGATGTGAATATTGTTGCGGGCACCGAAGATGAACTCGTTCATCTTGGGATTCCAGTAACGGGTCTGATGACCGAAATGAGCGCCCGCTTCCAGCAGGTCTCGCATGGATACGCTAGACATTAGATTGTTCCTTGTATTTGGGTTAGGCCTCCACAAACCCCATGATCCAACCCGTCCCGAAGAACAGGCACCCGAACCATGTGTCGGTCTGTGTGCGTCGTTAGTTTCAACCGCCGACCCCCATGGCCGCCGGTGGCCGCGCTTTATACCATAACAACTGGCCCAAGACCACATATTGCGGGCATCCCAGATACGTTTTTGCTATAGTCAGCGGCCCGCGATAAACCCCTGATCCTGTCCTATGGCTGTGGAAATCAAGTCTCCCGAAGATATCGAGAAGATGCGCGCTGTCGGTCGTCTGGCCGCCGAGCAACTGGAGATGATCGAGCAGCATATCCGCCCGGGCATCACCACCGGCGAAATCGACCGGATCTGCCACGAGTTCACCATCAGTGAACAGGGCGCAACACCGGCACCGCTGAATTATCGCGGCTTCCCCAAGTCTGTCTGCACCTCGGTCAATCACGTGGTCTGCCACGGTATCCCCAGTGATGACAAGGTATTGAAGGACGGGGATATCGTTAACGTGGATGTCACGCTGATCAAGGATGGCTTCCACGGGGATACCAGCAAGACCTTCTTCGTCGGCAAACCCGGCATCCTCGCCAGGCGGCTGGTCCAGGTTACCCAGGACTGTCTCTATGCAGGCATCCGGGAAGTGCGCCCTGGCGCACACCTCGGTGATATTGGCCATGCGATTCAGACGCTCGCTGAAGCCAGTCGATTTTCCGTCGTTCGAGAATACTGCGGCCATGGTATTGGTCGCGTTTTCCATGACGAGCCCCAGGTCCTGCACTACGGTCGCCGCGGCACCGGCATTCCCCTCAAGGCCGGCATGACATTCACCGTCGAACCCATGATCAATGCCGGCAAGCCGGCCGTGAAGCTGCTTCCCGACGGCTGGACGGTTGTGACCAAGGATCACAAGCTGACCGCACAATGGGAGCACACAGTGCTGGTGACTGATACCGGTTTCGAGATCCTCACCCATCGCCAGGATGACACCATCGAGCGCATCGGCACCGGTGTGGTGGCCAGCGGAACCGGGACCGCATGACATCCCAGAGGATTATCCATCCTGATGCCGGGAATGTCGCTGCGGAACTGGAACAAGAACTGGCATCCGCGAACATGCCCATTCCCATTTTCAAACAAGCGCTCGCAGACTTTCGCAGTGGACTGGAACAACGTTTCGAGTCCGGCGAGGATGTTGAAACACTCGTCACAGATCGCGCGGCCTTCGTTGATCGCGTGTTGAGCCTCGCCTGGCAGCGGTTTGAATGGAACGAGAACCGGCGGAGTTGGCGCAAGAACAGAATCTCACTGGTTGCCGTCGGCGGATATGGTCGTGGCGAATTGCATCCGCACTCCGACATCGATTTGCTAATCCTGCTGGAGCGAGGCAACTACCAGAGTCACGCCGCCAACATTCAGAGTTTCCTCACCCTACTGTGGGATATCGGCCTGGAAGTCGGCCACAGTGTTCGTTCCATTCGGGAGTGCAAACTACAGGCGAAGCAGGACGTCACCGTACTTACCGCAATGATCGAGTCACGCACGATCAGCGGCGACGAGGAACTGCGGACGCGGATGAATCAACAAATCAGCGCGACCAAGATCTGGCCTGCCAACAAGTTCTTCGAGGCGAAACGCAGGGAACAGGAAGAACGACATCGCAAATCAGACCACACCGAATACAGCCTGGAACCCAACGTCAAGACATCACCGGGTGGGCTGCGGGACCAACAAACGGTGATGTGGATCGCGCGACGAAAGTTCGGCACCGCGGGCTTCGACGATCTTGTCACCCTCAAGTTCATCACCGAAGAAGAACGCGACGTACTCAAGCAAGGGCAGCGTCTGTTGTGGCGAATCCGGTTCGGCCTCCACCTGATCAGTGGCCGGGACGACGACCGATTGCTGTTTGAGCACCAGCCACGACTGGCGAAAATGTTCGGCTATGAAGACGGTGATCAGCTCGCCGTCGAGCAGTTTATGCAGGCGTACTACCGAACCGCCCTGGAAGTGAACGCCGTGTGCGAGCTGTTGTTACAGAGCATGGACGAACAGATCAACAGTAAAAGACGAAACCTGATCAGGCCAATCAATGAACGTTTCCAGGTTCGAAGCGACTATGTTGAAGCGCTCTCCGATGACGTCTTCGTGAACTATCCGCCGGCGTTGCTGGAGATCTTTGTGCTGATGGGGAAGGACAAGCGTATCGAAGGAACCCGGGCAGCCACCATTCGGTTGATCCGGAAACACATTGACCTGATCGACGACGAATTTCGCAACGACTCCAGGGTGACATCCCTGTTTTTGTCACTGCTGGCGGATAGCGAAAGCCTGTTCACTCAACTCCACCGAATGGAACGATACGGCATTCTCGGCGCCTACCTGCCTGAGTTCGGCCGTGTCATCGGCCAGATGCAGTTCGACCTGTTCCACATCTACACGGTGGACGCCCACACCCTGCAGGTAGTTCGCAACATGCGGCGATTCCGCTATCGCAACCAGGAACAACGGTTTCCGATCGCGGCACATATCTACCCGCGACTGCCGAAGATCGAACTGCTGTTTATTGCCGGGCTCTACCACGACATCGCCAAGGGTCAGGGGGGCGACCACAGCGAACTCGGGGAAGCCGTAGCCGAAGATTTCTGCAGGCGGCACGGGCTCGGACGCTGGGACACCAATCTCATCTGCTGGCTGGTTCGCCATCACCTCGAAATGTCTTCAGTGGCACAACGCAAAGACATCTCCGACCCCGAGGTTGTGCGGGAATTCGCCTTGTTCGTTCAGGATCAGGTCCGGCTTGACTATCTCTACGCACTGACCGTCGCCGACATCAACGCCACCAATCCGCAGCTGTGGAACAGCTGGCGGGCATCGCTCATGCGTCAGCTCTATGTCGAAACCAAGAAGATGCTGCGCCATGGCCTTGAAAACACGGTGGATCGCAATGACTACATCGTGGAAAACCAGAATCATGCGCTGGCCAGACTGGCTGAACACGACATCGATGAAGCCACCGTGCGCAAGATATGGACGCAGGTGGACGAAGACTACTTTCTGCGAGAGTCCGTTTCCGACATCGTCTGGCACACCAGCGCCATCAATGATCATGATCTCGCGACCGGACCCCTGATCCTGATTCGGGATGACGTCACCAACCGGGGCGAGGAAGGCGGCACACACATCTTTATTTACGCAGCGCAGGCACCCTCGATATTTGCTCATACCATCACCGCACTGGATCTGCTCAATGTCGATGTGGTCGATGCCCGGATCGCGGGATCAACCGACACGGTCTACGATACCTTCATCGTGCTCGAGTCGAATGGACAACCGGTCGGCAACAAGCCGTCCCGGGTCGAAGAAATACGCCGGACCTTGATCAAGCACATCACATCAACCAAGGGATTTCGCGCACCTGCCAATCGCCGCACGCCCCGGGTGTTGAAGCAATTCGATTTCAAGACCGAAGTCACGATCAGCAACAACGTCAGCAACGAACACACCGTCCTCGAAGTGGTCACGCCTGATAGGCCCGGACTGCTGGCCATCATCGCCAACATCTTTGTCAAACTCGACCTTGTCGTACAGAGCGCAAAAATCACCACCCTCGGCGAGCGGGTCGAGGACATTTTCTATATTGCTGATTCCCGGAACCAGCCGATCAGCAATCCCGAGCTACGCGAGCAACTGCGTACACAGCTCTGCGAGAGACTCGATCATCATGTCCAGGAAGTGCTTGATTGAATCACCGACTAAAGACCCTTAACCCCTACCCTTTCGAACGACTCAACGAACTGCTGAAAGGAGTAAACGGCAACCCGGAGCTGACATTCATTCCATTGTCGCTCGGCGAGCCCAAACACGACGCTGCTCCCTTCCTGCTTGATGCCTATCGGGAAATCGAGACAGTGCGTCGCGGGTTGGGCAGTTACCCTTTAACCGGCGGCCTGCCGGAGTTACGCCAGGCGATCGCCGACTTCGTGCACCGCAGGTTCGGTACGAGGCCCGAGCCGGAAACGCAGGTACTGCCAGTCAACGGCACCCGTGAAGCGCTGTTCGCCATTGCCCAGGCAATGATCGATCCGGCGTCGAACTCAACAACGCTGATGCCGAACCCCTTCTACCAGATTTACGAAGGGGCAGCCCTTCTGGCAGGTAGTACGCCCATCTACGTACCCTGCCCGGTCGAAAACGACTTCAACCCGGATTTCTCCGTGGTGACCGATGAGGAATGGGAACGGTGCGAGCTGCTCTATCTTTGCACCCCCGGCAATCCCACCGGTGCAGTCATGAATATCGACGCGTTGCAATACATCATCCGGCAGTCGGACAAATACGGGTTCGTGATCGCATCTGACGAATGTTATTCGGAACTCTATGAAGACAGCCCGCCGCCAGGCATCCTCGAAGCCGCAGCGCAGATGGGACGGAATGACTATCGTAACTGCCTGGCATTCAACAGTCTTTCCAAGCGCTCGAACCTACCCGGCCTGCGCTCCGGCTACGTGTGTGGCGATGCAAATCTCATCCGCGATTTTCTGTTGTACCGCACCTATCACGGCTCTGCCATGTCCGTGCACAACCAGATCCTGAGTCAGTGTGCCTGGAACGATGAAGCGCATGTGGTCAACAATCGCGAACTGTACCGGCAGAAGTACGACGCGGTCATCGACATACTTCACAACGTCTGGCCAATGTCGAAACCCGCCGCCGGTTTCTACCTGTGGCCGGAGACACCCGTCGACGACAAGGCATTTACTGTCCGTCTGATGGAATCTGCCAACATCAAGGTCATTCCAGGCTCCTATCTGGGTCGGGAACGGGACGGTTTCAATCCTGGCAGCGGCCGCGTCCGCATGGCGCTGGTCGCCACGCTTCCTGAATGCGTCGAGGCGGCCGAGCGGCTGCGGGATTTCATCAGTAACCAGCAATACCGAAGGCCCTGAGCTATCAATCTGAGCCAGGTGGCGAACAACCTATAGTCCCGTCATAATACGCGCCCCAGCCGCTGCGCGGCCGCAAGCAGACAGGAATGACAATGGACTACAGCAACTTTTACGCGATTGCTGTTGGCGTCGGCACGAAAAACAGCGCTGATGCCTGGCTCGAAGTGTTTTATCCCGCCCCTTTGTTCAAACCCAACGCTGAGGAAGCAAAAGCTCTGGCAGAAGCATTGGGATACGAGGGCGGTAACGTCGCTATCGATCTCACTGATGCGACCGTCGCCAGTCTGGCCGACGTCACCATGGATGAACGCCAGCTCGAGGTGCTGAACCTGTTGGCTGACAGCAAGCGTCCCCGGGTCATGACATTACTTGCAAGTGACGCACCGATCACATCCACACCGGAAGCCTATTTGAAGCTCCATCTGCTGTCGCTTCGTCACGTCCGGCCCAACGAGCAGAATCTGGATAACATCTTCGCTGCCCTGCCCAACGTGGTCTGGACCAACCGCGGCGCCATTGATCCGTCAGAGATCGTTGATCGCCAGCTTGAAGCACGGCTGGCTGGCGAGTCCCTGGAAGTCACAGGTGTCGACAAGTTCCCGCACATGCTGAACTATGTCGTGCCTTCCGGCGTACGCGTGGCCTACTCGTCCCGGGTTCGACTGGGTGCTTACCTGGGAGAAGGCACCACAGTCATGCACGAGGGCTTTATCAACTTCAATGCGGGCGCTATCGGACCCAACATGGTCGAAGGCCGGATCTCCCAGGGCGTGATTGTCGACTCAGGCAGCGATCTTGGCGGCGCATCCAGCACCATGGGCACCCTGTCAGGGGGCGGTGAAATCGTACTGTCCGTTGGCAAGGACTGCCTGATCGGCGCGAACGCCGGCACGGGTATCCCGCTCGGTGATCGCTGTACCATCGAGGCGGGCCTCTACATCACGGCAAGCACTCGCGTGCAGGTACTGGACGAGAATCGTCAGTTGGTCAAGACCGTCAAGGCGCGAGAACTGGCCGGACAATCCGACATGCTGTTTATCCGCAACTCCGAATCAGGCCAGGTGGAATGTCGTACCAATACCAAAGCCATCCAGCTCAACGAAAAACTGCATGCCCACAACTGATCGGGACGATGTCCTTGCCCTGGCGTGTCGGCTTATCGAGATCGATTCGGTTTCACCAGCAGACAAGGGCTGTCAGGATTTACTGAGGTCACGGCTGGAAGCATCCGGGTTTCATTGCCACGCGATGCCGTTCGCCGACGTCGATAACCTCTGGGCCACGCATGGGGACCAGGGGCCGCTGCTGGTTTTCGCTGGCCATACCGATGTGGTTCCACCCGGCCCGGAAGCGGACTGGCAGACCCCGCCATTTAACCCCGAAATCAAAGACGGGATGCTCTATGGCAGGGGCGCCGCGGACATGAAGGGTTCCCTCGCCGCCATGGTGATCGCGGCAGAACGCTTCGTTACCAACTACCCCGATCATTCCGGCAGACTCGGTTTTCTGATCACCAGCGACGAGGAAGCCGACGCCATTCACGGTACCCGGGCCGTCATGAATGCGCTTTCGGAACAGGACATCGTCATCGACTGGTGTCTGGTGGGCGAACCGTCCAGCCAGGATCAACTGGGCGATGTGATTCGGGTTGGTCGGCGCGGGTCGCTGAACGCAACACTCACGGTCAAGGGTATTCAGGGCCATGTGGCCTACCCTGATGACGCGGTCAATCCAATCCACCGGCTGGCGCCAGCGCTGGCCGCGCTGGTGGCAGAAAGCTGGGACCAGGGTAACGCACATTTCCCGGCGACCAGCCTGCAGGTATCCAATATTCACGCCGGCACCGGTGCCACCAACGTTGTCCCGGGTCACTGCGAAGTCAGATTCAACTTTCGCTATTCGACCGAATCCACCGCCGAGGCGCTGAAGCAGCGAACCTCGGAGATTCTCGATCGATTCGATCTCGACTACCAGATCGACTGGGCGCTGTCCGGCGAACCCTTCCTGACGATGCGGGAGACGCTGATCAATGCGGTGACGCGAGCGCTCGATGAAGCAACCGGCGTGACGCCCACCCTTTCCACCTCGGGGGGCACGTCAGATGGCAGGTTTATCGCGCCGTATGGTACCGAGGTGGTCGAACTGGGCCCGGTGAACGCCACCATCCACAAGGTAAACGAGTGTGTCCGTGTCGCTGACCTGCCGCGCCTTGCCAGTGTCTACGAAGCGATCATGAAGGAACTACTGGCCGCTCAATGACAGCCGCCTATTCCGATATCGAGATCTATATCAAGCGGCCGGATATGGACGCCCTGCGTACCTGGCTGGACCAGCGATTCACCGTCAGCCATGCGGAGCAAAAAGGAGACAGTCTGATCCTCCAGCTCGCCGATCCGCCGATCGAATGCGTCATCGTTGAGAATGCGGTCAGCGGCGGCTACACCTCGGTCTGGTTTCGTTCCGACCAGACCCCCTGGCAGGACGATCGTGAGTGCGCGCTGGAGGCGTTCCATCAGCTGAAACTTGAAGTGCGCTGTGCGGCCGCGCCCTGGGACGAAACAGCCGCCGATGAACAGGCCTGGCTTCGATTGACGGAAGCTGGCGAACAACGGGTGAACTGGCGCACATGAGATGGCTGATCTTCAGCGCCGCCGCGATCCTCAGCTTCGTTGCCTTTCTGGTTATGTTCGCACCGGCGTCCGTCGCCTGGGGCCTGGTCAGGGACGACGTCAATCGAGCCGTCAGCGACCTCGAGTTGCTGGCAATCGACGGCACCGTGTGGTCCGGAGATGCAATCGTGCGATATCGCGAGTTCCCGCCGGCAACCTTGACCTGGTCACTGCAGCCAACATCGGTATTGTCACTGCAACCTTATATCGATCTGCAACTGGCAGGCGACGGATTGGCCGCAAACGGTTCTGGCCACGCGTCCCGTACCACGGCGAATGTCGATCTTCACGGGGGCATAGACGCGAGCTATGTCAATGCGGTTTCCACCCGATACGGCCTGACATTCCCCGGCCGGCTCGCCGTCGAAAACCTGTTACTGACTTCCGATCACCGCTGGCTGACCGAGGCTTCAGGACAGATCAACTGGTCCGGCGGTACGGTGCAGATCGATGTTTTCCAGGACGTTCAGCTATTCACCCTGCCACCGCTGCGGGGCAACCTCTCACTGCAGGGGAACGTACTGCGACTCGACGTTACAGATGATAGCGGCGGCGTCATGGTCATTGATGTGAAACCTGACGGCTGGGCTGTTGTCGATATCAAGGTACGGATGCTGGCCGTCGCAGGGCTGCCCTATGCGAGGACAGCAAGCCTGGACGATACCGCACTGGTACTCGAAGAGAAGATATTCTAGTCAATAGCCTTTGCCAGAGGGGATTGCTAAGGTAAGTCCGCTTTTGGAGACCTTCACTTGGATTCTGTCATTCACATCTTCCAGGCCCACAGTCGACACCTTGCCCTTGGTGTCAGCGTCCTGTTCATCATTCTGATCAGTCTCACTGTGGCCAACGCGGTGCTGTTCTTTGTCGAAAACCTCGGTGACGAAGCGATCATTCCGGAAGCGGCAACTGTCAGGCTGCGTCCGGAATCGAAACGACCCAGCATCGACATCGCCAGCCTGAACCTGTTCGGCCGCGTCGAAGAGCAGGCAGCCCCCAGGGTCGTTGACGCACCGGAAACGAATCTCAACCTGGAACTGCAGGGGGTCTTTACAGCAGACGATCCCGACAACTCAACCGCGATCGTCGCCGAGCGCAACAAGGACGGTGAGCTATACCAGATTGGAGAGCGATTGCCGGGAAACGCCATTCTCGAAGCCGTTCATGAAGATCACATCCTGATTCGAAGGGGCAATCGCATCGAAAAGCTCATGTTCAGCGATGCAACCCTGCGGCAGCAATTTTCCACCGACAACCAGGCTGCACCGACTTCGACCAGCGAGCGGCTGACGTCATCAAACTCGCAGGCGCGACTGCAGAATATTCGCGATCGTGTCGCCGCCCGAAGGGCGGACATCCAACAACGCCATTCAACCACCTCACAGACGACTGGGGCGCCCTCAGTAAGGAGCCAGATTGAGACCTATCGGGAACGGCTGGACGCGGATCCGCAGGGTGTGATGAACGAACTTGGCGTTTCCCCGGTTGCCGCGGGAGAAGCCCGGGGATATCGGATTTCCGGCGACCTGCCTGAACAGGCCCTCGCCCAGAGCGGACTGCAACAGGGTGACATCATCCTGTCGGTCAATGGCCGGGCGGTAGGCAATGTTGCCAATGACAGGTCACTGATTGATCAGGCCGTGCAATCAGGTCGCGTGCGGGTGGAAGTTCAGCGCAATGATCGACGATTTTTTTTAACCGTACCCATTCCCTAGTCAATCCAAAGACAGTCCAAAAACGTGACTAACCCGTTCGCTTCAATACCCTTTTCAAGTACCATCTCGAAAGAACCGATGTCGATATTCCGTATGCGATTCGCCCGATGCACCGTCCTGTTGATCAGCCTGCTACTGACGTTTTCGGCGCCAACTGCGCTGGCCGCGGAGGACTCCTGGCGGATTAACCTGAAGAACGCGGATATTCGGGAGTTCATCACTCAGGTTTCGGCGATCACCGGCAAGAGCTTCATCGTCGACCCCAGGGTCAAAGGCAACGTCACCGTCATCTCCAGTTCCAGCATGGATGCGGACGATGTCTACCAGCTGTTTCTGAGTGTGCTTCGCGTCCACGGCTACGCCTCTGTTGATGGCGGCGGTGTTGAGCGCATTGTGCAGCAGGTATTGGCGAAACAAAGCGGCAGCGACCTGGATTTTATCGAAGGTATCATTGGCGAGGAACTGGTCACCCGTGTGCTGCCGGTGGTCAACACAGATCCCAACGAGCTGGTCAAGATCCTGCGGCCACTCATTCCCCAGTACGGTCACATTGCCGGCATTCTCAAACCGAACGCGCTCATTATCAGCGATCATGCCAGCAATATTGAGAGGCTGACAGAGATCGTCCAGCGAATTGACGTATCGGACAACTCTGCCATTCGTATCGTTAAACTGAAGGAAGCATGGGTTGAGGACATGATCACCATGCTTGAACGTCTTGCGCCCGAACAGATTGGTCAAGGTGCGAAGGGCCCCAATCGCGTCACCATCGTCGCCAGCGAAAGAACCAACAGTCTGGTGATCAAGGGCGAGCCTGGCACCATCGATGCAATGATCTCCCTGGTGGAAGAACTGGACGTTCCCGCCAATCGTTCCGGCACCATCCAGGTAGTCAGGCTGGCTCACTCGGATGCAGTAGAGATGGCGGAGATTCTCAAGAATCTCGTCGCCGACGGTAGCGCCGCCAACAACCCGTCACAGGGCGCAGGAGAGGATGTTCCGGTCAGCATCCAGGCAGACGAAGCACTGAATGCCCTCGTGATCCGGGCCAATCCCACCACCATGCTGGAATTAAAAGAGATCATCGCGAGCCTGGATGTGCGTCGACTGCAGGTATTGATCGAGGCCGCAATCGTCGAGGTGACCACAAATTTCACCCGCGAGCTTGGCAGCGAACTCGCAGTCGCCGATACCGGCAGTTCCGCGCTCCCCATCGGGCTGACCGCGCCCTCCGGGACACTGTCAAACATCCTGCAGGCACTGGCCTTTGACCAGGTCCCCACCGATACCAACCTGGGTACAGCACCATTGGTTGGTGGCGGAAGAATTAGCGAAAACGGTACCAGTTTTGCGGCCATCATCCGCGCGCTGTCATCCAACAACGATGTAAACCTGCTGTCGACGCCAAGCATTACCACTATGGACAACCAGGAAGCCAAGATCGTTGTTGGCCAGAATGTACCTTTCCGGACCGGGTCCACCACCACCGGCTCCGGTGGCACGACGAATCCATTTACCACGATCCAGCGCCAGGATGTCGGCCTGACGCTGGAAGTCACGCCGCACATTCATGATGGCAGTCTGGTCAGACTCAAGATCTATCAGGAAGTGTCAGAAGTGGACCAGTCGAGCCTGCAGTCCATCGGCGCGGACGGTTCCGCTGATCTGATTACCAACAAACGAACGATCGACACCACCGTGCTGGCAGACAACGAAGAAGTCATTATTCTGGGCGGATTGATTCGCGATCGCAGTCAGGACACCAACTCTCGAGTACCACTGCTGGGTAGCATCCCCCTGCTGGGACACCTGTTCAAAAGCTCAAGTCGCACTCAGGACAAGCAGAATCTGCTGGTATTCCTGCGACCGACAGTGCTAACAGACATCGCCGATATCCGGGCCCAGACCGAGCGAAAGTACAGCGGCGTATGGGAGGTGGAGATCGTCGGCAAGGACAAGACGGAGGCACTCTCCGACCTTTTTGATGGGCAGCGCTGACCAGGAGCAGAAGCGCCTTGGCTATCGCCTGAAATCGGCACAGTTTCACCTGTTTCGCCGACTGCTGCACGCCTGGATTCGGCCGACAGTTCTTCGAGCAGACGCAGATATCCTCGGACTTGGGCCCGACGATCACGTCGTGTATGTCATGGCGTTGAAGTCGACCGCCGACCTGATGGTCACCGATTTTGCCTGCGAGCGGGCAGGGCTGCCTCGCCCCTACCAGGGCATCATCGACATGGAAGCCCGTGCCTTTTTCTTTCTGGCGCGACCGGAGGGTCGGCTGGGCCGACGATCACCCCGACTGCAGTCAGAACGCATGCATCGCCTGTTCGACCATGCCGCCGCGGGTCGCGGTCCCATCAAAATCGTCCCGGTATCTCTATTCTGGGGACACCAGCCTGATCGAGAAAAGTCCCTGTTCAAGTATCTCTTTTCCGAGAACTGGACGACGACCACACGGCTGAAGAAATTTCTCGCCATGCTGTTTTATCCCAACCACATTCTGGTTCAGTTCGGACCCACGCTATCGTTGAATGAACTCGTCGATGAACCCATCCCGCGGGAGCGCCAGGTAAGAAAGCTGATGCGCATCCTGCGCGCCCGTTTCACTGCGGAAAAGCAGGCAATTCTTGGACCTGACCTGTCCCATCGACGCACCCTGATCAACGCCATCATGAGGAGTCGTTCCGTCACGCTGGCGATCCAACGCGAGGCCACCGCGGACAATGAAAGCATGGATACCGTCAATGCGAAGGCACTGTCCTATGCCAACGAGATTGTCTCAGACCAGTCCTATCGGGTGATTCGTTTCTTTCACGTCCTGTTGAGCTGGCTATGGAACAAACTGTACGACGGCATTGACGTCCATCATGTGGAGATTCCGAAGGCCCTCGCCAGTAACCACGAGGTTGTTTACATCCCTTGTCATCGCAGCCACATCGACTACCTGCTGTTGTCCTTCGTGCTGTATCACAATGGACTGACGCCGCCCCACATCGCAGCAGGCAAGAACCTCAACCTGCCGATTGTCGGCACTCTCTTGCGCCGCGCGGGCGCGTTTTTCATGCGCCGCTCATTTCAGGGCGATGCACTGTACAAGGCAGTCTTCGATGAGTACCTCCATCTCATGTTCAGCAAGGGTTACTCGGTGGAATATTTCATTGAAGGCGGCCGCAGCCGTACCGGTCGAATGCTGACACCCCGGACCGGCATGCTCAGCATGACCATGCGAAGCTTCCAGCGCGACACGACCCGTCCCATGGCATTGCTGCCGGTGCATTTCAGCTACGAGCGGGTACTGGAAGCACCGACCTACATGAGCGAGCTGGCTGGCAGGGACAAGAAACAGGAATCCTTCTTTGACATCTTTCGCATCTTCCGCGCCTTCAAGCACTCATTCGGCAAGGTGGCCGTCAGCTTTGGCCGCCCGGTTATCCTGGCGGAGTTTCTCGATCATCACCTGCCCGAGTGGCAGGAGGACCAGGGGGACACCAGCGCCTTTTCGGACGCCTGCATCCAACTGTCTCGCGAACTTGCCACACGGATCAACGACGCCGCCGTGGTGAACCCGGTCAACCTTGTCGCTACCGCCCTGTTGAGTTCTCCGCGCCAGGTGATGGGATCTGCGCGACTGCAAAATCAGATTGATGTGCTTCGCGAGCTGGCCCGCATCGTGCCAAACCTGACCGTCACCGCGTTGCCCAGCGAGGCCATCGTCACCACCGCAGAGCAGGTTGCAGGAGTGGAACGACAGGAAACAGGAGGACTGGAACTGATCAGCGTCGACAAAGATACGACGGTGCTGCTGACCTATTATCGCAACAGCACCGCCCATGTTTTCGCATTGCCATCCATGATCAGCCGGATCATCTGTACCTTTGAACAGGTCGACATCGAACGCATCATCGAGCTGTGCCGGCAGCTATACCCCTACTTTCAGGCAGAATACTTCCTGCGCTGGCAGGAACCGGCGCTTGATGAAGTCATCGGCCAGATGATTGAAAAACTTGACGATCTCGGGCTGATTGTCGTGACCGGCGACACCGTCTCTATTCCACCCTTTGAGAGCGAGTCTTTTGCCGCGCTGTCGGAACTCGCCCAAATCATCCAGCCGACATTAGAAAGATTCTTCGTGGTTAACCAGCTCCTCGTCACGCTGTCGAACGCTTCCGTTCGAGAAGTTGAAGCTGCCGCGGCTGCGACGGGAAGACAGTTGTCGATGATCTATGGCATCAACGCACCTGACTTCTTTGAACAGTCTCTATTCTCCACCTACATCGTAACGCTCAGGTCCCGCAACGTCATCTCAGTCACAGGCGAGGCTGTGGTCACCGCAACTGACTTCGACGGGATCGCGACAGCAACGGCGACAACACTTGACCCGGGTGTTCGGTACAACGTTCTGCATGTGGCCGGCAAGCTCGCCAGCGAGAAAAACCTTCAGGCCGTTGGCGCATAGATCTCAAACCGACTG